>NZ_JAZBQR010000003.1:0-538241 GCF_036348395.1 Pseudomonas sp. AL 58
CCGCTGGTGGTGACTCTGGCCAACGGCCAGACCATTACCATTCCGGTGGGTGAGTCCTCGGGTTCGGTACCGTTCACTGCACCGAACAACGTTCACAACACCAACGCGCCGCTGACCAACAGCATTACCAATGTTGAAGGTGGTAACTACGAAAAAGTAGAAGCTGTTGGTAAGCCGTCCACGACTGTCACCGATGGTCCTGGCACCCAGGATTCGACTGGCCTGAGCGTCAGCGCAACTGGCGAAGTGACTGAAGGCGGCAAGATCGTCTACACCGTATCGCTGACCAACCCGGCCGGCACGGAAATGAAGGTGACCCTGAGCAACAACCAGGTCGTCACCATCGCCGCCGGCGCGAAAGAGGGCAGCATCACCGTTGATGCTCCAGCCGATGACGTCTACAAAGACGGCGAAACGCTGAACGTCACCATCACCGGCAGCACCGGTGGTGACTTCGAAAGCCTGGTGACCAGCCCAGATGCGGCAGTGACCACGGTGACCGACACCATCGACACCACCACCGTGACCCTAACGGCAGAGCCAAGCGTGGCTGAAGGTGGCGTTGTCACCTACACCGCGTCGGTCAACGCCCCGGTTACCGGCACCCCGCTGGTGGTGACCCTGGCCAACGGCCAGACCATTACCATCCCAGTGGGTGAGTCCTCGGGCTCGGTGCCGTTCACTGCACCGAACAACGTTCACAACACCAACGCGCCGCTGACCAACAGCATTACCAATGTTGAAGGTGGTAACTACGAAAAAGTAGAAGCCGTTGGTAAGCCGTCCACGACTGTCACCGATGGTCCAGGCACCCAGGATTCGACTGGCCTGAGCGTCAGCGCAACCGGCGAAGTGACTGAAGGCGGCAAGATCGTCTACACCGCGACCCTGACCAACCCAGCGGGCACCGAAATGAAGGTGACCCTGAGCAACAACCAGGTCATCACCATCGCCGCCGGTGCGAAAGAGGGCAGCATCACCGTTGATGCTCCAGCCGATGACGTCTACAAAGACGGCGAAACGCTGAACGTCACCATCACCGGCAGCACCGGTGGTGACTTCGAAAGCCTGGTGACCAGCCCAGATGCGGCAGTGACTGTCGTCACCGACACCATCGACACCACCACCGTGACCCTGACGGCAGAGCCAAGCGTGGTTGAAGGTGGCGTTGTCACCTACACCGCTTCGGTCAACGCCCCGGTTACCGGTACCCCACTGGTGGTGACCCTGGCCAACGGCCAGACCATCACCATCCCGGTCGGCGAGTCCTCCGGTTCGGTGCCGTTCACCGCGCCGAACAACGTTCACAACACCAACGCACCGCTGACCAACAGCATCACGGACATCAGTGGCGGCAACTACGAGAAAGTAGAAGCCGTTGGTAAGCCGTCCACGACCGTAACCGATGGTCCAGGCACGCAGGATTCGACTGGCCTGAGCGTCAGCGCAACTGGCGAAGTGACTGAAGGCGGCAAGATCGTCTACACCGCGACCCTGACCAACCCGGCCGGCACCGAAATGAAGGTGACCCTGAGCAACAACCAGGTCATCACCATCGCCGCCGGTGCGAAAGAAGGTTCGATCACCGTTGATGCTCCGTCTGATGACGTCTACAAAGACGGCGAGACGCTGAACGTCACGATCACCGGCAGCACCGGTGGTGACTTCGAAAGCCTGGTGACCAGCCCAGATGCGGCAGTGACTGTCGTGACCGATACCATCGACACCACTACCGTGACCCTGAGCGCTACACCCAGCGTGGCCGAAGGTGGCGTTGTCACCTACACCGCGTCGGTCAACGCCCCGGTTACCGGTACCCCGCTGGTGGTGACTCTGGCCAACGGCCAGACCATCACCATCCCGGTGGGTGAGTCGTCGGGTTCGGTACCGTTCACCGCACCGAACAACGTCCACAACACCAACGCACCGCTGACCAACAGCATCACGGACATCAGTGGCGGCAACTACGAGAAAGTAGAAGCCGTTGGTAAGCCGTCCACGACCGTAACCGATGGTCCTGGCACCCAGGATTCGACTGGCCTGAGCGTCAGCGCAACCGGCGAAGTGACTGAAGGCGGCAAGATCGTCTACACCGCGACCCTGACCAACCCTGCCGGCACGGAAATGAAGGTGACCCTGAGCAACAACCAGGTCATCACCATCGCCGCCGGTGCGAAAGAAGGTTCGATCACGGTTGATGCTCCATCCGATGACGTCTACAAAGACGGCGAGACGCTGAACGTTACGATCACCGGCAGCACCGGTGGTGACTTCGAAAGCCTGGTGACCAGCCCAGACGCGGCAGTGACTGTCGTGACCGACACCATCGACACCACCACCGTGACCCTGAGCGCTACACCAAGTGCGGTCGAAGGCGGGCTTGTTGTGTACACCGCAACCGTGACTTCGCCTGTAACCGGTACCCCGGTCACTGTGACCTTGGCTAACGGCCAGACCATCACCATCCCGGTGGGTGAGTTGTCGGGCTCGGTACCTTTCACTGCGCCGAACGATGTGATCAATGGCCACGAGCCGCTGACCAACAGCATCACTGACGTCAGTGGCGGTAACTTCGAGGCGTTGGTTCCTGATGGCAAGTCTGTGACCACCGAGGTCACAGACACTATCGACAACACTAACCTGATTTTGAGTGCGACCGGCTCTGTGGCTGAAGGTGGCAATATCACTTACACCGCATCGCTGAGCAATGCGGCGGATACCCCGGTCACCGTGACATTGTCCAACGGCAAGACGATTGTGATTGCCGCAGGTGAAACGTCAAACAGCATCACCATCGCTGCACCTTCTGATGATGTGCATCTGGATGCAGGGAACGTCAGTGCGTATATCACCGGTGCCACCGGCGGTAACTTTGAGAACCTGTCTTACACCCAGACACCAGCGGTCACCAAGGTCACCGATACCATTGACAGCACCACTGTCAGCATTACCGGCACGAACTCGGTCGTTGAAGGTGGCACTGCCACTTACACCGTGTCGCTGAGCAATCCGCCACTTACGGATGTCATCGTCAAGTTGAGCTACAGCGGCACCGCGGCCAATGGCTCCGACTTCACTGGTGTTGCAACGGTGGTCATCAAAGCGGGCTCCAGCAGCGCAGACTTCAGTATCCCGACCATCAAGGATGCGGCCACTGAAGGCACCGAGAGCTTCACCGTCAAGATCGATTCGGCCAGTGGTGGTCGGTTCGAGAACCTGGTGGTTGATAGCAACGCGGGCAGTGTTACCACGCAGATCTTTGAGCCTGCGCCGATTCTCGACCTGGATGGCAACAACTCCAGTGGCTCGACCGGTGCTGACTACAACGTGACCTTTACTGAAGGTACTACCGGCCCGGGCGTTTCGATTGGCGACGTCGACGTGAAAATCGCCGATGTCGACAGCGACTTCATGATGGGCGCTACTGTCACCTTGACCAACCGTCAGCCAGGCGATCACTTGAACCTGGGTAACAGCGTCAACGGCATCTCCATCAATGCCAACAGCACGGATGGCCAGGTCGTGTTGACCTTGAGCGGTAAGGCGACCCTGGAGGATTACATCCAGGCAATCAAGAACATCAGTTTCACCAACAACTCGGACGACCCGAGCACCACACCACGGGTGATCACGGTTACCGTCACCGATGGCGTCAATACCTCCAACACTGCGACTACGACAGTCAATGTGACGGCGGTCAATGATGCGCCGGTTGCGGCAGGCGGCGCTGTCACTGGTAGTGAAGATGCACCGCTGACTCTGAATTGGAGTGACTTCAATGTTTCCGATGTGGACAGCGCGCTGTCCAGCCAGGGTATTGTCATCACCAAACTGCCGGCCGATGGTGTCTTGCAGTACAAGGATGGCTCGACCTGGAAGACCATGACCGACAGTGATCTCGGCAAGGTCTTCAGCAAGGCTGACATCGACGCCGGCAAGCTGCAGTTCATGCCGGACAAAAACGAGTCAGGCTCCGATGCCTTCAGTGGCAATGGTGTAGGCGACCAAAAGGCCGACTACGCGCAGATCCAATACAAGCCAACTGACGGCCAGACTCAGGGCAGTGAAGCCACGCTGAAAGTGGACATCACCCCTGTAGCAGACAAGCCAGACCTGACCATCGGCGGCAATGGCGTGGCCTCGACTGGCCTGATCAAGGAAGTCTGGAACAACCTCGGTGGTTTGGGCACCAGCGGTAATGGCGCCGATGCCGCAACGCTGAAGTCGGTGATCGATGCCGCGGGCACGCCTAACAGCACCACGATCGCCACTGATGTGGCATCGACCGGCAACGTGAGCCCAGGTGTCGCCACGAAAGTGTCGGGCCTGATCTACCTGGAAGCTGGTAGCACCTACACCTTCAAAGGTGTAGGTGATGACAGCTTGGCAGTGTCGATTGGTGGCAATACCGTGGCTAGCACGACCTGGGGCGCGGGTGGCCAGCTTAATGGCAGCTTCTCACCGACCAAGAGCGGTTACTACACCGTTGATATCTACCACTACAACCAGGCGGGCCCGGGTAGCTACGACGTCAACCTGTCAGTCAATGGCGGCACGGCTGTCGACCTTAGCAGCGCGGGCGTTCCGATCTACACCAGTACTGCGGACCTGACCAACGCCGGCGTTACCCTGTCTGATCTGCACGGCAGCAACGGCGATGGTTACTACGATGGTTACAAACTCAACGAAGGCGCTGAGAACGGCACTGTCAAACTGTCCTCGATCAACACTTCGTTGACCGATACCGATGGTTCTGAGGTGCTGAGCGTCAAGCTGGGTGGTATTCCAGCCGGCTCGGTACTGAGCGATGGTGCAGGCCACACCGTGACCGTCGGTGCTTCCGAGGTGAACGTCACCGGTTGGAACCTGGGCAGCCTGAGCATCAAGCCGCCAGCGTACTACCACGGTACTTTCGACGTTAAAGTCACCTCGACTTCGACCGAAACGGCCAATGGCAGCACTGACTCCCGCGATGGCACCATCAAGGTGACCGTGTATGAGGACAAATACGCTCTCAATAACGGCACCGAAAATAATGACAACTTGTCGGGCACTGACAATAACGACGTTATCGTGGCTGACATCAACGGTCTGCATGTTGTCCAGGGCCAGAACTACAACCTGGCGTTCATTGTCGACACGTCCGGGAGTATGGGTTCATCCGGTATTGATGCCGCACAGAAGGCATTGCAGAACGTGTTCACGACGCTGACCAACAGTGTCAAAGGCGCAGGTGCTGGTGTCGTCAACATTCTGTTGGTGGACTTCTCTGAGCAGGTCAACACCACTATTTCCGTCAACCTCGCCGATAGCTCGGCTCTGACTACCCTGACGGCGGCCCTGCAGAAGTTCTACGCAGGTGGCAACACCAACTATGAGGACGCTTTCAAAACTACGGCCAACTGGTTCCAGACGCTCAAAAACACGGGTGTTACAGGCGAAAACCAGACGTTCTTCATCACCGATGGACAGCCTAACCGGTTCCAGAGTGGTGAGCAGACGGACCCAACGTTCCGGGGATCTTCTTATACGTTGGATGGTGTCCTGGGTTCGTTGAACTACAAACTGGGCGATGTTTTTGACAAGAAGATGGTTGGTGATTACAACCGAATCACGATTGATGCTCAGGGCAACCTCAAGGCCGAGTACTGGACGGGGAAAAAGTGGAGCGCAGACAGCAATGCCTCTGGCCAATTGCATGCTGAGGGCAACGGTACCTATGAACTGTCGTACGTAGCCCAAGAGTCTTGGTATAACAGTGGCGAAACCTACACCAACTCACATGACAGTTATTTGCTGCTTGCCAACCTGTCCAAGGTTGAGGCCATTGGTCTCAAAAGCGGGATTAGCGAGACCGCCCTGGCTCCGTACGACAGTGATGGCAAACCGCAGACCAACATTGACCCAAGCAAACTGGCTGAAGCGATCCTCGGGCATACCGAAGCCACTCAGCCGGGTAACGACACAGTCAACGGTGGTGACGGCAATGACATCCTGTTTGGTGATCTGGTCAGCTTCGACTCGATTACCGGTAACGGTGTCGAGGCCATCCAGGCGTATATCGCGCAGAAAACCGGCCTGAGCCTGGCGGATGTCGATGGCCGCGTAGTGCACCAGTACATCGCTGAGCACACTAGCGAATTCGACGTGTCGCGCACCAACGATGGCAATGACAACCTGTTGGGAGGTGATGGCAACGACATCATCTTTGGTCAGGGCGGTAACGACACCCTTGACGGTGGTAAGGGCAACGACATCCTGTTCGGTGGAAGCGGTACCGACACCTTGATTGGCGGTGAAGGTAATGACTACCTGATCGGCGGCAAGGGTGATGACATCCTGACCGGCGGTAGCGGTGCCGACACCTTCGTCTGGAAGGCCGGTGACGTGGGTAACGATGTGATCAAGGACTTCAAACCTGCCGAAGGTGACCGTCTCGACCTGAGCGATTTGCTGCAAGGCGAGAAGGGCAGCACCATCGACAATTACCTGAAGCTCACGACCGTCGATGGTGTTTCTACACTGCAGGTCAGTTCCGAAGGCAAGCTCAATGCCGCCGGTGGAACGGCCAATGCCGATGTCACCATCAAGTTGGAAGGGGTGAACTGGTCGAACACCACGATCAACTCGTTGATCTCCGGTGCAGACCCGACCATCAAGATCGATCACTCCAACAGCTAATGCCTGTGCCAGCGGCAGCCCTACCCGGGTTGCTGCTGGCCTCGGGCCTTTCCCTATACCGTCTTCGCGGCGCATACTGGTGCGCCGGGCGCTACTGCTCGGCGGGCTTGGCCTATGCTGCTGATGGCGGATATGGACTGACACACACGAGGGGTACCCCATGTTCTACGTGCAACGCGATGCACAGGGCCAATTGCTCCGGGTAGAAGCTGCCGCTTATGCCGACGCTACGGAAACCTTGCCAGCCGACAACGCGGAAATTCAGAAGTGGTTTGCTGACGACGTGCTGGAAGGCAGCCTTCAGCAACTCAAGCAAAGCGACCTGGACATGATCCGGGTACTGGAAGACTTGATCGATGTGCTGACCCGCAAAGGGCTGATCAGCATCACCGACTTGCCAGAAGGCGCCCAAGGCAAGCTGCTGGGGCGCTCCCAGGCACGTATCGCCCTGGGAGGCCTGACCCGCCTGTTGGTCGACGATGAAGACGACGGTGCAGGGCTGATCTGAAATCAGCCCTCGGCTTCAGTCTCCGCGAATATAGTGTTCCAGTTGCTGGATGAGGTCTGCTTGTTCCGCAATGGCTGCCTTGACCAGGTCGCCAATCGACAGCAGGCCCAGCAGCTCACCGTTCTCCACCACCGGCAGGTGACGCAGGTGGCCGTCGGTCATCATGCTCATGCAGGTATCGATGTTCTGATGCGGCCCTACCGTAATCACGGGCGCACTCATGATTGCGCTGACCGGTGTGCCCACCGATGAACGCCCCTTCAGTACCATCTTGCGCGCATAGTCGCGTTCACTGATTACGCCGACCACTTTGCCGCCTTCAACGACGGGCAAGGCACCGACGTTCTTTTCAGCCATCACCCGCAGCGCATCAAGCACCATCTGGTCAGGGGCAATAGTGTGAACCTGCTGATGCTGCTGGGACTTCAATTTCAGGAGCTGTGCCACGGTTTTCATAGGGAGCCCTGCCAAGTGGTGGTAGTGACGATCGATAGCTAAAGAATCGTGCAGTAATCACCACAGGGCAAGGTTGAAAGCGGCATTGGTCCGATTGAAAAGCGTCATTGGCGTAGAGTTCGGATCGTCGGCAGGGCGGTCATTCACAACGTACGCCACTCGACACTTCCAGGCTGGCTTCTTGCAGTGCTGCAGCCACGGCTGCCGCATCATTGGCTGTGTAGACACGGCCGCCGGTATTTTCGGCCGCGCAGTTCGAGCCCGTACTGGCACTGATGTTGACGACATTGATCCGCAGTCGCGGCTGTGCCTGGGCTATCTGACGGGACACCTTGCAGACGCTTTGGCCACAGCTGTCGCTGCCGTCGACAAACATCACAATCACCCCGTCGCGGTCACGACCGTTCATCTGCCGGGCTGCCGCTTCAAGGCTGATGCCCAACCCGGTACCGCCCTTGGCATCGAGTTTCTGGATCAGCTCTGTGAGTTGTGGACGTTTGTCTCGGTCGAATACGCCATGGTCCAGTGGTGCGCGGCAACCGTTGAACGTCACCAGACGCATGTCTATGTCTTTGTCCAGGTTCTCCACCAACGTGCCGAGTGAGTTCTTGGCGACCTCCATACGCGTGACCCGTTGTGGGCCTTTGGACGCAAGGTAATCCTCCAGCAGCGGGACTTTTTGCAGCAGGTCGATGTACCACGGGTCACTTTCTTGTTTGACCCGAATACGGCTGTCCATCGAGCCTGAGGTATCGAGTACCACGGAAAACTCGGCGGCCTGTGAAGGGGTACCTGGAACGCAGGCAAAGGTAGGGCGTCCTGGTGCTACCCACCATTGGTGGATTGAAGGCCACCACGCGTACATCCACCAGAGCGCTGCCAGTAGCAGTAATCCCAGTAACCAGGGCCACATGAGCCAGCGTCGAGGTGGAGACACCGTGCGTGGTGCCGGGGCCGGTTTCGGGGCCGCAGGTTTGGTCGGTGCAGTGACTGGAGCCGGTTTCGGCTTGTGAGCTACAGAGGGAGTCTGCAGCGGGGCCGGTTGCTGACCCCAGCGCACCACCAGTGGCTCGCCATTGACGCTGTAGAGATTGTCGAGGTCGGGTGCCCCGATCAGGCCGCGCAGAGCCTTGGCCGCCTGCTCCTGACCCCGCCGTTCCAGCTCCAGGGCCAGGTGACCCACTGAGGTCTGGCGTTCTTCATAACGCATCAACAACGCTGCCTGCTGTTCACGGTTCAACGTGGCGTAGAGGTGTGGCTGCCCGGCAAGCGCTGACCACCACTCCAGCGCGCCACCCTTACCTTGGCGGGGTATGGCATAGAGGTGAGCAATAGTTGGCGGAAAGTGCTGGTGAATCAACGCTACCGTCTGATCCAGAGCCTGTGCGCTGTCCTGGCTTGCGTGGGCATCGCGGGTTACCCGTTGCATACGTTCATTCCTTACAATCAACAGGCATTAGTCACAATTGGCGCTGCCGGAAACCTCTTGGCTGGCGTCTTGCAGGGCCTTCGCCATTTCCACGGCATTGTTTGCTGAATACACCCGGCCACCGGTGCTGTCAGCGATGCAACTGGCCAGGCTGTTGTTGCTGATGTTGACCAGGTTGACCCGCAACCGTGGTTGTTCTCGGGCAATACGTTGCGCCACGTCGCAAGCGTTTTGGCCACAACCGTCTGCACCATCGACGAACATTACGATTACCCCGTCGCGGTCACGACCATTCATCGTGCGCGCTGCGCTTTCCAGGCTTGCCGTGAGTGCAGTGCCATCGTTGGCCACGAGGCCTTTAATGCCTTGGATCAAGGCCGGGCGTTGGGCAAGACTGAACTGGCCATGGTCGATTGGCGCGCGGCAGCCATCAAAGGTCACGATGCGCATGTCGATGGCCGGGTGCAGGTCGTTCACCATCTGGCTCAACGCGCTCTTGGCCACGTCCATGCGTATTGGGCCTTGGGTTATCCGGGCCAGGCGCTCAGGGTCGGCTCCGTCCTCTTGACCAAGGGTGAAAAACCATTGCTCGTCCTCGAGCGTGGCATCCACGCTCAGTTGCATTGAGCCGGAGGTATCGAGGACTACGGAAAACTCAGGGGGTTGTACCTGTGGGTCTTTAACGCAGGCGAAGTGCTGCGGCTGGGGTGTATTCAGCCAACGTTGCAGGTAAGGCCAGCCAATCCACAGCGCGAGCAGTAGCGATAGCAGCAAGAGTAATGGCAGCAGGAACCAAGGCAACCAGATCCACGTTCGCCGACGCACAATTGGTGCGGCTGCTTGCGGAGTAGGGCCTGGTGCAGGCCTAGGTTCAGGGTCACCCCAGCGCACCAACAGCGGGTAGCCATTGATGCTGTAAAGGTTGTCGAGGTTCGGCGGCCCTACCAGTCGCCGCAGTGCGCTAGCTTCTGTGCCCTGGCCGCGACGTTCCAGTTCGTTGGCCAATTGCGTGACCGCGTCTTGGCGCTGCGCATAGATCTCCAGCAACGCCTGTTGCTCATCGGCGTTGAGTTCGCGGTACTGGCGTGGCTGTCCGGTCAGTTCCGACCACCATTCACGGGCGCCATCGGCGCCTTTTCGTGGCACCGCATAGAGGTGAGCAACGCTGGGTGGAAAATGCTTGGCGATAATCGCTACGGTGTGTTCGAGCGAGGCTAAGCCGTCCTGGCTCGTGCTGGCATCACGGATAACCCGTTGCATGAGGATGTCCTGAAAAGGACCGGCAGCCGAAGCTGCCGGTTATAGGCTTACTCGTAACCGAGGCTTAGCTGGAGGCGACTGACCTGCTGCTGCAGAGCTTTCAGCTCTTGTTTGCGGGCCTCGACCTGGGCGGCGTTGGCCGTGTTGGCAGGGGCGTTCTGCGAGGCTTTCATCCGCTGTTCAAGGCCCGCAATCTGCTGTTGCACGTCGCGCTTGTTGGCATGCCGGGCCTTGAGCGTTGCCAATAGACCATTGAGCGACTTTTCCAGGCTAGCCTGCTGACGTTGTACGGTTGCCAGGTCCTGGCGGGTCGACGTCTGCTGCGCGCTGAGCTGAGCATACACGTCGTTGAACTGACGGTTCTGCTCACGGGCATCGACCAAGGCCTGCTCGCTGTTGCGCACCTGCTCACTGTAACCACCGCCGTAGTCGCAGTTGAGCTTCTTGATCATGCTGACGTCGCTGTCGGAGGCATTGCACTGTGACGCAGTAGTAGCGCATCCGGCCACTGAGAGCAGGGCTAGAACGCAAAAGCTGAGGCGTAGGTACATAGCGTGCTCCTTAGCCCAGGGTAATTGCCGAGCGCTGGCTGTAGAGGCCGTCGACCTCCTGCTGCAGGGCAACGACCTTGTTGTTCATCTTGGCAATTTCTGCCTCGACCTTCTGCACCTCAGCCTGATTGGCGCCGCCTTCTCGCTCAAGCTTGGCGACCTTCTCAAATTCGGTGACACGGGCTTTCATGTTGTTTACGTCTTTGCGCATCAAGGCAATGTTGCTGTCGATGGCGGCAACGTCTTGCTGAGCCTTGGCCTTGTTAACCGTCTTGGCTTGAATATCGCGTTGCAGGGCGGCGATTTGTTGCTTGTCGTCGTTGATCACGCGCTGCAGAGTGTTGGTCCGCTCGGCAACC
The DNA here is from genome assembly GCF_036348395.1 of Pseudomonas sp. AL 58. Lineage (NCBI taxonomy): Bacteria > Pseudomonadati > Pseudomonadota > Gammaproteobacteria > Pseudomonadales > Pseudomonadaceae > Pseudomonas > Pseudomonas sp. AL 58. The sequence goes on from NZ_JAZBQR010000003.1 coordinate 11,245, forward strand.
TTGGCTGTTTCCTGTTGAACATCGGTGGTCATCATCGTCAGGCGCTGGTTGGTGTCGGAGTACTGGGCACGACGCTGATCCAGGTAGTAGTTGGCGCCCATGGCCACGCCACACGCGGCAAGGCCGGCGACGATGGCGCAGGTAGCTTTGTTGCTCGAGTTCGACAGGGTGCAGGCGAGCACGCCACCGGCTGCGGCGACAGCACAGGCCTGATAGCCCGAGGTGGTGAAAAACTTGGCATCGTTGCCGGAGGTCAGCCGTGGGTCTGCGTTGCTGCTTCCACCCAACATTGAGCTACCGGTACCAGCACAACCGCTCAGCACCAGGCTGACTACTACCATCACACTGACCCAAATCCGGGAGATGCCTGCTTTATTGGTATTCACGTTCGCGTTCCTTGACTCGTTGTTGATCAGAGGGTTACGGCCTTGCAGCTGTTGAGCCAGGCTGCAGTGTCGATTTTCTGGGTTTTGAGGAATTCGGCCTGGTTAGCCCAGTGGGTACGTAGGTAAGGCATTAGCTCCTTCAGGTTCTTGTTGGCCTTGAGCGTGCCCTCCAGCACCGGCACTTGCGCTTCCAGCAGGGGCTTGCCATAGAGCGACCCGGACTCCACCAAAGAGCTGGCGTAGTAACGGCTCAGCTTGTGCAAGCGCGTGCTCTGTTCTTCGAGCTTGGTTTTGCGCATGCCGCAGGTGGGGTCTTCTTCGCCGGCCTTGCAGTTGCTGGCATAGTTCTTCTGCAGGAAGTCGAGGTACTGGCCGTCGTCGAGCATCTTGGTACAGAGGAAAGCGCCGAGGTTGAGGCTGGCGCGGATCGCCTGATCGCGAGCTTCCTGCTGTTGCTGGTTGCTCGCCCGCAGCTGGTTTTCTACGGTCTTGAGCTGGTCTTTCAGGCCTTGGTCATCAACCTTCGAGGCGAGGTCTTCCAGGGCTTTCACGGTGCCTTTGTCCTTGGCGTGTCCGGTGGGTTCATCGCCGCCCAGCTTCTTCCAGCTACTCTCAATACTGCTGACGCGTTCGCGAGAGGTCATCGTGGGCGACACTAGCACCAAGCGCATGCCTGTGGTTTTGCTGGTCACCGGGCCTTCGGCGTTGTAGTACGGCTCTTCTTCACGCAGCGCCGTGCGTAGCTCGCCCTCGGCAGTCAGGTAGTTGCCTCCGCGCACCACATAGCCGCCGGCCTGCCCGTGCTGGCGATCCAGTTTGTTCAAGTGAAAGGGTTCAAACATCATCTCGCTGGCGTTGCCAAGCATGTCGTGCAGGCCCAGGGGGTTTGCTTTGAGCAGCCCGCTGAGCTGCAGTTTGCCGTTCGACGACTGGGCGCCAGCAAACCATTCGTAGGCATTCAAACCCTCGGGCATCGGGTAGCGAGCATCGCGAAACTCAGCGGTACCGACCTGCAGCCCACCGCGCGCTGCGTACTCCCATTCGACCTCGGTGGGCAAGCGCAGAAAGCCCTGGGCGCCATCCTCCTTGGGCAGTTTTGCGGCAGCATTGGCGCGCAACCAGCGGTTGTATTTATCGGTTGCTTGCAGTGCATCGAGCCAGCTCAGCGACACCTCCGGCAGGCGCAGCTTGTTCGACGGCGTCGGGCAGGTTTCGTCCGTCAATGCACGGTATTGCAACTGCGTCATTTCATACTTGGCCATCAGGTAGTAGCGCGATTTCTCACCTTTCGCGCTGGTGAAACTACCGGCGATAAAGGCGGGTCGGGTCTGCTCGACATAACCCCACTCGGCACTGTCCTGGCCAATGTTGATTGGGTAGTCGTCTAATGGTCCGGCCAGAGGGATCAGCACCTTGCGAAACACCATCGACCCTTCGCAGGGCATGGGTAGCACTACATCGTCGGTGTCGGGCATGGGGTTATAGTGTTTCTCCTCCCAGGCCGCAGCCGAGGCTTGCATCAGGCAGCCGAAACTCAGGGGCAAGAACAGTAGACGGCCGTAGGCTTTAGAGCTCACGCAGACTCTCCGCAGGTTGAATTCGAATGGCTCGCAGGGCGCCGATCATGGCGACCAGCGCGGCGACTAGGAACGCGAGGAGCAGGGCGGTCAGGCCGTGCCCAAACGTGATGTGGCAGATGAACGTGCCAGTAGCCTGGCTGCTGCCCAGCAAGTGATCGAACAGTACGCTGCCAGCAAAATAGCCAGCGAGGCCGCCGATGTAACCCACAGCGCTGAGCAGCAGTGCCTGCAGCACCACATAGCCGGCCACGGCAAGGCTGCCGAAGCCCAGCAGGCGTAATACTGCGAGGTTACGGCGTTTGCGGTCGATATTGGCCAGGAAGGCACCGACCAGCGAGGCGATGCAACCGATCAGTGCGGCACCGGCAATCACCCCAAAGATCAGCCCCAACACATGGTTGATCGCCTTGACGCTATCGATCTCAGCGAGACGACTGCTGGTTTCCACATGTTGCTCGTTGAGCCAGCGCTCCAACGCTTCGACGTTGTCGATGTCTTTGGCATAGACCCTGGCCCGGGCATAACCAACCTTCACGCTGTCCAGCAGTTGGCCGCTGGTGCTGCCCAGGATCGGCACGCGATAGCCGTCACGGAAGTACTCTAGGTCGAGCAGCAGTTCGGGGCTGACAAAGGCTGCAGGGCGGGTAAAGCGTGCGGGCTCCAGCACGGCCTGCACCTGCAGTGTTTGCTCGCCGCGTTCGTTGACACCGTCCAGACGGCGGGCGACGCGAAGCCGAATGTTGTCGCCGGCCTTGGCGGCCAGGCGTTCAGCTGTACGGGCACTGAGAATGACCTGGTTGCCTTGTACTGCACTCAAAGGCGTGTTGAGTAGTGGGTCGCCGGCTTGGGTGGGAATAATCTCGATGTTATCGGCAAAGCGCCCACGCTCGCCCTGCAGGTCGGCCTGGGTGTTCAGCGAGCGAGTTTGACCAATGGCAAAACCGACTTCCGGGCGCTGGCGCAAGCGTTCCAGCCAGTCGAGGTCGTAATGGCTGCTGCTGAGCATCTTCACTTCAAGGTTGCGCGGGTCGCTCAGCAGTTCCTGTTGCAGTTGGCTGACCACGCCATGCTTGAGCCCGAACAGCAGCAACAGGGGGGCGATCACCGCCATTAGCGAGGCTGCCATGCACAGCGAGACCTTGCGGTCATGCCAGAGATCGGCCACCGAAAGCTGCATCAGCAGCCCCAGCTGTTTAAACCAGGGGTTCAAAGCGTGTTTCTCCTTCCCCATTCACTGCGCACAGTCGCGGTAGGCCGAACTGATCGATCAATGCCCAGTCATGGGACACCACCAACGCGCTGAGGCCCAGCTCGTTGACCAGGCTCAGTAGCAGCTCGAACAGGCGCTGAGCATTGTGTGGGTCCAGTGCGGCGGTGGGCTCATCGGCCAATAGCAGCTGTGGCTCGTGGGCGATGGCGCGCACACAGGCCACGCGCTGGCGCTCACCGATGGACAGGGACTGCGGGTACTTGTCGAGCAACGGCTCAAGGCGCAGGACTTCAATCGCTTTCTCGACGGCACGACTGCGGCTGGAGAGGCCGAGTAGGCGCCGTGGTAACTGGATGTTGTCGCGTACCTTGAGAAACGGCAGAAGGCCACCGTTCTGCAACACGAAACCGAGCTGTCGGGAGCGTAATGCGGCCAGCGCCGGCTGCTGGTTCTCAGCCAGCAACTGGCGTACATCCACCGCCTCACGTCCAAGGCGATAGTGGTTCAGTTGCTGAGGCGCCAGGAGCAAGCCGATGGCTTCCAGCAGGGTGCTCTTGCCGCAGCCGCTCTCGCCGGTAATGGCACGAATTTCACCGTGCTCCAGATGCAGCTCATTGAGCCGCACCCGATGAGCCTGGGCGCCTTCCCCGCGCGCTACCAACAGTCCTTTGATGTCAAGCATGGGGCTCAGGGCATCATTTCGAGCGGTACCGGATAGACGTTATCGCGGCTATCACTACCGGGTGCCAGTGCAACCCAGCGGTCCACGTCGGCGTTGTAACGCTGGTAGTGGCGCAGCTTGGTACTCAGGCTGCGGATAAACTTCTCCTGAGCAAGGCCGTCCCAGCCTTTCCAGGTTTCTTCATCCAGGTTCAGCACGTCGCTGTGGTACGGCAGGTCTTCCAGGTACTCACCCAGCACGCCCAGGTCCGCAACACGGGTGTTGGCACCCTGTTTCAGTTGGTTCGGGTCGGCACCCATGGTGGCGGCTACCGAGCGCAGGCGGGTAAACATCTCGCTGGGCGAGATCATGCCTTCGTTGGCTGCGTCCAGAATCTGCTTGAGTACATCGCTCAAGTCACTGAGCTGAGCTTTGGTCAGCAGCACACGCACATCGGTGGTCGGCAGGTTCTGCTTGATCAGGTCACGGTCGCTGATCCAGGCCTGGAACACGGGTGGTGCTTTGGTTCCGGTGGTTTTACCGAGATAGGCAAGTTGCATGGCATGGCCGATCAGCGCGGCGTCTTCGAGCATTTTCTTTTCGCTCGGATCGGCTTTGGCGTTGGTTGCACTGCCAATGGCGTCTTCGCCCATGTAGGCCGACTTTACCTGTTGGGTAATGGCGGCGGCGAGGCCGTCCACCTTGCGCCCGAATGCATCCACATCGCCAGCGTTAACCGGATAGTAGAGGGAGGTGTTGGTTCCCGGGTAATTCGACAGCGCCCGGTACTGGGCCTCGGCGCTGCTGTGGTTCTTGGCACCGCTTGGGGTTTTCAGGTGCAGGGTATAGAGGGCGACACCAGGGTTGCTGGCCTCGATCTTCACCTGCTCCGCGCCCAAACCAGTACCCGACAGTTTGTCGCTACCGTCGATGGCGCCTGCATCGGTGATCAGCACCACATAACGGGCGCCGAACTGGCTCCAGTCGACCTTGTCCACCGCGTGCATGACGCCGGAGTAGGCGTCTTCGTCGAAGGTGCTGCTGGAGACCTTGGCCTGTTTCAGGTCAGCGACCTTGGCCATGAAGTCGGCACCGTCTTTGACGGTGTTGGGGTCGGCGTACATTTTACTTACGTACTCCAGGCCTGGTACCGCCTTGGTACTGGAACGGTAAGCGACCAGGCCAAACTTGACCTGCTGACCGAGGTTTTCCTTCTCGATCTGCTCATATACGCGCTTGATCGCCTCACGGGTGCGATCAATGTATGGGTCCATGGAGATGGTCGAGTCGATGACGAACACCACCGCCGCGCTGAAGGCCTTGAGTTGGGTCTTGGCATTGCCTGGCGTATTCGCATTCGCCGCAGCGCTACTGCTGGCGTCGGCCTTGCTCACCGAGGCGACATTGAGGATTCGTGTACGGAAACCTTCCTCGGTCATCACTTCTTCGCCACTCAACACCGGCAGCAGGTAGAAGTTCTTCTGCAGGTCGATGAAGTATTCCGGCTCCTGAGCCAACACGCCGGGCGCCTCGCTGCCTTTCTTGAGCTTCGCCCGCAGTGGTGCGACATGACTGACCGGATCGGGGGCGTCCAGAATACCCTCGAGCTGATTGCGCTCCTTGAAGAACAGCAGGCGGTCGCGGTTGGCAGGGTTGGTGAACGCCAGCGTGAGCTGCATTTTCCACTCAACAGTACACTCGCCCGGTAACCAGCCGATGCTCTTACCCTGGGTGTCGGGGCCAACCCGCAACCATTCTCGGTTGTCGACCTGAGCCCGTTCATACACGTAAAAACGGCTGAACGCGGGTTGGGCTGCGCCGCTGGAAGCACCTGCTGCGTCGCTGAGCTGGCAGCTTGGCGTGGTCAGGACGCGTTGAAACAGGGTTTTCTTACCTGCTTGCAGCAGAGGCGTGTCCGCTGCTTGCAAGGCCGGGCTGAGACTCAAGGCCAGCAAGGCAGCCGTCAATCCGCGCAGACGCATACTCATTGTTTGAGCTCCTCAAGACGCGCCTTGGCATCGGCATTGTTCTCGTCGAAGCTAAGGATGGTCTCGTACCAGTAGGCGGCAGTGGCGTTGTCAGGTGCTTTGAAGCACTCGCTGGCCTGGTGGTATTTGGGGTCATATTCGTGGGCGTAGGCTGTGGCGATCTGGACGTCGCCGCCCTGAGCGCGGTTGGCGTACAGGCGCTGGGCGACGCCGCACGTGCTGTTGGCCTTGGCGACGTTGATCACTTCCAGCAGCGCAGTGCTGTCCGGCGCCTGCTGGATGCAGCTCTGCACGAAAGCCAGTTCCGACTGGCTCTTCATGCTTTCCAGCGTGCAAGGCTGCGCGGTTACTGCGGGCTCGACCTGTGCAGGCTTTTCCGGCTCCGCAGGCTTGGGTGCGGCAGGTTCCGGTTGCTGTTTTAGCCACCACCAGGCGCCTGCCGCGATAGCTGCCAGTAGTACCAATAGCAGTACTGGCAACAGCCAGCGGTTCTTTTTCGTCGGCGTTGTGGCTGCCAGAGCTGGCGCCGGGGTAACCACTTCAGGCTCTGTCAGGGGGGCGGCCTGAGCGACCGTCGTCGCCTGGGACGGCGCCTGCTCCTCTACCGGCGCAGTTGCCGGTACCTCCAGCGTGCCGCTGTTTGCGTTTGTCGGGGTGCTCCCTTGCGACAACGAATGCTGCAGGTCCTTGGCCAGCCGCAGTACGGTTTCCTCGCTCAGGCCCGAGCCCTTCAGTTCAATGCGGAACATGGCGTTGTTGCTGAGTTCCAGCAAGGGGTCGAGTAGCTCCGGCCCAATTCGGGTCTCGAAGGCTTGTGCGTCGTCTACGGTTTCCAACTGAGTAATTTGGAACCAGTAGGGGCTGCTACTCCACTGTGCTTCCTTCTGCAGGAAATGTTGGCTTTGGCTGCTTTGTACCGAAAACTCGAGGTTGTCGGTGGTTTCGCTCCAGCCACTGACTCGAACGCGCGCGTGGCCTGGAACGTTGCTGCTCAGTGACAGCACGTCAACTCTGATACCCATGGATTAACTCGCTTCAAATGTGTTCAGCAGGACGGCCAGTTGGCGTCGCTGCTCGGTGGTAATTTCGGGGTCGGCGCCACTCTTGGCGTTTTCCTGGGTAAGCCAGGCCAGCCCCGACAACCAATCCACCAAATAAAGCTGCTCTTGATGCGAGGGCTGTTCAGGCAGCACGGGCAGTTCGCCAACAGCCACCGAGCGGTAGAAACTGAACAACGGCTCGCGAGCACCCAACAGGCTGTTGGGGCGTGCGCTTACGGGTTTGCTCAGCAGGCCGAACCAGGAGATGAAGTCGCGCATTACCAACTGCACGGCCAACACCTGACGCTGCACCATCTGATCGCGGCGGGTGCCGCTTTGGGCGCGACGGGTCACGGCTTCGTCCAATTCTGTGAGGAAGCTCGGGCTACGCACGGCGCTGATCAGCTCCTCGGTGAGGCTGTCGACCACGCTTTTGTTCAACCGCAGGCTGTTGAGCAGCAGTGTGCGTGAACCGAGCTCGCGCATATGCTTGATCCAGGCTTTTAGGGCCGCCCGGGCAAAGCGTTGCTCTGAGGTGAGTCGCCGTGTCAGCGGCTTCGCTGGCGCTGCTACTGGCTCTGCGGCGGGGTTGGCAAACAGGTTGCCAAAATTGATCGCAGGGGCCTTGTTGGCCGGGGCCTTGGCGCTATGCTCCGGCTCTTGTTCTGCATCGTCGTCCAACCCGTCGATGTCATACACACCGCCCAGGTACAGCTCGCGCAATTCGTCGACCGGCAGTTGGAGCTCATGGATCAACTCGCCCAATACATCGGGATCAGCGCCCAACTGGTTGAGGAGCATCTGCGCCTTTTCGCGCTTCTTCTCCAGCACTTTCTCAAAGTCTTCTTCACGCCAGGCGTACAGGCCGTTTTCAAGCAGCTCTGTACGGCACTCTTCCAGTTGCTCTTCGATCCGGGTGAGCTTGAAGTCGATGTTGGCAACGCCCTTGAAGCTGCTGCTGAAACGGCTGATGCCGCCATCATTGAGCTCGAGCATGGCTTTCCAGGCGGTGCCTGGGTCTTTCACATGACGCTGCACAGAAGGGCTGGCGGCGAAGCACTGGCCCAATTGTTCCAGGCGCTGCGTATGTCGATCAGTGAATGCGGTTTCTTCGCCGGTGCCAGCGTCACGCTCGATAAAGGCCGTGTCCAGGCGAGGCTTGCGTACCAGATAGGTGTTGTTGAACGGAGTACTTGCCCAGTCCTTCATCCACTCCTGGGTGCCGAAACGCTCGATCATCGTCAGTTTCATCATGTTCTCGCAGCCTTCGGGCAGTTGCCCTTCGCTCAGGCCGAGTGTGTTGCTGATGAAACCGTCGAGCATGGTCAGGGCCCAGATCAGGCCTGGCTCACGCTGGCCGCGCTCTTTCGGCGTGCGGCCCTGGGTGCGGTGAATCCAGCGGGTGAGCACTGGACCAACACTGACCACTTCGCTTTGCTTGAACGAGCTGGTGCAGAGCACCAGGGCATTCATTTGTTGCGAGTCGGTGTAGCGCTCAAACAGGTAGGCGACCTTGCCCCGCAGGATCAGGGTCGAGGCCGGATTGACTTGCTCGACTGCATCCGGGTCGGCCGCATCCTCGATGCGCAGCAGTTTCTGCCGGGTGCGATAGCCTGGGAAGTCGAGCAAATCGACTTCCTCTACGACCGGGTCTTGCGGACGATTGATCAGACGGAAGGTCATCTCAGCAGTCAGTGCGGCGAGTTGGGCGATGCTCAGGCCCACGCTGCTCTGCAGTTTGCCGTCGCACAATGGCAACACGTTCACCGGCAGGTCGCGATTGGTGCCCAGACGCCCGAGGATATCGACGTTCATGATGCTGTTGGCTTGGGTGTAGACGCCGTTGTCGTCTTTCACCAGTACGCTCAAGGGTGCGAACACGGTCTCGGGGAAGCCCATTTTGTGCAGGCCACCGACCAGTTGTTCGTAGACCTCGGTGAGCAGGTGTTGCTCGCCCCATAGCACAGAAAACAGCTTGGCCCGCTGACGGTAGTTCAACCGTGGTGCCAATTTCATTACGCGCGGCCAGTAAAGCTCACTGAGCTTGCGCACGGACTTTTCGTAGTTGCCTTTCAGGTAGTCCCACAGGGCCACTACATCGTCGGCGGTGACCCCAGGTTGTACCTGTTCATGCTCCTGGCCTTCGAAAGCCTTGAGCACATCCTGAATGCGGGCGTCAGTGAAGGTGTAGTCGAGCTTTTCCTGGTCAAAGTCCTCGAACCAGGCGTTAGCCAGAATCTTAGCCACTTCGATTTCACTGAACAGCTTCAGTTCTACCGGAAAATTGGCATCGGGGCTTGGTTTGGCCCAGCGACTGAAGCGTGTCACAAGCCCTGTAGCCTCTTTGCCGAGGCCAGTGGGGTTTACGTGCTCGATGAAATCAAGGGTCTTGCCGCCGAAGTCGGTTTCCAGGCGGCCACGGCTGTCGGCTGCCAAGGCGGAAATCAGGTACGACTTGCCGGCCTGAGACAGGCCGAAGAAACCGATCACCATCGGTGTGCCGGCGGCGCGCTGCAGGTCTTTGGCTCGGTTGCGTGCCTGGTGCAGCCGGAGGTTGAGGGCATCGCCCTCGGCCTCTACGCTGGCGGCGTTGCCGCGCACCTGTTGAATCCACTCCAGCGCTTCGTTCGCACCTTTGTGAACGGCACCCCAGGCACCCATCAGCTGCTGTTGCTTTGGCGTTAGATTGCTCATTTTCCTTTGACGTTCCCGCTGTCGAGCCAATAGTCACTGTCACTCAGGCTCATGGTCGGCATGGTATTGAGTGAGAGCTCAAGATCCCTTTCAAAATCGAAATCGGCATCCTGGATATTCGATTGCAGCTCAGCGATGACCAGCTTGTCGCTGATCAGGCCCTGCTCCAGCAGTTGGTCCGAAGGCTCGTCCACGGCCAGACGAATGCGCAGCACCGGCGTTTCACCGCCCTTGCCGATGGCGCTTGAGAAGTTACGACTGCCTCTGGCGGTAAAACGCAGCGTGTAGAGTGGCGATGCGGACCAGCGCTCGGCGGCCAGTTGGCGGTAACCCAGGTGCATGTCGCCGCGCATTTCCAGCCACGGCGTACCGCGTTGTTCACCTTCGCCCACGATTGGCAGTTGAATGCGGCCTTTGTCGGAGGTCAGGTTGTGGTAGAGCACGTCACCATGTTTGATAGTGCCGGCGTTATCAATCTGGCCGAAGTGCTTGATGGTCGAGTACGGTTTGAGTGCTGCCGTGCGGAAGTAGAAGTTCGGCACACTGTGCTTGGAGCACAGCAGGCAGATCATTGCTCCCACCGAGGCGGTACTTTTCGGGTCGTCGATCAGGCCGTTTTTGTGGAACGGGTACCAACCACCAGTACGGTAGTTCTGCAGTGGCAGAATGCGCCCCGGTGGCAGTGGCAAGCGCTGGCGAATGAAGGCTTGAATGCCCGGCAGGCGCGACGGGCGGCCGGTCAGCAACAGTGCGTCACAGGGGTAGTGGAAAATCACTTCGCACAGTTCGGCGAGGATCTTGGTGATGTTGATCTGGCCACCGAGGAACGCCGTATGTACCTGTTCGAGGTCAAAAGCGATAGGGGTTTTCAGCAGGTCCAGGGTGCCGTCACGGCCAACATCACGGCGCACGGCGGCATACACGTACTCCAGCACGCTGTCGTTGACAACAGCATCGCCCAGTACTTCTTGCCATGAGCGCTCAACAACCTCCACTGGGGTTTCGGGGTCGTACTGCTCATAGGCTTTGAGCAACGCCAGACCCAGCGGCATGAACACCTGCAGGTTGAGCTGCTGACGCAGAATCCGCTCCTGGGCGCTGGCATCGCCGTTGCCGCACAGGCGCGACATCAGGGCATCCGGGGCATATACCCCGGCGTTCTGCAGCGCCTGCTTGAAACTGGGCAGGATGAACTCTTGAATGACGTCCAGGAGGATGTCGTCGCCCGCGATCTTGAATCCGTCGCGGAAGCGCTGGCTGGGCACAATGTGTACGTTACTGCCTGTGCCGCCGTTGCTGCCACGGTCCAGGTGGTAGTCGGTGATCACCAGATCCGTGGTGCCGCCACCAATGTCGATGGTGGCCAGGGTGATCTGCTCGGTTTCACTTTTGTCCGGGCGCGCCAGGGCGGCGAAAAACTCTTCCGGGTGCCCGGCGAAGTTCTCGTTGACCTCGTTGTACAGGTACACCAGTTGCCCGCAGCTGGCCTCGTCCCATTCAACGCGAATGCTCGGCAGCGGTGTGAGCGGCTTGACCGACTTGTCCTTGAACGGGTTGCTCTCGCCCTCATGCCAGCCAAGACTCTTCCACACCAGGCCGACGGCCTCGTTCATACGGTTGTTGAGGATGCTGCGTTCGGCCTGCGGCATGCCTGGCGGTACGGTGAGGGTGATGCTATTGAGCTGGCGCGGTACCCGCGCATGGCCCTGGCGTGAACGCTGGGCCGGGCTGTTGATCTGCGACAGCGCCTGGGTGACCACTTCGGCCAGCATGAACGTCATCAGGCTGCTGCGGGAATAGCGCGGTGTGAACACCGGCATGTCGTTCTTTGGCGGCAGGTACAGCGCCTGGCCGAGGTCGTTGATCAAGTGCGAGAAAGGTGCGGCGGTCGCCAGCGGCTCCTTGTCGGTTTTGACATACGAAGCGTTGAAGCGCCAGCCATGACCATAGGCCTTCTCATCCCACAGGTAACGTTTCGGGCTGGACAGGCCGGTGGAACCTTCGGTGCCGCGACGGCGGCTGGCCAAGCGTCCGGCCTCGCCGCCGACACGGGCAATCGTGGCCCACTGGAAGGCATTGTGACGGCCGCTCTTGACCGAGAAATGGTCCTTGCCGAAATAGGCCTGGGCAAATTCGACGCGGCTCTCAAAGGCCTGGTTGTAGATCTTCTCGGGCTCACTGAGGTCGCGCAGCTCCAGCACATAGTTGTGCTTCATGCCCGAACCCGACTGGCCATGATCTTCGATCAGAATGCCGCAGGTGCGTGAGTTGCCGACGTCCAGCACCAGGTCCACCGGAATCGGGCGCACAACGCCCAAGGCGTCATTGGCGACGACCTTGATCTCGGGGATTTCGACCTTGGGCTTTTCTGTGCTCTGCTCTGCAGGTGTCGGGCGGCGCAGCAGGCTCAGCAGGTTCAGGTAATGCCCGAGGTGGCGGTTGCCCTTGAGGTCTTTGTCCAGGCGCTCGCGGGTCCAGTCTGCACGGGCTTCGGCATACAGCTCACTGAGCCACTCGCGGATCCAGCTGTGAGTCAGGAACCAGCCGTACTCGCGGGCGCTGCAGGCGATCTTGAAGGCTACACCAGAGCGCACGTCTTCTTCGTTTGGCGCCAGGTAGGCGGTGCCGCTGACGGACGGCATGATACGGCTGTCAAAGGCTAGCGTGAGACGGTGCGTATTGCCGTCAATATCGGGCTCGGCCAGTTTGATCAGGCGCATCCGCGACCAGTTGTTCGGCCCCTCGTCGAAGCGATAGGGCGGCATGAAGCGCAGAAACGGAATGGGCAGCCAGATGCCGTCAAACAGCTTCAGGCTTTCTTCCATGCTCAGTCGGAAGTGGTTGTCTTCGCTGGAGTCGAACTCTACCGGCACGACTTTGTCGGGCTCCGGTTCGTAGAAATCCTTGTATTCCTTGGACCACAACAGGCGCGTAGGTACCAGACCGTTGTTGAGCTGCACGAATTTGCCGGCTTGCTCGCCATCTGGGCCCAGGCGCAGGGCGAAGTCCATAAACTGAATGCCGGTATCGCTGATCAGCGTGACCGTTTCTTCGAACTGGGTGATTTCAGGCAACATCTTCTGCGCTTCTCGTGTTATTGGCCGGCTTGCTTCATCAGCATCGGGAACGCTTCGGTGCCGTAGCTACCGCTGCAGTCGGCGATGTGCTGGGCGCCTGGTTTACAGTTCACTTGGGGCAGGTCATAGCTGCTGCCATCGGCACAGGCGGCCTGACCATCGCTATTGATCGACAGATTGCCGCCGTTCATTGCCGCGACCACCGGAGCGCTGCAACGCACGCCGTCAGAGCGGCTGACCGTGGCGTTACCTTTGCCGTCCTGGAAGTCATATTTCAGACGCAGCGGCTTACCGGTGCCGACTTCCTGGATGCCGGCACCGCTCCAGTCGCCGTTGAGGAAGTTGGCCGTACCGTCTGCGGCATCTGCAGGAATACTCAGTAGCGGCGAAGGCTGGGTGCCTTCCGCAAGCGCCGGTAGTTGTGTCGATGGGGCGTTGGCGGGTGCCCCTGCGCTTGCGGGCGGCGTTTGTGCCGCACCGGTAGATGCCTCGTCCGGCGCTGCTGGTGGCGCAGTGGTGGGCTCCGGCGCGGTGTTGGCGGCGGAGCCTGTACCGGCACCTTCATTGGCTGGTGCAGCTACGCTGCCTGGCGCGGTATTTGGCATGCCCACTGTGCTGCCAGAAACGTTCAGCCCGTTACCCGCTGAGACTGCGCCGCCGGGCAGGGTGACGCCGGGTTGCCCATTCAAGGAGGGCACATTCATAGACGGTACTTCAACCTGCGGCATACCTGGCAAGCCTGGCAGTGCAGCGTTGGGCAGGCAGCCACGCAGGCCAAACAGCAGTAACAGCAGGAGCAACAGCAACAACGGCAGTAACCACCACCAGCGGCGCCACCAGGATGGCTTGGTTGCCTGGCTGAGCAATGGTGCTGCGGCGGGTGCCGCCAGCGGTGCGACCGGTGCTGGTGGTGCCGGCTCGGCAACTTTGGCTGTGCTTGGGTAGAGGCAATGCAGTGGCTGGCGGCTGCGCTCGGCACCCGCGTGGACGAAGCCCCAGAACGTCAGGACTGGCCGACCATCAACCAGGTACACGAAATTCTCGTCGGGAAATGGCACCACGCAGGTCAGCAGCTTGCCGAACACCGTCCGATCACCCTGAGCGCCTGGCTTGCTACCGGGAAGCGGCTGACCGTTGGCATCCAGGCCCAGCAGGTCATTGCTGAGCTCATCGATCTTGCGTTGCAGCACTTCCAGTTGAGCACGGGCGGGTGCCCGTTCTTCTTCGGTTGCGCTGCTCCAGGGGATTACATCACCCGGCCGATCGCTGTACCAATCGATGGTACTGCCGCGCTCGTCGGTTTGCGGAATGGCGAGGTGCTCGACCAGTTCAGGTTGGTCGGGGTTCTTGCGGCGGATAGCCTCGCGCAATTGCAGCGCTGCCCGGTACACCGGTTGGCCTGTTTCTCCTAGTGCGGTGAAATCTTCACTTTTGCCGCTACGTAGCAGTACTCCGCGCATCATCCCTACCTTGATCACTCATCCATAAGTATTTGAGTGCCCCATTGATGGCACTCAAAAAGTGCAGCCACACTAACGGCAAACTCGACACGCCGTCAATTCAAATGGGTGGCAAAGTGCTATTGGCTTGTCTAATGGGTGATTTCACGCTGGAGGGCACGTTTTTCGCGGCCTGGCGCATCCCGGCAGTGTGCTAGCGTGATCGTGTGGCGTGGATCGCCGCGGTCCATAAGTGCCTGTAGACTGCCCGGCATACCCTCTGGTTGACGGTTACGGTTTTCCGATTGTCAGGTCGTCTGTAGATGGCCTTTTCATTGATGCAGCATTAAAAAGGGATAGACGATGAGTCTCTGGGATGAGCTGAAGCAAAAAGCTGTCAACGCCAACCCTGAATTGGCCGCCAAGGCTGCTCAGGCACTGAACAAAGCCAAGGACCTCGCCGTTGAAGCAGGGCAGAAGGCCGCGCCGGTGCTGAAAGAAGCCGGTGAAAAGGCTGCGGCCTATGCTCAGGAAAAAACACCGGTGCTGAAGGCTCAAGCACTCAAGGCCATTGATGATGCCAAGGTTCGGCGCGCCGAACTTCAGGAGCAGGCCAAGCACGACAAAGCCGCCCGCGATGAAATGATCCGGACCATGTACGACATCAGCCTGTCACCCGAAGATGTGAACTTCATCGACGAACCGTTCAACCACTATGGGCGCCAGTTCTACTTCTTCGTCGTGACCGGGCAGGTACTGGACACCCAGAAGCGTAACCAGGTGCACTTGGCCGCTGGCCACTCGCATCACTCCAGCGGTGGTTATCTCATTAATGGCTACGGCTCGACCGGGAGTAGCTCGTCATCGTCCTACGTCAGCAGCCGCAACGTACAAGAGCACGAGTTCTGGGTGAAGTTGCGCGATGGAAAAGAGGCCTGCTTCCAGTTCGCTGACAAGGCCGTGCGGATACGCGAAGGCCAGGACATTACCATGCTGTTTGTTCGAGCGGCGCAGAGCCAGACCGGGGAAATGGTTGCGCTCTACAACCACAGCTCCGCTGAGAATTTCATCATTGCTGCCCCGGCGGAGATCAATCAGATGTTCAACATCTATACGGTTGAGCCCGGTTTCTTCAACAAGAGCGAAGTACTGAGCACGCGTAATCGGCTGCTGATGGAGCTAGAGCGGCGCCTGCAGCAACTGTGCACTTATTCGGCCATACATGGCAAAGCGGCAATTCAGGCCCAGGCGATTGAAGGCGAGCACGAAGCCTGAGTATTGCCCTGCATGAGGTTGCCTGTTTATACAGCGCCTGCACCACTGGCAAGTCGGGTTTCCACTGGTACCCCCAGCATGCATTTCATCCGCCACTCGAATGCCAGGGTCAGGCAGATTGCGGCGCATGCCAACCCCAATGCCAGGCCCCACCAGACACCGACGGCTCCGCCGTCGAGCGGGAAAGCGAAAACCCAGGCGGCAGGTGCACCAATCAGCCAATAGCAGACAAAGCCAATCAGGAAGGTGGTCTTGGCGTCCTTCAGGCCGCGGATTGAGCCCATGGCAATGGTCTGGGTGCCATCGAACAGCTCGAACCAGGCGGCAACCATCAGCAGGCTGACCGCCAATTGAATGACTTCAGCGAACGCCGGATCACCCTGGTCGAGGAACAGCCCGACCAAGGCTTCTGGCAGCAGCCAGAACAACACTGCAAACGCCAGCATCAGCGAGGCGCCAAATCCGATCCCGACTCGCCCGGCATGCCGCGCAGCATGCAGGTTATCGGCACCAAAATGCAGGCCGACCCGCATGGTCACTGCATAGGACAGCCCTGCCGGGATCATGAACGCTGTTGAAACGATCTGCAGGGCAATCTGGTGTGCTGCCAGCTCGGTACTGCCCATGGTGCCCATGCACAGCGCCGCAAAGGCGAACAGCCCGACTTCTACCGTGTAGGTGCCGCCAATCGGCAGGCCAAGCCGCCACAACTCGCTCAAGGCTGGCCAGGATGGCCGGCTCAACCGGTGGCGGATGGCATAGGCGTCATAGGCTGGGTGCCAATGAATATGCAGGGCCAGCGCCACCGCCATACCGGTGGCGACGATGGCCGTGACCAGCCCGATCCCTACCAGCCCGAGTTTTGGCAGGCCGAACAGGCCTTCGATCAGCGCATAGTTGAGCAGGAAGTTGAGCACGGTACCGACCAGGCTGATGACCATCACCGGCGCCGAGCGCCCCAACGCACTGGTGAAACCGCGCAAGGCCATAAAGGTCAGGTAGCCGGGCAGGGCGAAGGGCAACAACAGCAGGAACTGGCTGGAGGCCTCGACGTTGTCTGGTGTCTGGCCGAGCAGCAACAGCACCGGCGACAGGTTCCACAGCACCAATGCGGCAACCAGTGCCATCACCCAACCCAGCCACAAGCCCGCCTGGGTCAGGCGCGTGGCACCTTCGGTATCGCCAGCACCCTTGCGAATCGCGACTAACGTGCCGACAGCGGCAATCACCCCCAGGCAGAAAATCGACACGAAGGAATAGCTCGCGGCACCCAGCCCGCCCCCGGCCAAGGCCTGCGGGCTGATCCTGGCCATCATCAGGGTGTCGGTCAGCAGCATCAGCATGTGTGCCAACTGAGAGGCGATCAGCGGCCCGGCCAGGCGCAGCAACGCCTTGAGTTCTTTAGATGGCACGGCTTGCATGATGATCGTCCTGTTCTCGGGCAAGGTAAGGTGAAGCCATTGATTCTCGTGCTTTGGACGATGCTGCACAAAAGGATAATAACGATCATTGGCATGATTAAAACTCATGCGAGTAAGATCGCTCATCACGTATCGGGGTGTTGTCGGGAGCAGGGTCATGTCACGTCGTTTACCGCCGCTGTATGCACTACGGGCATTCGAGGCAGCCGCCCGGCACAGCTCGTTCACCCGGGCGGCACAGGAGCTCTCGATTACCCAGAGTGCCGTCAGCCGGCACATTCGTACGCTGGAGGATCACTTCGCTTGTCGACTGTTTTTACGCAATGGCCGAACGTTGCAGCTGAGTGAAGCCGCCCGCTTGTTGTTGCCCGGCGTGCGTGAGGGTTTCGCTGCACTGGAGCGGGCTTGCAACACGCTGCGCAGTGAAGACGACATCCTGCGCATGAAAGCGCCATCAACCCTCACCATGCGCTGGCTACTGGCTCGTCTGAGCCGCTTCCGTCATTTACAGCCCGGCAACGAGGTGCAACTGACCAGCGCCTGGATGGATGTCGATCATGTGGATTTCAATCAGGAGCCGTTCGATTGTGCGGTGCTGTTGAGTGATGGTCATTTTCCCCCGGACTGGGAGGTCAACCGTCTGTTCTCCGAGCTGCTGGTACCGGTCGGTTCGCCAGAGCTGCTCAATGACGGCCCTTGGGACGCTGAACGGCTGGCGTCGGTAGAGCTGTTGCACCCGACCCCGGACAAACGCGACTGGCGCAGTTGGCTGGCCTGCATGCACCTCACCGAGCAGATCTCACTCAAGGGCGGTCAGGTGTTCGACACACTGGAGTTGGGCATGATCGCTGCGGCGCGTGGTTATGGCGTATCGATGGGCGACCTGCTGATGGTGGCCGAGGATGTGGCCCAGGGGCGTTTGAGCTTGCCCTGGCCGACGGCGGTGGCCAGTGGTCTGGATTACTACCTGGTATGGCCGAAGACCCGTCCCGGTGGCGAGCGGCTACGACGGCTCAGCGACTTTCTGCAACATGAAGCCCAGGTCATGAACTTGCCGGAAGTGCAGGTACTGAATGCGCTTGAGGCGACGCATCCAGGCTGACCCGTATCGCTGGCAAGCCTGCCCCCACGAAGGGTGCAAGTAGGCGATCTTCGTGGGGGTAGGCAAAGCCGCTCAGCGGTTTACAACGAGGCCAGGTTCAACGCCTCGGCGCAGGCTTGCAGCGAGCGACGCTCACTCTGTGCGTACAGCGCCAATTCATCCTGGACCGACTTGCCCAGTGCCTGCTCGAACGCCTCGCGGTTGGCGTTGCTGCCGTACTGGCTATGGCTGTCATCACCCAGGTTGGACTGGAAGATGCCTGCGGCACTGACCGGCAGAAAGTCCTCGTAGACCAGCGCTTCAAAGTGAATGTGCCCAGCGTCAATCAGCGCGTCCAGCGAGGTCGGTCGTTGCGCGGCATCACGTGCGGCCATGCCCTTTTCAGTCGGGAAGTAGCGGAAGTAGGCCAGGCCTTGTTGACGCATTTGCCCCAGATCGTCCGGGAAGGCCTGGAACTGTTCTGCCAACAGGCTCATGTAGCGCTCAGCGTTCGCTTCTGCGGGGACACCACCTAGGCTTTCGCGTGTGGCATCGAGCAGGCGGTCATACAGTGCGCGCCCTTTGGGCGTCAGTGCGGCGCCGCGTTGTTCAATTTCACCGAAGCGGGCGGTATGGCTGCCACCTGCCGTGGCGTCCTGATCACTGAAGGCAACCTGCTCCTGAAGTGCCTTGAAGCTGGTCTGGCGCAGCAGGATCGGGCAACGCCGGCGTGGTGGGCCTTCGATGACCGCCTTGGGTGGAATGCCCTTGGCCGGCATGCCGACCTGAATGGCGTCGATGTCCAGTGTGCGCGGCGTCAGGTGGTTGATGTGCGGGCCTTTGAAGGCCACCACATCAGCTATCAAACGGTGTTGATCATGCAACTGACGGTACTGCTCGGCGGTGACCGTGGCGGTGTTGTGCCAACGGAAGGTATGCAGTGCCTGCTCGACGAATTCACGGGCATCGACGTCGTTCAGGCCGCCATCACGCTCGAACTGCTCGATCAGGCTCAGCGCTCGCGGGGTGAAGATCTGCCGTTTGGCGAGGATGCCGCGGGCCAGTTCGCGCAACTGCGGGTTGTCGATCAGTTCCAGGCGCAGCAGCGAGGTAAAGACGCGGAACGGGCTGATATGCAGCGACTGTTCGTGGACGGCCCGAAAGGCTGTGGAATGCACTGGCACACCGGCAGGGCTGAGGTCGTAGTAGCCCACCGGCTGCATGCCCATGACTGCGAACAGGCGACCAATGGTGGCCAGCTCTTCAGCCGTGCCCACGCGGATGGCGCCGTGGCGCTCCTGGTCGAGGCGTTCGATTTCGCCGGTCCAGCGCAGGGCTTCGGCGATGTCGGGATGCTGTTGCATCACCTGGTGATTGGTCTCGCTCACCAACTCCAGCAGTGTGCCGTACAGCGGCACCTCCTGTTTGTACATCTGCGACATGGCGGCCGAGAACTGTGCGCGAATACTATCCGGGCTGACGAAATCTTGAGCGGTCATCGAAAGCTTCCTGGTGAAAAGTGCAGGCTTACATGAAAGCGAGGAATGCTGTTCCGACACAAGCGAAAAAAAGTCGAGCCATCATTCCTGAAATTCAGGAAGCGTTGGCGCTCACACGTGTTCGCGAATCCACTCCACCAGGCTGCGTACCTTGGGCACTTCTGCAGCATGTTCGGAGAACGCCAGGAAATACGCGCCGTTGCTTTTCATCGCGTGCTGCCAAGGGACGACCAGCTTGCCCTCGGCCAGCTCCTGAGCCACCAGATAGCGTGGCACCAACGCCACGCCACAACCAGCCTGGGCGGCACTCAGGCACATGTAGAACGTATCGAAGCGCGGCCCGTGATAGCTGTTCGCCGAGTGCAGGTCCTGCTCAAGGAACCACTCGTGCCAGGCTTCGGGGCGCGAGGTGGCTTGCAGCAGCACCAGGTCGGCCACTTCACTGGCATCGTTCAGGGTGCGCCCTTGCAACAGCTCTGGCGAGCAGACCGGCACCATCTCTTCGCCGAACAGTTCGATACAGGTTGCGCCGGGCCATGTGCCCTGGCCAAAGAAAAACACCACATCGGCATTACCCTGAAGCAGGGCAAAGGGCTCCATCTCGTTGCGGATATCCAGGTGAATGTTCGGGTGGCGTTTGCCAAAGCCCTTCAGGTTCGGGATCAGCCAGCGCACGCCGAAACTTGGCTGGGTGGCGACCTTGAGCACCTCGGTCTGTTCGCCATAGGAGAGGATGTAGCGGCTCGACATGTCGACCTGGGTGAGGATCTTGTTCACTTCGGCCAGGTACAGCGCGCCGGCCGGCGTCAATTGCAGACGTCGCCGTATACGCAGGAACAGGTGATGGCGCAGCATGTCCTCCAACTGCGCCACCTGTTTGCTGACGGCGCTTTGGGTCAGGTGCAGCTCTTCGGCCGCGCGGGTAAAGCTCAAATGACGGGCGGCAGCTTCGAAGCATTGCAGGGCGGCCATCGAGGGCACGAGGCGTTTGGACATGGTGTTCTCGTTAATCATTACCTGGCGGAATGATGTGCTGAGTAAAGGTCGTTTGTTGTGCCAGAGTGATCGGATTAATACTGACCTCCGTCATTGAAATCAACTACTCATCGTATGCAGGAGAACAAAAATGGTTGATGGACTGCTTGATCGCCTGGGTGTACCGGCCAGTGCCTACACCAATGGCAACCATCCCATTCACACCCCCATCGATGGCAGCGTCATTGCCTCGGTCCACCTGGAGAGCAAAGCCCAGGTCGTGGGCAAGATCGACCAGGCTGAAAAAGCCTTCCAGGCCTGGCGCAATGTCCCAGCGCCACGCCGTGGCGAGTTGATTCGTCTGTTCGGCGAAGTGCTGCGTGAGCACAAGGCGCAGCTCGGCGAACTGGTGTCTGTCGAAGCGGGCAAGATCACCCAGGAAGGTCTGGGTGAAGTACAGGAAATGATCGACATCTGCGACTTCGCTGTTGGCCTGTCGCGTCAGCTGTACGGTTTGACCATCGCATCCGAACGCCCAGGCCACCATATGCGTGAAACCTGGCACCCGCTGGGTGTGGTCGGCGTGATCAGCGCGTTCAACTTCCCGGTTGCAGTCTGGGCGTGGAACACTGCGCTGGCCCTGGTCTGCGGTAACGCCGTAGTCTGGAAACCGTCGGAGAAGACGCCGCTGACGGCCTTGGCTTGCCAGGCCCTGTTCGAGAAAGCCCTGAAAGCCTTCGGCGATGCACCGGAAGGCCTCAGCCAGTTGATCGTTGGTGACCGTGAAGCGGGCCAGGTACTGGTCGACGACCCACGCGTACCCTTGGTCAGCGCTACCGGCAGCACCCGCATGGGCCGCGAAGTCGGCCCACGTGTGGCCGCGCGTTTCGGTCGCAGCATCCTCGAGCTGGGCGGCAACAACGCCATGATCCTGGCGCCAAGCGCCGACCTGGACCTGGCTGTGCGCGGCATCCTGTTCAGCGCCGTTGGTACTGCCGGCCAGCGTTGCACCACCCTGCGCCGCCTGATCGTGCACCGCTCGATCAAGGACGAGGTGGTCGCACGCGTCAAAGCCGCCTACGGCAAGGTACGTATCGGCGACCCACGCAAGGACAACCTGGTAGGCCCGCTGATCGACAAGCAATCCTTCCAGGCCATGCAGGACGCCCTGGCCCGTGCCCGCGACGAAGGCGGCACGGTATTTGGCGGCGAGCGCCAACTGCAGCAGGACTACCCGAACGCCTACTACGTGGCCCCGGCCATTGTCGAAATGCCGGCCCAGAGTGAAGTCGTGCGTCACGAAACGTTCGCGCCGATTCTGTATGTGCTGGCCTACGACGAGTTCGAAGAAGCCCTGCGCCTGAACAACGAAGTGCCACAAGGCCTGTCCTCGTGCATCTTCACCACCGACCTGCGTGAAGCCGAGCGCTTCCAGAGTGCAGCCGGCAGTGACTGCGGCATCGCCAACGTCAACATCGGCACCAGCGGTGCAGAGATCGGTGGCGCTTTCGGTGGCGAAAAGGAAACGGGCGGTGGCCGTGAGTCGGGTTCCGATTCCTGGAAGGCCTACATGCGTCGTCAGACCAACACCGTGAACTACTCGCGTGAGCTTCCGCTGGCGCAGGGTATTGTGTTCGACTGATAGCCACTCAGGCCCTCGTCGCCGGTAACGCCTGCCTCTAATGGGCGCAGGCCTTGCCGGCGATGGGGTTTCCACCGACTAAAAAGATCAATAAAGCGGAGCCGACCATGACCGACCTGCGTCAAGAGTGTCTATGGGAGTTCGTTACACCGGCGGCGGCCCCGTCTGCCGAGTTGAGCGCGGACATCAAGGCCGATGTGTGCATCATCGGCGGCGGTATTACAGGTTTGTCCGCTGCGATCCATTTGCTCGAGCAAGGCAAGCGCGTGGTGCTGCTGGAGGCCTGGAAGATCGGCCACGGCGGCTCGGGACGCAACGTTGGCCTGGTCAACGCAGGCACCTGGATTCGTCCGGATGACGTTGAAGCGACCCTTGGCCAGCACCAAGGCAGCCGCCTGAACAAGGTACTCGGTGAAGCGCCGGCCGAGGTGTTTGCCACCATCAAGCGTCTGGGCATCGATTGCCAGGCCCGTAACGAAGGCACGCTGCACATGGCACACAATGCCAACGGTGTGGCCGATCTCGAGGCACGGCATGCCCAATGGAGCCGCCGTGGTGCCGACGTCGAGCTGCTCACCGGGGCTCGTTGCCAGGAATACTGCGGTACCGACAAGATTTCCGCCGCGCTGCTCGACCGCCGCGCCGGCACCATCAACCCGATGGGTTACACCCGTGGCCTGGCTGCTGCCGTGGCGCGCCTGGGCGGGCAGATTCATCAGCAGTCCGCAGTTCAGGGGCTGGAGCGCGAAGGCAGCGCCTGGCGGGTCAAGACCGCCAAGGGTTCGGTCTGCGCCGACAAGGTCATCATCTCCACCGGTGCCTACACCGAAGGTGACTGGACCGACCTGCAGCGCAACTTCTTCCGTGGTTACTACTATCAGGTGGCCTCGGTGCCGCTGACCGGTGCCGCAGCGGACAACGTGCTCAAGCATGGTCAGGGGTCCTGGGATACCCGCACCGTGCTCAGCAGCATTCGTCGTGACGATCAGGGCCGTCTGCTACTGGGCAGCCTGGGGCGGGTCGACAACAAACCGACCTGGTTCATCCGCAGCTGGGCCGACCGCATCCAGAGCCATTACTTCCCGCAACTGGGCAAGGTTGAATGGGAAATGCACTGGACCGGTTGTATCGACTTCACCCCCGATCACCTGATGCGGCTGTTCGAGCCGGCCCCGGGCATTGTGGCGGTAACCGGCTACAACGGGCGTGGCAACACCACCGGCACAGTGATTGGCAAGGCGTTCGCCGAGTACCTGCTCAAGGACAACCCGGACGAGCTGCCGATTCCATTCTCGCCGATGAAACCGGTGACGGGCGCTTCGCTGCGTACCGGCTTCTACGAGACCGGGTTCTCGCTGTACCACGCCGGCCAGTGCCTGCGAGTCGTGCTTTAGTGCGGCTTTAGCCAGCTCAGGAAGCCGCCTTTCTTGACCGCAGCCGGTCGCTGTAACAACAGCGACTGGCTGGCTTGCTGACGATGGCGCTGCAACTTGCTCAGCGCGCTTTTCACCTCTTCGCGTTGCTCCAGGCAACTGCGTACGGCGGCTTTCTCGATTCGGTAGAGCAGGCAGTTGGTCAGGCTGCGGAACTCCGCATTGGAGTCGTTACCGTCCAGCAGGCCCTCGGCACCGAGAATTTCCCCCGGCCCCATCCGTCCGGCTTCGACACTGCGCTCCCCGTCGCGAATTGACGCCGAGACCACCCCCGTACCGATCACCAGCAGGTAATCAGAGGCCTCATTGAGCCCCAGAATCACCTGATCGGCCAGGTACTCAACCGGCATCATGCGTTGGCTCAGGCTGTCCTTTTCGTCATCACTCAGCGAGCGAAAAATACGCACATCTTCCAGCAAACTGCGCTGACGGCTCCAGGGCTTGGGCACGGCGTCCGGGTTCCAGTTGACCCCGGCGGCTTCCAGGTGGCGGTGGGCGAGGTCGAACAGGTAATTGCGCACGTCGGTTTTCTTGTCCATGGCCGCGACGAAACCACTGGCCTCGTACTCCACCGACTCCAGGCTGACACTCTTCACCGTGGCCTTGGCTTTGGGCATGGCGAGCAGGGCGCTGGTGCCCTGCAGGGCCTTTTCCAAGGCATCGAGGACGCGTCGCGGGCGAATCTGCGAGGGCACCACGACACTGATCGATACTCCGTGAACATCGTTCGGGCGGCTGAAGTTCAACAGCTTGGCCTTGGCCGCCACCGAGTTCGGAATCACCGCCATACTGCCGTTGGCCGTGAGCAAACGGGTTGCGCGCCAGTCGATATCCAGCACCTTGCCTTCGGTGCCGTCGATCGAGATCCAGTCATCGATTTGATAGGGCCGTGTGGTGTTCAGCACAATGCCGGAGAACACATCGCTCAGGGTGCTCTGCAAGGCCAGGCCGACGATGATCGCCATGGCGCCCGAGGTGGCCAGCAGGCCCTTGACCGGCAACTGCATGACGTAGGCCGCCGCCGCAACGATAGCGATCAGGAAAATGACCGCTCCCAGCACATCCTGCAACAGCCGGCCGGTATGCCCGCTGCGAGCAATCAACATCAACCCGAGCACCACCGTCAACGTACGCGCGGCGAACAGCCACCAGACGATCTCCAGCACGGTTGCCAGTAAATTGCGCGGTGCATCCTCAACCCAAGGGGCCGGTTGCAGTGGGCTCATCCCTGCACTGATCAACACCCAGCTGAACAACAGAAACGCCAGCAAGCGTGCCGCCGTACGCGCATTGCGCCGCTCCGCCGGAATCGCGCGCCAAAGCAGCAGGTCGATCAGCAGCAGGGTCGTGCCGATCAGCAAGGGCCAGTTGTGGATAAGTTCAAACATGCGTGTCTCGGCTCGGTGAGCTGCTGAAAGTAAAGAGCAGAATCCGGGGAAATCCAGAGCGATCTGGGGGAAGCTTGCGTGCGAGAGCATCCGTGAGGTATCTGGCGGTGCGCGGTCTTTGTATCGCTACCAAGCGCTCGCCTTACTGCGTTGCCGGACGATACTGCAGGGCTTCGGCCAGGTGTGTGCGGCTGATCTGTTCGGCCTGCTCCAGGTCTGCGAGGGTGCGTGCGACTTTGAGCAAGCGGTGGGCCGAGCGTAATGACAGGGTCAGGCGTTCACAGGCGCTTTCCAGCCAGCGTTCGTCGGTTGTGGATAACGGGCAATGCATGCGCAGGCCGGGCAGGTCGAGGAAGGCGTTGGCGCAGCCTTGGCGTTGTTGCTGCAGTGCGCGGGCGGCGGCGACCTGGGCGGCAGCGTTGGCGCTGTTGTCGTCACTGTGGACGGTTGGGGCCAGCGCCGTGGCTTCGCGGGCAACGGTCAGGTGCAGGTCGATACGGTCCAGCAGCGGGCCGGAGAGTTTGTTGCGGTAACGCTGGACCTGCTCGCTGCTGCAGCGGCAGCGCCCGTTCGGGTCGCCCAGGTAGCCGCAGGGGCAGGGGTTCATCGCCGCCACCAGTTGGAA
The DNA here is from genome assembly GCF_036348395.1 of Pseudomonas sp. AL 58. NCBI lineage: Bacteria > Pseudomonadati > Pseudomonadota > Gammaproteobacteria > Pseudomonadales > Pseudomonadaceae > Pseudomonas > Pseudomonas sp. AL 58. Next base: position 36,659 of record NZ_JAZBQR010000003.1, read on the forward strand.
GCGCGCCGGGAAACGGATTTTGTCACGAGCCCGGGCGATCACGATTTCGCCCGATTCCAGGGGTTCGCGCAGCACCTCAAGTACACGCCGCTCGAACTCCGGCAGTTCATCGAGAAACAGCACGCCATGATGGGCCAAGGTGATTTCACCGGGTTGCGGTCGGCTGCCACCGCCCACCAGTGCCGCCCCCGAGGCCGAGTGATGTGGGTGGCGAAACGGGCGCTGCGGCCAGCTGTTCAGCGGTACCGGGCTGGCCACCGACTGGATCGCCGCGACCTCCAGCGCTTCCCGCTCGTCCAGTGGTGGCAACAGGCCGGGCAAGCGGCTGGCGAGGAGCGTCTTGCCGGTGCCGGGCGGGCCGCTGAACAGCAGGTTATGCGCCCCGGCTGCGGCCACCAGCAATGCGCGTTTGGCGGCAATCTGGCCTTGCACTTCACTCAGGTCGGGGTAGGGCCGGCTTTGCAGGATCAGGCCGTTGGCGCGGTAAGGCGAGAGCGGCTCCTGAGCGTTGAAATGCCCGACCAGTTCCAGCAGGTGTTCGACGGCGAATACGGTGAGCCCGGAGGCCATGCAGGCTTCTTCGGCATTTTCCTTCGGCACCACCAGCGCCCGTCCGGCATCGCGTGCGGCCAGCGCTGCTGGCAACACACCCTGCACCGGGCGAATCGCCCCGGACAGCGCCAGTTCGCCAAGGCACTCCACGTCATGCAGCGCCATGATGGGGATCTGCCCGTTGGCAGCGAGAATGCCTAGCGCGATGGCCAGGTCGAAGCGTCCGCCATCCTTGGGCAGGTCGGCAGGGGCGAGGTTGAGCGTGATGCGTCGGGCAGGAAACTCCAGGCTGGAGTTGAGTATCGCACTGCGTACCCGGTCTTTGCTTTCCTTGACCGTGGCTTCGGGTAGCCCAACCAGGGTGAGCGTGGGCAGGCCGTTGGCCAGGTGCGCCTCGACGGTAACGGCCGGGGCCAGCACGCCAACCTGGGCGCGGCTGTGAACGATAGCAAGAGACATGTTCGCTCCATGATCAGTACGGGGCCGCGTCCTGCGGCTAAGGCAAGGATAGTGGGGCAGGGCAGGGATGCCGGAGGTAGAGTGATGCTGGAGATTGCGGGGCAGGTAGCGGGTCACGTCTGATACTGGCCCCGAAAAACAAAGAAGGCCATGCATTACTGCATGGCCTTCATTTTTTAAGCGTACCAAGGCGCTACTTTTTGTGTAGCTCCCACGCATCGGCAAACGGCGCCGTGCCTTTGTCGTATGGCTTGAACAGGGTCATGTAGAGCAAGCCGAAGACGATCACGACGGCGGCGGTCAGCAAGATGCCGTAGTTGCTGTACCAAGGCGCCTCCGGGGTACGTGGCCAGGACATGTTGGCGACCGCCAGCAAGCCGTAGACCAGCGCCAGGATGTTCACGATCCAGCCCCAACCGCCAAGGGTGAATTGACCTGCTGGTTTCCAGCCGCGGATTCGAGCGAACAGCGCCCCGCCCACGATCATCTGGAAGGACAGGTAAATGCCAATGGCTGCGAAGCTGACGACGATCGCGATGGCGTTCTCCAAGAAGAAGCCTGCGCAGACGATGAATGCCGGGATCACACCGCAGGTGATCAGTGCAGCCGTTGGCACACGTGTCGTCGGCGAAAGACGCTTGAGTACATTGCTGCCCATGACCATTTCGTCCCGTGCAAAGGAGTAGAGCAACCGGCTGGCGGCAGCCTGCAAGCTCAGTACGCACGACACGAAGGAGATGGTGATGACCGCAGTCACGACGCGCCATCCGGTTGGCCCGAACGCATTGGCCATGATGGTGGACATCGGGTCTTTGTCATCGCCCGAGAGCACCTTGGCGATGTCCGGGACCGCCAGAATCAGTGCCAGTGCCGCAAAAATCGCGGCACCACCACCAATGTAGATGGTCATGCGCATGGCCTTGGGAATGCGTTTGCTCGGGTTGGGGGTTTCTTCCGCGACGTCGCCGCACGCTTCAAAGCCGTAGTAGAGGAACATGCCTGCCAGCGATGCGGTCAGGAATGCGGGCCAGTAGCTGCCGTCGATGCTGATGTCGAAGGTATTGAACAGCACCGAGAACGGCTGGTGACGCTCGAAGATCAGCAGGTAGCCACCGATGACAATGGCGCCCAGCAGTTCGCAGATAAAGCCGAACATGGCCACTTTTGCCAAGAGGCTGGTCCCGCTCAGGTTCAGCACGGTGGCCATTGCGGTGAGCGCCAGTGCGATCAGGGTGTTGGTCACCGGGCTGGGCTCGAAGCCCAGCATGGCGGCTATGTAGGGCCCTGCGCCCAGCGATACGGCAGCAATGGTCACGCACAATGAGACGGAATAGATCCAGCCCACCATCCAGGCCCAGCGCTTGCCCACCAGGCGACGCGCCCACGGATAGACGCCACCTGAGATCGGGAATTGCGAAACGACTTCGCAGAATATCAGGCACACCAGCATTTGCCCGAGACCGACCAGTAAGTACGACCAGAACATTGGCGGCCCGCCCGCCGCCAAACACAGGCCGAACAGCGTATAGACGCCGACCACCGGGGAGAGGTAGGTGAAGCCCAGGGCAAAGTTTTCCCAGAGGCTCATGCTTCTTTCAAAGTTGGACGTGTAGCCAAGCGCCCTTAACTGGGCGGCATCGCTATCAGCCATGGAAAATTCAGAGCTGTTCATGTTGTTGTCCTGAAAAGTGTGTCCTGCCGGCTGTTTTTGCTGTTGTCTTGCTGCCTTACAACTTGATCCAGGTGGCCTTCAGTTCGGTGTACTTGTCGAAGGCATGCAGCGACTTGTCACGGCCATTGCCCGACTGTTTGAAACCACCGAAGGGCGCGGTCATATCGCCGCCGTCGTATTGGTTGATCCAGACGCTACCGGCGCGCAAGGCCTTGGCGGTCAGGTGGGCTTTGGAGATATCGGCGGTCCAGATGGCCGCGGCCAGGCCGTACGGGGTGTCATTGGCGATCCGGATGGCATCGTCGACGTTGTCGAAGGCGATCACCGACAGCACGGGGCCAAAGATCTCTTCCTGAGCGATCTTCATGGCGTTGCTGACGCCGTCGAAGATGGTCGGTTCAACGTAGGTACCACCGGTTTCCTGCAAGATGCGCTTGCCGCCGGCTACCAGTTTGGCGCCCTCGGTATGGCCCGACTCGATGTACGAGAGCACGGTGTTCATCTGCTGGGTGTCGACCAGCGCGCCAACGGTGGTCGCCGGGTCCAGTGGGTTGCCTGGCTTCCAGTACTGGAGGGCCTCGATCACCCGTGGCAGGAAGGCGTCCTTGATCGAACGTTCTACCAGCAGGCGCGAGCCGGCGGTGCACACTTCGCCCTGGTTGAAGGCGATGGCCGCGGCAGCAGACTCGGCAGCGGCTTGCAGGTCCGGGGTATCGGCGAAGACGATGTTCGGGCTTTTGCCGCCGGCTTCGAGCCAGACGCGTTTCATGTTGGATTCGCCAGCATAGATCATCAGTTGCTTGGCGATTTTGGTTGAGCCGGTGAACACCAGTGTGTCGACATCCATGTGCAGGGCCAGCGCCTTGCCGACGGTGTGGCCGAAGCCTGGCAATACGTTCAGCACGCCCGCCGGAATGCCGGCTTCAATCGCCAGCTGGGCAATGCGAATGGCGGTCAGCGGTGATTTTTCCGAGGGTTTGAGGATTACCGAGTTGCCGGTGGCCAAGGCCGGGCCCAGTTTCCAGCAGGCCATCATCAACGGGAAGTTCCACGGCACGATGGCAACCACGACACCGACCGGTTCGCGTGTTACCAGGCCCAATTGATCATGGGGGGTTGCTGCCACTTCGTCGTAGATCTTGTCGATCGCTTCGCCGCTCCAGCTCAGCGCTTGCGCTGCTTGCGGCACATCGACCGCCAGTGAGTCGCTGATCGGCTTGCCCATGTCCAGGGTTTCCAACAGCGCCAACTCGTCGGCGTTGGCCATCAGCAGGTCGGCGAAGCGCACTATGATCTGCTTCCTGTCCGCTGGCGCCATGCGCGACCAGACGCCAGAATTGAACGTGGCGCGAGCAACGCTGACAGCATGGTCGGCGTCGGCGGCCGTGCAACTGGCGACTTTGGTCAGCAGTCGACCGTCGACCGGGCTCAGGCAGTCAAACGTTCCGCCTTCGATCGCGTGGGTGTATTCCCCACCGACAAAGGCCCGCCCTTCTATCTTCAGTTCTCGTGCCCGGGTTTCCCATGTGCTTAGCGTTGGATTCGTCATGATCTGCCATTCCTCTGTGTCGATGCCAATGGCCCCTCAGCGCTATCGGTGAGTCGCGGAGTCGGGCTGCCTAGTAAACATTTAAAACCATATCTTATGAATTTGAGCCTGCCAATTGACCTGTCGTTTTTGCCTAAAAACGACATTTGAGCGACTGATTTTTGTTTGGCTTGTGCATTCCTGTTGAGTTTTTAAGCCGATATGGCTAAAAGAAAACTGGTTTCATATTTTTAGCGGCGAGTAGATGACTCAACTGAACAAAGTGAACCGCCTGTCCCTGTTGCAAGTCAGCCAGGAGGGCAAGCCCGAGGAAGTGGCTCGCCGACTGATCGAGGTCATTGAGCTGGGGCTGATTGGCGAGGGTGAGCAGTTGCCTAGTGAGAGTGAACTGGCGACGCGCTTCGGCGTGGCGACCGTGACATTGCGCGACGCGTTGGCGATTTTGCGTCAGCGGGGTGTTGTTGCAACCAAGCGCGGCAGAAACGGCGGCAGTTTCGTCTGTGCCCCTGTGGAGGTTTCCGATGACTTCCTCAAGGCCAGGCTCAGTGCGATGAGTTCGCTGGAGCTTCGCGACCTGTGCGACGAGCAAATCGCTATTTCGGCTACTGCCGCAGGCTTGGCGGCCAGCCGATCTACCAGTGCCCAGCATCAAAGGCTGGAGCATTTCGTGACGGCGCTCCAAGAGGCCACGACCCGAAGCGAGCTTCGCCGGGCGGATGCACGATTTCATATCGAGGTTGCGGTTGCTGCGCAGTCGGTGCGATTGACGCACGCAGAAATGCGCCTTCAGTCCCAAATGGGCGAGTTGCTATGGATTTCTATGGCGGACGCTCACAAGAGTACGGTCATTGCGGAGCACCGGGCGATCCTGCAAGCCGTGATGGCCGGTGAGTCTAATCTGGCCAGTGCGCTGACAGAGGCTCATGTCAAAGAGGGCATAAAACGCCTGATGGATTTGCGCTACGCACTGCTTGAGCTGCAAGAGGCTACATCACCATGATCACAGTCGAACAAAACGAAGAGCTTCATCAGTGTGCCCAGCGATTGGAAGCGATCTTCTGCACCCTGTTCGAGCAATTGAACAGCTTGGCCGGGGAAGTGGTAACGGTCTGGGAGGCGCTGGATGCCGAAGGGCGGAAGCCGACCTCCAAAGACCTCGCTTTTCTTCAGGCGACCATTGAAGCGCGGCTGTTGGCAAACGACAGCTATATCCACGGGACGGGGGTGGTGCTGGAGCCGGGCGAGCTTGCGGACCAAGAATTGTTTCTTGAGTGGTTCTACCGCCCTTCCAGCGGCAAAGTCGCCCCGATGATGCTGAACTTCAATCGTCAAAGCGAGAGCTTCTACAATTATCAGGGCATGCCTTGGTTTACGCGCCCCAAGCTGACGGGTGAGGCGTCGGTCGAGGGGCCATTCGTGGACCTGTACGGTACAGAGCTTTACATACTGGCCTTCTCCGTTCCGATTGTTGCCAAGGGGCATTTTGTCGGCGTTGCCGCAGCGGATATCGCCCTGCACGAATTCGATCAGTTGCTCACCCGGTGCCTGCTGCGGATGAAGAACGAGGCGTTCATCATCAATGCTGAGGGCCGAATCGTTGCCGCCAATTCGGCCAACTGGTTCGTGGGGAACATCGCCAGCCGCCCTGCGGCCGCCAACGTGCGAAAGCTAGAACCGTTATCGATCGAGTGGTCATTGGTTGAACTGCCAACGCCGCGATAGGTCGTGGCCTACCCTCAACGCACCACTGACACCTGTTTCCGTTTCTACCACAACAGCAACAATCGAAGAGGAAATACCATGCGTCGACTGTCGATACGTCTCGTTAGCCTCCTTTGCATGCTCTTGTTCGCCCAGTTGTCGATTGCAGCGGACAAACAGAGCACCCGGAGCATCATCGATGCTTACATGAGTGCCTGGAACAAGCATGACCCCAATGCGGCGGCGCAGTACTTCGCTGAAAACGGGGAGTTTCTGGATGCGTCCGTAGGGATCCCTCAAGTCGGCCGGGAAACGGCCCGGGATAAAGTCATCAAGCTGTTTATCGATGCCGTGCCGGATTTGAAGTGGCAGATGGTTGGCGAGCCGATCATTGAAGGCGACAACATTGCCTTTGAATGGCAGTTCGATGGCCATAACACCGGTGCCTGGGCACCTGAAACCCCTGCGACCAACAAGCCGTTGAGTTTCAAAGGGGTCAGCTTCATCCGCCTGAAGGATGGCAAGATCGCGACGCAGCATGATTACTACGATGCGTTGTCGTTCAACAAACAGTTGGGCTGGTAAGCGGGCCGCGAGCGGGGCTTGCCAGCATCTACGCGCTGCGTACTCAACTTCGCAGCGCTTAGACGCTATCGCAGGCAAGCCTTGTTCCCACGGAGCAGGCTCGGTGTCAGCCGCTGCGCGTGGGTGATTACTGCTCGGTGGCGGTTTCTACCGGCGGGGTCATCCGCGCTTCCAGTTCCAGCACTTTGGCTTCCAGCGCCTCCAGGCGGGCGCGGGTACGGGCCAGTACCACCATCTGGCTGTCGAACTCTTCGCGGCTGACCAGTTCAAGCTTGCTGAAACCGCTTTGCAGCAGCGCCTTGAACTGGCTTTCCAGTTCACTGCGAGGCTGTGAGGTGTCGCTGCTGAAAAGGCGCGAGGCCTGGTCGCTCAGGGCATCGAGAAAGGCTTTGGGCGCGAGCATGGGCAGTATCCAGAAAATTCCACAAGGCCGGCAGTGTATCACGCAAGGAAACCGGGCTCGCATTGCACACTTTTTGCGCATCGCGGCGCAATGCCGCGCACCGTAGTTGTGCGTCCGAACCTTGCTGGCGAATGGCCAAACTGACCGGGTTGCCGTAAGTCGTTGTAATTGGTGAATTTGTCGGACATGGCAAGGTTTCTGCTTAGACCTCTGTGACCCATGCACCGATGCTGTCGCTGTGACGATGCAGTGCGCAAATGGAGCGAAGGACGTGTTTCGTAAGACGTGGTTTGTGGCGTCGGCTTGAGGATGAGTGGTCGACGACGCGTTACAAAGCCAAGCGCTGCGCTTAGACTTGAGTCGGGTTTGTTTTCCTGGGGCAAGTCCACCAATTCGGGAGAAAGTTTCATGAAGCTAGTCACTGCCATCATCAAGCCGTTCAAATTGGACGACGTGCGCGAGTCGTTGTCTGAAATCGGCGTGCAGGGCATTACCGTTACCGAAGTCAAAGGTTTCGGTCGGCAGAAAGGCCACACCGAGCTGTATCGCGGTGCGGAGTATGTGGTCGATTTCCTGCCCAAAGTGAAGATTGATGTCGCCATTGACGACAAGGATCTGGACCGGGTCATCGAAGCCATCACCAAGGCGGCCAATACCGGCAAGATCGGTGACGGCAAGATCTTTGTGGTGAATCTGGAACAGGCTATCCGTATTCGTACCGGCGAAACCGATACCGACGCGATCTAACAAAAAGCCGCCCCAAACCCAACGCCCCAGGAGATAACATCATGACTCTGCGTCAGTTCGCAGGGCTAGGAGCCCTTTTGTCCCTCGTAATGCCTGGCCTGGCCCTGGCAGAGGACGCAGCACCTGTGCTCAACTCCGGCGATACCGCCTGGATGTTGACCTCTACAGCCTTGGTGCTGTTCATGACCATCCCCGGCCTGGCGCTGTTTTACGGCGGCATGGTGCGGTCCAAGAACGTCCTGTCGGTGATGATGCAGTGTTTCGCGATCACTGGCCTGATCAGCATTCTCTGGGTCGTTTATGGCTACAGCATGGCGTTCGATACCACCGGTATGGAACAGGGCGTAGTCAACTTCAATTCTTTCGTCGGCGGCATGTCCAAGGCGTTCCTCGCCGGTGTGACGCCATCGAGCCTCACCTCCGCGACGGCGTTGTTTCCGGAAGCCGTGTTCATCACCTTCCAGATGACCTTCGCGATCATTACGCCGGCTCTTATTGTCGGTGCCTTTGCCGAGCGCATGAAGTTTTCGGCCATGCTGATCTTCATGGCCATCTGGTTCACCGTGGTCTATGCGCCGATTGCGCACATGGTCTGGAGTGGCAGCGGCGGCCTGATGTGGGACTGGGGCGTGCTGGACTTCGCGGGCGGCACCGTGGTGCATATCAACGCCGGTATCGCCGGCCTGGTGGCTTGCCTGGTGCTGGGCAAGCGTAAAGGCTTCCCGATCACCCCAATGGCGCCCCACAACCTGGGTTACACCCTGATGGGCGCGGCCATGCTCTGGGTCGGCTGGTTCGGCTTCAACGCCGGCTCTGCCGCCGCCGCCAATGGCACCGCCGGTATGGCCATGCTGGTCACCCAGATTGCCACTGCCGCCGCTGCGCTGGGCTGGATGCTTGCCGAGTGGCTGACGCACGGTAAACCAAGCGCTCTGGGTATCGCTTCGGGTGTGGTTGCAGGCTTGGTAGCCATCACCCCGGCCGCTGGCACTGTAGGCCCGATGGGGGCGCTGGTGATCGGCCTGGTGGCTTCGGTGATCTGCTTCTTCTGCGCTACCAGCCTCAAGCGCAAACTGGGCTATGACGACTCGCTGGATGCCTTCGGTGTACACGGTATCGGCGGTATTGTCGGCGCGCTCCTGACCGGTGTGTTTGCCGCGCCTTCCCTGGGTGGTTTCGGCACTGTTGAGGATATCGCTGCGCAAGTCTGGATTCAGGCCAAGGGCGTAGGCTTTACCGTGATTTACACCGCAATCGCCACCTACGTGATCCTCAAGGTTCTGGACCTGGTCATGGGCCTGCGGGTCAACGAAGAAGAAGAGTCGGTCGGCCTCGACCTGGCTCAGCACAACGAGCGTGGTTACGCACTGTAATCGCCAGAAAAAATCTGCCCGGTTCGCCGGGCATTTTTTTGCCTGCGATTTGAGCCGGAAATTACACGCAAACGGTTTCCTCAAATACTTGCGCAGGTACTGCCCTGAAGCGTTTGCCCTTAAGCACAAGACTTACAGGCAACAAGGATATTTAGACACTTTGTTTTTTCCCACAGCACGCTAGAATGCGCGCCGAAGGGTGCTTATCAGTGGTCCGCACACTTCGGTACCCTTTGCTAGGCTTGTCAATGGGCATGCCCATGACGCCAGGGTGGGCCGGCTCGGTGTCGCCGGTGGCTCTTTACTTTTTGTCGGGCTCGGTGTGTGTCGGGCTCGCATGGCGCTTGCCGGTAGGGCGAGCGTTGCAGGTGATGGGGCTTCATCACCTTTGAATTTTGCCCGGCGGCTGCGCTATTTGCGCCGCGGGTCCATAACTAATGTGCTTTTCGCAAGTCATGAGGTAGAACATGAGCGACGACGATCTGGAAAATGATGACCTCGAAGTAGGCGACGAAGACGAAGGCGACGAAGGCCTGGAAGCCGCTGCCGAAGACGTGGCAGACGACGGTGACGACAGTCCCGTACCGGTCGCCAAAGGCAAATCCAAGGCGGCTGTCTCGGTTGACGAGATGCCAAGCATGGAAGCCAAGCAGAAAGAGCGTGATGCCTTGGCCAAGGCCATGGAAGAGTTCCTGGCTCGCGGTGGCAAGGTGCAGGAAGTTGAGCCGAATGTGGTCGCTGACCCGCCCAAGAAGCCGGACAACAAATATGGTAGCCGCCCTATCTGAGTGGTTGTCGTAACAAAAAGCCCGCTGTCGCTGCGGGCTTTTTTGTGTGCGCTGTTTTAGCGCCAGCGGGACAGGATTTCAGGAAGCTGCGACAGGCGCTGGATTTCGGCATCCGGGTGTTGTTCGGCCTCCCAGGTCTTGCCTTGAGGGTTGAACCAGATCGCCCGCAGGCCTGCTTGTTGGGCGCCTGCGATGTCGTCGCCGGGGTGATCGCCAATATGTACCGCCGCACTGGCTTCTACCTGGCCACGGCGAAGGGCTTCCTGGAAGGGCTGCGGGTCGGGTTTGCCGATGCCCAGGTCTTCTGCGCATAAGGTGAACTTGAAATAGTCAGCCAGCCCCAGGCGGCGCACATCGGCGTTGCCGTTGGTGACCACGCCCAAGCTGTAGTGACGGCAGAGCAATTCCAGCACCGGCTGCACTTCCGGGAAAATGTCGATTTGATGGCGGGCATGCAGGAAGACTTCAAAGCCCTCGTTGGCCAGCTCCCGGGCGTGCGCCTCACTGTAGCCAACCTCTTCCAGTGCATGGAACAGCACCCGACGCCGTAGTGCGCTGATGCGGTGCTTGAGCCCCGGTTCGGCCTGTACCAGGCGCTCGCGAATGGCATACAGGTGCTCGACCGGCACGGGGCCCAGGTTGGGGGCATTGGCCGCCAGCCAATCTCGCAGTACGGCTTCGGCGCTGACAATAACCGGGGCGGTGTCCCACAGGGTGTCGTCCAGGTCGAAGGTGATCAGCTCGATACTCATGTGTCGCTGTCCTTACTGCGCTTGGCCCGTGGATGGGCGCTGTCGTAAACCGCAGCCAAGTGTTGGAAGTCCAGGTGAGTGTAGATCTGCGTGGTGGCGATGTCGGCATGGCCGAGCATTTCCTGGACGGCGCGCAGGTCTTGGGAGGACTCCAGCAGGTGGCTGGCAAAAGAGTGCCGCAACATGTGTGGGTGCAGGTTTTGCCCCAGTTCCCTTACGCCGGCGGCCTGTACCCGCAGTTGGATCGCCCGACGGCCAAGGCGACGGCCCTGGCGGGTGACAAACACCGCGCCATCTTCAGGCGCGCTCATGCCGCGCAATTTGAACCACTGTTGCAGGGCCTCGCGTGCTTTGCGGCCCACCGGCAGTACGCGGGTCTTGCTGCCTTTGCCATGCACCTGTACCAGGCCTGCGGCGAGGTCCAGTTGCTCCATGTTCAGGCTGGTCAGCTCCGACAGGCGCAGCCCGGAGGAGTAGAACAACTCCAGGATGGCCTGATCGCGCCGGCCGATGAAGTCGTCTTCAACGGCTCCGTCGAGCAATTGCAGGGCGCGGTCGGTGTCCAGGGTCTTGGGCAGGCGCCGCTCGCCTTTGGGGGCCGACAGACCGGTGGCCGGGTCGTGGCTGCATAACCCTTCACGGTTGAGGTAGCGATAGAAACCGCGCACGGCCGAGAGCATGCGGGCCAGGCTACGTGAGGACTGCCCGTGTTGATGCTGACGGGCAACGAACTGACGCAGCTGTTGGATCTGCAGGTCGTTCCAGCTGTTGATGCCGGCCTTGGCGCAGTACGCCAGGACATTGTCGAGGTCGCTCCGGTAGGCCAGTTGGGTATGCGGTGACACCTGACGTTCGTTACGCAGGTATGCACAGAACGCGTCCAACTGGCGTTGCATGGTCAGCGCACCGAACGCAGGGTTTGCGTGAAGCGTGGAACGACACGGCCCAGGACTTCGGCAATGTAGCCCAGGAACAGGGTGCCGACACTGCTCTTGTAGTGCTGCGGATCTCGGCTGCCGATCGCCAGCACGCCATGCAGGCCCTGATGGTTGAGTACGGCGACGGCGCTGGAGCCGACTTCTTTACGCTGCTCTTCACCGAACAGGAAGTCCAGCTCATGGTCGCGCAGCGAGCCGCTGACGGTCTTGCCGCCGCAGAGCAAGCTGCCAATGGCTTGTTGGGCCTCGGTACTGTTGACCCAGCGGCCCACCGAAGTGGCGTTGTCACTGAACAGTATGAGGCTGACAAACGGCACCTTGAACTCCTGGCGCAGGCTGTCTTCGACGGCCATGACCACTTCCTCGAGGCTGTTGGCATCGAGCAGGTCGAGGATCAAGCGGCGGGTCTTGTCGAACAGGCGGTCATTGTCGCGGGCGACGTCCATCAGCTGTGACAGGCGATGGCGCATCTCGATGTTGCGATCACGCAGGAGCTTGAGCTGGCGCTCGACCAGCGAGACGCTATCGCCACGCTGGTGAGGGACGTGCAGTTCCACCAGCAGTTCATCATGCTCGGTGAAAAATGCCGGGTTGGCGCGCAAGTAGGCGGCCACGGCCTCGGCCCCAAGGGCCGGTGTCATGCCCTGATCGCTCGGGGCGGGGTGTTCGACGGGGGCCTGGGGCTGATCGGTCATGGCTGATACTCACTCATAGACGAACCTGTCCTTCGAAAACGCGCACGGCCGGCCCGGTCATCATCACCGGGTGGCCAGGTCCTGCCCATTCAATCGACAGGCGCCCGCCTGGCAGGTCGATAAGCAGGGGTGAATCCATCCAGCCTTGGCTGATCGCGGCCACTGCAGCAGCGCAGGCGCCGGTACCGCAGGCCTGGGTTTCCCCGGCGCCACGTTCCCAGACCCGCAGTTGTGCGCGGTGCCGATCAATGACCTGGATAAAGCCGACATTCACACGTTGCGGGAAGCGTGGGTGGTGTTCGATCTTCGGCCCCAGGGTATGTACCGGTGCCTGGTTGATGTCATCGACACGCAGCACGGCGTGCGGGTTGCCCATGGAGACGGCGGCCATTTCGACCTGCTGGCCGTCCACATCCACCGAATAGCTCAGGGCTTGTTCGGGGGCCTGGAACGGAATATCGGCCGGGACCAGCCGTGGTGGGCCCATGTCGACACAGATCTGCCCATCGCTACGGACATTGAGCTCAATGACGCCGCTACGGGTTTCGACGCGGATCTGTTTCTTGGCGGTCAGGCGTTTGTCCAGCACGAAGCGGGCGAAGCAACGTGCACCGTTACCGCACTGTTCCACTTCGGAGCCGTCGGCGTTGAAGATCCGGTAGCGAAAGTCCACGTCCGGATTGCTCGGTGCTTCGACGATCAGTAACTGATCGAAGCCGATACCGGTATGCCGGTCGCCCCATTGCTTGGCGTGCTTGGGCAGAATGTGTGCATGCTGGCTGACCAGGTCGAGGACCATGAAGTCATTGCCCAGGCCATGCATTTTGGTAAAACGCAGCAGCATGGGGTTACTCCGGCAACTGGCTTTCGCCTGCGAACAGTTCGGCTACGGTCTCGCGACGACGCACTTCAAAGGCCTTGTCGCCATCGACCAGAACTTCGGCGCAGCGGCCACGGGTGTTGTAGTTTGAGCTCATGACAAAGCCATAGGCACCCGCTGAATGCACAGCCAGCAGGTCGCCCTCGGCCAGGTTCAGTTGACGCGCTTTGGCCAGGAAGTCGCCGGTTTCGCAGATCGGTCCGACCACGTCATAGGTGCGTGGCTCGCCCGCACGCGGCTGCACGGCCGTCACGTCCATCCAGGCTTGATACAGGGCTGGGCGGATCAGGTCGTTCATCGCCGCATCGACGATGGCGAAATCCTTGTGTTCCGTGTGCTTGAGGTACTCGACACGGGTCAGCAGCACGCCGGCATTGGCGACGATGTAACGACCCGGCTCGAAGACCAGGGTCAGGTCACGTTCGCCGACACGCTCGCGTACGGCCTTGATGTAGTCGGCAATAAGCGGTGGCTGTTCGTCGTTGTAACGCACACCAACACCACCACCCAGGTCCAGGTGACGCAGGTGGATGCCACATTCGGCCAGGCGGTCGATCAGCGCCAGCAGGCGGTCGAGTGCGTCGAGGAACGGGGCGAGGGTGGTCAGCTGCGAACCGATATGGCAGTCGACACCCACCACTTCCAGGTTCGGCAGTTGAGCTGCGCGCAGATAGACGGCCTCGGCATCGGCGATGGCAATGCCGAACTTGTTCTCTTTCAGCCCGGTGGAAATGTACGGGTGGGTACCGGCATCGACGTCAGGGTTGACCCGCAGCGAAATCGGCGCGCGTACGCCCATCTCGGCGGCGACGACCTGCAGGCGTTCCAGTTCGTCAGTGGACTCGACGTTGAAGCAGTGTACGCCGACTTCCAGGGCCCGACGCATGTCTTCACGGGTCTTGCCGACGCCGGAGAACACCACGCGGTCGGCGCGTCCGCCAGCGGCCAGGACGCGTTCCAGCTCACCGCCGGAGACGATGTCGAAGCCTGCGCCCAAGCGGGCGAGCACGTTCAGCACGGCCAGGTTGGAGTTCGCCTTGACTGCAAAGCAGACCAGGTGCGATAAGCCTTCCAGGGCATCGGTATAGCTGCGGTAGCGCTCTTCGATATGGGCGCGCGAGTAAACGTACGTCGGCGTTGCGAAGCGCGCGGCGATGGCTGACAGCGCTACGTCTTCCGCGAACAGTTCACCTTCGCGGTAGCTGAAAGCGTCCATGGGATTCCCTTATTGGTGCTGGTGCGATTGCGATTTTTTGCCATCTTTGCTGTCGTCAGGCAGGTACAGAGGACCCTTTTGACCACAGGCGGAGACGAGGCAGGCAACCGCGACGAGCGCCGCGAGGGAGGAGATCAGGCGCTTCATGGCGAAATCCTTTGAAATAAGCAGTATTGCGCCCGAGTATACCGAGCGCCCAGCGCCTTGCCTATGTGGCTTGCCCGCCATCGGACAGGGGCGGTGGTCGGTATCCTTTGCATTCGTCGCGCTGGCCTCGTATCGTGCCCGGCTTGCGCGTGAGCAGAAAATTTCGAGGTTCTTGCAATGAGTTTGAGCGAAGCACGTTTTCATGACCTGGTCGATGCCACCCAGCAGGCGCTGGAAGACCTGTTCGACGAAAGCGGCCTGGACCTGGACATGGAAAATTCGGCCGGTGTCCTGACCATCAAGTTCGATAATGGCAGCCAGTTGATCTTCAGCCGGCAGGAGCCTTTGCGTCAGCTGTGGCTGGCTGCCCGTAGCGGCGGTTTCCATTTCGACTACGACCCGGAAAGCAAGAAGTGGATGTGCGATACCACTGACGAACTGTTGGGCGAAATGCTGGTGCGCATCGTCTTTGAGCAGTCTGGCGAGAAGCTCGACTTCGACGAGATTTGAAATGAGTGTTGCCAGCAAACCGGCCAAGCCGCTGTACAGCAATGTCAGCCCGGCGGTGCCTTCGCCGTGTATCAGCCTGTGCCGGCTCGATGAGCAGAAGGTCTGCCTGGGTTGTTTCCGGCATGTCGAGGATATTCGCCAGTGGCGTTCGGCGGATGACGAGCAGCGTCGTCAGATTTGCCGCGAAGCAGGTGCCCGGCGCACCCAGGCCGAGGCTCGCTGAGCCAGGGCTGCCTGCCTCCCCTCTTGTGTATTTGCCGGGCTGTGGTAGTGTCGAACGTATATCGGCACTGCCGAATTCCTGAAAACCCCGCCCTTGGGCGGGGTTTTTCTTTATATCGCCTAGAAAAAGGAGTCTGACTGGATCATGAGCACCAAGCCTTCCCTTATCCTCACCCGATTGGACGTACAACGTCTTGAGCGTTTGATCGATAGCCTCGACGAAAACGTGCCGGGTGTGCTCGCCTTGCAGGACGAGCTGGACCGCGCCGAGCAGGTGGTCGGTCACGAGGAGGTCCCGGCCGGTGTGGTGACCATGAACTCCCGCGTGCATTGCCGCGAGGAAGCCAGTGGCAAGGACTATCACCTGACCCTGGTCTACCCGAAGGATGCAGGTGCCGAAGGCAGCGTATCGATCCTGGCGCCGATTGGCTGCGCATTGCTGGGCCTGTCGGTCGGCGAGCAGATCGATTGGCCAGCACCGGGCGGCAAGACCCTCAAGCTCAAGCTGCTGGAGGTTGAGTACCAGCCGGAAGCCGCTGGTGACTTTGACCTCTGAACCTGGCTTAGAGCAGGGCCATGGCGTCGTTCAGGCGCGCCTCCAGTTCGTCCTTGTAGCGCAGGTAGCGGATGCTTGAACCTGGGCTTTCAGCGATCAGGTCGGACAGGTCCAGGTCAGTGATGTAGCAGCGGTAGGGCGCAGCTTCACGGCGCTGCTCGACGATCTCGCGCGCAACCATGGCATACAGTTGGTCGCCATGGTCGAGCGCTGAAAATTCCTTTTGATTACAGTACAGCGTGACGTGGGCTGACTCGGTTGCGCTCGTCTGTAGGATCGCCTGTACGTCGTAGAAAAACCTGCCGCTGCTGTCCTGTGGCGCGGGGCGGGGTTCGACCCGGCGCGCTCGGCCTCCGCCCGAGGGCATAATCTGGTAGTAATGGATTGCCAGCGAGCCTTGCGCCAGTGGCCGGCGCGCGTTCTGACGAAAAACCACCGCCTGCAGGAAGCGCTGCAACGGCAGCAGCAGGCTGCTCTCGTCATGCATCGGCAGGCGTTGCTGCCACAACACGTTATGTTCATCCAGCACGTAGACATCGGCCCAGTCATCCCACAGGCGGTAGAACACCTGAAGGGCGTGCGGCTGGCCAAGCGCAAGCACTTGTGCCAGGTCATGCTCCTGCAGTGCATTGGCATCCAGGTGCAGGTGGCTGTAACTGCTCCGCTCCTGGCCCAGATACGCCAGAAGGGCCGCGTGGTCGTTCAGTGTGGCTATTTCGGTTGCGCCAGGTTGCAGGTTGAGCACGTGGGTATGCTGCTGAACCTGAATCAGGTAGCGGTACTCGAGGGGTTGCTCCAGGAGTGCCTGAGCGCTCATGAACACTTCTTCGACACGCAGGGCAATGGCCTGGGCCCGGTTATGACAGAAGCAGCGTACCCTCAAGCGTGGCGCAGGTGCGCCGCGCTCAAGGCTGCTCAGGTAATCGCGCAGGCAGCGCAGCAGGGCATGTTCGCCGTCATAGCGTTGAACCTGCACTTCGTTCCAACTGTTGAGTGTGACCTGGTCGAGGGTCAGTACCAGGTTCTCGCGCACGCCAGCGTAGCTCAGCGAGTCGGTACGCTCGGTGGTCATCAGGATGTTCAGGTCGCGGTGTTGGCGCAGTGGGTCGATGCCGACATTCACCAGCAACAGCACCTCCTCGGCTACGCTGGGTTGCAGCAGGCGTTCCTCACTGACACGGGGCAGTGGCAGGGCTACGCTGTGCTGCAGGCTGCCGAGCAGGTTGAACAGCTCGTACTCGCTCAGGTCGCTGCTGCCTGGATACAGCGCTAGTCGCGTACTGCTGTCGATCACGCCATTGCGATGGGCCCAGGTCAGCAGTTCAAGTAACCCGCGGCACCGTTTGATCGGGGCGAAGTGCTCCCATTCCTGCGGGCCGAGGTTGCCGCTGTAGAGTGTCCATTGAACCCGCTCCGGTGCGTTGCCGGTACTTGATTGGACCAGCGTCAGGGTGTCTTCGGCCAGGTCAGGGGCCACGCCTGGGTTGATGAAGTCGACTTTGCCAGCACGGCGCCCGAAAGCTGCATGCAAGCGTCGGCCAAGCACGTTGAGGTCGCGTTGGTCGATGCGATTGCTCGCCTGTTGGCTGCGTGCGAACTGGTTGAGAAAGCGGTAGCCGTAGTTCAACTCATCGACCAGCACCCGCCGCTCGCTCTCGACCTGACGAACTTTCCATTGGCTGCGGCTGTCGAGCAGGGCCAATTGGCGTTCGTCCCAACCCCATTCCTGGCAAAGGCGTGCAAGCTGCTCGCGTTGCCAGCCACTCACGCGCTGGCGTGCCAGGTTGCTGAGTTTCTTGTTGACCTTCAGGTACAGGCTGCGTCGCACCAGCTCCAGCCGTTGGCTGTCGCCGCTGGCCTTCAGGTAGCGCTCGATGCGCCGGTAAACCATCACGTAGGGGTCGAGTTCGTCTGGGTCCAGGCGGTTGGCGAACACGGCCTGTTTGAACTGCAGGCTGAGGCAGTGTACCTGTGGATGCTCGCTGGCATAGGCTTCGGTCAGTAGCAGTTTAAGTACAGATTTGTAGGGCGACTCAATCCCTTTGTACAACTGCCAGAGCCCGGCACCGATGAACTCGCCGGCCGGGATATGGGCCAGATGGCCAAGATCCAGAACCTCTTCTTCGCGGACAAACCGTTTGGACAGCAGCGTGCGGGTGAATTCGGCATAGCGCGCTTCTTCGTGCACAGGTACCAGCCACCAAAGCGGTGTGCGGCCGGCCAGCCAGATGGCGGTGCGGTAGAACTCATCAAGTAGCAGGTAATGCTGAGTGGTGCCGCAATCTTCCGAACTGAGCCTGGTGTTGCGTTCGCCCTGAACGAATCGCTGCGGGTCGATCAGGAACATGTGTGCTTCGGCGCCCTGGCTGGCGGCCCAGATCTCCAGCAACGTGCACTTCTTGCGCAGCTCGGCCAGGGCGGTGTCGTCCAGGTCGCAAGCGTGGCATACCCACACATCCATGTCGCTTTGTTCGGCCTGGGCCAGGGTGCCGAGGCTGCCCATCAGGAACAGCCCATGAATGGGGCGTGGCGGGTTGCCATGGCGAGGCCTGTAGCTGAACGAGCGCGTCAGGCGCTGCGCTTCAGCCAACTGCTGTGCATCGGGCTCGTAACCGGAGACACCCGCTGGGGTAGAGCCTGAGACATAGCCGGGAAACAGTGGGTGATTGACGTGGAAGAGCAGCGGTAGCAGGTTAAGGACGAGTTGCTGTCTGCTCGACAAACCGTCCATTGCGCGTGCCAGGCGACCTTCGTTCAGGCGCAGAAAACGCGCGCGCAACTGATTGAGCACCTTGCGGTCGATGCCTGCATCCAGGTCCGGGCGGATTTCATAGGGGTGGTTCATTATGGATTCAAACCGGCCTACAGGCTCGACAAGGGAACGTCAGTTAGCACTGGCGAGTTTAGCCCTAGTAATGCAGTCGGTTTAAGCCGTATTTGGTTTTTGACGCCATTTTTTCGTGGGCGGTGCAGCGTCGTGTACGGCCCGAAGGTCGTGCAAGACGCTGGCGCGTGAGGCTTGCCGGTGAAGGTGTCGGCGGGTATTCAGGCTGTTTCGGTCACGTTAAGGATGGTCAGCAGCTGCTGTGCATGCTCGGCGGCGTCCAGGCCCAGGCTGGTCAGGTAACCGCCATCGGGTTGGGTGATCAGTTCCTTGTCATGCAGGCGTTTGGCGGCGGCAATGGCTTGGGGCGCTGCCGTCTTGGTGTGAATTTTCAGGCCTTCCTGGGTATTGGCCAGGTTGAACAGTGCAAGTATTTCCAGTTCGGCAACCAACTCGGGGGTAAATGACATAGGTACTCCGACATTTCCTGAATTTGCGGTTGGCACCTTGGTAACGGATGCCTGGCTTTGGAGTGTAGTTCAGTCTTTTTCCGGCGGTAGTTCGGGCAGTGCGCGCAGGGCAGTTTCGTACCATTCGGTGTTGAATGCACGGTCTTCATCGAGCATGGCGTCAATCTCGATAGCCAGTACATGAGCCATCAGGTTGAGAATTTCTTCGCGCTCATAGCCCACCAGCGTCAGCTTGTTGAAAGCCGCCTTGGCGGCCGGTGGCTCACCGGACTCGATCTGATTCTCGATGGCCTGGGTCAGGGTGGCTTCGGCGAAGGCTTCTTCGTCGTCGCTGTCGATTTTGTTCTGTTCGCTCATGGTGATTCCTCGCGTTGAGCTTGCAGTTTGCCATGAGCGCACAGGTCATGTCGCAGTATCGACACGATCCATGATGCTGGTCAGTCCAGGCCAATCGTTCTATAACACCCCGGGCCAACTCCTTACGGCCTGGAGGCTGTTTTCATGCTCAAGCTTCATGGTTTTGCAGTCAGCAACTACTACAACATGGTCAAACTGGCACTGCTGGAAAAGGGCCTGCCCTTTGAAGAGGTGCCGTTCAACGGTGGCCAGAGCGATGACGCTCTGCAGGTCAGCCCGCGCGGCAAGGTCCCGGTACTGGAAACCGAGCACGGCTTTATCAGTGAGACCAGCGTGATCCTCGAGTACATCGAGCAGGTGCATCCTGAGCATGCCTTGCTGCCTGCCGAGGCCTATGCGCGTGCCAAGGTGCGCGAGCTGGCCAAGGAAATCGAGCTGTATATCGAACTGCCGGCACGGGCTTGTTACCCCGAGGTGTTTTTCGGCATGCAGGTGGACGCGGTCATCAAGGAAAAGGCCAAGGGCGAACTGTTGGCGGGGCTTGATACCCTCAAGCGCAACGGCGTGTTCTCGCCTTACGTTGCTGGTAACACGCTGACTCTGGCCGACCTGTATTTCTTCTACAGTGTCGATCTGGCGCGCGGTGTCGGCCTCAAGATATTTGGTCAGGACTTGCTGGAAGACTTCCCGCAGGCCAAGGCGCTGTTCGCCCGGCTCAAGGAGAGCCCGCATGTGCAGAAGATCGCAGCGGACAAGGAAGCGCAGATGCCCGCCTTCCTCGAGATGATTCGCAGCGGCAAGCGCTGAGTTGAAACAGGCTCGCCGTGCTGCCCGGCGAGCCTGTATCGAGGCTTAACGGCTGGCCAGCAGGGCCTTGCCGCGTTGCACCGCAGCCCGTACCTGGGCTGGAGCGGTACCGCCAATGTGGTTACGGGCGTTGACCGAGCCTTCCAGGGTCAGGACGGCAAATACGTCTTGCTCGATCTGGTCGCTGAACTGGCGCAGTTCGTCCAGGCTCATTTCCGCCAGGTCCTTGCCGGTGTCGACGCCGTATTTCACTGCATGGCCGACGATTTCGTGGCAGTCACGGAACGGCAGGCCGCGCCGTACCAGGTAATCAGCCAGGTCGGTGGCGGTGGAGAAGCCGCGCAGTGCGGCTTCGCGCATGATCGCATGACGCGGCTTGATGGCCGGGATCATGTCGGCGAAGGCCCGCAGTGAGTCGCGCAGGGTGTCGGCGGCATCGAACAGCGGCTCTTTGTCTTCCTGGTTGTCCTTGTTGTAGGCCAGTGGCTGGCCTTTCATCAGGGTCAGCAGGCCGGTCAGGGCGCCGAATACACGGCCGCTCTTGCCGCGCACCAGCTCTGGCACGTCCGGGTTTTTCTTTTGCGGCATGATCGAGCTGCCGGTGCAGAAGCGGTCAGGCAGGTCGATGAACTGGAATTGCGCACTGGTCCACAGCACCAGCTCTTCGGAGAAGCGCGACAGGTGCATCATCGCCAGGCTGGCGGCAGCGCAGAATTCAATGGCGAAGTCGCGGTCAGAGACGCCGTCCAGCGAGTTGCCGGCCACGGCTTCAAAGCCCAGCAGCTGGCAGGTCAGTTCACGGTCGATCGGGTAGGTGGTACCGGCCAGTGCGGCACTGCCCAGCGGCATGCGGTTGGTGCGCTTGCGGCAGTCGACCAGGCGCTCGTAGTCACGGCTGAGCATCTCGAACCAGGCCAGCAGGTGGTGGCCGAAGGTCACCGGTTGCGCGGTCTGCAGGTGCGTGAAACCCGGCATGATGGTTTCCGCTTCGCGCTCGGCTTGCTCCAGCAGGCCTTGTTGCAGGCGGGTGATCTCAGCGAGGATCAGGTCGATTTCGTCACGCAGCCACAGACGGATATCGGTGGCGACCTGGTCGTTACGGCTACGCCCGGTGTGCAGCTTCTTGCCGGTGATACCGATGCGATCGGTCAGGCGCGCCTCGATGTTCATGTGAACGTCTTCGAGGTCGATGCGCCAGTCGAAGTTGCCGGCTTCGATTTCGCTCTGGATGGTTTTCAGCCCGTCGATGATGCTGTCGCGCTCGGCATCGGTGAGAACGCCGACCTTCGCCAACATGGTGGCGTGGGCGATCGAACCCATGATGTCGTGGCGATACAGGCGCTGGTCGAAGTTGACGGAAGCGGTGAAGCGGGCGACGAAAGCGTCGACGGGCTCACTGAAGCGGCCGCCCCAGGACTGGTTGGTCTTGTCAGTGCTCATGGATTCGCTCGTTGAAGGCGTGAACGGGAAAAGTGGCGCCGATAATAGCAGGATTGGCAGCATTGACGGCGTTCGGCGGTCGGCATAAATGGGTGATCGAGGTTCTGGCTGGCGCCGTTGAAGGTGTGTTCTTGACAGGATATTTGGCGAATGAACGGCAGCGTTCCGGCAACCGTCTACAGTTGGACTGAGGATTGGCATCTTTACTGCCGACCCAGTGAATTTTTAGCCATCGTGCGAGTCTGAGCGTGGATCGCCGTGACGGTCGTCACTTCACCTGTCTACGCTATCCTTGTGCGAGACTCACGCAGGAATCCAGCGCAATATGAATGTCCTGATCGTTGATGACGAACCCCAAGCCCGCGAACGCTTGAGCCGCATGCTCGGCGAGCTTGAGGGCTATACCGTGCTGGAGCCTAGCGCCACCAATGGTGAAGAGGCCCTGGCACTGATCGACAGCCTTAAACCCGATGTCGTCCTGCTCGACATTCGTATGCCAGGCCTGGATGGCCTGCAGGTGGCAGGTCGCTTGTGCGAGCGTGAAGCACCACCGGCGGTGGTGTTCTGTACGGCGGATGATGAGTTCGCGGTAAACGTATTCAAAGACAGCACCCTGGGCTGCCTGATCAAGCCGGTACGCGCCGAGGAGTTGCGGGACAGCTTGCGCAGGGCAGAGCGTCCCAGCCGGGTGCAGTTGGCGGCGTTGACGCGCCCGGCCGCTGAGAGCGGCATCGGGCCTCGCAGTCACATCAGTGCGAGAACCCGCAAAGGCATCGAAATGATCCCGCTGGATCAGGTCATTTACTTCATCGCCGATCACAAATACGTCACCCTGCGCCATGAGTCCGGCGAAGTCTTGCTGGATGAACCACTCAAGGCCCTTGAGGATGAGTTCGGTGACCGCTTTGTCCGTATCCACCGCAATGCGTTGGTCGCGCGTAACCGTATTGAACGCCTGCAGCGCACGCCGCTAGGGCATTTCCAGCTTTATCTGAAAGGGCTCAATGGCGATGCGCTGGTGGTCAGCCGTCGGCATGTGGCGGGCGTGCGCAAGATGATGCAGCAGCTCTAAAGGACAGTGCTGGAGCGAATCGTGCCAAGGACGGCGACCTTATCCGATAATTTAGATCTGCTAGCGCGTTGGACTGAGCTGTTATCATCCGTAGCAACTCTCTCGTACGGATCGTTCCATGTCCACTCGCGAAATCCGCATTGCCACCCGCAAAAGTGCCCTTGCCCTCTGGCAGGCTGAATATGTCAAAGCCCGTCTAGAGGAAGCCCATCCCGGCCTGCTGGTGACGCTGGTGCCAATGGTCAGCCGCGGTGACAAGCTGCTTGACTCACCGCTGTCGAAGATTGGCGGCAAGGGCCTGTTCGTCAAGGAACTGGAAACTGCACTGCTTGAGCGCGAAGCCGACATTGCGGTGCACTCGATGAAAGACGTGCCCATGGACTTCCCCGAAGGCCTGGGCCTGTATTGCATCTGCGAGCGCGAAGACCCGCGCGACGCGTTTGTTTCCAACACCTTCCCAAACCTCGAAAGCCTGCCGGCGGGCAGCGTGGTCGGTACCTCCAGCCTGCGCCGTCAGGCACAGTTGCTGGCGCGTCGCCCCGACCTGCAAATCCGCTTCCTGCGGGGCAACGTCAATACCCGCCTGGCCAAGCTCGATGCGGGTGAGTACGACGCGATCATCCTGGCGGCTGCCGGCTTGATCCGCCTCGGCTTTGAA
Organism: Pseudomonas sp. AL 58; assembly: GCF_036348395.1. NCBI lineage: Bacteria > Pseudomonadati > Pseudomonadota > Gammaproteobacteria > Pseudomonadales > Pseudomonadaceae > Pseudomonas > Pseudomonas sp. AL 58. Next base: position 60,032 of record NZ_JAZBQR010000003.1, read on the forward strand.
GACCGTATCAGCTCTACCATCAGTGTCGATGACAGCCTGCCCGCCGGCGGCCAAGGTGCCGTGGGGATCGAATGCCGCAGTGCCGACAGTGAAATCCATGCGTTGCTGGCGCCGCTGCACCATCGCGACACCGCCGACCGTGTCAGCGCCGAGCGGGCGTTGAACAAGCACCTCAACGGCGGTTGTCAGGTACCGATTGCCTGTTATGCCGTGCTTGAAGGTGATCAGCTATGGCTGCGCGGCCTGGTAGGTCAACCCAGCGGTGGCACGTTGCTCAACGCCGAAGCGCGTGCGCCACGCGCCGATGCCGAGGCGCTGGGTGTTCGGGTCGCCGAAGACCTGCTCAAGCAGGGGGCCGGTGAGATCCTCAAGGCTGTTTATGGCGAGGCCGGTCACCCGTGAGCAGCTGGCGTCTGCTGCTTACGCGGCCGGCCGAAGATGGTGCAGCGCTGGCGCAAACGCTAGCGCAGAGCGGCGTCTTCAGCAGCAGTTTGCCTTTGCTGGAAATCGAACCACTGGCGCTTGATGCCGCGCAGCGCAGCACGGTGGCCCACCTGGATCGCTACTGTGCGGTTATCGTCGTGAGCAAACCGGCGGCGCGCCTGGGCTTGGCGCAGCTTGATCACTACTGGCCGCAACCGCCGCAGCAAGCCTGGTTCACGGTCGGCGCTGCTTCGGCGCAGATTCTGGAAGCGCATGGCCGGGAGGTGCATTACCCCCGCACTGGCGATGACAGCGAGGCACTTTTGCAGTTGCCCGCCTTGCATGAGGCGATTAACCGGCCCGATGCGCGTGTATTGATCATGCGCGGTGAGGGCGGGCGTGAGTTGTTGGCCGAGCGTTTGGCCGAACAAGGTGCTAGTGTCGACTACCTCGAATTGTACCGACGTTGCCTGCCTGTCTACCCGCCGTCGGCATTGCAGCGGCGTGTCGAGGAAGAGCGTTTGAATGGCCTGGTGGTCAGCAGCGGCCAAGGGTTTGAACATTTGCAGCAATTGGCCGGCGAGGACTGGCCGCAGTTGGCGCGGTTGCCTATTTTTGTGCCGAGCCCTCGGGTGGCAGCCCAGGCCCGTGCAGCCGGTGCCCTGAATGTAATAGATTGTCGCGGTGCCAATGCCGCGGCCTTGCTGGCGGCGTTGCGGGAAACTCCTGCACCTGCCCTCTAAGGCGCTAAGCTGATTGGCGACGTGCCTCAATGCAAAGGATGGATACGTGAGCGAAACTGTCTTGCCCAACGATGAAGTGCAGTCGGCGCCCGAGGCGCCAGAACAAACGCCTGCCGCAGCGGCAAAGCGCGGCGGTAATGGTTTGGCGATTCTCGCGCTGTTGCTGGGTGCCGCGGGTGTAGCCGTGGGGGGCTGGGGCGTATGGCAAGTACGTCAGCTTCAAGGCGCCGATCAGGCCCAGGGCGAACACTTGCAAGCGCTGAACACCTTGGCCGAGGCTCTGCAAACACGTGAGCAGCAGCTTTCGGCGCAGCTTGCCGGCCTGCCACCGGCCGCCGAGCTGGAAGACCGTCGCCGCCTGGTCGCGCAGTTGCAGGGCGACCAGCAACGCTTGAGTCAGCGCCTGGAAAGTGTGTTGGGGGCGAGCCGCAAAGACTGGCGGCTGGCAGAGGCCGAGCACCTGTTGCGTCTGGCCAGCCTGCGTTTGTCGGCGTTGCAGGACATTGCCAGTGCCCGCGCCCTGGTTCAGGGTGCTGATGACATTCTGCGTGAGCAAAGCGACCCGGGTGCTTTCGCCGCCCGCGAGCAGTTGGCCAATAGCCTGGCCGCACTGCACAGCGTAGAGCAGCCAGACCGTACCGGGCTGTTCCTGCAATTGGCCGCGCTGCGTGATCAAGTGGTGCAGTTGAGCGCACTGGCCCCAGACTTCCAGGTCAAGGCTGAAGGCGATTCAGCCTTGATCGCCGATGGTGATGGCGCAAGCCGTTGGTCGCAGTGGTGGGACAAGATTTCCCGCTACATTCGCATCGATTTCAATGCCGATGAAAACATCCGGCCATTGTTGGCCGGGCAGGCGCTGAATCAGGTTCGTCTGGCCTTGAGCCTGACGCTTGAGCAAGCCCAGTGGGCTGCGCTCAATGGCGAGCCGAAAGTGTATGCCCAGGCGCTGGCAGAAGCGCGCAGCGTGCTGCTGGCCAACTTCAACCCTGATCATGCACAAAGCCGGATCATGCTTGAGCGTTTGCAGGCCTTGGCTGACGCGCCGGTATCGGTTGTCACGCCGGATCTGGCGCAAAGTCTGAGTGCGGTTCAGGCGTATATCGAGCGTCGTCATCTGCCTGCCGAAGAAGTGCCAGCCGGCAAGGCAACTGAGGAGGCGCGCCCATGAAGCGTGTCTACCTGTTGACGGTCGTGGCGATTGCGGTGGCCGCGCTGGTAGGTATCGGCATGGCACACCACAGTGGCTACGTGTTGATTTCCTACGGCAACTTCTTCCGCTATGAGTCCAGTGTGTGGGCAACGCTGGCGGTATTGCTTGGGGTGTGGCTGCTGTTTTTGCTTGTTCGCTACCTGCTCAGTGTGGTGTTCGTCTCGGGTGGGGTGGTCAACCCATGGTCTCGGCGTAACCGCGACCGGCGTACTCGCCTGGCCATCGAACAGGGCCAACTGGATCTGGCCGAAGGCCGTTGGGCCAGCGCCCAGCGCAACCTGCACCGTGCCGCCGAAGCTGAGCGTCAGCCCTTGCTCTACTACCTCGGTGCTGCCCGTGCTGCCAACGAACTTGGCCGTACCGAAGACTGCGACAACCTGCTGGAGCGTGCCCTGGAGCGTCAGCCCCAGGCCGAACTGGCCATCGCCCTGAGTCATGCCCAGTTGCAAACCGACCGTGGCGACCTCGATGGAGCGTTGGAGACCCTGCAAGCCATGCATGATCGCCATCCGCACAGTGTTCAGGTGCTGCGCCAGTTGCAACGCCTGCATCGACAGCGCGGCGACTGGTCTGCTTTGATCCGTTTGTTTCCGGCCTTGCGCAAGGAAAAAGCCCTGCCGGCTGCCGAGCTGAGCGAGTTGGAGCAGCGCGCCTGGGGTGAGAACCTGTCACTGGCAGCCCGCCGTGAAAACGACGACCAGACCGGGCTTCAATCATTGGCGCGTGCCTGGGAACAGTTGACCTCGGCGCAGCGCCAGGAGCCGCAACTGGTGCTGGCCTACGCCGAGCAACTGCGCCAGTTGGGTGCCGAGGCTCAGGCTGAAAAGGCGTTGCGTACGGCGCTCAAACGTCAGTACGAGAGCCATCTCGCCCGTCTTTATGGGCTGGTCCGGGGTGAAGATCCTGTACGTCAGTTGCAGACAGCCGAAGGCTGGTTGAAGCTGCACCCTGATGACCCAAGCCTGTTGTTGACCCTCGGTCGTCTGTGCCTGCAAAACCGCCTGTGGGGTAAGGCACGTGACTACCTGGAAAGCAGCCTGAACCTGCAGCGTAACCCCGAGACCTGTGCCGAGCTGGCGCGTTTGCTGGCGGGGTTGGGTGATACCGAGCGCAGCAATCAGTTGTTTCAGGAAGGCTTGGTGCTGCTGGACGAGCGTCTGCTGGCGCTCCCCTTGCCTGAGGGTGTTCGCAGCTAGCAACACTGTGTGCAGGCCCGCCTGGCACGGCGGGTCTGTACGACTGGGTAATTATTCCTACGGCATGTGGTTTATTGTGCCTTCGGCGGCCTCTCGCCAGTCCCTTCTGGTTTGCCGTACTTTCTGCTTTTTGTTGGCGAAGAGTCCCGAAGGGCTCGTATTGAAAGGGGTTGTGGCTTTCCTCTACCGTTGATGCCCCTTCATTCCGCTCTTGGAATTCTTCATGCCGTTGGTTCGTTTGCGCTCCTTGTTCCTCCTGGCCTTTGTGGCATCGCTGGCCATATTGGGGGGGACGTTCTACCTGGAGTTAGGTCTCGGCCTGGTGCCGTGTCCCTTGTGCCTGAGCCAGCGCATCCTGCTGTCGTTGTTCGCCATTGTCTGTCTGGGCGCGTTACTGCAGCGACCACGACTGCGCGGGCTGTGTCGCTACGCTGCTGTGGCCTTGGTGTGTGCCGTGCTCGGGGTCTTGCTGGCGGCCCGGCATATCTGGCTGCAAAGTGCTTCATTCGTGCCTGAAATGGAGTGTCATCCGCCCTTGGGCTACCTGGTCTACACACGGTCCTGGAGTCAGGTGCTGGAGGCCATGCTGCTGGGGAGCCCGGACTGCGTGCGAATCAGTTGGACCTTCATGGACCTGAGTGTTCCTGAATGGAGCCTGCTGGCGTTCATGGTCTTGACGCTTTTTACCCTGACCGTGACGTTTGTTGGCCTGCGTATACGGATGGCCCGTAGGCGAATGGCACGCCTCTGACCCCTTGGCAGCATGCTCGGCAGTATCGCAAGTCGCTGATTCGATTGACCTGGAACAGCTTTGTAGATGAGCGGCGCTACGTCGCAGGATTAAACACTTGTATGAACTTTGTCGCCTGCGTACCTTGAAGGCATGGGCGCACGGGAATAATCTCCCCAGCACGCAGACAAAAAAACTACGCTATGCCGGTTTGCTGCTTTCAACCGGTCACAACAATGCGTGACGCGGTGTAGTGCAGCACGACCCTGAAGGGAAGAGATCGCCATGCTCGATAGTTGTCAGAATGCTCAGGAACGCTGGGGTGGGGTTCATCGGCTGATTGACCGCTGGCTGGAGGAGCGGGCGGAGCTGGTGGAAGCCTTCCGTAAGCTGCGCGATGCAAAGCCGGCCTTCGCCGACAAGGACATGAATCGGGATTTCTGTGCGGTGCTGGTGGACTATGTGTCGGCCTGGCACTTCGAGGTGCAGGAGCAACTGGTCAGCGAGGCCAAGGCTTTTGGTGATAACCGCAGCCTGGAGTTGGCCGAACAGATCAGCCCGCGTATCGACGACATTACCCAGATTGCCCTTGCCTTTAACGATCACTGCGACAAAGGCAACTGCAACGACCCCGAGCGTTTCGCCAAGAAACTCCAGGAACTGGGCGGCCTGTTGCATGAGCGTTTTGAGCTGGAAGACTGCCTGATCGAGGTGCTGCACAACGCGCACAAGGAAGAGGGCGCGGTTCAGGCCTGAACCGTCAATTTGCTACGCCGAGCAGTTCAATCTCGAACGTCAGAGGCGTGTACGGCGCAATCAAGTCCCCTGCACCTTCAGCGCCATATGCGAGCGCTGAAGGAATGACCAGCCGCCATTTTGAGCCTGTCGCCATCTGCGGCAAGCTCACCTGCCACCCTTCAATCACGCTGTTCAGGCTGAACCACTGCGGTTGTTCGCTTCGGTCGAAGACCGTACCGTCTGGAAGTGTGCCGACATAGCGAACCTGAACCTTGCCGCCGCTGGTGGGCTTGGCCCCAGTGCCTGCTACCAGCTCGCTGACCAGGACACCTTCCGGCAACTCTCGTACGCCGGCCCTGGCACGTTCAGTGGCCATGAAGCGGCGTTCAACTCCGAGTAGCTGTTCGCTCTGCGCCTGTGCTGCGGCGTCGTTGGCCTGGGCATCGTGCTGGCTGAGCAGTGCCTCCATGCGCGCTTTACTCAGGGCCAGTGGCTTGTTCTGATAGGCCTGTTGCAGGCCGTCGATCAATGCCTTGAGCTGCAGGTCCGGGACCTCTTCGCGTAGCCGTTCTCCGAGGCTGGCGCCCAGGCTGTAAGCAAGGTCATGAGCGTCGTTGGCATTGCCATCTGCCTGCGCCATGGCCGGTGACAGCAAGACAAGAAACGGCAGTAGAAAGTAGCGCGGCATGGCAAGGGTCCAGGTTTCGGAGAAGCACAATTATGCCAGCCTGAAGGTATTGTCCAAGGCTTTATCGGCAGTGTTTCCAGTAGCATCTACACTTGCCTCCAGCGGCAACGATACGCACTTTGCCCAGGCATGCAACGCGGCGCATCCATTACGGTCAACATGCCCTAGCGGCGATAGCAGCAGAAGACTAGTATGAGCCGCAACTACATCAGCCAGGAGGTAAGCCATGTCGGCCAATAAGAAGCCAGTAAGTACGCCGTTACACCTGCTCCATCAACTCTCCAGCAGCCTGCTTGAGCATTTGGAAAACGCCTGCTCGCAAGCGCTGGCTGATGCAGAAAAACTGTTGGCCAAGTTGGAAAAACAACGTGGCAAGGCACAGGAAAAACTTCATAAAGCGCGCCTCAAACTTCAGGACGCTGCCACTGCAGGCAAGGCCAAGGCACAGAACAAGGCCAAGAATGCCGTAGCGGAGCTTGAGGAGTTGCTCGATGCATTGAAGGAGCGTCAGGCACAAACCCGCACCTATATCCTTGAGCTCAAGCGCGATGCTCAGGAAAGCCTGAAGCTTGCCCAGGGCGTGGGCAAAGTAAAAGAGGCTGCCAGCAAAGTCCTGACCCTGCGTAGCGACAAGGCAGCGGTTACCGCTACCGCCGCCAGCAAACCGACCACTGCCAAAGCAGTTGCCAAACCGGCTGCAACCAAAGCGCCGGCCAAACCTGCGACCGTCAAGGCACCTGCCCGAGCTGCAGCCAAGCCAGCCACCGCTGCGAAGGCCCCGGCCAAACCTGCCGCTAAAACTGCTGCTGCCAAGCCTGCTGCGGTCAAAGCCCCCGCTCGCGCTGCTGCCAAACCAGCCGCTGCTGCCAAGGCGCCTGCTCGCGCTGCTGCCAAGCCTGCCGCTGCTGCCAAGCCGGCTGCTAAACCTGCCGCCGCCAAGGCGCCAGTCAAGGCCGCTGCCAAACCAGCTGCCGCTGCGAAAGCCCCAGCCAAACCAGCCGCGGCCAAGGCTCCAGTTCGGGCGGCTGCTAAACCCGCTGCGAAAGCCCCAGCCAAGCCTGTCGCTGCCAAGCCTGCAAGTCCGGCCACGCCAGCACCAGCCGCCGCTGCACAACCGGCTGCACCTGCAAGCCCGGTAGTCCCTGCTGCTCAGTCGCCGTCGACCGCGTCTTGAGTGCTTGCTGCCGCGACGCGTAGCTTCTGCAACGCGTCGCGGTACGCCTTAACGCCATCCGGCGACAGTCGTTCCAGCCAATCCGACTCAGTCACTTCTGCGACTGGCCACGCCAGCGAGGCCGCTTGCAGGCGCTCTAGCAGCTCGCGTTCAGCGGCCAACTCCAGTGCCTTGAGTTGTTCGCGCAGGCGAGCCTGCGCTGGGTCCAGGCTTGCTGCTTCGCGCCATTGCTGGCGCAGTGAGCGTAGTGGCGTCACCACCTGGCGGTGCCAGGGTTCGGCCAACTGTTGCAACTGTGCCACGCGGGAGGCATCGGGCTTTACACCACGGGCTTCCAGCCAGGTAGCACAGAGCAGCAGGCAGACATTCCCCCCCTGGTCCTGCAGGCTCAGGCAGGCCGCTTCCACCCCCGGACGGGCATAGAGGCTCACGGCAAAATTCCACAGGTCGGTGTACATGGTCCCACTCGCGCCAGTTGGCGGCGAAGCTGGTAGACTTCGCGGCCATTATGATCAGACTATCGAACCTCACTTTACAGCGTGGTCCACAGCGCCTGCTAGAAGGCGCTGAGCTCACCCTGCACCCCGGCCAGAAAGCCGGCCTGATCGGCGCCAATGGTGCCGGTAAATCCAGCCTGTTCGCATTGCTGCGCGGTGAGCTGACGCCCGACGCCGGTAACTGTCAGCTGCCGGGCGATTGGCGCATCGCGCACATGCGTCAGGAGGTCGATACCCTCGAGCGCCTGGCCGTGGACTATGTGCTCGATGGTGATGAGCGCCTGCGCACCATCCAGCGCGATCTGGAGGCAGCGGAGTCGGCTCACGACGGTACCGCTGTGGCCCGCCTGCATATCGAGCTCGACAGTGCCGACGGTTACACGGCTGATGCCCGTGCCCGCAAGTTGCTGGCGGGCCTTGGCTTCAGCAATGAGCAGATGGAACGCCGGGTAGGTGACTTCTCCGGTGGCTGGCGGATGCGCCTGAACCTGGCGCAGGCGCTGATGTGCCCGTCCGATCTGTTGCTGCTCGACGAACCGACCAACCACCTTGACCTGGATGCGATCCTTTGGCTGGAAGACTGGCTCAAGGGTTACCCCGGCACCTTGCTGTTGATCTCCCACGACCGCGATTTCCTTGATGCGGTGGTCGACCATGTGGCCCATGTCGAGCAGTGCAAACTGACCCTCTACCGGGGTGGTTACAGCGCGTTCGAGCGTGCCCGTGCCGAACGCCTGGCGCAGCAACAGCAGGCCTATGAGAAGCAACAGGCCCAACGTGCGCACATGGAGAAGTACATCGCCCGGTTCAAGGCACAGGCCACCAAGGCCCGTCAGGCACAAAGCCGGATCAAGGCCCTGGAGCGGATGGAGGAGTTGTCGGCGGCCCATGTCGACTCGCCGTTCGACTTCACCTTCCGCGAATCAGAGAAAATCTCCAGCCCCTTGCTCGACCTTTCTGAAGCGCGGCTGGGCTATGGCGATAAAACCATTCTGGAGAAGGTCAAGCTGCAGTTGGCGCCAGGTGCGCGCATCGGCTTGCTTGGCCCTAACGGTGCGGGCAAGTCGACCCTGATCAAGAACCTCGCAGGCGAGCTTGAGCCGCTGGCTGGACGCCTGGTGCGCGGTGAGAACCTGGTGGTGGGCTACTTCGCCCAGCACCAGCTCGACTCGCTGGACAGCAAAGCCAGCCCATTGCTGCACCTGCAACGCCTGGCACCGACCGAGCGTGAGCAGACCTTGCGCGACTTCCTGGGTGGTTTCGACTTCCGTGGTGGTCGACTCGACGAGCCGGTACTGAATTTTTCCGGTGGCGAGAAAGCCCGCTTGGCGCTGGCGTTGATTGCCTGGGAGCGGCCGAACCTCCTGCTGCTCGACGAACCGACCAACCATTTGGACCTGGAAATGCGCCTGGCGTTGACCATGGCGTTGCAGGAGTTCAGCGGTGCAGTGTTGGTGGTATCCCACGACCGTCACCTGCTCAAGAGCACCACCGACGAGTTCCTGCTGGTGGCCGACGGCAAGGTCGACACCTTCGATGGAGACCTGGACGACTACACCCGCTGGCTGGCGGAGTACCGTCAGCGTAATGCCCCGGTCAGCAGTGCACCGGCCAACGCCGACAAGACCGACAAGAAAGCCCAGCGTCAGGCGGCGGCAGCGCTGCGTCAGCAGTTGGCGCCGCACAAGCGCGAAGCGGAAAAGCTCGAGCGTGAGCTGGGCACCGTGCATGAGCAGTTGGCGAAAGTCGAAGCCAGCCTCGGCGACAGTGCCCTTTACGAAGCTGCCCGCAAGGATGAGTTGCGTGAGCTGCTGGCCCGCCAGGCCCAGCTCAAGGGCCGTGAGGCCGAGCTGGAGGAGGCCTGGATGGAGGCGCTGGAAGTGCTGGAGACCATGCAGGCGGAGCTGGAGGCACTGTCGTGATGGCGGCGTTGCGACAGTTGCTGCCGGTGGAGTGGATCGAGCCCTTGTGGCTCGGTTTGCAGATCCTGCTGATCCTGGTCGCGGCCTTTTTCCTGCAGCGTGTGGTCGCACGCTGTTTGAGCCGGCTGGCGCAACGCTACCCGTTGCCGCCAGAGTTGATAATGCCGCTGCGCGGTGGCCTGCGCTGGCTGATCATGGGCAGCGCACTGATTGTCGTGCTGGAGCGTCTGGGCGTGTCGGCCACCGTGCTCTGGACCGCACTGTCGGGGTTTGTCGCCGTCGCAGCGGTCGCGTTCTTTGCCATGTGGAGTGTGCTGTCCAACCTGCTCTGCGCGGTGCTGATCTTCACCGTTGGGCCGTTCCGTCTGGGTGATGTGGTCGAGCTGGTGGACACCACTGACAAGCCGGGTGTCAAAGGCCGTGTCATTGCCATCAACCTGTTGTTCACCACGCTGGTCGAGCTGCCCGAGACTGGCGGTGCACTGGTGCAGGTGCCCAACAGCCAGTTCTTCCAGAAGTCGGTACGGCGTTGGCGCGGCGCTGATGCGCTACCGTTGGTGGGTGAGGACGCGCCGAAGGGCAACTGATCGGCGGTCAAAAAAACCGTGGCGTTTTTTCCAGCGGCGCATTAGCGTTGGGCTTTGTACTAGAGTCCCCGCTGAGGTGTGTCATGTCGCTGGAAACATGGTTGGCGTTCTTTGTTGCATGTTGGGTGATTAGCCTGTCTCCGGGCGCTGGCGCCATTGCCTCGATGTCCTGTGGCCTGCAGTATGGCTTCTGGCGGGGCTACTGGAATGCGCTGGGCCTGCAATTGGGGTTGATCATGCAGATTGCGATCATCGCCGCGGGCGTGGGGGCGGTGCTGGCGGCATCCGCCACGGCCTTCCAGTTCATCAAGTGGTTCGGGGTCTGCTACCTGGTCTACCTGGCCGTCAAACAATGGCGTGCATTGCCCGCCGACCTCAGTGACAACGCCGCCGTGCGGCCGATTGGCAAGCCACTGAGCCTGGTGTTCCGCGGTTTTCTGGTGAACATCAGCAACCCCAAGGCGCTGGTCTTCATGCTGGCGGTACTGCCACAGTTCATTAACCCGCACCTGGACCTGCTGCCGCAGTACCTGATCATCACGGCCACCATGGTCGCGGTCGACCTGCTGGTCATGGCGGGTTACACCGGCTTGGCGGCACGGGTGCTGCGCTTGCTCCGTACTCCGAAGCAGCAGCGGCGCATGAACCGTACCTTTGCCGGCTTGTTCGTGGGCGCTGCTGCGCTGCTGGCGACCCTGCGTCGGGCGACGGTCTGAGTTCCGGGCGCCAACTGCCCCGGTAGAAACAAGAAAGGCGACCCCAGGGTCGCCTTTCTTGTTGTTTAGCGCAGGATCTGCGCCGGTTCGTCCGGCGGCAGGTTGTTGCGCATCGGGCGCCGCTCGTGTTCCGGCATTGCCTGGCCAAGCTGCTCGCTCAGTTGCCGAGCCACATCCATGCCCAGCTCCTTGGAGACTTCACGGACCACACGTGGCCGGTTCAGGGTGACCCGCACATCGTCACCATTGACCAGCTTGGTGTCCTGGCCTTCGCCCATGGCGGTAAACGCCGAGGTAATTTCGAAGGTTTTGGTGTTGATCAGGCTGAAGTCGGCGACCAGGGTCAGGCCGAGCACTGCGGAGTAACTGTCAGTGCGATCCAGCGAGGTGATATCACGCTGGAAGTCGATGTCCGACAAGGTGCCGAACAGCACATAGTCAGCACCCTTGAAATTACCGTTCTTGATCCGTTTGATGACGTCGTAGACGTCTTCTTTGGCCTTGGCGGTATAGGGTGTGCCTTGTACCAGCTGAAACATTCCGGTCTTGAGAATCTCACCCTTGATGTCACCGCTGAACTTGCGCAGTTCGGTCTGCTCGACGTAGCTCTGGCTGCTCTCGTACTCGTTGTAGCTCGACGAGCTGTTGGCCGAGTACATGCTTGCGTTGGAGCTCTGTTGCGCGGAAACGGTGTGGATGTATTCCTCCACACGTTCCTGATAGGCGAGGTCGGTGACCGCGACTTTAGGGGCCGCGTGTGCGCTGAACGCACACGCCAGGCCGAGGCTTGCAATCCATGCACGCATTGCTTAGCGCTCCGTGGTCTTACGGATTTCTTTTTCGTCCATCCACTCGGCCAGACCGCTTTCGACGTCGATCAATTGCAGGCTGAACTTGTAGAAGACGTCCTTGTAGTCGCTGCTGCGTTTGACGATCGAGCTGATCGAGCCTTCCAGACGGTACTTGGCCGCGATCATGTTGCCGGTCTTGGCCACGGTGTTTTTCTTGTACAGACCGCTCTGGTTCTGCAGTTTCAGTTGGTCGACCTGGCTTTGCATCTGGGTGTTGTCGCTGGCGAAGCGCGCAGTGCCGGACTTCATCAACTGGGTCTTGATCGATGTGGTGATTTCGCGGGTATCAATGTACTCGCTGGTCTTGTTCTTCACATCGTAGACCTGCACGACAGGACGGCCTTGAAGGATGCCGGACTGGGCCAGCGACCGGGTCATGCTCTCGGCGATCATTTGCAGGTCAGTGGAGCCGAACTCGTTGGTGACCAGTTCGACGGCCTTGCTGTCACCGTAGCCAATGTTCTTGCCACCCAGAACAGGGGAGTTGTTGGCGCAACCGCTGGCCAGGGCTACGACAACGGCGAGGATCGAAAAACGTGCGAACATAAAATGGATCTCCTGAAAATCGAATTACTGCGACTGGACTTCGAGACGGAAGTCGGTGGCTTGTGGCACGGGCGCGATGGCCGGCAGAATGCTGGATTGCGACCCGTACAGGGTCAGGGTTTTCCAGCCTTCTTCGTCGGCTACAGGGAAGCCATCGTTACCCAGCCAGGCAAAGCGGTAGAACATCGCCTTGTTGCTGCTACTGGTGTTGTTCAGTGACACCTTGACGGTGAGAAAGCCGTTCTCGCGGGCAACCCGCATCTGGCCGACTTCAATGTTTTTCAACTTGCCCATGACCACGACTTTACTGGCGGCGCTGCCGGGTGCTGGTGGCGGCGGGGTCGCGCAGCCGGCCAGCAGGGCAACGGTGGTCAAGGCTGCGAGGAGTTTGATTCGCATGGCGCTTCCTTTGGGTTACTTGATGCTGGCGACAGCCTGGGCAGCGGTGTTCGGGATGACTTGGGTAGCCGGGCCGCCGGCGTAGACCTGGCTGCCGACCACGCGCAGGGTCACGACCTGATAGGGCCGCTCGATTTTGACTTTGACCTGTGTGCCGCCCAGGTTCGAAGGCAGGCTCAGGGTGTGCTCGCCCTGGCTCATGCGTACGCGGACCACTTGGGTATCGTCTGGCAGGGTGCGCCAGGTGCGGGTGTCGGCACCTTCGACGACAGCCGAGGCGATGCCGACGGCCAGACCGGCCAGCGGGTTGGTGTCGTTGAGCTGCTTCTGGGCGACGCCGCGGCTGATCGCACGCACGCTGGTGCGCAGGATGATACCGGGCATGTCATCGCGCAGTGCGCGGCGAGACATGGCGGTGGTGCTGTTCAGGGCCGTCAGCTCAAGGGTGTTGCGGTCCAGCCCGATTTGCGAAAACCGCGGCGTGGAAGTGTCTTCCTTGATGATCGGGAAGGAGAGCGGGGTGATCACCAGATTACCGCTGATGGGCAGTGGCAACGGCACGCGAATCGAGTCACGGGCTGGCGCCAGACCGCTTTGCACCACGATCAGCACGTCACTGTCGTTGTTTTTGGTCGCAGGCTTGTCCAGGTCGAGAAGCGCCTGCTCCAACAGTGGGGTGTTCGGGCGCAATTCGGCAGCCTTGCGGTAGCCTGGCGCGGCCAGACCACGTTCGCCCAAGGCTTCATAGACGTAACCGGACAGGTAGTGGCTGAAGGCACTCTGGTAGCTGTTTTTCAAACCGACCACTTCTGGCGCGTCGAGCGCGGCAACCGGATAACCCTGCAGGTCTTTGTACTCGGTCTTGATGCCTTCTTTCTCGGCGTCTTCTTCGCGCTTGAGGTATTCCTTGTCGCGCAGTTCGGCAATGACCGCTTCACGCTCGTGGGTCTTCTTGATTTCGGTACGGGCAGCATCGAAGTCATTCAGGGCCAGCAGGTTCAGCGCCATCTGGGTGCTGAGCATGACTTTTTCGTAGTCGTAGCCTTCATAACGGCGCACCTTGTCATTGACCAGGTAGCTGCCGAACTGGGCCAGGTACTTGCCGGTGTCCAGCTTTACCGACTCTTCCCATTTGAACACGACATTGTCGGCCTGGTGCCACGCCTGTTGGCTGGCCGCCAGATCGCCTTTGGAGCGCAGCAGTTCGCCTTTCTCGAAGTAGTAGAGCAGGTCCTTGTCTTCGCCTTTATTGTTTTTTTCCAACAAAGCGAGGGCCGCATCGACGTTGCCACTGCTCAAGTGTTGGTTGGTTTGTTGGAGTTCACTGTCGTAGTTGCGAAAAGCCGCGCAACCAGTGAGTTGGACGATCGCACAGAGTGATGCGACGGTAAGGACACGGGATGCCATCTGAAACCTTCTTCCCTGATCAATGAAGAGCCACAACAGGCGGGAGGCTGTTATCCCTTTGAACGGCTAGTTCCAAATCCTCATTAACAGAGGAGCCTAAATTTCCATTCGCTATATGAAATGGCGCGGCATTATAAGCGCAATTTGCTGGCTAACTAATGGCGTTTTGACTCGGGATCTTCCTGTTTTGCCATCAGAGAATACGACCCGACGGGCGGCGGATTACACGCAGGGCGTTTACCACCTGATTTTGTGACAATTTTTTTCAAGGCAGACCTTCGCAAGCCTTGAGTGTGAATCAATGGAAGTGAACAATGTAATGCCACGCATTCTTGTTCGAGATTCGCTCATGACTTCCCGCTTCCGTTTGCTTGCCTGGTTGCTTTGGCCAGTGTTGGCGTTGAGCAGCACCTCTCTGTTTGCCGGTACGGTTGAGGGCGCCGCCCAGGCATTGCACCTACTCGATTACATTGGCGCCGATTACCCGGCAACCGTTGAGGCAGGGAAGGTGGTAGACCCTTCTGAGTACCGTGAGCAGCTTGAATTCCTGGGGGTGTTGCAGGGTTTGATCAGTGCGCTGCCGCAGCGCCCTGAGCGCCAGGCACTGGAGCAGGGTGTGGCGCAATTGCGTGAGGCGGTCAGCCAGCGTGAGGAAGCAACCGTGGTGGCCACTCAGGCCCGGCAATTGGGGGCTCAGTTGGCGGCGGCGTATGAGGTAAGCCAGGCACCGGTCATCACGCCTGACCCTGTTCGTGGCGCCCCGTTGTATGCCCAGCATTGTGCTGTCTGTCACGGTGACAACGGTGTGGGTGACGGCCCGGCAGGTGTAGGCCTGACGCCGCCGCCCGCCAACCTGACCAGCAGCGAGCGGCTGGACCGGTTGAGCCTGTTTGACCTCTACAACACCCTCGGCCTGGGTATCGAAGGCACGGACATGCCGTCGTTTGCCGATCAGCTTGATGAGCGTCAGCGTTGGGATTTGGCTGCCTACATCGCAGGTTTCACCGCCGACCCGGCCAAGGCCAAGAGTGACAGGAAATTCAACCTCGCTGATCTGGCGCGGCATACCCCTCTGGAGGTCCAGGCCAACGAAGGGGCTGATGCCGTCGCCGTGTTCCGCGCCCAGCGAGCCCAGCCGCCGCAGGTGCAGCGTGGCGCCTCACAACTGTTGGGTTATACCGCCAGTACGCTGGACAAGAGCCTGGCAGCTTACCGGGCCGGTGATCGCGAACAGGCCTACGACCTTTCCGTTGCCGCCTACCTGGAAGGCTTCGAACTGGTCGAAAGCTCGCTCGATAACCTCGACACCAACGCGCGCAAGGACACCGAGCGGGCGTTGATGGCCTACCGGCAGTCGCTGCAGGACGGTTTGCCAGTGGCTCAGGCTGCCCAGAAGCTTGAGGTTGCCAAGAGCAAGCTGGCCAAAGCCGAAGAACTGCTCGGTGGCGGTGGCCTGAGTCAGTCGTTGAGCTTTGTTTCCGGTCTGTTGATTCTGCTGCGCGAGGGCCTGGAGGCCATTCTGGTGTTGGCCTCTGTCATTGCCTTTTTGCGCAACACCGGCCAGGCCGCAGCGGTGCGCGGGGTGAACATTGGTTGGGGGCTGGCGTTGCTGGCGGGGTTGGCAACCTGGGCATTGGCCGCCTATGTGATTGATGTCAGCGGCGCCCAGCGCGAACTGCTTGAAGGCTGCACGGCACTGTTTGCCAGTGTGATGGTGCTCTGGCTTGGCGTGTGGATGCATGATCGCCGTCATGCGGCTGCCTGGCAGGATTACATCAAGAGCAGCCTGGTCAGTGGCGGTGGGCGTTTTGGCTTTGCCTTGCTGGCATTCTTTTCGGTTTACCGCGAGCTGTTTGAGGTCGTGCTGTTTTACGAAACCCTCTGGCTGCAAGCGGGCCCGGCGGGCCACAACGCGGTGCTGGCCGGTGGGGCCACGGCACTGGTGCTGTTGGTTGGTTTGGCCTGGGTGATTCTGCGTGGCTCGGCGAAGCTGCCGTTGGCCCTGTTCTTCAGCATCAATGCCGGCCTGCTCTGCGCCCTTTCGGTAGTGTTTGCCGGGCATGGGGTCAAGGCGCTGCAAGAGGCCGGTGTCTTCGGTACTCGGCCTGTGGCGTTCTTTGAGTTCGACTGGCTGGGCATTCACGCTGACGCCTATTCGCTGGCGGCTCAGGCTGTGGCGCTGCTGGCGGTTGCGACACTGTATGGGCGCAGCCGCCTGGCTGAAAAGCGCCGGGTGCAGGTCGGTTGATTTGAAGCCGGGCAGGCGAGCAGGGATACTGTTCGCCTGTTCTTCCGGAAAATATAACCATGCGTGTCTGGATCGATGCCGATGCCTGCCCCAAGGCAGCCAAGGATCAGGTCGTCAAATTCGCCCTCAAGCGCCAACTCGAGGTGGTGCTGGTCGCTGGGCAAAGCCAGATCAAGCCCGCGTTTGCGTGTGTCAGGCTGATCGTGGTGCCGAGTGGTCCGGATGCTGCCGACGATTACCTCGTCGAACATGCGGTCCCCGGCGAGTTGGTGATTTGCAGCGATGTGCCGTTGGCCGATCGCCTGATCAAGAAGGGTGTCGCCGCGCTCGACCCACGTGGGCGTGAGTTTGACCCACACAACATGGGCGAGCGCCTGGCGGTGCGTAACCTGTTTACCGATCTGCGTGAGCAGGGCCAGGTGGGGGGTGGCCAGGCGCCTTACGGTGATCGCGAGAAGCAGGCATTCGCCAACTCGCTGGACCGCATCCTCACGCGCCTGGCACGCGAGTTCCCGGGGTAGGGCGACTCAGTCGTCCTGCGAGGCCAGCTCCAGCACCCGGTCCACCAGCTTGTTGATACCCGCGGCTGCTTCGCTGATCGATTGGGCCAGCATGTAGGCCGGGGTGCTTACCAGCTTGCGTGCAGTGTCTTCGACGATCTCATCGACCGGGCATTCCTGGTGGGTGCCGCCCATTTTTTCGATCGCTGCGCGGGTGCCGGCATCGTTGCCGATGGTGCAGATCACTCCCGGGCCATAGATCTTGGCTGCCAGGGCCGGCGAAATGCAGATCAGCCCCACCGGTTTACCGGCTTCGGCGAACGCTTCGGCCACGGCCAGCACGTCTGGGTGCACGCTGCAGCCCGCGCCTTCGGTGGCAAAATTCGACAGGTTCTTTGCTGCCCCGAAACCACCAGGCACGATCAGGGCATCGAAGTCCTTGGCATCGGCCTCTTGCAGGTCCTTGATACTGCCGCGGGCAATGCGAGCCGACTCCACCAGCACGTTACGCGACTCGGGCATCGTTTCGCCGGTCAGGTGGTTGATCACATGCATCTGGGCAATGTTGGGTGCAAAGCACTGCACCTGGGCGCCGCGCTGATCGAGGCGCAACAGGGTGATCACGCTTTCGTGGATTTCCGCACCGTCGTAGACGCCGCAGCCGGACAGAATTACTGCAACTTTTTTAGTCATGCTTACTCCTCCCGATTCGAGGCGCTAAATGTCCTCTAATTTGGCAGTTGTCGCCATAGGGATTCCAGCGAACCCGGCCTAATCTGGGTGAACAATCTGACGGTGGACGGGCCATGGACTTCATCCTCTATGCGGTGCCTTTTTTCTTTGTGCTGATTGCGCTGGAGCTGCTGGCCGACCATTGGCGGGGCATGCGCAATTACCGCGTGGCCGATGCTATCAATAGTCTCAGCACAGGTGTGCTGTCGACCACCAGTGGTTTGCTGACCAAGGGCGTTGGCTTGGTAACGTACGCCGTGGCCTGGGAGCATCTGGCGCTGTTTGCCCTGCCTGCCGAGCGCTTCTGGGTGTGGGGGCTGGCCTTTGTTGGCTATGACTTCTGTTACTACTGGCTGCACCGCTTCGGGCATGAGCGCAATGTGCTCTGGGCGGCACATTCGGTGCACCACCAGAGCGAGGACTACAACCTGTCCACTGCTTTGCGCCAGACCAGTACCGGCTTCATTTTCTCCTGGATCTTCTATTTGCCGTTGGCTGTCCTGGGCGTGCCACCGCTGGTATTTGTCAGCGTCGCGGCGCTGAACCTGCTGTACCAGTTCTGGGTGCATACCCGGCATATTCCCAAGCTCGGCTGGTTTGAGTGGGTGTTTGTTACACCGTCCAATCACCGTGTACACCATGCTCAGAACCCTGTGTACCTGGACCGTAACTATGGTGGTGTGTTCATTTTCTGGGATCGCCTGTTCGGCACGTTCTGTGAGGAAGACGACAAGGAACCGGTTGTTTTCGGTGTGACCACGCCCCTGGCCAGTTGGAACCCGCTTTGGGCCAACCTGCAGGTTTATGCGCAGTTGTGGGCAGACGCCCGGCGCGCTGAGCGCTGGTGGGACGCGGTGCGAATCTGGTTCATGCCGACTGGCTGGCGCCCGGTCGATGTGGCTCGGCGTTATCCGCATGCCAAGCAGGACCTGAGTCGTTTCCAGAAGTTCGAGGTCCCGTTGGGCTGGCCAATGCAACTGTACGGGGTGGTGCAGTTTGCCGTTTACGTCGCCTTTGGCAGCTACCTGCTGGCGCAGGGTGAGCAGTTGTCGCTGGCGGCGCTTGGCCTGGGCTGGTGCCTGACGGCGTTGGGTTTGTATGCACTGGGCGCCGTGCTGGAGAATCGGCCCTGGGCCTTTCGGCTGGAATGCGCGCGGTTGCTACTGAATCTGCCGGCCATGGCGCTGGCCGGGCAGGTGGGGTTATGGGCTGTTACGACGCCGGGGTGGCTCATGCTGCTCGCTTACAGCGGCGTCAGTGTCCTCGCCCTGATCGGCCTCCACACCAGCCGCCATATTGGCTTGCACCGCGTCAGCCGCTTCTTTCCTGGCAATACGAGCGGCCCTGAAGCGCCGACGCAGCCACAACACGCCACCAAGCAGCAGCAAACCGCCGAGCACCCATAGTTCGTAACGCTTCACGTTACCCAACAGGCCTTCGAGGATGGCCCCGAAGTGGTACGCAGCTGCGCCCAGTGCCGCAGCCCAGATGGCGGCACCGAGGCCATTTAGTAGCAGGTAGCGGCGTGGCGGGTAGCCGGACAGGCCAATGGCCACTGGCATGACGGTACGCAAACCGTAGACAAAGCGGAAACTGAGTACCCAGATGTCCGGGTGACGGCGAATATGTTCCAGTGCGCGGTCGCCCATCAGTTGCCAGCGCGGCTTGCGCGCCAGCAGCTTGCGCCCATGCCGGCGGCCCATGAAGTACCAGAGCTGGTCGCCGGCGTAGCTGCCGAAGAAAGCAACTAACACCACCAGATTGATGTCCATATATCCGCGGAACGCAAGGAATCCGGCAAGCACCAAAATGGTCTCACCTTCAAAAAAGGTACCGAGAAAAAGGGCAAAGTAGCCGAAATCCTGTAGGAATTGTTGGAGCATTTTCTGGGAGCTGGGCGAAATGAACGCGCAGCCTACCCCTTCGAGCGCGTTCGGGAAAGTGTCCAAATGTGTCTCGACGTGAACATTTCCTACAAGGACAATGTCTGCGTCCTCAAGTCGCAGGGTTGCCCATAGCTGTCATACACGCGTCATAATGGCTGCTTATAACTGTCGCGCTCGCCCGCCTGCGCGGGCTCAGGAGTCTGCCGTGAGCTTTACCCCCGCTAACCGTTTGTTTCCTGCCACCCGCCTGCGTCGCAACCGTCGCGATGATTTTTCCCGTCGTCTGGTTCGCGAAAATGTTCTGACTGTCGATGATTTGATCCTGCCGGTATTCGTGCTGGACGGCGAGAATCGCCGTGAAGAAGTCGCGTCGATGCCCGGTGTCGAGCGTCTGAGCATCGACCTGCTGCTCGAGGCAGCCGACGAATGGGTCAAGCTGGGCATTCCGGCGCTGGCGCTGTTCCCGGTCACGCCGGCCGAGAAGAAGTCGCTGGACGCTGCCGAGGCCTGGAACCCCGAGGGTATTGCCCAGCGTGCAACCCGTGCATTGCGCGCACGTTTCCCTGAGCTGGGTGTGATCACCGACGTCGCGCTGGACCCGTTCACGACCCATGGTCAGGACGGCATCCTCGACGAAGAAGGTTATGTGCAGAACGACATCACCGTCGATGCCCTGGTGCGTCAGGCACTGTCCCATGCCGAAGCGGGTGCACAGGTGGTTGCGCCCTCTGACATGATGGACGGTCGTATCCAGGCGATTCGCGAGGCGCTGGAGCTGGCCGGTCACGTCAATGTGCGGATCATGGCTTATTCGGCCAAGTACGCCAGCGCCTATTACGGCCCGTTCCGCGATGCGGTCGGGTCGGCACTTAACTTGGGCAAGGCCAACAAGGCCTCCTATCAGATGGATCCTGCCAACAGCAACGAAGCCTTGCATGAGGTGGCCGCCGACCTGGCCGAAGGTGCTGATATGGTAATGGTCAAGCCCGGCATGCCATATCTGGATATCCTTTATCGGGTCAAGGAAGAGTTCAAGGTTCCGACCTTCGTCTACCAGGTCAGTGGCGAGTACGCCATGCACATGGCAGCCATTCAGAATGGCTGGCTCAGCGAAGGGGTTATCCTTGAGTCGCTCACCGCTTTCAAACGAGCAGGTGCTGATGGCATCCTGACTTATTTCGCTGTTCGCGCTGCTCAATTGATGAGAGGGCAGTAACGCCCTTCAGGAACGCTAGATGAATAACGAAGTGCTTAATGACGCTGCTATGAAGGATGCCCAGCCAGTGCCTGAGCCGATGGTAGAAACACCGCCAGAGCCGGCAGCGGTTCTGGCACCTGTGGTGGAAGCGCCCGTGGTCGAGGCCCCTGTGGTGGCCGCTGCCCCGGCAATCGCCATTCCGGGCCTGGACGACAGTAGCCTGTATATCCATCGGGAACTGTCGCAACTGCAGTTCAACATTCGAGTGCTGGAACAGGCGCTGGACGAGTCCTATCCACTCTTGGAGCGGCTCAAGTTCCTGCTGATCTTCTCCAGTAACCTGGATGAGTTCTTCGAAATTCGTGTAGCGGGCCTGAAAAAGCAAATTACCTTTGCCCGTGAACAGGCGGGTGCCGATGGCCTGCAGCCGCATCAGGCGCTGGCGCTCATCAGCGAGCTGGTTCACGGTGAAGTCGACCGCCAGTATGCGATCCTCAATGACGTGTTGCTGCCGGAGCTGGAGAAGCACCAGATCCGCTTCATCCGCCGTCGCTACTGGAACACCAAGCTCAAGACCTGGGTACGGCGCTACTTCCGCGACGAGATCGCTCCGATCATTACACCGATCGGTCTCGACCCGACGCACCCGTTCCCGTTGCTGGTGAACAAGAGCCTGAACTTCATTGTCGAGCTTGAAGGGATTGACGCCTTTGGTCGCGATTCCGGCCTGGCGATCATCCCGGCACCGCGTTTGCTGCCGCGAGTCATCAAGGTGCCGGAAGACGTCGGCGGCCCGGGCGACAACTATGTGTTCCTCTCGTCGATGATTCATGCCCACGCCGATGACCTGTTTCAGGGCATGAAGGTGAAGGGCTGCTATCAGTTCCGACTAACCCGAAACGCCGACCTGGCGCTCGATTCCGAGGACGTCGAAGACTTGGCGCGGGCCCTGCGTGGCGAGCTGTTCTCGCGTCGTTACGGCGATGCGGTACGTCTGGAAGTGGTCGATACCTGTCCCAAGCACCTGTCGGATTACCTGCTCAAGCAGTTCAGCCTGAGCGAGAGCGAGCTGTACCGGGTCAATGGGCCGGTCAACTTGACCCGACTGTTCAGCATTACCGGCCTGGATAGCCATCCTGAGTTGCAATACAAGCCGTTCACTCCGGCCATCCCCAAGCTGTTGCAGAACAGCGAGAATATTTTCAGCGTGGTCAGCAAGCAGGACATTCTCCTGATGCACCCCTTCGAGTCGTTCACTCCGGTGGTCGATCTGTTGCGCCAGGCCGCCAAGGACCCTCATGTCCTGGCCGTGCGCCAGACGCTTTACCGCAGTGGGGCCAACTCGGAAATTGTTGACGCGCTGGTCGACGCGGCGCGTAACGGCAAGGAGGTCACAGCGGTGATCGAATTGCGCGCGCGTTTCGATGAAGAGTCAAACCTGCAGATGGCCAGCCGCCTGCAGGCCGCAGGTGCTGTGGTGATCTACGGTGTGGTCGGTTTCAAGACCCACGCCAAGATGATGCTGATCCTGCGCCGCGAAGCCGGTGAGATCGTCCGCTACGCGCACTTGGGTACGGGTAACTACCATGCTGCCAACGCCCGCCTGTACACCGACTACAGCCTGCTGACCTCTGACGATGCCCTCTGCGAAGACGTCGGCAAGCTGTTCAGCCAGTTGATCGGCATGGGCAAGACCCTGCGCATGAAGAAGCTGCTGCACGCGCCGTTTACCCTGAAAAAGGGCATGCTCGACATGATCGCGCGTGAAACCCAGTTTGCCCTCGACGGCAAGCCGGCGCACATCATCGCCAAGTTCAACTCGCTGACCGATCCGAAGATCATCCGTGCGTTGTACAAGGCAAGCCAGTCCGGGGTGCGTATCGATCTCGTGGTGCGCGGCATGTGCTGCCTTCGCCCAGGTATCGCCGGTGTGTCGCATAACATCCATGTGCGCTCGATCATCGGTCGCTTCCTTGAGCACACGCGGGTGTTCTACTTCCTTAATGGTGGCGAGGAGCAGATGTTCCTTTCCAGTGCCGACTGGATGGAGCGCAACCTCGACAAGCGTGTGGAGACCTGTTTCCCGGTCGAGGGCAAGAAGCTGATCCTGCGGGTGAAAAAGGAGCTGGAAGGCTACCTGACCGACAACACCCACGCCTGGATTCTGCAGTCGGACGGCCGCTACGTACGCAGCATGCCAACCGGCAACCAGAACCCGCGCAGTGCCCAGGCGACTCTGCTTGAGCGCCTGAGCAACCCGGTCCTCAGCGTACGCTGAGGACGAAGCCGACCCGGGCCAGCCACTCCGCCTCAAGGGCGAAGTCGGCCTGGGTCAGCTGGTTCTGCTCCAGCCAGCCCTTCGGGAACTCCACGTCGAGGCTATCGCCTGCGGCATGCAGGGTGACTTGCGGCATCTGTTGAGTACCACGGATGTGGTGGAACAGGATGGCAAAGCGCAGCAGCACGCACAGACGAATCAGCTTGACGCCGTCGTCGCCGAACTCGGCAAACTTGTCCTTGGGAATATTGCGCCGGTGACCGCGTACCAGTAGCGCCAGCATTTGCTGGTCTTCGCGGGAAAACCCGGCCAGGTCCGAGTGCTCGATCAGGTAGGCGCCGTGCTTGTGGTAGTGATAGTGGGCGATATCCAGGCCCACCTCATGTACCTTGGCTGCCCAGCTCAGCAGTTCACGCCAGATGCCGTCTTCCAGATCCCAGGCCGCCGCTACCTGATCGAAGGCATGCAGGGCCTTGCGCTCGACGCGCGCGGCCTGGCCTTGATCGACGTGGTAGCGCTCCATCAGCGAGCCGAGCGTGCGTTCACGCACGTCTTCGTGATGATGGCGGCCCAGCAGGTCGTACAGCACGCCTTCGCGCAGGGCACCTTCGCAGTGATCCATGCGCTGCAGTTCCAGGGCGTCGAAGATGGCTTCGAGGATGGCAAGGCCGGCCGGGAAGATGGTCCGGCGATCTGGCTTGATCCCTTCAAAGTCGATTTTCTCGACATCACCGAGCTTGAACAGCTTGCGCTTGAGCCACGCCAACCCTTCGGCATTAACCTCGCCCGAGCCCTGGCCGCCTGATTTCAGGGCCAGGCCAATGGCGCGGATGGTGCCGGACGAGCCAATGGCTTCATCCCAGGTCAGGCGGTGCAAGGCGTTCTCGATGCTCATCAGCTCCAGCCGTGCTGCCGTGTAGGCCTGGGCATAACGAGCGGGCGTGATCTTGCCGTCGCGGAAGTAGCGCTGCGTGAAGCTGACACAGCCCATTTGCAGGCTTTCGCGCAGCAGCGGCTCGAAGCGCTGGCCAATGATGAATTCGGTACTGCCGCCGCCGATATCGGCAACCAGGCGCTTACCCGGCGTATCGGCCAGGGTGTGGGAGACGCCCAGGTAAATCAGGCGGGCTTCTTCGCGACCGGAAATGACTTCGACCGGGTGGCCGAGAATGGCCTCGGCACGGCGGATGAACTCACCGCGGTTGCGGGCCTCGCGCAGGGCGTTGGTACCGACGATACGTACGGCGCCGTCAGGCATACCGTTGATAAGCTGGGCAAAGCGCTTGAGGCAATCGAGCCCGCGCTGCATGGATTCTTCGCTGAGCTGGCGCTCTTCATTGATGCCGGCGGCCAGCTGAACCTTTTCACCGAGCCGCTCAAGAATGCGGATCTCGCTGTGGATGGCCTTGGCGACGACCATATGAAAACTGTTGGAGCCCAGGTCGATAGCAGCGATCAAGGACAGGTTCTTGGCTGTGGTTTGCGGCATGATCATGGGTTCTCGGTCTTTAACCCGCCAATCCTGACATGATCCATCGCTGACGCCAACGCGCAGTGTAGGAAGGCTTGATATGGCGCAGGTTGCACGGGGGAATGTGACGTTGTTGTGACAAATCGATATGCAAAGTCATCCACAACTATAGTTACACTCAATCGCCTGCGACTTCCTGTCCGCCATCTGGGCGGCTATGATGGGCGACGTTTTTTTGCTTACGACCTTGGAGACTTCCATGAGCAGCGATCTTATCAAACACGTCACTGACGCCAGCTTCGAGCAGGAAGTGCTGAAGGCTGAGGGCCCAGTGCTGGTGGACTACTGGGCTGAATGGTGCGGCCCTTGCAAAATGATCGCTCCAGTGCTGGACGACATCGCCGCCACTTATGAGGGCAAACTGACCGTCGCCAAGCTGAACATCGACGAAAACCAGGAAACGCCAGCCAAGCACGGCGTGCGTGGTATTCCTACCCTTATGCTGTTCAAAAACGGCAACGTCGAGGCCACCAAGGTCGGCGCACTGTCGAAGTCTCAGCTGGCGGCCTTCCTGGACGCCAATATCTGAGTCAAAAAAGCCCCGCATTTGTCGGGGCTTTTCTTTGCTCGGTGACTAGACGCCAGAAAAAGCAAGTGGTACATTCGGCCTCGCACTGTTTCTTCGGTGCCCTCTGCACGCCGTCGCCGACGCATCCCCAATTCGAATCAGTACGCGATCCTGTCGCCTTCTTTGCGGCGCGGCTTCATTAAGCCAGAAGCTTAATTCTCCCTTCTTACATGATTACGTCACTCCCCTTATGAACCTGACTGAACTCAAGCAAAAGCCGATTACCGATCTGCTCGAAATGGCCGAACAGATGGGCATAGAAAATATGGCCCGTTCGCGCAAGCAAGATGTGATTTTCTCCCTGTTGAAAAAGCATGCGAAAAGCGGCGAGGAAATCTCCGGTGATGGCGTGCTGGAGATTCTCCAGGACGGTTTCGGTTTCCTGCGTTCGGCGGATGCCTCTTACCTGGCCGGCCCTGACGATATCTACGTTTCGCCTAGCCAGATCCGCCGCTTCAACCTGCGCACCGGTGACACCATCGTTGGCAAGATCCGCCCACCGAAAGAAGGTGAGCGTTACTTCGCACTGTTGAAAGTCGACACCATCAACTTCGACCGTCCAGAAAACGCGAAGAACAAGATCCTGTTTGAAAACCTGACGCCGTTGTTCCCGAACGTGCGCCTGAAGATGGAAGCCGGTAACGGTTCCACCGAAGACCTTACTGGCCGGGTCATTGACCTCTGCGCGCCAATTGGTAAAGGTCAGCGCGGCCTGATCGTCGCACCGCCAAAAGCGGGCAAGACCATCATGCTGCAGAACATCGCGGCCAACATCACCCGTAACAACCCCGAGTGCCACCTGATCGTTCTGCTGATCGACGAGCGCCCGGAAGAAGTGACCGAAATGCAGCGCACGGTGCGTGGCGAAGTGGTTGCCTCGACCTTCGACGAGCCGCCAACCCGCCACGTACAAGTGGCTGAAATGGTGATCGAGAAGGCCAAGCGCCTGGTCGAGCACAAGAAGGATGTAGTCATCCTGCTCGACTCCATCACCCGTCTGGCCCGTGCCTACAACACCGTCATCCCGAGCTCCGGCAAGGTACTGACCGGTGGTGTCGATGCCCACGCCCTGGAGAAGCCAAAGCGTTTCTTCGGTGCTGCGCGTAACATCGAGGAAGGCGGTTCGCTGACCATCATCGCCACTGCGTTGGTTGAAACCGGTTCGAAGATGGACGAAGTGATCTACGAAGAGTTCAAGGGCACCGGTAACATGGAACTGCCTCTGGACCGCAAGATCGCTGAAAAACGCGTCTTCCCGGCCATCAACATCAACCGTTCCGGTACTCGCCGCGAAGAGCTGTTGACCGCCGACGACGAACTGCAGCGCATGTGGATTCTGCGCAAGCTGCTGCACCCGATGGACGAAGTTGCGGCCATTGAGTTCTTGATCGATAAGCTCAAGCAGACCAAGACCAACGACGAGTTCTTCCTCTCGATGAAGCGCAAGTAAATTCGAGCAGGTCGCAAGAGCCGGGGAAACCCGGCTTTTTGCTATCTGCACATTGGCTATTCTGGCCGACCGGGTATAAGGCTACACTTTGCCACCCCGTCCGATACGGCCAACATGAGGCTTACGCATGCAGTATCGCGATTTGCGCGACTTTATCCGCGGCCTGGAACAGCGTGGCGAACTCAAGCGCATCCAGGTTCCGATTTCTCCTGTCCTGGAAATGACCGAAGTCTGCGACCGCACCCTGCGGGCCAAAGGCCCGGCCCTGCTCTTCGAGCGACCTACCGGGCATGATATTCCGGTGCTTGGCAACCTGTTTGGCACGCCTGAGCGCGTGGCCATGGGCATGGGTGCCGAGTCGGTCAGCGAGCTGCGCGAAATCGGCAAGTTGCTGGCTTTCCTCAAGGAGCCAGAGCCACCGAAAGGCTTGAAGGACGCCTGGTCGAAACTGCCGATCTTCAAGAAGGTCGTGTCGATGGCACCCAAGGTCGTCAAAGACGCGGTCTGCCAGGAAGTGGTTATCGAGGGTGATGATGTCGACCTGGGCATGCTGCCGGTGCAGACCTGCTGGCCAGGCGACGTCGCGCCGCTGATTACCTGGGGCCTGACGGTTACCCGTGGGCCTAACAAGGATCGCCAGAACCTCGGCATCTATCGTCAGCAGGTGATTGGCCGCAACAAGGTCATCATGCGCTGGTTGAGCCACCGAGGCGGTGCGCTCGACTACCGTGAGTGGTGCGATAAGAACCCGGGTAAGCCATTTCCGGTGGCGGTGGCCTTGGGCGCTGACCCGGCAACCATTCTCGGCGCTGTGACCCCGGTTCCCGACACCCTCTCCGAATACGCCTTTGCCGGCCTGCTGCGGGGCAACCGCACCGAGCTGGTCAAATGCCGTGGCAGTGATCTGCAAGTGCCGGCGAGCGCCGAGATCATCCTGGAAGGGGTGATTCATCCTGGTGAAATGGCCCCAGAGGGGCCTTATGGCGACCATACCGGCTATTACAACGAAGTCGACAGCTTCCCGGTGTTTACCGTCGAGCGAATCACCCACCGGACCAAGCCGATCTACCACAGCACCTATACCGGGCGGCCGCCGGATGAGCCCGCGATTCTCGGTGTGGCACTCAACGAAGTGTTCGTCCCGATCCTGCAGAAGCAGTTTCCGGAGATCACCGACTTCTACCTGCCGCCGGAAGGCTGTTCCTACCGCATGGCGGTAGTGACCATGAAGAAGCAGTACCCGGGGCATGCCAAGCGGGTGATGTTGGGTGTGTGGTCGTTTTTGCGACAGTTCATGTACACCAAATTCGTTATCGTCACTGATGATGACATCAATGCCCGCGACTGGAATGACGTGATCTGGGCCATTACCACGCGCATGGACCCCAAGCGCGACACGGTGATGATCGACAACACGCCAATCGATTACCTGGATTTCGCTTCGCCGATCTCCGGGCTGGGTTCGAAGATGGGCCTGGACGCAACCCATAAGTGGCCAGGCGAGACCACCCGTGAGTGGGGCCGCGTCATCGTCAAGGATGAGGCTGTCACACGGCGAATCGATGAGTTGTGGAACCAGTTGGGAATAGACTGATGCAGGTAACGTTGCAGCCTTCCGGTGCGGTATTGACGATCAAGCCCGGAGAACGGATTCTGGAAGCGGCGCAGCGTCTCGGTTACGACTGCCCACAGAGCTGTCGCAATGGCAACTGCCATGTCTGCGCCGCACTGCTGGTTGACGGTCGTGTGCGCCAGGAAGGGCAGGTGCGTGATCACGGCGAACTGTTCACTTGTATTGCCGAACCCCTCGAGGATTGCACCTTGCTATGGGACGGTGTGTTGGCGCTGGGCGAGCTGCCAGTGCGCAAGCTGGCTTGCCAGGTGAGTGAGTGTGTCGAGCTTGGCGGTGACGTCTGGCGCGTGCGCCTGCGTGCGCCTGCCGGCAAGCCACCGCGCTATCACGCTGGGCAGTACCTGATGATCGAGCGGGAAAACGGCGAGAAATCGGCTTTTTCCCTGGCCTCGGCGCCACATTGTGGGCGTGATCTGGAGTTGCACGTGCTGGCCCGTGAGAACAGTGCGCGTGATTTGATTGCCCAACTGCAGCGTCAGGGCATGGCCCGTGTTGAGCTGCCGTTCGGTGATACGCACTTGGCCGAGTTGCCGGAAGGCCCGTTAGTGTTGATCGCTGCAGGCACCGGTATGGCGCAGATGCACAGCCTGATCGAGCATTGCCGCGCGCAAGGTTTCAAGTACCCGGTGCACCTGTACTGGGGTGTGCGTCGTCCAGAAGATTTCTACGCGCTTGAGCACTGGGACGAGTGGCAGCAGCTACCTAACCTGTACCTGCACAAGGTCGTCAGTGACCTGTGTGGCTGGGAGGGGCGCTGCGGCCTGTTGCACGAAGCCGTGTGTGAAGACATTACCGAACTGACTTCGGTACAGGTCTACGCCAGCGGTTCGCCGGCCATGATCTATGCCACGCTCGATGCTTTGGTGAGTGCCGGCATGGATGCGCATCAAATGCGTGCCGATGTCTTCGCCTATGCGCCGCGAAACGGCTAACGGGATCAAGGCGCGCTGCAACAGCGCGCCTTACTAACTAACCGTTATTGTCGCTTGCCATTATGAAAGGCCATTGTTGCAGGGGCTGAAATTAACTTTCGCGGCACTTGCAAGTGTCTGCTATTACTTGCTGAAACACTTGTACAGCGGCTCTTTCAGACCGTTTGAGGGCTTGTTTTTCGTGGGCTATCTACCGTACGGTAACTGCACGGACTGTGTATTTGTTTTAGAGTGAGTTACCTAATTAACTCACGGGGAATTCTGGCGACGGCTATGTCGGCAATTGAAACTGCATCTGTGAATGTGGCGTATCCTCCCTTGCTTGATTTCGGGTCGCAATTGACTCAAGAGCAACTTCTGCACTCGGTTCATCGCACCATGGCCTTGCATCAAGGGGGGCCGGTCTGGCTATTTGCCTACGGTTCGTTGATCTGGCGTCCAGAGTGCTCCGCCGAGGAGCGGCGTCGGGCGCGGGTGCATGGTTATCATCGCGGCCTCTACCTGTGGTCCCATGAGCACCGTGGCACGCCGGAGTGCCCAGGGCTGGTCTTTGGCCTGGACCGCGGCGGCTCCTGCAGCGGGTTTGCCTACCGTCTGCCGGAAGAGCATCTGCACGATTCGTTGCTGGCGCTCTGGCAGCGAGAAATGCCCTATCCGGCCTATCGGCCACATTGGCTGAGTTGCCGACTGGATGACGGCAGCAAGGTTCAGGCACTGGGTTTTGTCCTGGAGCGGCACTTGCCGTGTTACGCCGGCAATCTGCCGGATACGTTGCTCAGCCAGATCTTTGCCCAGGCCAAGGGGCGGTATGGCAGCACCCGCGACTATGTCGAGCAGACCCTGAACGCCCTGCGCAGCCATGCCATGCCCGATCGCAATCTGGAAGCACGCTTTCGTCGCTGTCATTCCCGCGAGGTGTAGGGGCCAGCAAGGCTGGCCTTTACCGACTTGTTGGTCGCAGGGCTGTCAGGGCTCCGGTGTCAGATGCAATATGCTTTTCGCCGGGATCACCCCCATTTGCGCCCGCTGGTACTTCCCGTCCATGTAATCCCGGGCCTGGTCGGCATAGTGGGTATCGAACAACACGCCACTTTGCCCAACCGGGTTGATGCTCAAGGACTGGCCTGCATCGGCAAAGTCGATCAGGCGGCGTGTCGAGGGGCCATAGGTCACCGGCCATGGTGCCGGGCCAATCTTCGCCGAGAAGTTGTTCGGCACTTCATGGCTGCCTGGGGCATTGAACGGCCCTACGTTAAACAGCCTGTCCAGCGGTTTCTGTTGGCCCAGCGGGTGGCCGTGAGTCAGGGTGTGTGCTTTGCCCCATTGCCAGCTTGCCGGGTCGCTGCCAAGGGTTTTGCGCAGGTGCGCCAGGCTGTTATGCCAGGCTTGGACAACAGCATCCTTGCGGTTGCCACGTTCGTTGCTGCCTCTATGCTCCCACCACGGCGAGTCAGGGTCAGCGGCCAGGCGCGGTAGCGCTGCGTCAATGACGCGGGTCGAGATCAGGGTGTCAAACCACAGATCGCCCAGCTCATCGTGCAGGGCGGCGCGGCTCAGCTCATAGAGGAATTGGTTGAACACGGTGGCGCTGATCGAGTCCAGCGGATAGTCGCCAGGCCAGGCGGCCAGTTGCTCGACCAGTTCCTTTTCCTGTTCCCCCTCGGCGACTTCTCGCAGTACCGACAACAGCGGTGCGAGGGTGCGCGGGCCATAGCCGGTGGTGGTGCCCAACTGCAATGCCTGGCTGTTGTGTATATCCCATTGGGTCTGGTCGGTTGCAAGGTGGTGGGCCAGCTGTTGACCACGGTCGGCCGGGTTGTAATAGCCGGGAATGGGCATGCCGGTCGGTGACTGTGGCTGGGCATTGGCCGAGACGATATAACCGCTGGCCGGGTTTTCCTGTTGGGGGTTGGCGCTGAACGGGTAGAAGCCGAGCTTGTCGGCTTGTGCACTGCTGCCATCGAGGATGAATGCCGGGTTGACGCCCTCCGGACGGATCGGCAACCGGGCGGCGGCCCACCAGCCGATGTCGCCACGGGCATTCGCCCAGACCAGGTTCAGGCCTGGCGCGTGGATCTTCGCGGCAGCGCTGCGCATTTTGTCCCGGGTATTGGCGCGGTTGATTTCGTAGAAACCATCCAGTATCGGGTTTTCACTTTCGAGAAACGTCCACCACATGGCGATCGGGGTGGTGCTGGCGGTTTTGCCTAGCACGTCGTTGACGATTGGCCCATGCGGTGAGCTGCGCAGTGCGAGGGTCACCGGGTGTTCGCCCTTGACCATGATCTGCTCTTCGCTACGTGTCAGCGCTTGCCATTGGCCGTTGATACGAACCTCATTGGGCTGTGTCGGGTTGACCTGTTCGGCGATCAAGTCGAGGTCGTCGTTCTGGAACATGGTCAGGCTCCAGCCGAACTCGCGGTTATGCCCCAGCGAGGCAAAGGGGTTCAGCGCCTGGTGGTAGCCGTACAGATTGAAGCCGGGTGCGGACAGCTCGGCTTCGTACCACACGGCTGGCACGGCAAAACTGATATGCGGGTCGCCTGCCAGCAGCGGCATACCGCTACGGGTGTGGCTACCGGCCACGGCCCAGGCGTTACTGCCTTCGAATTGCGGGATACCCGCGTCAAACAGTGCCTGCTGGCTGCGTTGGGCTAGCAGGTTGAGGCTTTGCCAGTCGGCGGCAGCGAGCTTCGGTGCTGCCTGTACCGCGCCTTCAGGGTGCCAGTCCAGGTCGAAGATTTTCAGGTAGTCCGGGCCCAGTTGGTCGCGGATATAGGTGAGCACCGGTTCGGTCCTGAAGGCGGCAGCAAAGCTGTACGCCATGTAGCCGGCGATGCTCAGGGTGTCCTCGGCCGTAAAGGGGCGTGGCGTGATACCCAGTATGTCGAACTCTATCGGTTTGGGGTGGGAGGCCTGCCAGGCGTTAACGCCGTCCAGGTAGGCTTGCAGGGCTATCCAGGCGGGCGATTGTTTGTCCTGACGGCTCACCATCAGTTTGGCCTGGTCGCGGATGCGCAGGCTGCGGAACAGCGTGTCGGTTGGCACCAGTTTCGGCCCGAGCACCTCGGCCAGTTCACCTCTGGCCAGACGGCGCATGATTTCCATCTGGAACAGGCGGTCCTGGGCATGTACGTAACCCAGTGCTCGGTAAAGGTCGGTCTCGTTACGCGCTCGGATATGCGGTACGCCACGCTCGTCATAGCGCACGCTGACGGGTGCTTGCAGGTTGGCCAGTGTTACCTCGCCCTGACGTTGCGGCAACTTGCTCTGTACATACCAGAAGCCACCGGCGGCCAGTGCCGTGAGGGTGACGGCGAGTAAGCTCAGGCTGCGTTTCATCGAGACTCCTTGTGTGGGGCGAGTGACGGCTTCAACAACGGGCGCGTGTGTTTTCGGACAGAGGATAGACGTTGCAAAGGCCACCCATCGGCCAGGGGTGGGTGAGAAATCAGGTGCCCCATGGGCAGTAGCAGCCCACTGCCAAGGTATGCGTGGCGCTGACTGAGCGTCCTTGGCTCAGTGCCTGCAGAATCGGCTCGATGAAGCTGTTGTTCGAATTGCAGGTCGCGCCTTCGCTGTAAGGGCCGAAATAGGCCAGCTTGCCGTCTCGGTCCCAGATCGCCACGGCTGGGCTGGCGGGCAGCTGTTCAGCGCCTGGCAGTGTCGGCAAGGGCTTCAGGGCGCTCAGGTTGGGCGGCAGCTGGCCGCGGCTGCCTGCTTTCTGTACTGCATAGAAGGCTACGCCTTGGGGCGCAAAATGTGCGATCAACTCACTCAGGTGCTGTTGGTTGCCAACATTGCACGGGCAGGCCGGGTCCCAGAAGTGCACCACGCGGATCGGCCCGGGGCCGGCGAGGTTGGCAGGCAGGTGCAGGTTGTCACCGGAAAACAGTGCGGACTGGTTGTCGAACGTGCGCAGGTAGCGGCTCTGGAAGCTGTCATAGGCCCACCACAGGATGGCTGCGCAAAGCAGCAGGGTCAGGCCGGTTAACAGCGTTTTTGCACGTGGTCGAGGCATGTCCATGGGTCCACAAAAGGGCGCATAGCTTGCCATGCCAGTGACGACAGATGAATATCGTGGATCAATCCTTTGTTTTTGTGCCTGGATGCCCGCTATGTCCGCTTCGTTCCAGCCAGATGCTTTGCGCGCCAGCTTGCAGCCGCTATCGGCTCGTCAGCCGCTGTCAGCGCAGGCGGCGGCGTATCAGCACTTTTATGGTCTGGACCTGCCGGCGCGCCCGGTACCGGTGGAGCGCTGGTTGGGGCGATTCCAGGTGGCCGGCTATGACGTGGTCGGCCAGGTCTGGCTGGCGCCGGCCCCGGTGGCGACACTGATCCTGTTGCACGGCTTCTACGACCATATGGGCTTGTACCGGCATGTCATCGACTGGGCGCTGGACCAGGGCTTCAGTGTGATTGCCTGTGACCTGCCCGGGCATGGCCTGTCCAGTGGCGAGCGGGCCAGTATCGATGACTTTGCGGTGTATCAACAGGTGCTTGAGGCCTTGTTCGCGCAAGCGGCCGCACTAGGCCTGCCACAGCCCTGGCACCTGTGCGGGCAAAGTACGGGCGGCGCCATCGTGATCGACCATGTACTGAATCACGGCGATGACAGCCCGATCCAGGGCCGGGTGATTTTGCTGGCACCGCTGGTGCGACCTCGCGCCTGGGGCTGGTCGAGGTTCAGCTACTACCTGTTGCGACCGTTCGTGAAGGGCATTGAGCGGCGTTTCAGCGAGAACACCAACGACCCGACGTTTCTGCCGTTCCTGCTGGCAGACCCCTTGCAGCCGCGGCGTTTGCCCACGGCCTGGGTTGGAGCACTGATTGAATGGGTCAAGCGTATCGAGGCGGCGCCGCCGAGTACGCGTCGGCCGCTGATCATTCAGGGGCAGTCGGACATGACCGTTGACTGGCCGCATAACCTGTTGGTGCTACGGGAGAAATTCGCCCAGCCTCAGGTGCTGATGCTGCCCGAGGCGCGACACCACCTGGCCAATGAACTGCCGACGATTCGCCAGCGCTACTTCGCGTTCATTGGCGAGCACCTTACTTGAGGTCGGCGCTGTTCTGGCCGACTGCCAGGCCGGCACGAATCGCCGCGAGGGCGGCCTTGTAGTAGGCCTGACCTTCTGCAGACTCGGCGAAACTGGCGAACTCTTCCAGCTCCGGGTCCGACAGGTCGCGGTAGACGTAGAGCAGGGTGTTGTTCAGGTCGTTGCCGATCTGCTCCATCAGCCGTGCGCGCTGGCCGTCAAGCATGCCCTGAGCCTGAGCACCACCGAGCAGTCCCGGAATCATCTGGCTGAGGCTGTCCGCCGCCACGCCGGCAATCGCCAGGCTGACTTCGGCACCGGCTTCGCGGGCCGGCAGGGCCTTGGCCAGGTGACCAATGATCAACAGGCGGGTATCGCTGGCCTGAATACGCGGCAAGCCCTTGGCATTCTTGGCCAATTGGTCGCGGCGCGTGGCCAGCAGCTCGGCAGCGACGATCTTGCGTCCCAGCGGCGACTGGAAAAACGCCAGGGCTGGTGTCGGATTGCTCAGGTTGGCGCGTAACTGGGCTGCGGCACGCGCGTCTACAGCCTTTGGCTCGAAACGCTGGTTGCTGTTGTTGACCAATGCTTGAAACACCGCAGGCGGCAGGCTGTTTTGGTAGCGCTGCTGGGCGGCATCGAGGGCATCGGTAAAGTGGGCGCGCTGCTCAGGCCAGCCGGCGACCTTGTAGAGTTGGTCGAGGCTGTCTGCCCAGACAGGCATGGTGCAGCTCAATAGCAGCAGAAAAAACAAACGACGCATTAAAGACTCCTGTCGGCAGAGCGCTATTGTCCGTGGCTTGGCGGGCCTTTGTCGAGACGCGATGTGTTCTGTCAGCCAAGTGGCGCTGTCGATTTTTTTGGCAGATAGATACTATGCGCGGCATGCGCATATCCTCTGATCACCCACTGTTGTTACGTATCGTTGATGACCTGGCCAGCCATGGCTGGTCGCAGCAGAATATTTTCCTGCCAGAAACCCTGACGCGGGCGCTGGCGGCTGAGTGCCGCAAGCGTGAGACCGAGGGTGATCTAGCCCCGGCAGCCGTCGGGCGCGGCGCCAGCCAGGAGGTTCGCGAGGGCATTCGCGGCGACCATATCCAGTGGATCGAGCCCGGTGAGTCCGAGGCTTGCGATCAGTACCTGGGGGTGATGGACAGCCTGCGCGAGGCAATGAACCGCAGCTTGTTCCTTGGGCTTGAGGACTTTGAATGCCACTTTGCGTTCTATCCGCCAGGTGCGTTCTATCGCCAGCACCTGGACCGCTTCCGCGACGATGACCGACGTATGGTGTCGGCGGTGCTTTACCTCAATGAAGCCTGGCTGCCAGAGAACGGCGGACAACTGCGCATGAGCCTCAAGGGTGGGGTCGAGCATGATGTACAGCCAACTGGCGGTTGCCTGGTGGTGTTCCTCTCCGGGGACATTCCCCATGAGGTGCTGCCGGCCACTCGTGATCGCCTGTCCCTGACGGGCTGGTTTCGCCGACGCGGCAACGAGCCGTTCTGACATGCACAAGGTGTTGGTCAGTGCCTGCCTGCTCGGCCAGCCGGTGCGTTATGACGGTCGTGCCAGCGGGTATCCGGATTGCCTGCTGCAATGGCAACGGCAAGGTCGTGTCGTGCCCTTGTGCCCCGAGGTGGCAGGTGGTTTGCCGACACCGCGGCCACCTGCGGAAATCCCCGGAGGCCAGGGCGCTGCCGTACTTGAGGGGCGTGTAGTGGTCGTGAACGTCGATGGCGAGGATGTCAGTACGGCCTTTTTGGCCGGTGCCGAGCGGGCATTGCAGCTGGTGCGGCAACACGGCATCCATATTGCCGTGCTCAAGTCTGGTAGCCCGTCCTGTGGCAATGCCCTGACCTATGACGGCACGTTCAGTGGCACCAAGGTGCCGGGCGAGGGTGTTACCACGGCACTGCTGCGCCGCGAGGGCGTTCAGGTCTTCAGCGAGCTGGAGCTGGACGCCGCATTACAGGCATTGAATGCGCTTGAGGCTTAAGGCTTAAGGCTTCGGCGGTTTGCTGGCATCCATCCCGAACCATTTTTCCGACATCGCGCTCAACCGACCATCGTTCTTGATGCGCTGCAGTGCGCTGTCCAGAGCGCTGTGGAAAGCCGGGTTACCCTTCTGGAAGGGAATCGCCAGGTTGAGCACAGGGCCGACAGTTGCACCTTCGGTAACGGGCAGTTTGCTGTCGCGCACGGCATAGGGCACCAGCAAACGATCACTGATGACGGCGTCGATCTGATCGTCGGCCATGTCCTTTATGGGCTGGTGCGTATCCGGATAGCCGCGCAGGTCTACGCCTTCAATGACGCGCGCCTGTTCGGCAAACTGGCTGCCCTGAACGAAGCCCAGGGTGTGCCCCTTCAGGGCATCAAGGGTTGTCAGTGGGCGTTTTTCTTCCTTGCGCACGATAAGTTGGGCGCTGGAGTAGCTGTAGGGCGCGCTGAAATCCAGGCGATCCTTGAGCTCAGGGGTTGCGCTGATCTGATTGAGGGCGATGTCGTATTTGCCGCTTTCCACGCCCATGATCAGGTCGGTGGCGTCGGTCACGATAAACGAGGCGTTGACGTCCAGTTCATTTGCCAGGGCGCGTCCCAGTTCAATCTCGAAGCCGCTCAGTTGGTCATTGTCCTTGAAATTGAACGGTGGGTTGGATGCCTGGACGGCAATGCGCAGTTCGTTGCGGTCGTTAACGTCGTCGATCAGTTCCGCGTGCGCTGCTGTACTGAGCAGGGCTGCAAGCAATACCCCTATGGTCAAACGCATTGTTGCCCCTGTTTTATTTTGGCAGTTGAAGATCGGTTCGCCGCGACTTTATGCAAATGCTGCGGTCGAACGCCACCTAGGACCTTGGTCGGTAGTGGATGTTAGACGTTTCCTACAAAATATTTTGTAGGAAGACAGACAAACACAGACCGTTCCAATTGATCTATGGTTACTGGCTGCTGCCGCACTATTTTGCAGCCTCTGTTAGTGAAGTAAATCACAGGAGTAGTGAATGAAAAGCCTGATTTCGTGTGCAGCTATTGCTGGTCTGCTAATGGGCGTCTCCGTTCTGGCAGCAGCCGAGGGCCTGAAAAGCCAGGAACCACCTGCAGGGGCCAAGGTTTCCATTCTGTCCCCTGCCGATGGGGCTACGGTGGACAAGACCTTTACCGTCAAGTTTGGTATCGAAGGCATGGCGCTCAAGCCTGCCGGCGATGATACCCCGCACACCGGTCACCACCACCTGTTGGTCGACGTGAGCAAAGAGCCTGCTGCTGACCAGGTGCTGCCAGCCACGGTGTTGCCGGCCGACAATCAGCCGCTGCCGCCGGGTGAGCATGTTGTTCATTTCGGTAAGGCGCAGACTGAAACCCAGATCACCTTGACGCCAGGCAAGCACACGCTGCAACTGGTGCTGGGCGACAAGTTCCACGTGCCATTCAAGCCGAGTGTTGAATCGAAGAAGATCACAGTGACCGTCAAGTAAACACGGCACACAAAAAAAGGGAGGCCATCAGGGCCTCCCTTTTTTATGCCGCAGGATGCTTAGAACAGAACGCGGGAACGGATGGTGCCCTTGATCTGTTGCAGTTTTTCCTGGGCCAGGTCGGAGTACTCGGCATCTACGTCGATAACCACGTAACCCACCTTCTCGTTGGTCTGCAGGAACTGACCGGAGATGTTGATGGCGTTTTCGGCGAAGACCTTGTTGATCTCGCTGAGAACACCCGGGATGTTTTGGTGGATGTGCAGCAGACGGTGCTTGCCTGGGTGGGCCGGAAGGGCCACTTCAGGGAAGTTGACCGAGGATACCGACGTACCGTTGTCGCTGTACTTGACCAGCTTTTCTGCCACTTCCAGGCCGATGTTGGCCTGCGCTTCGGCAGTCGAGCCACCGATGTGCGGGGTCAGGATGACGTTGTCCAGGCCGCGCAGCGGGCTTTCGAACTCTTCATCGTTGGAGCGTGGCTCGACCGGGAACACGTCGATGGCGGCGCCGATCAGGTGCTTGTCCTTGATGGCCGCAGCCAGGTGGTCCAGTTCGACCACGGTGCCACGGGCGGCGTTGATCAGGATGCCGCCTTTCTTGATGGCGCGAATTTCCTTCTCGCCGATCATCCACTGGGTGGCTGCGGTTTCTGGAACGTGCAGCGAGACGATGTCGCACATGCCCAGCAGCTCGTGCAGGTTGTTCACCTGAGTGGCGTTACCCAGCGGCAGCTTGGTGATGGTGTCGTAGAAGTAAACCTGCATGCCCAGGCCTTCAGCCAGGACCGACAGTTGGGTGCCGATCGAGCCGTAGCCGACGATACCCAGCTTCTTGCCACGGATCTCGAAGGAGTTGGCCGCGCTCTTGATCCAGCCACCACGGTGGCAGGACGCGTTCTTCTCCGGGATGCCGCGTAGCAGCAGGATGGCCTCGGCCAGTACCAGTTCGGCAACGGAACGGGTGTTGGAGTAAGGTGCGTTGAACACGGCGATACCGCGTTCGCGAGCCGCGTTGAGGTCGACCTGGTTGGTACCAATGCAGAAACAGCCGACAGCGACCAGTTTCTTGGCGCAGTCGAAAACCTCTTCGGTCAGCTGAGTGCGCGAGCGGATACCGATGAAGTGAGCATCGGCGATCTTTTCCTTCAGATCGGCGTCGGGCAGAGAGCCGGTGAGGTACTCAATGTTGGTGTACCCGGCGGCCTTAAGGACGTCCACGGCAGTTTGGTGGACGCCTTCGAGGAGAAGGAACTTGATCTTGCTCTTATCGAGAGAAGTCTTGCTCATCTGCGTAAACCTGTGTCCCGGAGAAAAAATGGCAGGGAAGAGAAGCTGTCGCAGATCGGCCTGAAGCACGATTAGCGGGGGGCATATGCTAGCATAACGACCCCTTGATACGCCCATCCCTGGCACGTGAAGAGTCCTCAGGGTGACTATGAATTGTTCGAGAGTTCTATCGATGACCAATCCTGCGCTGATTGATGAGCTGTTGACTCTGGTTGAACCTGGCAAGGTACTGACCGACGCTGCTTCCCTCGATACGTACGGCAAGGATTGGACCAAACATTTTGCGCCGGCACCGCTGGCCATCGTGTTTCCTAAGAGCATCGAACAGGTACAGGCCATCGTCCGCTGGGCCAACCAGCGCAAGGTTGCGCTGGTGCCGTCGGGCGGGCGAACCGGGCTTTCCGCCGCAGCCGTGGCGGCCAATGGCGAAGTGGTAGTGGCCTTCGACTACATGAACCAGATTCTCGGTTTCAACGCCGGTGATCGTACGGTCGTCTGCCAGCCTGGGGTGATTACCGCGCAACTGCAGCAGTTCGCGGCAGACCAGGGGTTGTACTACCCGGTTGACTTTGCTTCAGCAGGATCAAGCCAGATTGGTGGCAATATCGGCACCAATGCCGGCGGTATCAAGGTTATTCGCTACGGCATGACCCGTAATTGGGTGGCTGGCCTGAAAGTCGTCACCGGCAAGGGCGACCTGCTTGAGTTGAACAAGGACTTGATCAAGAACGCCACCGGTTACGATTTGCGTCAGTTGTTCATTGGGGCTGAAGGCACTCTGGGCTTTGTGGTTGAAGCCACGATGCGCCTGGACCGCGCGCCGAAGAACCTCACCGCGATGGTCCTGGGCACCCCGGACTTCGACTCGATCATGCCGGTGCTTCATGCTTTCCAGGGCAAGCTGGACCTCACCGCCTTTGAGTTCTTCTCCGACAAGGCCCTGGCCAAGATCATGGCGCGTGGCGATGTGCCTGCACCCTTTGACACCGACTGCCCGTTCTATGCCTTGCTGGAGTTCGAGGCGAGCACCGAAGAGGTGGCCAACGACGCCCTGGCAACCTTCGAGCACTGTGTGGAGCAAGGCTGGGTGATCGACGGCGTGATGAGCCAGAGCGAGCAACAACTGAAAAACCTCTGGAAACTGCGTGAGTACATCTCCGAGACCATCTCGCACTGGACGCCCTACAAGAACGACATTTCGGTCACCGTATCGAAAGTGCCGGCGTTCTTGAAGGATATCGATGCGATTGTCGGCGAACACTACCCTGATTTTGAAGTCGTCTGGTATGGCCACATCGGCGACGGCAATTTGCACCTGAACATCCTCAAGCCGGAAAACCTGAGTAAGGACGAGTTCTTCGCCAAGTGCGCTACCGTCAACAAATGGGTTTTCGAAACGGTAGAGAAGTACAACGGCTCGATTTCTGCCGAGCACGGTGTTGGCATGACCAAGCGCGACTACCTGACCTACAGCCGTTCGCCCGTGGAAATCGAGTACATGAAGGCGGTTAAGGCCGCCTTCGACCCGAATGGGATCATGAACCCGGGCAAGATCTTCCCGGTCGAGTGACGCGTTTCCCCAAAAAGTGATTAACAGCGCCAGGAGTCGGCAATGAGCTACCAGCACCAGTATCTAGACGGCACGCGTATTCACTTCCCGTTGGGCAAGGTGGTGTGCATTGGCCGTAATTACGCCGAACATGCCAAGGAACTGAATAACCCGGTACCGACTGAACCCTTGTTGTTCATCAAGCCCGGCAGTTGTGTCGTGCCGCTCGAGGGTGGTTTCAAGATCCCCACCGAACGTGGCTCGGTGCACTACGAGGCGGAAATCGCCGTGTTGCTGGGCAAGTCGCTGTCGACCCAGCCCGACGAAGAAGAAGTGCTCGATGCGATCTCCGGCTTCGCCCCGGCACTGGACCTGACCCTGCGTGACGTCCAGTCCAAACTGAAGGAAAAGGGTTTGCCCTGGGAATTGGCCAAGTCGTTCGATGGTGCCTGCGTTCTGGCGCCGTTCGTGCCGGCCAGTACCTTCGAGGACCTGACCGATATCGGCATTCGTCTGAGCATCAATGGCGAGGTACGCCAGGATGGCAACAGCGAGCTGATGCTTAATCCGATTGTTCCGATGATCCAGTACATGGCGGCACAGTTTTCCCTGCAGGCCGGTGATGTGATCCTCACCGGTACGCCAGCAGGCGTCGGCCCGCTGAATCAGGGGGACGAACTGGTGCTGGAGCTGCCTGGCATCAGCCGTTTCGAAAGCAAGGTACTCTGAGCGCCGGTACGCTGGACCTGTGTGGCAGTCGTAATGGCTGCCACCTGCTTTATCGTTACAGTCAGCCTGCTTTTACCGATTTTTTCACAAGTCATCCGGATAATGCCTGCGCATTGGTTCACGTGAACCTGCCGGTGCTGTGCTATTAAATCGGTAAAAAACAAGCAGGAATCCTCGATGACCACACCGTTTCCTTCCGGCGATTCTCTGCCGTCTGTGCGCAAGCGTCCTTTAATGTTGCGTTGGTCGACCTGGTTGGCGACTGCGGCGGTCATCGGCTATGGCGTGGCCTATGCCATGCATTGGGATGATCGTGGCCTGCTCTGGATCAAAGAGCGTTTCGAGAGCCCGGCAGAACAACGGGCTAGCGTCTGGTTGCCGGACTACCACGCCGACATTGATGCCAAGGTGCTGCCTGGCATGGAAGATGACGAAGCTTCAGATGTCTCCTACGACCCGCAAACCAAAACCCTGTTCGCGGTGATGGGCAAGAACCCGTTCCTGGTTCAACTGACGCTGGACGGTGATGTGCTGCGCAAAATGCCCCTTAATGGCTGGAGCAACCCCGAGGGGGTTGCCGTGCTGGAGGGTGGGCGCATGGCAATTGTTGATGAGCGCGATCATACCGTGACCATCATCCGGGTCGATGCCGATACCAAGGCACTGAACAGCGCCGACTTCCCGCAATACGACCTTGGGCCGTCGAAGAATCAGAACAAGGCGTTCGAGGGGGTTGCCTGGGAGCCAAAACGCCAACGGTTGGTGTTGGGTGAGGAGCGGCCACCAAAGTTGTTCACCTGGAGTAGCGATGGTTCGGGCCAATTGAGCGGTCAGAAACAGTCGCTGTCCAGCGACGAACTCGATCTGCGCAATGTATCTGCCCTTGGCATCGATCCACGTACGGGCCATATGCTGGTGCTGTCGGCCGACTCCAACATGTTGCTCGAGCTGGATCAGCAGGGCCAACAGGTCAGCTTCATGACCCTGCAGGGCGGCTTCAACGGTTTGCAAAAGCGTATTCCACGGGCTGAAGGGGTTGCCATGGATGAGCAGGGCACGCTGTATATGGTCAGCGAGCCGAACCTGTTCTATCGCTTCCGCAAGCACTAAGCGTGCTTGCCCTGGTGCTTTAAGCTTCGATTCAGGTGGGTATGGTTAGCTTTAGGTCGATTTTTGTTGAGTCTGCCTGAATGCGACGTTTTATCCGTTTACCTCTGCTTGCTTTGCTTATCAGCCTGTCGGCCCTTTCTTTGTTGGCTTTGGCGGCGCACGAGTATCGATTGCTCGAGCGCGGTTGGTTCAACCTCAAGACCTGGTGGCAGCCGGTCGAGCACGGTATTGGCCTGGATCGCTATCAGGTCGTACTTGAAGCCAAGCCTATCGAGGGGCTGGACGATGACCTCTCTGCACTGACCTACGACCCTGATCGTAAAAGCCTGTTCAGTGTCACCAACAAGCGTTCAGAACTGATAGAGCTGTCGCTGGATGGCGTCATCGTGAGGCGCTTGCCGTTGATTGGTTTCGGCGACCCGGAAGCCGTTGAGTATGTCGGGCCTGGCAGCTATGTCATCACCGACGAGCGCCAACAGCGGCTGATCCTTGTTCAACTGAATGATGACACCCGCGTGCTGGATGCCAGTACCGCTGAGCAGCTGTCTCTGGGGGTTGGTCTGAACGGCAACAAAGGGTTCGAGGGTTTGGCCTATGACTCGGCAGGCAAGCGTCTGTTCGTGGCCAAGGAGCGCGACCCGATGTTGATCTACGAGGTGCAGGGGTTCCCTCATGAGGGCGACGGGCAGCCTTATTCCGTGCATGTAGTGCAGGATCGCCAGCGTGATTCACGGTTGTTCATGCGTGATTTGTCGAGCCTGGTGTTCGATGAGCGCAGCGGCCATTTGCTGGCCTTGTCGGACGAATCGAAACTGGTACTGGAGCTGGATACTGAAGGGAAACCGTTGAACAGCTTGTCTCTGCACAAGGGTTTTCAAGGGCTGCAGCAGAGCGTGCCGCAGGCAGAAGGTATTGCCCTGGACGATGCCGGGACGCTCTACCTGGTCAGTGAACCCAACCTGTTCTACATCTTCAAGAAGCAACCGGCCCCGTAAACGACCATCGTTGGGGGCCGGCCCGCTTGACGGGTGTATCAGTTACGCAGTGTTTTTACGCCTTCCGGGGTACCCAGCAGTAGCAGATCGGCAGGGCGCGCGGCGAACAGACCATTGGTGACGACACCAACGATGGCGTTGATCTGGCTTTCCAGTTCCACCGGGTTGGTGATCTGCAGGTTGTACACATCGAGGATGATGTTGCCGTTGTCGGTTACCACGCCTTCGCGGTACACCGGGTCGCCGCCCAGTTTGACCAGTTGGCGGGCAACGTGACTGCGGGCCATCGGGATCACTTCCACTGGCAGCGGGAAGGCGCCCAGTACCGGAACCAGCTTGCTGGCGTCAGCGATGCAGATGAAGGTCTTGGCTACGGCGGCAACGATCTTCTCGCGGGTCAGTGCAGCGCCGCCGCCCTTGATCAGGGCCAGGTGCTCGTTGCTTTCGTCGGCACCGTCGACATAGAACTCCAACTCGCTGACGGTGTTCAGCTCATACACCGGAATGCCATGGCCTTTCAGGCGCGCAGCAGTGGCTTCGGAACTGGCAACGGCACCGTCGAAGGCACCTTTGTGCTTGGCCAGGGCGTCGATGAAGCAGTTGGCGGTCGAGCCGGTGCCGACGCCGACGATGCTCTTGTCATCGAGCTTGGGCAGAATGAAATCGACAGCGGCCTGGGCGACAGCCTGTTTGAGTTGGTCCTGGGTCATGCGGGCTCCGAAGCGGGGAGGAGTATCTGAGGTTGCCTAGTATAACGGCTAAAACCCCAGGCTGGCGGTGGTCGCCCGACAGGGCGCTGGGGTAGACTCCCAGGCCTTGTCCCAGCCGCCCAGTGATGCTTTCCCGATGCTCGAACAGTACGTCAAGAAGATCCTCACCTCGCGCGTCTATGACGTCGCTGTCGAAACGCCATTGCAACGTGCCGGGCAGCTGAGCAAGCGCTTGGGCAATACCGTGCTGCTCAAGCGCGAAGACCTGCAGCCGGTGTTCTCCTTCAAGATTCGTGGCGCCTACAACAAGCTGGCCCAACTGACCCCCGAGGAACTCGCCCGTGGCGTGGTCACCGCGTCGGCGGGTAACCATGCCCAGGGTGTAGCACTTGCGGCGAAGGAGTTGGGCATCAAGGCAACCATCGTCATGCCCAAGACCACGCCCGAGATCAAGGTCGAAGGTGTGCGCTCGCGTGGCGGCAAGGTTGTGCTGCATGGCGATTCCTTTCCCGAAGCGCTGGCCTATTCGCTGAAACTGGTCGATGAGAAGGGCTTCGTCTACATCCACCCCTACGACGACCCGCACACCATCGCAGGCCAAGGCACCGTGGCCATGGAGATTCTGCGCCAGCACCCGGGCCAGTTGGACGCGATCTTCGTTCCGGTCGGTGGTGGTGGCCTGATTGCCGGTATCGCGGCCTACGTGAAGTACCTGCGCCCGGAGATCAAGGTGATCGGCGTCGAGCCGGATGACTCAAATTGCCTGCAAGCCGCCATGGCTGCGGGTGAGCGCGTGGTATTGCCGCAGGTCGGGTTGTTCGCCGATGGCGTGGCAGTTGCGCAAATCGGCCAGTACACCTTTGAGATCTGCAAAGACTACGTCGACGAGGTCATTACCGTCAGTACTGACGAGATCTGTGCGGCGATCAAGGATATTTACGACGATACCCGCTCGATCACCGAACCTGCGGGCGCCCTCGGTGTGGCGGGCATCAAGAAATACGTCGAACTGCGCGGTGTCAGCGGCCAGACGCTGGTGGCCATCGACTCCGGTGCCAACGTCAACTTCGACCGCCTGCGCCATGTGGCCGAGCGCGCCGAGCTGGGGGAAGGGCGTGAGGCAATCATTGCCGTGACCATCCCTGAGCAGCCGGGCAGCTTCAAGGCGTTTTGCGAGGCCATTGGCAAGCGCCAGATCACCGAGTTCAACTACCGTTACCACGCCGAGGGCGAAGCCCATATTTTTGTTGGCGTGCAGACCCATCCTGAC
The DNA here is from genome assembly GCF_036348395.1 of Pseudomonas sp. AL 58. Classification (NCBI taxonomy): domain Bacteria; kingdom Pseudomonadati; phylum Pseudomonadota; class Gammaproteobacteria; order Pseudomonadales; family Pseudomonadaceae; genus Pseudomonas; species Pseudomonas sp. AL 58. The sequence goes on from NZ_JAZBQR010000003.1 coordinate 104,985, forward strand.
ACCGACCCGCGCAGCGCCTTGCTGCAAAGCCTGAGTGAGCAGGGCTTCCCGGTGCTCGACCTGACCGACAACGAACTGGCCAAGTTGCATATCCGGCACATGGTCGGAGGTCATGCGGCGGGTGTCAGCAACGAAATGGTGCTGCGCTTCGAGTTCCCGGAGCGTCCGGGTGCGCTGTTCAACTTCCTCAACAAGCTGGGTGGGCGCTGGAACATCTCGATGTTCCATTACCGTAACCACGGTGCGGCCGACGGCCGTGTGGTTGCAGGTTTGCAGGTGCCGGACGAAGAGCGCCATCTGGTGCCCGCAGCGCTGGCCAAGATCGGCTACCCCTACTGGGATGAAACCGAGAACCCGGCGTACCGGCTGTTCCTCGGCTGAGGCTGCTACGCTCAAGACGGTGCTTTGATGGGGTGGGATGCTTTCGTATGGAAACTTTAAGCGTGATGAAAATGTTGCATGGCCTGGCGACGGCGTTGTCGCTGGGGTGTGCATTGGGGCTGGTGTTCCAGGCGTGGCGTCAGCGCGCCAATACGGTAGCCGGCCCTGCGACGAGCCTGCAGCGGCCCTGGTTGTTCGTCTGGATTCTGATGGGCCTGAGCCTGTTCAGCCTGCCCTTCAGTGGCTGGTGGCTGGTGCACCTGATTGGTTGGCCGCTGGAACAGGCCTGGCTGCTTGGCGGGGCCGTACTCTACCTGCTGGGGTGCGTGTGCTGGTTGCTGCTGGTGGGGCGATTGGGCAAGGCCACAGCCAGTCGACGCTCGGTCGTGATACTGGCAGCGCTGAGCGCGGTTATTTTCCTCAGCATCATCGGCCTGATGGTCGCTAAACCGGTGTAATCGTCGCGCCTGTCGCCAGCACACCCTGTACCACTTGGGTGCAGGACGTGCTGGCGATTGATTGCCTTCAGCCCTTAGTCACGCAGGCTGATGACTCTCCAGCCACGCTTTTCGGCTTCGGCGCGCAGGTTCGGGTCCGGGTCGACTGCAATCGGGTGTTCGACCGCTTCCAGCAGCGCCAGGTCGTTCATCGAGTCGCTGTAGAAATGGCTGCCTTCCAGGCTGAAGCCGTTTTCCAGCAGCCAGCGATTAAGGCGTGTCACTTTGCCTTCACGGAAACACGGTATATCGGTACTGCGCCCGCTGTAACGGCCATCAATCATCTCGCATTCGGTGGCCAGCAGGGTTTGTACGCCCAAGCGCTTGGCAATCGGGCCGGTGATGAAACGGTTGGTGGCGGTGATGATCACCAGCTTGTCGCCTGCGCTACGGTGTTCTTCCAGCAGTTCAAGGGCTTTGGGCAGGATGATCGGCTCAACGCAGTCGCGCATGAAATCGCGGTGCCATTCGTCGAGTTGCGCCATTTCGGTTCTGGCGAGGATTTCCAGGCTGAAGTTCAGGTAGTCGTTCAGATTCAGCTTGCCGGCCAGGTAGTCCTGATAGAAGGCATCGTTGCGGTTCTGGTACTCGACAGGGTCGAGAATGCCGCGCTCGCAGAGGTAATCGCCCCATGCGTGATCGCTGTCACCGCCAAGGAGAGTATTGTCCAGATCGAATAAAGCCAGGCGCATTGCAGTCACTCGCATAACATCTGAAAAGTCCTTAAGAATACGGACTTTTCACATCGATGCACATAAGGTCCGCAGGCGCGTTGCTGGCCTTGTGGGCTTTGTGGAACAATGCGGGGACATGCGTTTGCGAGGTTGCTGCCGTGATCGACCCCGATGGTTTTCGCCCCAATGTCGGGATCATTCTGACGAATGATGCCGGGCAGGTGCTATGGGCTCGTCGTATCAACCAGGATGCCTGGCAGTTTCCCCAGGGCGGGATCAACCCCGAGGAAACACCAGAAGAGGCCTTGTACCGCGAGCTGAACGAAGAAGTGGGGCTTGAACGACATGATGTTGAAATTCTTGCCTGCACCCGTGGCTGGTTGCGTTATCGTTTACCCCAACGCCTGGTGCGTACCCACAGCCAACCGCTGTGTATCGGCCAGAAACAGAAATGGTTTCTCCTGCGCCTGGTGTCCAATGAGCAGCGAGTGCGGATGGATTTGACCGGGAAACCGGAGTTCGATGGCTGGCGTTGGGTCAGTTATTGGTACCCGCTGGGCCAGGTGGTGACATTCAAGCGCGAGGTTTACCGCCGCGCTCTCAAAGAGCTTGCACCGCGCCTGTTGGCGCGCGACTGACGACGGAGTTCGACCCCGAGCCATGCTCAATACGCTGCGCAAGATCGTCCAGGAAGTTAACTCCGCCAAGGATCTGAAAACGGCGTTGGGGATTATTGTCTTGCGCGTCAAAGAGGCCATGGGCAGTCAGGTCTGCTCGGTCTACTTGCTTGACCCGGAAACCAACCGCTTCGTCCTGATGGCCACAGAGGGCCTGAACAAACGGTCTATCGGCAAGGTCAGCATGGCCCCCAACGAAGGCCTGGTCGGCCTCGTGGGCACCCGTGAAGAGCCGCTGAACCTCGAAAACGCCGCCGATCACCCGCGTTATCGCTACTTTGCCGAAACCGGCGAAGAACGCTTTGCCTCGTTCCTCGGGGCGCCGATCATCCACCACCGTCGGGTGGTTGGTGTTCTGGTTATCCAGCAAAAAGAGCGCCGTCAGTTCGATGAGGGCGAAGAAGCCTTCCTCGTGACCATGAGCGCACAGCTTGCCGGGGTTATCGCCCATGCCGAGGCGACGGGCTCGATCCGTGGCCTGGGCCGCCAGGGCAAAGGTATCCAGGAAGCCAAATTCGTCGGTGTGCCGGGTTCGCCGGGTGCAGCGGTCGGTACCGCCGTGGTCATGCTGCCGCCGGCCGACCTCGACGTCGTTCCGGACAAGACCGTCACGGACATCGACGCCGAACTGAGCCTGTTCAACAACGCCCTTGAAGGCGTGCGCAACGACATGCGCACCCTCTCGGCCAAGCTGGCTACCCAGTTGCGCCCAGAAGAGCGGGCGTTGTTCGACGTCTACCTGATGATGCTCGAAGACGCTGCCCTGGGCGGTGAAGTCGTGCAGGTGATCAAGACCGGCCAATGGGCCCAGGGCGCCTTGCGCCAAGTGGTCGGCGAGCACGTCAGCCGTTTCGAGCTGATGGACGACGACTACCTGCGGGAGAGGGCTTCCGACGTGAAGGATCTGGGCCGGCGACTGCTGGCCTACCTGCAGGAGGCCCGCCAGCAGACGCTGGTCTATCCCGACAACACGATTCTGGTCAGCGAAGAACTGACCCCTGCCATGCTTGGCGAAGTGCCTGAGGGCAAGCTTGCGGGCCTGGTCTCGGTATTGGGTTCGGGTAACTCCCACGTTGCGATCCTGGCCCGGGCCATGGGTATTCCGACGGTCATGGGCCTGGTCGACCTGCCGTACTCCAAGGTCGACGGCATTCAGATGATCGTCGACGGCTACCACGGCGAGGTCTACACCAACCCCAGCGAGGTACTGCGCAAGCAGTATGCCGAGGTGGTGGAAGAGGAGCGCCAGTTGGCTCAGGGGCTCGACGCCCTGCGCGAGCTGCCGTGCATCACTACCGACGGCCATCGCATGCCGCTGTGGGTGAACACCGGCCTGCTTGCCGATGTCGCCCGCGCCCAGCAGCGCGGTGCCGAGGGTGTCGGCCTGTACCGCACCGAAGTCCCGTTCATGATCAACCAGCGCTTCCCCAGCGAGAAGGAACAGCTGGCGATCTACCGCGAGCAACTGGCGGCGTTTCATCCGCAGCCTGTGACCATGCGCAGCCTGGACATCGGCGGCGACAAGGCCTTGTCCTATTTCCCGATCAAGGAAGACAACCCCTTCCTCGGCTGGCGCGGTATCCGCGTGACCCTCGACCACCCGGAAATCTTCCTGGTGCAGACCCGCGCCATGCTCAAGGCCAGCGAAGGGTTGAACAACCTGCGCATTCTGCTGCCGATGATTTCCGGTATTCATGAGCTGGAAGAGGCCTTGCACCTGATCCACCGCGCCTGGGGCGAAGTGCGTGATGAAGGCACCGATGTGCCGATGCCGCCGGTGGGGGTGATGATCGAGATTCCTGCGGCGGTCTACCAGACCCGCGAACTGGCTCGCATGGTGGACTTCCTGTCGGTCGGCTCCAACGACCTGACCCAGTATCTGTTGGCCGTCGACCGCAACAACCCGCGGGTTGCCGACCTGTACGACTACCTGCACCCGGCGGTGCTGCAAGCGTTGCAGAATGTAGTCAACGACGCTCATGCCGAAGGCAAGCCGGTGAGTATCTGCGGTGAGATGGCCGGTGATCCGGCGGCGGCGGTGCTGCTCATGGCCATGGGCTTTGACAGCCTGTCGATGAACGCCACCAACCTGCCCAAGGTGAAGTGGATGCTGCGTCAGATCAGCCTGAGCCAGTCCAAGGACTTGTTGGCCCAGGCCATGAAGATCGACAACCCGCAAGTTATCCACAGCTCGCTGCAATTGGCCCTGAAGAACCTGGGCCTGGCGCGGATGATCAACCCGGCGTCGCCGAAGACCTTGTAGGGGCTGCTACGCCGCGTCACCGCTACAACCTTGCGCGGTGCCTGTCTCTCAGGCACCGCGCATTTCATAGGTTCGCATTTCATAGGTTCATAGCGTCATAGGTGCAATGCCACCTCGCCCAAATGCCCGCCAAAGGGCCCGAAGCTGCGCTCTACCAACTGCCGCGAACCATCCGCCGACACCAGCAGCACCGTGCTGGCCCGTGTGCCGTAGCTCTGGCTGGCAATGAACACACTCGACAGCAGCCGCTCCGTGGCCATGCCTACGCCGGTTTCCGGCAGTTCGCTCTCTGCCGCCTGTTGGCCATCGGCCAGCAACGTCAACAATGCCTCGGGCTGAGGCTCATGCAATTGAGCCTGCAGTGCAGCACGGGCCTTGAGCAACTTGGGCCAGGGTGTGTCGAGCCCGGCATTGGAAAGGCCATAGACGCCGGTATCCAGCAGCCTAGGGGTGGCCTCCCGCGCACTCAAGTACGCCAACTGTTGCCCATCGCTCAGCAGCAAATTGAAGCCGCTGTACTCCGAGGCACGGTTGGCCACCTGATCCAGATAGGCCTCGATAGGCTGCGTCCCGGTCAGAAACCCCGACACCAACTCGCCCCGTGAGCGCTGGCCCAGAGGCTGGTCGGGGTCGCGGATGTTGGTCAGTGCGGCGAAGCGACCGGCAGGGCCGACGCCCAGCCAGGTGCCACCGGCTTCCAGGTCGCGGCCGGCATACACCCCTGGCGCATCGGCCCAATGGCTGAGCGGTTGGGCAGGGCGGGCATAGAATTCATCGCGGTTGGCGGCAACGATCAGCGGCTGGGGATGCCCCGGTCGCCAGGCAAAAACGATCAGGCACATGGCTGGACTTTCCTGGGTTTTCACTCACTGTAACAGAGCCTTCTCTGCGAGCCACTGGAGCCATTACCCCGGCTTCCGTTACCATGCCGGACAGAATTTTCCGGGGGCGACAATGGAATTCCTGCTCTATCTAGTGCTGGGTGCCTGTGCAGGCGTGCTGGCCGGGCTGTTCGGCGTTGGTGGCGGCATCATTATCGTGCCGGTATTGGTCTTCAGTTTCACCGCGCAGGGCTTTGACGCTTCGGTATTGACCCATCTGGCGGTCGGCACCTCATTGGCGACCATCGTCTTCACCTCGGTCAATGCCATTCGCGAACACCATCGCAAAGGCGCGGTGCAGTGGCCGATCTTCATCTGGATGACCCTTGGGATCCTGATCGGCGCCGGCATTGGTGCGAAAACCGCCTCGGCGATCCAGGGCCCGAACCTGCAAAAGATCATTGGTGTGTTCGCCCTGATCATTGCCCTGCAGATGGCGCTGGACCTCAAGCCCAAGGCCAGCCGCAGTATCCCTGGCAAAGCCGGCCTTACCGCTGCCGGCAGTGTGATCGGCTGGGCCTCGGCGATCTTCGGCATTGGCGGCGGCTCGCTGACCGTGCCGTTTTTGACCTGGCGCAGCCTGCCGATGCAGCAGGCGGTGGCGACTTCATCGGCCTGCGGCTTCCCGATTGCCCTGGCCAGTGCGCTAAGTTTCATGGTTCTGGGCTGGCACGACCCGTTGTTGCCAGCGCATAGTCTCGGGTTCGTGTATTTGCCGGCGCTGTTGGGTATTGCCCTGACCAGTATGTTTTTTGCCCGTTTTGGTGCGCGGCTGGCCCACAAGCTGTCGCCCCGCCTGCTGAAACGGCTGTTTGCCGCACTGTTGTTTTGTGTCGGCCTGAGCTTTTTGCTTTAAGAATAGAGGACGTTTGATGCTGCCTTATCCGAATATCGACCCCGTGGCCGTGGCCATCGGGCCGCTGAAAATCCACTGGTACGGCCTGATGTACCTGATCGGCATCGGCGGCGCCTGGCTGCTGGCATCGCGCCGGTTGAAGCGTTTCGACCCGACCTGGAGCCGCGAAAAGCTTTCCGACCTGGTGTTCTGGCTGTCCATGGGGGTGATTGTCGGTGGCCGCCTGGGGTATGTACTGTTCTATGACCTGAGTGCGTACCTGGCCAATCCCGCGTTGATTTTCGAAGTCTGGAAGGGCGGCATGTCGTTCCATGGCGGCTTTATCGGCGTCATGCTGGCGGCACTGTGGTTCGGCAAGCGCAACAACAAGTCGTTCTTTGAGCTGATGGACTTCGTTGCACCGCTGGTACCGATTGGCCTGGGTGCGGGGCGTATCGGCAACTTCATCAACGGCGAATTGTGGGGCAAGGCGACCGATGTGCCGTGGGCCATGGTCTTCCCGCCCTTCAGTGATCCAGCACAATTGCCGCGCCATCCGTCGCAGCTTTACCAGTTTGCACTGGAAGGTGTGGCATTGTTCCTGGTTCTCTGGCTGTATTCGCGCAAACCACGCCCGACGATGGCCATCTCCGGTATGTTCGCGCTGTTCTACGGCATCTTCCGCTTCATCGTCGAGTTCGTCCGCGTGCCCGATGCGCAACTGGGCTACATCGCGTTTGGTTGGTTGACCATGGGCCAACTGCTTTGCGTACCAATGATCCTCGGTGGTATCGGGTTGATCTGGTGGGCCTATCGCCGCGCGCCGACCGCCAAGGGCGCTGCGCTTTAAATGTGTAAGGCAGGGGTGCGCCTCTGCCTGTTTTGAAACAGGTAAGTCATGAAGCAATATCTAGAACTGGTCGCCCACGTGATCAAGCACGGCACCCTGCAGGGCAACCGTACCGGCATCCGCACCATCAGCTTCCCCGGTGCCATGCTGCGTTTCGACCTGCAGGAGGGCTTCCCGGCCATCACCACCCGCCGCCTGGCGTTCAAGTCAGCCATTGGCGAGATGGTCGGTTTCCTGCGCGGGGTGAAGAACGCTGCGCAGTTCCGCGAACTGGGCTGCAAGGTCTGGGACCAGAACGCCAACGAGAATGCGCAGTGGCTGGCCAACCCGTTCCGTCAGGGCGCCGACGACCTGGGTGAAATCTACGGCGTGCAATGGCGCCAGTGGCCGGCGTACAAGCGTATTGCGCTGAGTAACCCGGCTGCCATCGCGCTCGCTCAAAGCCAGGGCTTCCAGACGATTGCCGAAGCCGAGGAAGACGGTGAGGCGTTTGTGGTGCTGTACAAGGCCATTGACCAGATTCGCCAGTGCGTCGACACCATCATCAATGACCCAGGCAGCCGACGCATCCTGTTCCACGGCTGGAACTGTGCCCAGCTTGACGAGATGGCTCTGCCGCCGTGCCACTTGCTGTACCAGTTCCACCCGAATGTCGAGACCAAGGAAATTTCCCTGACCCTCTACATCCGCTCCAACGACCTGGGCCTTGGCACACCGTTCAACCTCACCGAAGGCGCCGCACTGCTGTCGCTGGTGGGCCGTCTGACCGGTTACACGCCACGCTGGTTCACTTACTTCATTGGCGATGCGCACGTCTATGAGAACCACCTGGACATGCTCAACGAGCAGCTCAAGCGCGAACCACTGGCCGCGCCGAAGCTGGTGATCTCCGACCGTGTGCCGGAATTCGCCAAGACGGGTATTTACCAGCCCGAGTGGCTGGAACTGATCGAGCCGAGCGACTTCAGCCTTGAAGGCTACGAGCACCACGCGCCGATGACCGCGCCAATGGCGGTTTGACCGCCGCCTCACAACACAGGCTATTGCGGCCTGTGTTGTGTTTGGTTACAGCCTCAGGCGTCCAGTTCAAGCGCCAGCAACGACTCAAGGCTTTGGCGTTTGCGGATCAACCGACTGGCCTCGCCGTCGATCAGTACTTCAGCGGCATGCCCGCGGCTGTTGTAGTTCGACGACATCGACGCGCCATAGGCGCCGGCGGTATGGAACACCAGGTAATCCCCCACCTGAGCCGACGGCAGCAGGCGCGATTCGACAATGCCGCCTTCAAGCTGAGTAAACACATCACCGGATTCGCACAACGGGCCTGCCACCACGGTAGCGCGCGGCGGACGCGGCGCCTGCGCGGTGCCGGGCTGTGGAATCAGTGAAATTTCGTGGTAGCTGCCGTACATCGAGGGGCGCATCAGGTCATTGAAGCCGGCATCGACCAGGGTGAAGTGGTTGCTGCCCATCGGCTTGGTTCCGCGTACTTCAGCTACCAGCAGGCCGGACTCGGCCACCAGGAAACGGCCCGGCTCGATTTCCAGGCGCACCGGGTGACCCAACTGCTGCTCGATCTGCTGTTTGGCTTCACGCCACTGCGTGAGGTAGTGCGCGATGTCTACGGCCTGCTCGCCATCGCGGTAAGGCACTGACAGCCCGCCACCGGTAGAGATCGCTTCGATGTCGTGGTCCAGGCGGCCAATCAGTTCCACCATGGCGCTGCATACTCGCTGCAGGTGGGAGTAGTCCACGCCCGAGCCGATATGGAAATGCAGGCCGACCAGATGCAGCTGATATTTGCGAACCTGGGCCAGCGCCTCTTGTAGCTGCTCGTGCCAGATTCCGTGCTTGCTGTTTTCACCGCCGGTGTTGGTCTTGTTGCTATGGCCGTGACCGAAGCCCGGGTTGATGCGCAGCCAGACCCGGTGCCCAGGGGAGCGCTCGCCCAGTTGCTCAAGCATGTCGATCGAGCCCACGTTTACCTCGATCTGCGTTTCTACCACGCGGTTCAGGGTGGCCCGGTCGAACAGATCGGCGGTGAACACCACTTCGGCAGCACCTGAGGTGCGGCCGGTTTTGAAGCCGGCCTTGAGTGCGCGCTCGATTTCACCGAGTGACACGGCATCAACCGCTACCCCCGCTTCACGCATCAAGCGCAGTACATGCAGGTTCGAGCAGGCTTTCTGGGCGAAGCGGATGGTGTCGAAGCCCGCCAGTTGCTGGATGCGCTGACGAATTACCTGGGCGTCGTACACCCACAGTGGGGTGCCGTGTTCGGCGGCCAACCGGGTCAGCATGCTATCGGTGATGGCGGTGGTCCGGCATGGGCCTGGACGTTGTGCGGCGGCGTGTTCCAATGAGGTTCTCCCTGGGGTATGGCGCGGCCCCGGTGTGGCGGGGCGTGGATGGCCTGCATCATGGAGAAAGGTGGGGGCGGCATAAAATATCAATTTGCCGTGAGGTCATTCATTTATGATATGGCTTTCGATCTCCCGAGCGGCCCATGTCCATCTCCTTGCGTCACATTGAGGTTTTCCGTGCGGTCATGACCTCGGGCAGCGTGACTGAGGCCGCTGCCATGCTGCACACCTCGCAGCCGACCGTCAGCCGTGAACTGGCGCGTTTCGAGCAACTGTCCCGTTTGAAGCTGTTCGAGCGGGCCCGTGGTCGGTTACGACCGACCTCACAGGCGCTGGCGCTGTTCGAGGAGGTGCAGCGGGCCTACTTTGGCCTTGATCGCATTCTCAATACGGTGGACGCCCTGCGCGAGTTCGAGCAGGGGCAGTTGTCGATTGTTTGCCTGCCGGTGTTTTCCCAGTCGCTGCTGCCCAAGACCTGCCAGCGCTTTCTGGCGCAGTTCCCCAAGGCCAGTGTCACCATCAGCCAGCAAGAATCGCCTTTGCTGGAAGAATGGCTCTCCGCGCAGCGGCACGACATCGGCCTGACCGAGGTGAGCAGCACGCCGCCTGGCACCGTGCTATCGCCGCTGATGACTGTGGATGAGGTCTGTGTATTGCCCAACGGGCATCCGTTGCTGGAAAAGCAACGCCTGGCGCCCGCCGACTTTTCCGGGCAACCCTTTATCAGCCTGTCCACGCTGGACACCTACCGGCAGCAGATCGACGAAATTTTCCGGCAAGCGCAGGTCGAGCGGCGCTTGGTACTGGACACCCACAGTGCGGCATCGGTGTGCTCAATGGTCCGCGAGGGGATTGGCCTGGCGATCGTCAACCCGCTGACTGCCCTGGACTTCGTTGGCCAGGGTGTGCAGATCCGCCCCTTCACGGTGCCGATTCCCTTTACCGTGAATATCGTCAAACCCCTGCATCGGCCACCTTCACAGTTGGTCAGCCTGTTCGAGGACGCCCTGCGCCAGCAGGCAGAGGCGGTCAAGGCGCAGTTGGCGGTTAATCCCCAGGCACTGTGAGGGCCATCAGTGGCCGTGGCTGCTGCCTACGTGTGAATGCTCTGCGCCCGGCGCGGTGACTGCCCCATTGACCTCCAGATGCTGCAGGATCGAGCACTGTTCCTCTTGGGCGTGGCAATGCTGGCGCAGTTCCAGCAACTGCTCCTGCAAGGCCAGCAACCCGTCGATCCGGGCCTTGACGTGCTGAATATGCTCATCGATCAGCGCGTTGACGCTTTCACACTGGGCCTCCGGGCTGTCGCGCAGACGCAGTAGGCTGCGGATTTCATCCAGGGTCATGTCGAGGGTTCGACAGTTGCGGATAAAGGTCAGGCGCTCGACATGTGCCTGGGTGTAGAGCCTGTAATTACCCTCGCTGCGCGCAGGCTCTGGCAGCAGGCCTTCGCGCTCGTAGTAGCGGATGGTTTCCACCGGGCAGTCAGTCGTTTTGGCCAGTTCACCGATTTTCATTGCACATTCCCTGGCAGGTTGCTTGACCCTATAGTGGCTACAGGGTGTGTACTTGGCAACAGGACCTTTAGGGATGAACCGTATGCACCAGCCTGTCAGCCACAACCACGCCCATAAGGCGCATGATGACCACGACAATGACCACGCTCATGGCCATCAAGCGCACGGCCATGCCTGTTGCTCGACTGCCGAGGCGCCGGCGCTGATTCAATTGAGCGAGGCGAGCAGTGCCAACGCTCGCCTGAGCCGCTTTCGGATCGAGGCCATGGACTGCCCGACCGAACAGACCCTTATCCAGAACGCGCTGGGCAAACTGGCGGGGATCGAGCAACTGGAATTCAACTTGATCAACCGCGTGCTTGGCGTGCGGCATACCCTGGTTGAGGCGAAGGTTATCGAGCAGGTCATCGCTGGCCTGGGCATGCAGGCCGAACCGCTGACAGAGAACGCCGAGACGCAGGATGAGCCGCGTGTAACGGCGAAGAAGCCCTGGTGGCCGCTGGCGCTTTCTGGCGTCGCGGCCCTGGTGGCGGAAGTCATTCACTTCACGGCGGCCGCGCCGAACTGGGTGGTGGCACTGGTTGCGTTGGTGGCGATCCTCAGTGGCGGCTTGGGTACGTACAAGAAGGGCTGGATCGCCCTGAAAAACCGCAACCTGAACATCAACGCCCTGATGAGCATCGCGGTGACCGGTGCAGTGCTGATCGGTCAGTGGCCGGAAGCGGCGATGGTGATGTTCCTGTTTACCTTGGCCGAGCTGATCGAGGCCCGCTCGCTGGACCGTGCGCGTAACGCCATCGGCGGCTTGATGCAGTTGAGCCCTGACCGCGCCACCGTGCAGCAGGCTGATGGCCAGTGGCTGGAGATGGAGGTCAAACACGTGGCGTTGGGCGCCCGTGTACGGGTTCGTCCCGGTGAGCGTATCGGTTTGGATGGTGAGGTATTGCTGGGGCAATCCAGCGTCGATCAGGCACCGATCACCGGCGAAAGCCTGCCCGTCGAGAAAGGGCCGGGCGACAAACTGTTCGCCGGCACCATCAACCAGGGTGGGGCCTTGGAGTTCCGTGTAACAGCGCCCGCCGGTCAATCGACCCTGGCGCGGATCATCAAGGCCGTGGAGCAGGCACAAGGTGCGCGTGCTCCGACGCAGCGCTTCGTTGATCAGTTCTCGCGCATTTACACCCCCGTGGTGTTTGCCCTTGCCCTGCTTGTAGCGGTCGTGCCGCCAGTGTTCACCGGAGCCGCGTGGTTCGACTGGATCTACCGGGCCTTGGTCTTGCTGGTGGTCGCATGCCCTTGTGCCTTGGTGATTTCTACCCCTGTGACGATTGTCAGTGGCCTGGCCGCTGCTGCGCGCAAGGGCATTCTGATCAAGGGGGGCGTGTACTTGGAGGGCGGCCGCAAGCTTGATTTCCTGGCCCTGGACAAGACCGGCACCCTAACCCACGGCAAACCGGTGCAGACCGATTTCCAACTGCTCGATCCACTGTTCGAAAGCGCCGCGCAGCGCATCGCCGCCAGCCTCGCCGCCCGTTCCGACCACCCGGTGTCCCATGCGGTAGCGCAGCAGGCCGAACAGCAGGGCATCGTCGTGCATGAGGTTCATGACTTCCAGGCCCTGCCGGGGCGAGGGGTCCGCGGGCAGGTCGAGGGCACCTTGTACCACCTGGGTAACCATCGGCTGGTAGAAGACCTTGGCCTGTGCTCGCCGCAACTGGAAGCCCGTCTCGATCTTCTGGAGCGCCAGGGCAAAAGTGTCGTGCTGTTGCTTGACGGCTCCGGCCCGGTGGCGTTGTTTGCCGTGGCCGACACGGTCAAGGACAGCAGCCGTGAGGCCATCGCTCAATTGCACGAACTGGGCATTCGCACCGTCATGCTGACCGGCGACAACCCGCATACCGCCGAGGCCATTGCCGCCCAGGTGGGCATCGATCAGGCCTACGGCAACCTGTTGCCCGCCGACAAGCTCAAGACCATTGAAGACCTCTACAGCAAAGGTCATCGGGTGGGCATGGTCGGCGACGGTATCAACGATGCTCCGGCACTGGCACGGGCCGAAATTGGCTTTGCCATGGCTGCAGCCGGCACCGACACGGCCATCGAGACGGCCGACGTGGCGTTGATGGATGACGACTTGCGCAAAATCCCGGCCTTCGTCAGGCTCTCGCGCAACAGCGCGGCGATTCTGAAGCAGAACATCGTGCTGGCGCTGGGGATCAAGGCGATCTTCCTGGGCATCACCTTTGCTGGCATGGCGACCATGTGGATGGCCGTGTTTGCCGATATGGGCGTCAGTCTGTTGGTGGTCTTCAACGGTCTACGTCTGCTGAGAAAATGAGGATGTATGTTGAGTGCCGAGTTGAAAGCGTTCTACATGGTCGCGCGGTTGGGCAGCATTACCCTGGCGGCGAAGAAGCTCGGGCTCAGCCAACCGACCGTGACCACGCAGATCCGCAATCTGGAAAGCCAGTACGGGGTTGAGTTGTTTTACCGTGGCGGTCGTCGCCTGACCTTGAGTGACGACGGTGCGCGTCTGTTGCCGATGGTCAAGGTGCTGTTGCAGCAGGAAGCGGACATCGAGTTCTTCCTGCGTAACAGCGGCCAGGCCCAGGGCACCCTGCGCATCGCCGCGACGGCGCCGTACTACATTCTCGACTTGGTGAAGATCTTCCGTGAACGCTTGCCGCAGGTTGAGGTTTCGGTAGAAATCGGCAATTCCCAACAGGTGTTGGAGTTACTGGAAGACTACCGAGTAGACCTCGCGGCGTCCTCGCAGTTACTCGAAGATGCCCGGCTGGTGCGGCGGGTGCTTGGCACCGACCCGCTGGTGGTGGCGGTGCACCGCAATCATCCGTTGGCCAATCGCGGGTCTGTGCCGCTCAGCGCCTTGAGCGGGCACTGCCTGCTGATGCGTGAACTTGGTTCCACGACGCGTCGCCTGACTGAACAGATGCTGGCCGATGCCGGGGTGAAGGCGGGTTCGTTATTGGAAATCGGCAGTCGCGAGTCGATTCGCGAGGGGGTGCTGCGCAACATCGGCATCAGCATCATTGCCCGCCATGAAGTGCCGCATAACCCGGAATTGCGCGTGCTGACCCTGGAGGGCGCTCCGCACATGTACGAATACCTCTATTGCCTGAAGGAACGGCGCCAGGCCCGCCTGCCCGCAGCGTTTCTTGGCCTCGCCCAAGAAGTCGCGGCCTGCGACCTGTAGGCCAAGGCAAGCCTGCTGCGCCTATCCCTGTAGGAGCCGGGCTTGCCCGCGATGCAGGCGCTGCGCACCCACGGGCACCCCGCCGCTGCAAAAGGTGCGGCTTTGCTGGCAATGGCAGTTAACCCAAATCTGCCTATACCACTATCGGTAGCTTTTGCCTGCGCGCCACAGAAGCTTCGCATTCGCCTCCTAGCATGACCCTCATCTGCTCGGTGAGGCCCTGCCATGAACAACCCACTCGTAAACCCTGGCGCACAGATGAAGGTGCGCGGCATCCACAAACGCTTCGGTGCTTTCACTGCACTGCAGGATGTATCCCTGGATATCGCCGCAGGCGAACTGGTCTGCCTGCTTGGCCCTTCCGGGTGCGGCAAGACCACGTTGCTGCGTTGCATCGCCGGGTTGGAGCGCCAGGACCGTGGCACGCTGTACATCGGTGATCGTGATATTTCCGACCTGCCACCGCAGGCGCGGGACTACGGCATTCTGTTCCAGTCCTATGCGCTGTTTCCCAACCTCACGGTCGAAGCCAATATTGCCTATGGCCTGAGCGGCAGTGGCCGTGATGAAGTGCGCCAGCGTGTAGCGCAGATGCTGGAACTGGTGGGCCTGTCGGGCAGCGAGAAAAAGTACCCCGGGCAACTCTCTGGCGGGCAGCAGCAGCGCGTTGCCTTGGCGCGTGCCCTGGCGCCAGCCCCCTCACTGTTGCTGCTCGATGAGCCAATGTCGGCGCTCGACGCCCGTGTGCGTGAGCACTTGTGCAGCGAGTTACGCCAATTGCAGCGTCAGCTTGGCATCACCACCCTGATGGTGACTCACAATCAGGACGAGGCCATGCTGATGGCCGACCGCATTGCCGTGATGAACAACGGGCAGGTTGAGCAGTACGCCACCCCGCAGGCGATTTATGACAAACCGGCCACCCCGTTTGTGGCCGAGTTCGTCGGCCAGGGTAACTGGCTGCCGTTCCAGCGCAGCAGCGACAGCCATGCTCAGGTCGGTTCGATGAACATGCGCCTCGACCAAGGCGCTAGCCAGGCCCGCAGCGGTCGGTTGTTCTGCCGCCCCGAGGCGATCAGTGTCAACCCGCCGACCCACGAAGAAAACCTGTTCCCGGCCCGGGTGCGGGAGATCACGTTCCTCGGCAACCGCTGCCGCATGAGCTTTGAGTTCAACGAACTGCCTGGCCATCCGCTGTTGGCGGAAGTCGCGCCGGAGGCCATGCCGCGCCTGGGTTCACAGGACATCTGGGTCGCCCTGCCACCGCGCAGCCTGCAGGTGTTTGCCTGAGATGGCTGCGCCAATCGCACTGTCGGGCGCTCAGGCGTCCCGCACTCAAACGGCCCGTATCGCACGGGGTGATCGCCTGTTCGTGGTCGGCGGCAAGGTGCTGTTGCTGCTGCTGTTGACCGTCGGTGTCCTGCTGCCGCTGCTTGCGATTTTCTGGCGTGGTTTCAGCAGCGAGGCCGGGCAGGGCGGCGGCCTGACGGCGGCCATTGAGCTGGTGACCAGCGCGAATTTCCATTGGTTGCTGGGCAACAGTCTCAAGGTATCGCTGAGCGTGGCAGCCATCGTCGTGCCCGTGGCCTACCTGTTCGCCTATGCCCTGCAGCGCACGCTGATTCCGGGCAAGTCGATCTGGCGCGGGATTTCGCTGTTGCCACTGCTGGCGCCGTCGATGTTGCCGGCCATTGCGCTGGTCTACCTGTTCGGTAACCAGGGGCTGCTGCGCGGTCTGCTCAACGACAACATCTACGGCTTCTGGGGCATTGTCCTTGGCGAGGCGATCTACACCTTTCCTCATGCCCTGATGATCCTGCTGTCGGCACTGTCGTTGGCCGATGCACGGTTGTTCGATGCAGCCTCCAGTATGGGCGCAGGCCCTTGGCGGGCGTTCCACAGCATTACCTGGCCTGCAACCCGGCAGGCGGTCTTCGCCGCGTTCTGCCTGGTATTCACCCTGACCATCACGGACTTCGGTGTGCCGGTCGTCGTGGGTGGCGACTATCAGGTCTTGGCGCTGGAAGCCTACAAGGCGGTAGTGGGGCAGCAGCAGTTCGGTCGCGGCGCACTGATCGGTATGGTGCTGTTGCTGCCAGCGCTGTTCAGCTTCGCGGTCGATGCCTGGTTGCGCCGCCGTCAGGGCGATGCAATGAGTGGTCGGGCGCAGGTGTTCCTGCCGGCGCCATCGCGGCAGCGCGATGGCTGGTTCCTGGCGCTGGTACTGCTGGTGTGCGCGATCCTGTTGCTGGTGGTAGGTATGGCGGTTTACTCGTCGCTGGTGAAGTTCTGGCCTTACAACCTGTCGCTTTCGCTGAAGCACTACCAGTTCGACGACACCGCCGGTGGCGGCTGGCTCGCTTATCGCAACAGCCTGACCATGGCCCTGGGTGTGGCACTGATTGGCAGTGTGGTGATCTTCACCGGAGCCTACCTGATGGAGAAAACCCGCGACCACCGCACTGCGCCAGCTCGACGGCGAGTTCGAGGCCGCCGCACTGTCGCTCAAGGCGCCGCTGTACCGGCATTTCCTGCGGGTGACTGTGCCGATCTGCCTGCCCGCACTGCTGGACATCATTCGCTACCTGTTCGTCTCGGCGATGACCACGGTGTCGGCGGCGATCTTCCTCTACAGCCCCGACACCATCCTCGCCGCCGTCGCTGTGTTGAACATGGACGATGCCGGCAACGTCGGCGGCGCGGCGGCCATGTCCACCCTGATTCTGCTGACCAGCGCGGCCGTCTCGCTGCTGCTGGCCTGGGCCTCGCGCGGCCTGCTGCAACGCTCCCAAGCCTGGCGCCAGCGTGCGCCAGGCCACTGATCACCCTCTAACCTGTACCGCTCAAGGAACCGCACCATGTTCAAGCCACTTGCTCTTGCCGCTGCCGTCCTCACTGCCATGACTGTGCAGGCCCAGGCCGCTACGACTCAACTGACGGTGTACACCGCACTGGAAGCCGAGCAGTTGAAGACCTACAAACAGGCCTTCGAGAAGGCCAACCCGGATATCGAGATCAAATGGGTACGTGACTCCACCGGCATCATTACCGCCAAGCTGCTGGCGGAAAAGGATCGCCCACAAGCCGATGCGGTCTGGGGCCTGGCGGCCTCCAGCCTGGCGGTTCTTGACCAGCAGGGCATGCTGCAGCACTACGCCCCCAAAGACCTGGAAAAGATCGGTGGCAACTACCGCGACGCGGCCAATCCACCGGCCTGGGTTGGCATGGACGTCTGGGCGGCGACCATCTGCTTCAACACCATCGAGGCCGAGAAGCAGGGCCTGAGCAAGCCTCTGAGCTGGCAGGACCTGACCAAGCCGGAATACAAGGGCAAGATCGTCATGCCGAACCCTGCGTCCTCCGGCACTGGCTTCCTGGACGTCAGCGCCTGGTTGCAGACCTTTGGTGAACCACAGGGCTGGGCGTACATGGACGCTCTGCACCAGAACATCGGCCAGTACGTTCACTCCGGTTCCAAACCCTGCAAGTTGGCCGCGGCCGGTGAATTCCCGATTGGAATTTCTTTCGAGTACCCGGCGGTTCAGCTCAAGCGCCAAGGTGCGCCGTTGGATATCGTGTTGCCAAAAGAAGGCCTGGGCTGGGAGATCGAGGCTACTGCCGTACTCAAGGGCAGCCAGCATGAAGCAGCCGCCAAGCGCTTGGCCGACTTCTCCGCCAGCCCGGCAGCGATGGAGTTGTACAAGGAAAACTTCGCCGTACTGGCTCAGCCGGGCATCGCCAAGCCGCAGACCGAACTGCCAGCCGACTATGAACAGCGCCTGATCAAGAACGACTTCGCCTGGGCCTCGAAAAACCGTGACGGCATCCTGGCTGAATGGCGCAAGCGCTATGACGGCAAGTCGGAAAAGGTGGCGCAGCAGTAAGTGACAGGGCCTACAGCTCTTGCACCAAGGCTTCAAGCTGCTCCAGGCGCTCTGCCTGGCTCAGCCGCGCCCCCGCGTTGAGCGATGACCACTGCGGGTGCGCCCGAGCCTTGTTGAGGGCTTCGGGCAGCTTGCCGTCACGCCAGCTGTTGTCCTGTGGTGTGCCCAGTGTGATGCGCGCCTGTGCTGCGTGCCCACGGCTGTCCAACGCCTGGGCCAGCTGGCGCTGACGCAAGGCCAGCAGGCGTAACACACCGTCGTCCACTGTCAGTTCACGTTGTCCTTTGAGCTTGCCCAGCAAGCGCGAGCCATAGTTGCGTGCGGTCTGCAGCGCGCCGCCGGCAATGGCGCCAGCCAATGCTGCCGCCCCCAGGGTCAGGCCACCTACCAGCAAGTCAACGCCCGCACCTGCGGCCGCTCCCGCCGCCACGCCGCTACCCAGGCGAACACCTAGCAGCTTGAGGGTTTCCGGGTTGAACAGGTCATCGCCCCAGCGTCCGTCGAGCAACGGCAGATCCTCGGCGCTGGCATCCTGGCTGCGGAACGCATAGAGCTTGAGCAAGGCGTCGACGCAACGTTGTTCACGTTGGCGTATGGTCTGGCGCAACTGCTCGATAGCCGCCGCTTCCTGTGTGGGGTCTGCCACTACACTGCGGCGACAGGCTGCGCAGTCGAGCAGCAGCTCGGCGATCAGTTGGCGGGCGCTGTGACGACGCGCTTCGCGCTGCGCCTGTTGGTCGTCGATCAAGCGCTGCAGGGCCGGGCGGGCACTTTCCAGCAGAATGCCAAGGCTCTCATAAAGCCTGCGTTCGCCATCTTCCGGTGGGGCCACGCTATCGAAGCGCACCAGCGCATGCAGCCCCAAACGGGCCAGCGCTTCGCGCCAGTCCGGTTCACGATGGTTGCTGCTGGCGACGAAATTGAGCACCGGCAGCAGCGGTTTACCGCAGCCTGCCAACACCTCCAGTTCATCGCGGTATTTGGCCAGCACCGGCTCGCGGGCATCGATCACGTATAGCCCGGCATCGCTGGCCAGTAACTGGCGCAGCACCTTGGCTTCTTGTTCAAAACGCTGGCGGGCTTCGCTGCCCTGCAGAAAGCGCTCCAGTCGTGCCGGGCCGTCGAGGCGTTCGCCGGGCCGCTCCAGGCGTTCGAGGTAGTCGAGCAGGGCAATGGCGTCTTCCAGGCCCGGTGTGTCGTAAAGCTCCAGCAGGGGCTCGCCCGCCACCGACAACCGTGCGCCTTCCACGTGGCGGGTGGTGCTGGGCCGGTGTGACACTTCGCCAAACCCCACATCGCGGGTGAGGGTGCGCAGCAGTGAGGTCTTGCCGACGTTGGTGTGGCCGACCACGGCCAGCTTCAAGGGCTCAGTCATGGCCATGCTCCAGCCAGTGCAAGGGCGCCGTGTCGGCGAACCTCAGGTCAAGTTTTTCCAGCGCCTGATGCCAGTCGCCCAGTCGCTCGCTGTCCAGTGCTTGCCCAGGCGGCGCTTGCATCAGCCAGATCCGCGTGGCCCCGGCGCTGCGCGCCAGTTCGGCGATCAACGCCAGGCTGCCACGGTCCGGCGAGCGGCGTGGGTCGCAGGCTATCGCCAGACGTGCAGGGGGGAAGCGGCTCAGTTGTTCCAACAGCCTGTTGCGCGACTCGCGGCTGTCGAGGATGCCGGCATCCACGACGCTGGCGGGTAGCGCCGGTGGCCACGGGCGCTGGTCGTCCAGCTCAAGGCCCACCAGCAGGGCGCCTGCGCTGTGTTCCGCGTCGGCCAGACGAGTGACCTCTGGCATGGCCGCGGGTTCTGGGTCGTTGATCCCCAAGCGTTCGCTACTGGGCATCAGGGCCTCACGCAGGGTGCTGTAGCCCGGCAGTTGCAGGTCCAGGCTCAGGTGCTGACGGCCACGTCGCCAGCGCCACAGGCAGGTCGCGGCCAGCAGCAGGCGCGGCAGCAGGCCGTAGACCACCAGCACGCCCAGCAACCAGCCGGCCCACGCCTGACGGGCCAGTTCCAGCACCGGCTGGCTGACGCCGCTGGCGCGGATCATGGCCACGTCCGGTACGCTGAAACCCAGCAGTGCCGGCAAGGCACCGAGTGCCTGGGTCAGGTCAATGAAGGTCTGGTCGCCGAGGATGGTGGTCTCCCAGACAAAGCCATAACGGCGGGTTGCCAGCAGTACCAGCAGCACCAGCAGGGCGCTGCCCAGTGCCAATAGCCAGAGGCCGTTGACCAGTGCCCCGAGCAGCCAGCGGTTGAGCCGCTGGCGTTGCAACAACAGCAGTAAGGCCGGCGCCAGATGCACCGCCTGCGCGTCACGGGCGAGCTTTTCGCTCAGCCATAGCCACACACGGCCCAGGCTTGCACCTTGCTCGCCAGCCAGGGAAAAGCTCATGGCCCAGCTCAGCAACAGCAGCAGGTTGACCCCGAGCAGGCTGCCCACGGCCCAGAACACATTCACCGGTCGCTGGCCGTCGCCCAGCGCGGCAAAGGCCAAACCGGCACCGCTCAGCACAGCCACCGCCAGCAGCACCAGCAGGGCCAGTCGCGCGCCCTGTTTCCAGTGCAGCAGCGCGGCACGCATGCCGTCACGTTCAGCCAGCCAGAGCGCACGGTTTTCGATCCGCGTTGCGAGGTCGCCCCCCAGTTGGCGGGCACGGCGATTAGCCTCCTGATCGTCCAGAGGGCCGGCGTGTTCTTCGCGCAAGCGTACCGCTTCGGTAAGCCAGCGTTTGTCCAGGTCTGTCAGTCCAGTCACGCAAAAGTCCATTGATCACGTCAGTCCAGAGCATAACCCAGGCGTGGCACAGCGGGCTTTGCTATCCTCGCCGACATGAAAACATCACTTCCCCTCAGCCTGATCGCGGCGCTCGCCGAGAACCGTGTGATCGGCATCGACAACCGCATGCCCTGGCACCTGCCGGGGGATTTCAAGTACTTCAAAGCCACCACTTTGGGCAAGCCGATCATCATGGGTCGCAAGACCTGGGATTCGCTCGGTCGACCATTGCCGGGCCGGCTCAACCTGGTGGTCAGCCGCCAGCCCGGGCTGACACTGGAAGGTGCCGAGGTGTTCGATTCGCTGGAGGCGGCCATCGCCCGTGCCGACGCCTGGGCGCGTGAGCAGGGTGTGGACGAGCTGATGCTGATCGGCGGTGCGCAGCTCTACACCCAGGCGCTGGCGCGTGGTCTGGCAGATCGCTTGTACCTGACCCGGGTCGAGTTGAGCCCGGAAGGGGACGCCTGGTTCCCTGAGTTTGATGCTGCGCACTGGCGCTTGGCATCCACCCAGGAAAACCCGGCCAATGAACAGACCCCGGCGTATCACTTCGAGGTCTGGGAGAAGGCCTTGTAGGCGCTGATGCCCAACTCAGGTATTTGACAGCGCCGCGTGTTCATCCGCTGCCAGCAGTGCCTTGTCGGTCTGCTGCATCATCTGGCTGGTAATCACGCCCGCTGTCATGGAGCCACTGACGTTCAGCGCTGTGCGGCCCATGTCGATCAGCGGTTCTACCGAAATCAGCAGCGCCACCAGTTCCACAGGCAAGCCCATCGCTGGCAGCACGATCAGCGCGGCGAAGGTAGCTCCGCCCCCCACGCCCGCCACACCGGCCGAACTCAGGGTCACAATCGCTACCAAGGTTGCGATCCACAGAGGGTCGAGCGGGTTGATGCCCACCGCTGGTGCAACCATTACCGCCAGCATTGCCGGGTACAGGCCGGCACAGCCGTTCTGACCAATGGTGGCGCCGAACGAGGCAGCGAAGCTGGCAATCGACTGCGGCACGCCCAGGCGCTGGGTTTGCGCTTCGATATTCAGCGGAATACTGGCTGCACTGGAGCGGCTGGTGAAGGCGAAGGTCAGCACCGGCCAGACCTTGCGCAAGAAACGCAGCGGGTTGACGCCGCTCAGCGACAGCAACAGGCCATGCACCACGAACATCAGCCCCAGGCCGATGTAGGACACCACCACAAAGCTACCCAGTTTGAGGATGTCGTCCAGGTTCGAGCTGGCCACCACCTTGGTCATCAGTGCGAGCACGCCGTAGGGGGTCAGTTTCATCACCAGGCGAACCAGGCGCATCACCCAGGCTTGCAGGGTGTCGATGGCCGCCAGGGCACGGTTGCCTTTCTCCGCATCGTCCTTGAGCAGCTGCAGCGCGGCCACGCCGAGGAAGGCCGCGAAGATCACCACACTGATGATCGAGGTTGGCTTGGCCCGGGCCAGATCACCCACCGGGTTCTGCGGGATGAACGACAGCAGCAATTGCGGGATATTCAGGTCGGCGACCTTACCGGCGTAATCGCTCTGGATGGTCTGCATGCGCGCCATTTCCTGAGTGCCGGCGACCAGCCCTTCAGCACTCAGGCCGAACAGGTTGGTCAGCACGATGCCGATCAGCGCGGCAATGGCCGTGGTGAACAGCAGGGTGCCGATGGTCAGGAAGCTGATCCGGCCCAGTGACGAGGCGTTGTGCAAACGGGCCACAGCGCTGAGGATCGACGCGAAGATCAGCGGCATGACGATCATCTGCAGCAACTGCACATAGCCGTTACCGACCAGATCGAGCCAACTGAGGGTGGCCTTGAGCACCGGGTGGCCGGCGCCATAAATGGCATGCAGAGCGGTTCCGAACAGTACGCCGAGGATCAGGCCCGCGAGGACCTTCTTCGCCAGGCTCCAGGTGCTGTTACGGGTTTGTGCCAGGCCTAGCAGCAATGCGAGGAACGCCAGCAGGTTAAGGGTTAACGGCAGATTCATTGAAGCTCCAGAACAAAGCAGGGGCATCGCTTCTGTGTGCGATTGCGAACAGAAATGCTAACAGCATGAAAACTGACGAATTTATATCGAAATGGAATTTGCTTAGTTGTTTTTGGAATAAAAAGTGTTGCGAAGCGTTGAAGCGTTAGCTAACCGGTGTCACGGGCTACTGTAATTCTAGAATTTAGGAACTATCCTACGAGCGCTGTCGCCCTGGGGTGCTTGTCCTGTGGATGTCTCGGTATTAGTTTCGACCTGTCACTGAACGTTTAGTGATCGGGCGTGAGAACCCGGAAGTCAGATACAGGGCGCAGTCCTTTATGGCGTTATGTCATGGTAGCCGTGCGCGGGCAGATTTCGGTCTGGCCGAGCTCCTGTATCCTCGGTTTCTCACCCCGCGTACGGCTGCCACCCTATCTCGTGAGAAAGATCGGATGGCAGCTCCTTCATCAGGTACAGGAGTGCACCATGAAAAAAATCGTCCCCGATCCACCTCCCGCCCTTGGCACCACTGTCGCCATCCCTTTTGGCACCTGCCAGTCCAGTCATCCTCCGATGTTCAGCGTTTGCAGCGGTGTCCAGGCCGAAGACGCGCTGGTTCATGCGACCCTATTGCTGCGTGGTATCCGTGACGTTACCGACTACTACTGTCAGCACCATGCCGAAGAAACCGGGCGTGGGATGTTGTGGTCGGTGCTGCATTCGGCGGAAATGGCCAAGGCATTGGTTGAAGGCGTATTGGATGGGATGCCGGTGTCGTCGGTAGGGCCGGCGCCTACGTCAACGTAGCGAGCGCATGATTCTGCAGGGCAGCCGGTTTACGGCGCCTGTATCGCAGGCAAGCCTGGCTCCCACTGGATTGCACAAGGCGGTGTGGGAGTTGGCTTGCCAACGATGGGTTTGGGCCGCTAAGGCGGTCTCAGGCGACGATCAGCGCCTTGACCTTGTTCATCGCGTTTTTCTCCAGCTGGCGAATACGCTCAGCCGACACGCTGTATTTCTCAGCCAGGTCATGCAGGGTGGCCTTTTCTTCGGCCAGCCAGCGCTGGTAGAGAATGTCGCGGCTACGCTCATCCAGGCCTTGCAGGGCTTCGTGCAGGTTGCTGGTGGAGTTGTCGCTCCAGTCGGCATCCTCAAGCTGACGGGCCGGGTCGTAACGGTGGTCTTCCAGGTAGTTGGCTGGAGACTGGAAGGCGCTGTCGTCGTCCGCTTCAGCGGCTGGGTCGAAGGCCATGTCCTGACCGGTCAGGCGGCTTTCCATCTCGCGGACTTCACGCGGCTCTACACCCAGGCTTTCGGCTACACGATGCACTTCATCGTTGTTCAGCCAGGCCAGACGTTTCTTTTGGCTGCGCAGGTTGAAGAACAGCTTGCGCTGAGCCTTGGTGGTCGCGACTTTGACGATCCGCCAGTTACGCAGGATGAATTCGTGGATCTCGGCCTTGATCCAGTGCACGGCGAACGACACCAGACGAACGCCCATTTCCGGATTGAAGCGTTTGACCGCCTTCATCAGGCCAACGTTACCTTCCTGGATCAGGTCAGCCTGGGCCAGCCCGTAACCCGAGTAACTGCGGGCGATATGCACGACAAAACGCAGGTGGGCGAGCACCATTTGCCGAGCCGCCTCAAGATCCTGCTGGTAGTAGAGACTCTCGGCCAGTTCACGCTCCTGCTCGACGGTCAGCAAAGGGATGCTGTTGACCGTGTGTACGTAGGCCTCCAGGTTTGCACCGGGGACCAGGGCATAAGCAGGTTGCAACGAAGTGGTCATACGAAAAAACCTCCGACTCACTGAATTCGTGCCCGTGGGCACTGCCAACATTGACCGGGGAACCCAGAACAAGTTCCCCCAAACGCTACGTCAATGCAGGCAAAAAGACACTTTTATCGCGGTGCGAGCTCGCTCAAGTGACGAGCGACCGCAATCCAAGCACCGATATACCCTAACAACACTGCACCAAGCAAGAGCGATAGACCATCGGCTGGCGGCACACCTGCCAGTGCGAAATCGCTACCGTAGAGGCCAGAAAGCCCGATCACCGCATCATTCAGCCAGTTCAAGCCAAATGCCAGCACGCCCCAGGACAGTACGCCTGCGCCAAATCCGTAGAGTGCGCCCATGTACAGGAACGGTCGACGGACATAGCTATCGGTACCACCGACCAGCTTGATGACTTCAATTTCGATGCGGCGGTTCTCGATATGCAGACGAATGGTGTTACCAATTACCAGCAGCAACGCCGAGACCAGCAGCACGGTCAGACCGAATACAAAGCGGTCACCCAGCTTCAGGATCGCTGCCAGGCGCTCGACCCAGACCAGGTCCAGCTGGGCCAGTTCAACCCGTGGCAGTTCGGCCAGGCGCTGGCGCAAGGCCTCGAGGGCCGGTTTGTCGACTTCCTTCGGGGTCACCACGATTACACCGGGTAACGGGTTTTCGGGCAGCTCGCGCAGGGCTTCGCCTAGGCCGGACTGCTTCTGAAACTCGTTGAGGGCCTGATCACGGCTGACAAACTCTGCCTCGGCGACACCCGCAATGCCTTTGATCTGGTCGCGCAAGGCTTCGCCGTCACGGCTGCTGGCGTCCAGTTTCAGGTACAGGGAGATTTGCGCTGCGCGCTGCCAGGAGCCGCCGAGCCGCTCGACGTTGCTCAGCAGCAACGACAGGCCCATGGGCAGGCTCAGGGCGACGGCCATCACCAGGCAGGTGAAGAAGCTGCCAATCGGTTGTTTGCCCAGGCGACGCAGGCTGTCGAGCAGGCTCGAGCGGTGGCTTTCCAGCCACGCATGCAGCAGGGTGCCGAAGTCCGGGCCGTCATCGTCGTCGTTGCCGCGTTTTTTCTTCTCCGGGGCAGGGTCGGCCGGTTTCGGTGCCACCCGCTCGGAAACCTTAGGACTACGTGTTGCACTCATTGCCCGGCCTCCCCATCGCCGATCAGACGGCCGCGCTGCAAGGTCAGCATGCGGTGACGCATGCGTGCGATCAGTGCCAGGTCGTGGCTGGCGATCAGCACGCTGGTGCCCAGGCGGTTAATGTCTTCGAAAACACCCATGATCTCTGCAGCCAGGCGCGGGTCAAGGTTACCGGTCGGTTCGTCGGCCAGCAGCAAGGCCGGGCGGTGAACGATCGCCCGGGCGATACCGACACGCTGCTGTTGCCCTGTGGACAAGTCGCCGGGGTACAGCTCAGCTTTGTCCGACAAGGCCACGCGTTCAAGTGCGGAGTCGACCCGCTTGGCCACCTCGGCCTTGGACAGGCCAAGAATCTGCAGCGGCAGGGCGACGTTGTTGAATACGGTGCGGTCGAACAGCAACTGGTGGTTCTGGAACACTACGCCAATCTGGCGGCGTAAAAACGGGATCTGTGCGTTGCTGATCTGCCCCAGGTCCTGGCCAGCCAGCAGCAACTTGCCGCTGGTCGGACGTTCCATGGCCAGCAGCAGGCGCAGCAAGGTGCTCTTGCCTGCGCCGGAATGGCCGGTGACGAACAGGAATTCGCCCCGACGTACCCGAAAACTCAATTCATGCAGGCCAACGTGACCATTCGGATAGCGTTTGGCGACCTGTTCGAATCGGATCATGGATGCTCCCGCTCGGCAAACAGTGCTTTCACAAAGGGTTCGGCCTCGAAGGTCCGCAGATCGTCGATGCCTTCGCCCACACCAATGTAACGAATTGGCAAGCCAAACTGCTTGGCCAGGGCGAAGATCACCCCGCCTTTGGCGGTGCCATCGAGTTTGGTCAATGCCAGGCCGGTCAGCTCAACGCTCTGGTTGAAGTGCTTGGCCTGATTGATGGCGTTCTGCCCGGTGCCGGCGTCCAGCACCAGCAGGACTTCGTGTGGGGCAGCCGCATCGAGTTTGCCCATTACCCGACGGACCTTCTTGAGTTCTTCCATCAGGTTGTCTTTGGTGTGCAGGCGGCCTGCGGTGTCGGCGATCAGCACGTCGATACCGCGGGCTTTGGCGGCCTGCAATGCGTCAAAGATGACCGAGGCCGAGTCGGCGCCGGTGTGCTGGGCAATGACCGGGATATTGTTGCGCTCACCCCACACCTGCAACTGCTCGACTGCGGCGGCACGGAAGGTGTCGCCAGCTGCCAGCATGACTTTCTTGCCTTCAAGCTGCAGTTTCTTCGCCAGTTTGCCGATGGTGGTGGTCTTGCCCGCGCCATTGACACCGACGACCAGAATCACGAAAGGCGTGCTCTGCGACTGGATGCGCAACGGTTGCTCAACAGGCTTGAGCAGGTCGGCCAGTTCGCCTTGCAGCGATTTATACAGGGCATCGCTGTCCGCCAACTGCTTGCGCGCGACCTTCTGGGTCAGGCTCTGGATGATTACCGATGTGGCTTCAACGCCGACGTCGGCGGTCAGCAGACGGGTTTCGATTTCGTCGAGCAAGTCGTCGTCGATAGCCTTCTTGCCCAGGAACAGGCTGGCCATGCCTTCGCCGATGCTCGCGCTGGTTTTCGACAGGCCTTGCTTGAGGCGGGCAAAGAAACCGGTTTTGGCTTCTTCGGTACGCTCTGGCGCTGGCTCGACTGGCGCAGGTGGCGCTGCCTGAGCGACCGGCGCAGGTACGACCGGTGCAGGTGCAGGTGCAGGTGCAGGTGCAGGTGCAGGTTCGGCGGCTGGCGCAGGCGCTGCAACCACCGGCGGGGTCGATTCGAGCGGCGCAACCGGTGCATCGCGATGGGGAATCGGGGGCGGCGAATGCGGCTCGAGGTCAGCCATCAGTGCCACCGGCTCCTCTGGAACCGGCAAGGTCAACCCGGCAGGCGGTGTTGCCGGGGCCGCAGCGGGGGCAACCTCTGCAACAGGCGTTGCGGGTGTCGGGGCCGAAACAGGGGCGACGTTGATCGCCGGCTCGGCGACGGTTGGCGCGACCTGCTCAGGTACATCCTGGGCGGGCGGCTGTGGCTGTTCGACAACCGGCTGCTTCTTGCGCAGCCAACCGAACAGGCCCTTCTTTTCACCGGCCGGGGCCGGGTTCTTTTTGTCGTCGTTGGAACCAAACATGGAAGACGGCTATCTCAGGGTAGCGATGCGCCACTGTGGCGCCTCAAAAAATTCTTTCAACGCAGAACAGACTATGTTTAAACCGGCTTGTTCATGCGCACATTTTGTCGAGAAGCCTT
Organism: Pseudomonas sp. AL 58; assembly: GCF_036348395.1. Lineage (NCBI taxonomy): Bacteria > Pseudomonadati > Pseudomonadota > Gammaproteobacteria > Pseudomonadales > Pseudomonadaceae > Pseudomonas > Pseudomonas sp. AL 58. Next base: position 132,914 of record NZ_JAZBQR010000003.1, read on the forward strand.
CGGGCTTGAACCCCGACAGGCATGGTCGTCTGGCAACCGGATCAGTATCCTAGCACCTCCTCGCCCGCAGACGCTAAGACCAAGCGGGCAGTCCTACAGGTTGAACAACGAATGAATGCTCTAGCCCGCCGTGCCACTGGCCTGCTGCTCAGCACAGTTATTCTGCCGTTCGCGGCCTTTGCCGCCGATCCGCAGCCCACTCACGAGTTCACCCTCGACAACGGCCTCAAAGTGGTCGTGCGCGAGGACCACCGCGCCCCCGTGGTGGTTTCGCAGGTCTGGTACAAGGTGGGTTCCAGCTATGAGACGCCGGGGCAGACCGGTTTGTCCCATGCCTTGGAGCACATGATGTTCAAGGGCAGCGAGAAACTTGGCCCTGGCGAAGCTTCTCGCATCCTGCGTGACCTGGGCGCCGAAGAAAACGCCTTCACCAGCGATGACTACACCGCCTATTACCAGGTGCTGGCCCGCGACCGTTTGCCGGTGGCCTTTGAGCTGGAAGCCGACCGCATGGCCAGCCTGCGCCTGCCTGCCGACGAATTCAGCCGTGAAATCGAAGTCATCAAGGAAGAGCGCCGCCTGCGCACCGACGATCAGCCGACTGCCAAGGCCTACGAGCGGTTTAACGCGATGGCTTACCCGGCCAGCGGCTACCACACACCGACCATTGGCTGGATGGCCGACCTTGAGCGCATGACCGTCGAAGACCTGCGCCATTGGTACCAGTCCTGGTATGTGCCAAACAACGCCACCTTGGTCGTGGTCGGCGACGTCACTCCAGACGAGGTCAAAACCCTCGCCCAGCGCTTTTTCGGCGGTATTCCCAAGCGTCCTGTGCCCTCGGCGAAGCTTCCGCTGGAACTGGCCGAGCCTGGCCTGCGCCAGCTGACGCTGCATGTGCGCACCCAACTGCCGAGCCTGATCTACGGCTTCAACGTACCGAGCCTGGCAACCGCCAAGGACCCGCGTACCGTACACGCCCTGCGCCTGATCTCGGCCCTGCTTGATGGGGGCTACAGCGCCCGCCTGTCTACCCGCCTCGAGCGTGAGCAGGAACTGGTTTCCGGGGCGTCCACCAACTACGACGCCTTTGCCCGTGGTGACAGCCTGTTCGTGATTTCGGCCACGCCCAATACCCAGAAGAACAAGACCCTGGCCGACGTCGAGGCCGGTATCTGGAAGCTGCTCGAAGAGCTGAAGACCACGCCGCCGTCGGCTGAAGAGCTTGAGCGTGTTCGCGCCCAAGTGATCGCCGGGTTGGTCTACAACCGCGACTCTATCAGCAGCCAGGCCACCACCATTGGCCAGTTGGAGACGGTTGGCCTGTCCTGGAAGTTGATCGACAACGAACTGGACGAGCTGAAAAACGTGACTCCGGCTGACATCCAGAAGGCCGCGAGCACTTACTTCACCCGCGAGCGCCTGAGCATCGCCCACGTATTGCCCGAGGAAAAGGCTCATGAGTGAGCGCACGACTCCCCGTTACACCCTGATGGGCCTGGGTATCCTGCTGGCGGTGGCACTGCTGGCATTCTTCCTGGCCCGCCCCGCCCAGTCCGATAACGCTGCAGTCGCGGAAAAACCGGCGGCAAAGCCAAGCAATACCTTGCAGTCGCTGGCTGAGCTCGACGACAAGGCGCCGAGTCGCCGCCAACTGGATATCCAGACCTGGAACACCGCTGAGGGCGCCAAGGTGCTGTTCGTCGAAGCCCGTGAGCTGCCGATGTTCGACCTGCGCCTGACTTTCGCTGCAGGCAGTAGCCAGGATGGCGATGCCCCTGGCTTGGCGACCCTGACCAATGCCATGCTCAATGAAGGCGTTGCCGGCAAGGACGTCAGTGCCATTGCCGAAGGTTTCGAAGGCTTGGGTGCCGATTTCGGTAACGGCGCTTACCGCGACATGGCTGTTGCCACTTTGCGTAGCCTGAGCAGCACGAGCAAGCGTGAGCCTGCGCTCAAACTGTTCGCTGAGGTGGTCGGCAAGCCGACGTTCCCGAGCGATGCACTGGCGCGAATCAAGAACCAGTTGCTGGCGGGTTTCGAGTACCAGAAACAGAACCCCGGCAAACTGGCGAGCCAGCAACTGTTCGAACGCCTCTATGGCAGCCACCCCTACGCTCACCCGAGCGATGGCAATGCCAAGAGCATTACCCCGATTACCGTCGAACAACTGCGTGCTTTCCATGCCAAGGCCTACGCCGCAGGTAACGTCGTGATCGCACTGGTGGGTGACCTGAGCCGCGAAGACGCCGAAAAGATCGCTGCCCAGGTGTCTGCCGCGCTGCCTAAAGGCCCGGCACTGGCCAAAGTCGCCGAGCCGAGCGAGCCCACACCGGGCGCCAGCCATATCGACTTCCCGTCCAAGCAGACCCACCTGCTGCTCGCCCAATTGGGCATCGACCGCAACGATCCGGATTATGCCGCGCTGATGCTGGGTAACCAGATCCTGGGTGGCGGTACATTCGGCACGCGGCTGATGAGCGAAGTACGGGAAAAACGCGGCCTGACCTACGGGGTGTACTCCGGGTTCACGCCGATGCAGGCACGTGGGCCGTTCCTGATCAACCTGCAGACCCGCGCCGAACTCAGCGAGGGCACCCTGAAACTGGTTCAGGACATTCTGCGTGACTACCTGAAAACCGGCCCTACCCAGCAAGAGCTGGACGACGCCAAGCGTGAGTTGGCCGGCAGCTTCCCGCTGTCCAATGCCAGCAACGCCAGCATCGTTGGCCAACTGGGCGCCATCGGCTTCTACAACCTGCCGCTGACCTACCTGGAAGACTACATGCAGCAGTCCCAGAGCCTGACCACCGAGCAGGTCAGGGCGGCGCTGAACAAGCACCTTGTGGCTGACAAGATGGTCATCGTTACGGCGGGGCCGAGCGTGCCGCAAAAGCCGTTGCCACCCCCTACAGACAAACCCGCCGAGCAACCGCTCGGTGTTCCGGAGCATTAATGGCCAGTCCATCCGCAAAACCGGCCCGTGCCCACAATGGCCAGGGCCAACTGCGCATCATTGGCGGCGAATGGCGTAGCCGTCGTCTGAATTTCCCCGACGGCCCAGGCTTGCGCCCGACCCCGGACCGGGTGCGAGAAACCCTGTTCAACTGGCTGGCTGCCTACATCGAAGGCGCGCGTGTGCTGGATGCTTTCAGTGGCAGCGGGGCGTTGTACCTTGAAGCGTTGTCGCGCGGTGCCGCCTCTGCGGTAGCGCTGGACAACAATCCGGCTGCGATTGCCAGCCTCAAGCAGAACCTGGAACTCCTGCGCTGCACACTTGGCCAGGTTATCCAGAGTGACGCCCAGCGTTACCTGCAGGGCGAGCCAAGTGCTCCCTTTGATGTGGTGTTTCTCGATCCGCCGTTTCACCAGGACCTGCTGAGCACGACCTGCAGCCTGCTTGAGGAGCGCCAATGGCTGGCGCCACGCGCCTGGATCTACACCGAGAGTGAGGCTGCGCCGTCGAGCCTGCACATGCCCGGCAACTGGCGGCTGCACCGGGAGAAAAAGGCCGGCCAGGTGCACTACGCGTTGTGGCAGCGCAGCTGATCGCACATCAGGCCCGCCGCTCGGCGGGCCTGACACCTCAATAACTATCTACACCCATCCCCTTTGGCAGAACACAGAAGCTACTCCGGCAATTGATGCCACTTTATGGAGTACTTCCCATGATCAAAAAAACCTTGCGATGGGCGCTCGCCTGTCTTGCCCCCGGCCTGCCGCTATTGGCAACGGCCAGTGAACCCGCCCCCTTGCAGCACTTCACCCTCGACAATGGCCTGCAGGTTATTTTGCGAGAAGATCGCCGTGCCCCTCTCGTTGAATCGCAGCTGTGGTACCACGTCGGCTCCAGCTACGAATACCCCGGCCAATCGGGATTGTCCCATGCATTGGAACACTTGATGTTCGAGGGCAGCAGCAAAATCGGCCCCGGCCAGATTGCAAAGATATTCGGCCGCATCGGGGCCACGGAAAACGCCTTCACTACACATGACGCCACGGTATTTCACCAGACCTTGCCCAGCGACCGGCTTGCAATTGCCTTGGAGGCAGCCGCTGACGCGATGGAAACTGCACGTTTGGGCGCAACGGAATATGCGCGTGAGATCGAGGTAGTAAAGGCTGAGCGCCGCCGCCGCGTGGACAACGCGCCGATCATGTTGGCTCAGGAACGGGTCCAGGCCCACGCTTATGCGCAGAGCAGCTACCGGACGCCGACAATTGGTTGGGCAAACGACCTTGAACAGATGCGCGTCGAGGAGCTGCGGCAGTGGTATCGCGACTGGTATGTCCCCAACAACGCCACCCTTGTGGTGGTGGGTGACGTAAACCTTGAAACGCTTAAACCCATGGTCGAGCGTTACTTCGGCGCCATTGCGCGCCGAGACACTCCGGTGAAGAAAGTGCCTCGCGAGCAGGGTAGCGTGGGCGAGCGTCGCCTGGACCTGCGCCTGCCCCAGTTGGAGCCTGGCCTGATACTGGCCTTTAACGTCCCCAGTGCTGCAACGGCTGAAGCGCCTCATCTGCCCCTGGCATTGCGCCTGATTCCTCAGATACTCACGGAAGGCTTCAGTTCACGCATGAACGCCCAGCTGATCCGTCATGAAAAAATGCTGTCCTATGTACAGTCTTCCTACGAGCCCTACCGGCGCGGCGACACGCTGCTGACGCTGGATGCGTTCCCAAACCCGACCACCCAGCCCGCATTGGCTGACGTCGAAATGCGGATCTGGGAAATGCTCGAAGCACTCAAGTCCACGCCACCTACAGCAGCCGAACTGGCACGTGCCAAAGCGCGTTTGATCGCTTCGCAGGTGTATGTCCGCGACGAATTGGGTGCACAGGCCGACGCCATCGGCGAGTTCGTCGGCAGCGGTTTACCGCTGACCTACCTCAACGACGAAATCCAGGCACTGCAAGCTGTCACCGCCGAGGATGTTCAGCACGCCGCCCAAAGCCTGTTGACGCGTGAGCGTTTGACCATTGCCCATCTGCAGGCCAAGGAGGCCGACCATGAATAACCTCAAGGCACGTATGCGTCATGGCGTGATTGGCGTACTAAGCGTTGCGCTCTTCACCCTGATGACCTCTACCGCCGCAACAGCAACGGACGAACTGTTCGGTGGGCTTACCTCACCTCACGAGATTGATCTGCTCAGCCACCCCGAGATAAAGCAGGACATTCAGACCTGGCGTACCGACGCAGGCACTCAGGTGCTATTCGTGCATTCGCCTGGCCTGCCCATGTTTGATCTGGTGCTGAAGATTGATGCCGGCAGCGTCCGGGATGGCGACACGCCCGGGTTATCAGCGCTTACCGTGAGCATGCTCAACGAAGGAACCAAAGACTACAACACCGACGAAATTGCCGAACTGTTCGAGCGGCACGGCGCTAAGTTCTCGACCCGTTACGAAGCGGACTCTGTCTCTGTTTCGCTGCGCAGCCTGAGCGCTGCCGAGCACCGTATACCGCTGGTTGAGCTGTTCGCCGAGGTGGTTGGCAAGCCCGCACTGGGCGCCACTCAGTTGCAGCGGTTGAAAGGGGAGATGCTCAATCAGTTGAACGATGACAACAATTGGATGCCGTTTTTCCTGAAGAACGAGTTATATGCCCAGCTCTTTCGTGGCCACCCCTACGCCCAGCCGTCAGGGGGCACGCCAGAGGGTATTGCAGCGGTTACCCGCGAAGCCTTGCACAGGTTTCACAGCCAGACCTACACCTCTCAGAACATGGTCATTGCACTGATCGGTGATCTGGCGCTGGAGGAGGCCAAGGCCATTGCCGAAACCGTTAGCCAGGCGCTGCCCGAGGGGCCGGCTCAACCTCCGATTGCCAGTACGCCAGAAGCTGAGCCTGAGGTTCTGCATTTTGAGCGCCCGAATGCACAAACCGATGTCATGCTGGCATTTCCGAGCGTCACGCTAGACGACCCGGATTACGTTGCCATGGAGATTGCCAGTATTTTATTGGGCAACCATCCCAACGCACGTCTGACGAATGAACTGCGCCATAAACGTGGGCTGACCTATGGTGTTGTGGCCACGTTCATGCCGTTCAAGGCTGGCGGTTCGTTGCAGATCAAATGGGATGTAGAGCCCCGCTACAACGAGGCTTCTCAAGCGTTGGTCAGTGAGATGCTGGAGACATTCCTGCGTAACGGCCCCACCCAGGAAGAGCTGGACCTGGCCAGACAGCTATTTCGTAGCGAAGCGCTCAACTCAATTTCGGTCAACGCCCTCGCGGTGCGGAAAATTTCTGCCATAGGCTTCAACGGTAGGCCGCTTGATGACATTCAGCGGCAACAGGAAGAGGCTTTCGCCTTGACGCCAGAGGCTGTCAGGCTTGCTGTAAATCGTAAGTTGGACCTCACGAAGTCGGTGTTCATCAGTGTGGGCCCCGAGGTGCCTCAGGAGCCGTTGCCCGATCTCTCGTTGATTGCGCAAACCGACGAATAGAGGCGGTACAAGCATTCAGGTTTGTGGCAACGTAGTCGATGCACGAAGAGGAATCGACGTTGGCCGCAGCCTTCAATACCCCTGTTTTTCGCCCAGCCCCCGGGCTGGGCAACCCACATCTGCAAACCTTGTGGGGCCCGCTATGGCGTAAGCTTGCGGTGCCGTCACGCCGGCGTGAACGCCTTTGGCTCAAGGACGGTGACTTCCTTGACCTTGACTGGCATGGCCCGCACAGCATTGATGCGCCTCTTGTGGTGTTGTTGCATGGCCTCACCGGTTCTTCGTCATCGCCTTATATCCTCGGCGTGCAGCAGGCACTGGCCCTGCAAGGCTGGGGCAGTGTCGCGGTGAACTGGCGAGGCTGTTCAGGCGAGCCGAACCTGTTGCCGCGCAGCTACCACTCTGGTGCCAGCGAAGACCTGGCCGAAGTCATTACTCATGTGCAGGCTCAACGTCCCGTCGCACCGCTCTACGCTGTCGGTTACTCCTTGGGTGGCAACATACTGCTCAAGTACCTTGGGGAAACCGGCACGGCCTGCCCTTTGCAAGCCGCCGTGGCGGTTTCGGTGCCGTTTCGCCTGGATCAGTGCGCCGACCGAATTGGCCAAGGCTTTTCGCGGGTGTATCAAGCCCATTTCATGCGCGCGATGCGGGCTTACGTGAAAGACAAGCAGCGGCATTTCCAGCGCCACGGCCATCAGGAGGGGTTGTCGGCTATCGAGCGCCTGGGGTCACTGGAGCATTTGCGCACGTTCTGGGATTTCGACGGCAAGGTCACTGCGCCGCTGAACGGCTTTGCCGACGCCCATGACTATTACCGGCGTTCATCGAGCCGTTACTTTCTCGGGGAGAATCGGACGCCAACGCTGATCATCCAGTCCAGCGATGACCCCTTCGTGTTTCGCCACAGCCTGCCGGGTAACAACGAGCTGTCGACGCAGACCACTCTGGAGCTGCATGCCCACGGTGGGCATGTCGGTTTTATCGACGGGAGTCTGCGCCACCCCGGCTATTACCTGGAGCGGCGCATTCCGCAGTGGTTGGCCAGCGGTGCTTAATCGCCGGTGGCGACAGCGTTTTGCGGGTCGGTAATCCACTCGCTCCAGGAGCCGGCGTACAGCGTTGCCAGCGGGTAACCGGCCAGGCACAGGGCAAACAGGTTATGGCAGGCGGTCACGCCTGAACCGCAATAGGCCACCAGGTTTTCTGGCTGACGCGCGCCCAGAACAGCAGCAAAGCGTTGGCGCAACTGCTCGGCCGGCAGGAAACGGCCATCAGCGCCCAGGTTATCGGTGAAGGCTGCGCATTGGGCGCCCGGGATATGCCCTGCGACCGGGTCGATAGGTTCTACTTCGCCACGGAAACGCGGCAAGGCACGGGCATCAAGCAAGGTCAGCTCCGGTGAACCCAGACGTTTGTTCAGTTGCTGCGCCGAAACCAGCATGGCCTGATCCGGTTTGCCGGAAAAATGTCCTTCTCGTTTTTCTGCGGGGTCCAGGCTCAACGGCAACCCTGCGGCGTGCCAGGCCTTGAGCCCGCCGTCGAGCACATAGACGCCACTACGCTTGCCCAGCCAGGCCAACAGCCACCAGGCTCGCGCGGCAAAGGCGCCCGGGCCATCGTCATAAAGCACGACGTCACTGTCGTTATCCACGCCCCAGCTTTGCAGGCGTTCAATCAACCGCCCTGGCTGGGGGAGCGGGTGACGTCCACTCACGCCCTTGACCACTGGGCCGCTAAGGTCGCGCTCCAGATCGGCGAAATGCGCACCAGCGATATGCCCTCCGGCATAACTGCGCTGACCGTAATCGACATCGTCCAGGGCAAAGCGGCAATCGAGCACCACCAGCTTTGGCTGTTCGAGCCGTTCGGCCAGTTGCTCAGGGCTCATCAGTTGCGCGAGGGGCATGACCATCTCCTTATCGTTCAAATAGGGTGAGTAGCAAAGGCCGGGGGCGTCACTGCTCCAGTGCCTTGTTCAGCGAAACGTAGAATTCTTCACACAGGGCATCCACCGCCGGGCGCGCCTGGGCGGTGACGAAGCCCAGCTCAAGTACCAGCACCTGATAAACGCCACGCTTGAACGCTTCCTCACTCAGGTGCGCGGAATGCTCGCGGGTCGTGCAGAGAAACCGCACCCAGGAGGTCAGCACGATCCAGGCGTTGAGCGTCAGCGACTCGATCTGTACCGCGTCCATCGCAACGATGCCGGCTTCGACGAAACCGCGATAGATCGCCTGCCCCTGCAGCAGGCAGCGCTGAGAAAAGCGGCGGTAACGTGAGGCCAGTTCCTGGTCGCTGTCGAGCAGGTGCTCAAGGTCGCGGTGCAGGAAGCGATAGTTCCACATCGCGGCCAGCAATTCCTTGAGGTAGAAGCGCTTGTCCTCCACGGTCGCCATCCGCCCTTCTGGCGGGCGCAGGAAACTGTCCACCTGTTCTTCGTACTGCGTGAACAATACGGCGATGATTTCCTGCTTGTTGGCAAAGTGGTAGTACAGGTTGCCAGGCGAAATCTCCATGTGAGCGGCGATGTGGTTGGTACTCACACTGCGCTCGCCTTGCTGGTTGAACAGCTCCAGGCTGTTCTGCACGATGCGTTCGCGGGTATTGATTCGTGGGGCCATGGGTCAGCTCCCAAAACATGAGCTTGAATGATTAGGCCCATCTTACGGTTTATCGACCGCAGGATGTACCCGGCCAGAGGCTTTTAAAATTGGTACAACAGTGCAATATTAGAGCATTAGCTCTATTCATATTGCCCCTGTCGTGGAGCACTGCATGACCGTCGACACTGCCAGTACGCTACCGCTAGCCACTGCACTTGATGCAATGAACGCGACCTTTACCGCTCAACGACAGGCCTTTGCCGGTAACCCGATGCCGCCTGCGGCCCAGCGTCGGCAGTGGTTGAAGCACCTGCGCCTGGCGCTGTTGGAGCATCAGAACGAACTGGTCGAGGCGATTGGCCGCGACTTTTCCACGCGCAGTGCCGATGAAACCCTGCTGGCCGAACTGATGCCCAGTGTTCAGGGCCTGCGCCATGCCGAGCGGCACCTGCAGCGTTGGATGAAAGCGGCTCGGCGCCCGGTCGGTCTGGCGTTCCAGCCTGCCCGTGCGCGGGTGGAGTACCAGCCATTGGGCGTAGTCGGGGTGATCGTGCCCTGGAACTACCCGCTGTTTCTTGCCATAGGCCCGCTGACTGGTGCTCTGGCAGCCGGCAACCGGGTGATGCTCAAGCTTAGCGAAGCCACGCCGGCCACTGGCGAACGGCTCAAAGGCCTGCTGCAGAAGGTCTTTCCCGATGACCTGGTCAGTGTGGTGCTGGGCGAGGCCGAGGTTGGCGAGGCGTTCTCGCACTTACCGTTCGACCACCTGCTGTTCACGGGCGCGACCTCCATCGGGCGCAAGGTCATGCAGGCCGCCGCACAAAACCTGACCCCCGTGACGCTGGAGCTTGGGGGTAAATCCCCGGCGATCGTCTCGGCGGATGTACCGCTGGAGGCTGCAGCCGAACGGATTGCTTTTGGCAAAACCCTGAATGCCGGGCAAACCTGTGTTGCCCCGGACTATGTACTGGTGCCCGAACAGCGCTTGGCCGGGTTTGTGGACGCCTACCGCAAGGCGGTACAGCGGTTCTATCCACAGATCGCAGGTAACCCGGACTACAGCGCCATCATCAACCCGCGCCAGTTGGCCAGGCTCAACGACTACCTCAGCGATGCGCGCGACAAGGGCGCGCAGGTGCTCGACCTGTACCCCGGCGAGCACAGCGAGGGCCGGCAGTTGGCACCTCACGTGCTGCTGCAGGTCAACGACGACATGCGGGTCATGCAGGACGAAATCTTCGGCCCGCTGTTGCCCGTTGTGCCCTATCGCCAGCTTGACGATGCCCTGGCCTACGTCAACCAGCGGCCTCGCCCGCTGGCGCTGTATTACTTCGGCTATAACCGCCGAGAGCAGCAGCGCGTGCTGGAGCAGACGCACTCCGGTGGGGTGTGCCTGAACGACACCCTGTTGCATGTTGCTCAGGATGACCTGCCGTTTGGTGGCGTCGGCCCTTCTGGCATGGGCCATTACCACGGGCATGATGGTTTCCTGACCTTCAGCAAGGCCAAGGCAGTGCTGGTCAAGCAGCGATTGAATGCGGCGCGGCTGATCTACCCGCCTTATGGCAAGGCCCTGCAAAAGCTGGTGTACAAACTGTTCATCCGTTAATTCGGCGATCACCTCCAGGCCCAATAACAATGACGACATGCCTGCCTGACCTGCACACACTGAACCGGCGTAGCCTGCTCAAGCTGGGGCTCGGCGCCACCGCGCTGCTTGCCACGGTTGGGCTGGGTGGTTGCACACCGGCGCCGTCGGCCAAGGGCTTGCAGGTACTGCGCGACAGCGACCTGCCGATGCTGCGGGCGCTGATTCCCGTGGTTCTGGAAGGCACGGCTGCAGTGCACACGGTGGAGGCGGTGCTGCGCAGCCTGGATGACAAGCTCGCCTACCTCTCCCCAGCCATGCTGAAACTGACCCGACAGCTACTCGATGTGCTCAGCCTGCCCCTGACCCGAGGCCCGCTCACCGGCGTATGGGGCGCGTGGGACCAGGCGAGTAGCGAGCAGATCCAGGCCTTTCTGAAACGATGGCAGCACAGCACCTTCGACCTGCTACGCATGGGGCATGGCTCGCTGCTTCAACTGTTACAGATGGCGTGGTACAGCCTGCCCGATGCGTGGGCCGACTGTGGCTACCCCGGCCCGCCGAAAATCTGACCCCCTTATCCAGAGCACCGACATGCCCGTACCCGATCTGTTCCGCGAAGGCCTGGCCCGCGGCTGGAAGACCTACGACGGTTCGACACTGAGCCAGGATCTGATGCTGGAAGCCGATGTGGCGATCATCGGCAGCGGTGCCGGCGGCGCCACCACCGCCGAGTTGCTCAGCGCCGCCGGGCTCAAGGTGCTGCTGATCGAAGAGGGGCCGTTGAAGACCAGTAGCGACTTTCACCTGCTTGAAGACCAGGCCTATGCCAACCTCTATCAGGAGGGCATCGGCCGCATGAGCAAGGACGGCGCCATTACCATCCTGCAAGGCCGGGCGGTCGGTGGCACGACGCTGATCAACTGGACCTCAAGTTTTCGCACGCCGGCGCAAACCCTGGACCACTGGGCCACCGAGCACGGGGTCAAAGGCCACAGTGCCGAAGCACTGGCGCCATGGTTCGAACGCATGGAAAAGCGCCTCGGCATTGAGCCCTGGGCCATGCCGCCGAATGCCAACAATGAGGTGCTGCGCCGCGGCTGTGAGCAGTTGGGTTACGCCTGGAAGGTCATTCCTCGCAATGTGCGTGGCTGCTGGAACCTGGGCTATTGCGGTATGGGGTGCCCGGTCAACGCCAAGCAGTCGATGCTGGTCACCAGTATTCCGGCGACGCTGGAGCGCGGCGGCGAGCTGCTGTACCTGGCCCGTGCCGAGCGGCTGGTGCATAACGGCGAACGTATCGCGCAGTTGGAGTGTGTGGCCATGGACAGCCGCTGCGTTTCGCCCACGGGCCGGCGCATCACCATCAAGGCGCAGCACTATGTGCTGGCCGGTGGCGGTATCAACAGCCCGGCCTTGTTGTTGCGCTCCGATGCGCCAGACCCACATCAACGTCTTGGCAAGCGCACCTTCTTGCACCTGGTCAATTTCAGCGCCGCGCAGTTCAAGGACACCGTGAACCCGTTTTACGGCGCCCCTCAGTCGATCTACTCCGACCATTTTCAATGGCGTGACGGCGTTACCGGGCCCATGGCCTACAAGCTGGAGGTGCCGCCCCTGCACCCGGCGCTGGCCAGTACCCTGCTAGGTCACTTTGGTCGCGAGAATGCCCTGCGCATGGCGCAACTGCCGAACACCCATGTCATGCTGGCACTCATGCGTGACGGCTTCCATCCACAGAGTGTCGGTGGCGAGGTGTCGCTGCGTGATGATGGTTCACCCGTGCTCGACTATTCGATATCCGATTACACCTGGGATGGCCTGCGTCGCGCCTTCCACAGCATGGCCGAGATCCAGTTCGCGGCTGGGGCCGAGGCGGTGCTGCCGCTGCACAGTGACGCGCATTACGTGAAAAGCCTGGCCGAAGCCCGGCTGATGATCGACGGCCTGAACCTCGAACGCTATCTTGTCCGCTTGGGCAGCGCCCATGTCATGGGTGGCTGCGCCATGGGTGAAGACCCGCGCCAGGCGGTGTGCAATAGCCTTGGCCAGCATCATCAATTGGCCAATCTGTCGATTCACGACAGCTCGTTGTTCCCCACCAGCATTGGCGCCAACCCACAGTTATCGGTGTATGGCCTGAGCGCCAGGCTCAGTGATGCCTTGGCCAAGCGCCTGTCGAAAGGCGGGTGACAAGCCTTATTCATGCTGTCTATAGTGCCATCAGCCTGTGCATGCGACTTGGCCGACTGCAGAGGCTGCGCTACCATCCGACTCCCCAACGCACTCCTGCCAGGACGACGCGATGAACCGAGTGTTGTACCCAGGGACATTCGACCCTATTACCAAGGGCCATGGCGATCTGGTCGAACGCGCCTCGCGCCTGTTCGACCACGTGATTATCGCGGTTGCCGCCAGTCCCAAGAAGAACCCGCTGTTCCCTCTGGAACAACGGGTCGAGTTGGCGCGCGAGGTCACCCGTCATCTGCCCAATGTCGAAGTCATCGGCTTCTCCACGCTGCTGGCGCATTTTGCCAAGGAGCAGCAAGCCAATGTCTTCCTGCGAGGTTTGCGCGCAGTGTCCGACTTCGAGTACGAGTTCCAGCTGGCGAACATGAACCGCCAATTGGCCCCGGATGTCGAGAGCCTGTTCCTGACGCCCTCCGAACGCTATTCGTTTATCTCCTCCACCTTGGTGCGTGAAATCGCAGCCTTGGGTGGAGACATCAGCAAGTTCGTTCACCCAGCGGTGGCCGACGCCCTGACCCAACGCTTCAAGAAGTGATTCTTCCGGCCTGAACCGAGCGCCCGCGTGCATCGCGGGCGCTAATGCGGCACAATTACGCCATTGGTTTTCACATGCCAGGGCCAGATGCCCGGGCCGGAGTCCCCATGTCCCTGATCATCACCGACGACTGCATCAACTGCGACGTCTGCGAACCCGAGTGCCCGAACGCCGCTATTTCCCAGGGCGAAGAGATCTACGTGATCGACCCGAACCTGTGCACCCAGTGCGTCGGTCACTACGACGAACCGCAATGCCAACAGGTTTGCCCGGTTGACTGCATCCCGCTGGATGAAGCCCACCCGGAAACCCATGAAGAGCTGATGATCAAGTACCGCAAGATCACCGGCAAGGCCTGATGCCCGGTAGCGCCGCGCTTCGCTCACTGTTGCTTGGCGCCGCGCTGGCGCTGTGTGCCACGCAGGCCTTGGCCGACGGCCCGGGGCGGGCGGCGATTGCCAGCCCGCACCCGGAAGCCACGGCAGCCGCCCGGGAAATGCTGGAGCAGGGCGGTAACGCGTTCGATGCGGCAATTGCCGTGAGTGCTGCCCTGGCGGTGGTTGAGCCTTATGGTTCTGGGCTGGGTGGCGGTGGGTTCTTCCTGCTGCGCCAACCCGGCTCACCGGTCCGCTATCAGTTCATCGATGCCCGCGAGCGTGCGCCGGGCAAGGCCACCGCGACCCTGTACCTCAAGGACGGCAAGGTTCAACCGGGCCTGTCGATCAATGGGCCGCTGGCTGCCGCTATTCCAGGCCTGCCTGCCGCGCTGGCCGACCTCGCTGCCAACTACGGCAGGCTGCCGCTAACCCGCTCGCTGGCGCCGGCCATTCGCCTGGCCAATCAGGGTTTTGCTGTCGACCGGGTTTACCGCGACCGTGCCCAGATGCGCCTGGCTGCCCTGCGTGACGACCCGGAAAGTGCGCGCTTGTTCTTGAAAGACGGTGACGTCCCGGCGTTGGGTACGTTCATCCGCCAGCCTGAACTGGCCGTCACCCTGACACGCTTGGCCGAGCAGGGTCATGACGGCTTCTATGCCGGCGCCACGGCCAAGGCACTGCTCAGTGGCGTGCAGGGTGCAGGCGGTATCTGGCGCCAGGACGACCTGAACGACTACCGCGTCGTTCACCGTGAACCGTTGCGCTACCCGCTGGCCGAGCACCGCGAGCTGATCAGCGCACCACCGCCGTCTGCCGGTGGTGTGGCCCTGGCACAGAGCCTGGCCATGCTTCAGCGCCTGCCCTGGCAGAGCGCCGACAGCGTACAGCGCAGTCATTACGTGCTTGAAGTGCTGCGCCGCGCCTACCGAGACCGTGGCCTGCTGGGCGATCCGGATTACGTCAGTAACCCGATCCCCCAGTTGCTTTCGCGCGGTTACCTGCAGGGGTTGGCCGATGGCATTGATACCTACAAGGCGACCCCCAGTGCCGATTTGCCGCCAGCGCCGGCCTGGCGCGAAGGCGACCACACCACTCATTTCGCGGTGATCGACGCCGAAGGCAATGCGGTAGCGGCTACCTTGTCGGTCAACCTGCCGTTTGGTGCCGCTTACAGTGCCCCAGGTACGGGTGTGGTGCTGAACAATGAAATGGACGACTTTGCAGCAGACCCCACCGGCAGCAACAGCTACGGGCTGGCCGGCAGCCAGGCCAATGCGGTAGCCGCCGGCAAGCGACCTCTGTCGAGCATGAGCCCCACGTTTATCGAGAGCCCCAGCCAGTTCGCCGCCTTTGGTACGCCTGGCGGCAGCCGCATCCCGAGCATGGTGCTGTTATCGGTCATGGCGTTTCTTGATGGCCGGCCCGTGGCCACGTGGCCAGCGGTACCGCGCTACCACCACCAGTACCTGCCGGACGTGGTCGAACACGAGCCGGGGGCGTTCAGTGCCGAGCAGCAGCGCGAGTTGCAGGCGCGTGGTTACACGCTCAAGGACGTGGGCCGCGCCTATGGCAATCAACAGGTGCTGTTCTGGGACAAGGCCGGGCATACCCTGGAGGCGGCCAGCGATCCACGCGGGCTGGGCACCTCCGAGGTATTCAGCCCACGCTGAGGCGGCTCAGGTCTGGCAGCGCGGGCAGTACACGCTGGCGCGCTGCCCGAGGCGTACTTCTCGCAAGGTGCTGCCACACACCTTGCACGGTTCTTCCCCGCGCCCGTAAACGAACAGTTCCTGCTGGAAATAGCCAGGTTGGCCGTCGCCACCGATAAAGTCACGCAAGGTGGTACCGCCACGTTCGATGGCACTGGCCAGGATTCGTTTTATTTCGATAGCCAGTTTCAGGTAGCGCGCCCGGGAAATGCTCCCCGCTTCGCGTCGAGGGTCAATGCCGGCGGCAAACAACGCCTCGGTCGCATAGATATTGCCGACGCCCACCACCACCGCGTTGTCCATGATGAAGGGCTTGACCGCCATTGAGCGTCCCCGCGATAGCTGGAACAGGCGCTCACCGTCAAACAGATCAGTCAGCGGCTCAGGCCCCAGCTTGATCAGCAGTTCATGGTGCAGCGGGTCGAGGCTCCAGAGCATCGCACCAAAGCGCCGGGGGTCGGTGTAACGCAGTGCCAGCCCGGACTCCAGCTCGATGTCCACGTGCTCGTGCTTGAGCGCTGGCAGGCCGATTTCTACCAGCCGCAGGTTGCCGGACATGCCCAGGTGACTGATCAATGTACCGACTTCGGCGTTGATCAGCAGGTACTTGGCCCGCCGTTCGACGCTGACGATACGCTGGCCGGAGAGGCGAACATCAAGGTCTTCGGGGATCGGCCAGCGCAGGCGCCGGTCGCGCACGATCACCCGTTTGACCCGCTGACCTTCCAGATAGGGTGCGATCCCGCGTCGTGTTGTTTCGACCTCTGGCAATTCAGGCATCGATCAATGCCCACCCAGGTCGCGGATGGTTTGCTTGAGGTTCTCGAAGTCGTACTCAGGCAAGCCGACGTAATCGAGCACCAGATGGCTGATGGTGTTCCACTCATGGTCTTCGCTCTGGCCACCCAGCACCCGGTGCGAAGCGCAAATATGCTCGGCCATCTTCAAGATCGACAGCAGGTTCTTCAACTGGCTGTTACGCGCCGATTCATCACTGAATACCGCCAGGGCGTTGTGATGATTGGCAATGGCATTGCTCAGGTGTTCCGGCAGGCGCCACGACTTGGCGGTGTAGTAGCCGACCACGGCATGGTTGGTGTTGAACACCTGGTTTTCGGTATCGACCACCCGCTGGCCGGGCCCGGCGCTGGCGTAGGCGTCTTCGACCACGCTCATGTACTCCGGGAAACGCTTGAGCATCAGCGGGATGCCACAGTCGTGGAACAGCCCCAGGGCATAGGCCTCGTCCACCGCTTGTGAGCCCAAGCGCTTGGCCAGGGTCATGCAGGTCATGGCCACGTCCTGGGCGTTGTCCCAGAAACGGTTCAAGGTGACGATGGTTTCATCGCTCATCTCGCCCTTGATCGACTGCGCATTGATCAGGTTGATGATCGAACGGCTACCGAGCAGATTCACCGCGCGCTGAATCGAAGCGATCTTATTGGTCAGGCCGAAATGCGCTGAGTTGACCAGCTTGAGCAGTGCCCCAGAAAGCCCCGGATCCTGGGAAATCAGCTTGGCGATCATCTCCAGGTCTGGATCAGGCATGTACTGCTCCATTTGCAGATCAACCATGATTTGCGGCTGGGGCGGCACACTGATGCCCTGCAGGGCCTGCTGAATCTGTTCGGAGGAGAGCTCTTGGGACATAAGTACACACTCGGGGCTGAGCGGCGATTTTAACCTTGCCCTGCGCCCAAGGAACACCGGCAGATGGCTCAATTGCAACTAATTGCCACCTCGGTTCACCACTTGGCGGCTATTTATCCTCGGCCAAGCGTTGAACCTCGTCGACGCGTTATACTCCCGCTCTTTTTTCCGGAGCGACGTCATGTCCCTGCCCAGCCTTCGCCTCAAAGCCAACGCCGACCGCCGCCTGCGCGCCGGCCATCTATGGGTTTACAGCAACGAAATCGACGTCGCCGCGACCCCGCTGCATGGCTTCAAGGCCGGTGATCAGGCCGTGCTGGAAGCCGCGGGCGGTAAAGCCCTTGGCATCGTCGCCATGAGCCCGAACAACCTGATTTGTGCTCGCCTGCTGTCGCGTGATGCCAAGCTGCCGCTGGACAAGTCGCTGCTGGTGCACCGCCTGAATGTGGCCCTGTCGCTGCGTGAACGCCTGTTCGACAAGCCTTACTACCGCTTGGTCTACGGTGATTCCGACCTGCTGCCGGGCCTGGTGGTCGACCGTTTCGGCGACATTCTGGTCGTGCAACTGGCTTCGGCCACCATGGAACTGCACCGCGACGACATCCTTGCTGCGCTGATCCAGGTGCTCAAGCCAAGTGGCATCCTGTTCAAGAACGACTCCGCCGCACGTGATGCCGAAGGGCTGAACCGCTACGTGGAAACCGCATTCGGCCTGGTGCCTGAGTGGGTTGCACTGGAAGAAAACGGCGTGAAGTTCGAAGCGCCGGTGATGGAAGGCCAGAAAACCGGCTGGTTCTATGACCACCGCATGAACCGTGCGCGCCTGGCGCCGTACGTCAAAGGCAAGCGTGTTCTCGACCTGTTCAGCTACATCGGTGGCTGGGGCGTGCAGGCCGGTGCCTTTGGCGCCAGCGAAGTGTTCTGCGTCGACGCTTCGGGCTTTGCCCTGGACGGCGTTGAGCGTAACGCTGCACTCAACGGTATTGCCGAGAAGGTCACCTGCGTCGAAGGTGATGTATTTGAAGCACTGAAAGAACTGAAAGCTGCCGAAGAGCGTTTCGACGTGATCGTGGCCGACCCACCGGCGTTCATCAAGCGCAAGAAAGACCTGAAGAACGGCGAGGGCGCCTATCGTCGCCTGAACGAGCAAGCCATGCGCCTGCTCACCAAGGACGGCATCCTGGTCAGCGCGTCGTGCTCGATGCACCTGCCTGAAGACGACCTGCAGAACATTCTGCTGACCAGCGCCCGCCACCTGGACCGCAACATCCAGTTGCTGGAACGTGGCGGCCAGGGCCCGGATCACCCGGTACACCCGGCGATTCCGGAAACCCGCTACATCAAGAGCCTGACCTGCCGTTTGCTGCCTAACAGCTAACATGCGGTGCCGGTGTTGGGCTGCTCGGCAGCTCAACACCTAGTCGTGCGTTGGCAATGCGCTCAGTTCCACACCGTCGATGTTGAACGTGTTAAAGCGTGGTTTGACCGGCTTTAGCTCACCCTGGCGGATCAACTCGATCACGCGCGCCGGGTCGTCCTGCCCCTCCAGGTCTGCAGCCGCTCGCCACTCGCCGTGCTCATCACGCTCCAGAATGTAAGCCTTGAACGCCCATTCCTCCTTGGACACGAGCAGCACCTCGTTGCGACCGTCGTCGTTCAGGTCCATGGCGTGCAGTACGCAACCAGCCCCCTGGCAATGCATGCCGATGAACGCGCCTTTCAGCATCGTCTCGACACCGTCCTCGGTATTGCCGACCCACTCGATCTTCAAGGCGTTATCACGGCCGTCAAATTCTGCCGAGTTCGAGCGGTAGGTCGGCTCTTTCAAAATCTCACGCAGCTGCTCGCGCCCTTGAGCGTCCAGAATCTGCCCGCGGTCCACTTCGGCCGTGAGCCATTCGAGCTGCTCGATTCCAGGCGCACCAAGCCGGTAGCGCAGGGTCCAGGCATCGAAGTCCGCCACCGCCGTACGCCCGCTGAGCAGGCGTTGCACTTGGTGCTTTGCGCTCCAGGTTTCCGGGCTCACCAGTGGTGTATGCACCAGTACCAACACCACACAGCCGAACAGGGCAATGGGCGGGTTGCTGGTACGCAGATGCCCCAGCCACACCGACTGCCGGCGAACAACCGCCCACACCGCCGCAAGGCTATACAGCAGCGCGACCAGCAGCAGTGGGATCGCCATGAAACGCTGTGGCGTCAGGCCGTATTGCTCAATGCGCAGCCAGGTCGAGTAGCCTGCCAGTACGACCAGCACCGGCAAGCACAGCAGGGACAACTCCACCAAAAGCCGCAAGCCTCTGGCGTATGGGGCGCTGTCGTGACCGTCCTGGAACACACCATTGACCAGAAACAGGTTAAGCCCCACCAGGCACAGCAGGATCAGGGTCGAAGAACCGGTATCCCAGACCGGTTGCAGACCACTGAATGGCAAGGTCAGGATGAACAGCACGGTCATCAGTGCTCCGAATGGCAGCAGGAAGCGGCACACCGCCAGCAGCACGCCACGCAGCAGCCCAATGACCGTCTCTTTCTCGCGGCCTATGCGCATGCCGAGGGAAAACACCAGTGTCAGGGCGATCGCGAGGAACAGTGGTGACTCGAGCACCGCCTTGACCTGCGGCACGCCCAGCATCTTGAACAGCGCACCACATAACAGCACCAGCAGCATCACCACCATGACCAGTTGCTGGGCGAGGAGCACGATGAAAATGTTGTTCCAGGCATGCCTGAACAGGTCTTCATAGCGTGGCCAGCGGCCTTCACGGGTTGGCCAACTGGCGATGAAGGCGCAGCCGATGTAGCCCAGCAGGCTCGCGCAGACCACCCAGGACCCTTGCAGCCACTGCGAGCCGTTGTCGGAAAAGACCCAGCCGCTGATCGCTGTCATCACCAGTGTCATCAGTGCAACCAGTACCCAGGTACCACGCTGCAGTACTGAACGCCCGAGCAGTTGCAGGTTGATCCCGCCGACGGTAGCCAGTGTCACCAGCATGGTGCTGATCCAGGGGATCTCCAGCCAAAGTGCGCTCAAGAGCAACAGCCCCTGAAGGGCGCCAACGAGCAGATAAAAATATAACGAAGGGGATAACGCGGGCATGCCAAGTCCTTTTGCCGGGGGAGCTGCGAAGGGCGGCAGTCTAACCAAGTGCCGCCAGATTTTCCCCTTGGAGGCACCGCTGACGCACCAACCCGCTATAGCGCCATTCCTTCCCGCGGCCAGCCGTGTAGAATCGGCCTATTCATCGCCAGTCATCCCCGGCGGGTTTATGAGCTCTGGCCGAGCGCACGGCGATCCCGCGGCGTTCTCGGCTTCATCCGCACCAGCGGCCACCTGCCTTCGGTGCAAAGGACAAGAGACGCTCACTCCCCTTTTTGTTACCTGCTTAGCCGCCAGGAGTGCTCCATGCCAGATTACCGCTCGAAAACGTCCACCCACGGCCGCAACATGGCCGGCGCACGCGCCCTGTGGCGCGCCACGGGTATGAAAGACGACGATTTCAAGAAACCGATCATCGCCATTGCCAACTCGTTCACCCAGTTCGTACCGGGCCACGTCCACCTCAAGGACCTCGGCCAACTGGTCGCCCGTGAGATTGAACGCGCCGGTGGCGTGGCCAAGGAATTCAACACCATCGCGGTCGATGATGGCATCGCCATGGGCCATGACGGCATGCTCTACTCGCTGCCAAGCCGCGAGATCATCGCCGACTCGGTCGAGTACATGGTCAACGCTCACTGCGCTGACGCCATTGTCTGCATCTCCAACTGCGACAAGATCACCCCCGGCATGCTGATGGCCGCCCTGCGCCTGAACATCCCGGTGATCTTCGTTTCCGGCGGCCCGATGGAAGCCGGCAAGACCAAGCTGGCCAGCCACGGCCTGGACCTGGTCGACGCCATGGTCATCGCAGCCGACTCCTCGGCCTCCGATGAAAAGGTCGCCGAGTATGAGCGCAGCGCCTGCCCGACCTGTGGTTCCTGCTCCGGCATGTTCACCGCCAACTCGATGAACTGCCTGACCGAAGCCCTGGGCCTGGCCCTGCCGGGCAACGGCTCGACCCTGGCCACCCACAGCGACCGCGAACAACTGTTCTTGCAGGCTGGCCGGACCATCGTCGAGCTGTGCAAGCGTTACTACGGCGAGAACGATCAGAGCGTTCTGCCGCGCAATATCGCCAGCTTCAAGGCGTTCGAGAACGCCATGACCCTGGACATCGCCATGGGTGGGTCGACCAACACCATCCTGCACCTGCTGGCCGCGGCTCAGGAAGCCGAAATCGACTTCGACCTGCGCGACATCGATCGCCTGTCGCGCAAAGTGCCGCAGTTGTGCAAAGTGGCGCCGAACATCCAGAAGTACCACATGGAAGATGTGCACCGCGCCGGTGGCATCATCAGCATCCTCGGTGAACTGGCCCGTGGTGGCCTGTTGCATACCGACCTGCCGACCGTACACAGCAAGACCATGGCCGATGCCATTGCCAAGTGGGACATCACCCAGAGCGATGACCCCGAGGTGCATACCTTCTTCCGCGCGGGCCCGGCCGGCATTCCGACCCAGACCGCCTTCAGCCAGTCGACCCGTTGGGAAACCCTCGACGCCGACCGCGAAAACGGCTGCATTCGCAGCGTTGAGCACGCCTACTCGCAAGAAGGCGGCCTGGCTGTGCTTTACGGCAACATCGCCCTGGACGGCTGCGTGGTGAAAACTGCCGGCGTCGATGAGTCGATCCACGTGTTCGAAGGCAACGCGAAGATCTTCGAAAGCCAGGACAGCGCGGTACGCGGCATCCTCGCCGACGAAGTGAAGGAAGGTGACATCGTCATCATCCGTTACGAAGGTCCGAAAGGCGGCCCGGGCATGCAAGAGATGCTCTACCCGACCTCGTACCTGAAGTCCAAAGGCCTGGGCAAGGCTTGCGCGCTGCTGACCGACGGTCGTTTCTCTGGCGGTACCTCGGGCCTGTCGATTGGCCATGCTTCGCCAGAAGCGGCAGCCGGTGGTGCAATCGGCCTGGTACGTGATGGCGACAAAGTGCTGATCGACATCCCGAACCGCTCGATCAACCTGCTGGTGGATGACGCCGAACTGGCTGCACGCCGGGTTGAGCAGGACAAGAAAGGCTGGAAACCGGTTGAAGTGCGCCCACGTAAAGTGACCACTGCGCTGAAAGCCTACGCTCTGCTGGCCACCAGCGCCGACAAGGGTGCGGTACGCAACAAGGCCCTGCTCGACGGGCTGTAAGGCGCTGCGCCAAGCCTTACAAACAAAGCCCCTGACCGAAAGGCCAGGGGCTTTTGTTTTGCAGGCGTTTGCTCAATAGGGCGACCTGTACTGCATGGCCTTGTTCACATCGTGTGGCAACTGGCTTGCCCGCGATACAGGGCAGCGGCTTACTGATTCCAGGGCGCCGCACGTCGGCTGTCGAGCAAGCTCAGGTAACTGCTGCCGCCCAACTGGCGCATTTGCTGGCGTATCCAGCTGGCACGTCGCGCGACGTAGCTGCTGGGGTGGCTGGCGCTCCATTTGCGTGGGCTGGGCAGCACGGCAGCAAGCAGGCTGGCCTGTTGCTGGGACAGGTTACGGGCGTTGACACCGAAGTGGTGTCGGGCGGCGGCCTGTGCGCCAAACACCCCGTCATCCCATTCAGCGCTGTTGAGGTACACCTCAAGGATGCGCTCTTTCGACCAAAACACTTCGATCAGCGCCGTGAACCAGGCTTCCAGCCCCTTGCGCAACCAACTGCGCCCCGACCAGAGAAACAGGTTCTTCGCCACCTGCTGGCTCAGCGTACTGGCCCCGCGGATGCTGCCACCACGTTCGTTGTGGGCCAGCGCGGCCTGGATTGCCGTGAAATCGAAGCCCCAATGCTCAGGGAATTTCTGATCTTCTCCGGCGATCACCGCCACTTTCAGATCGTCAGAGATCTGTTCCCAGGGTTGCCAGTCGCGCTGCAGGTCTATCGGTTGGCCGTTGAACCAGGAGGCAACCTTGCGCTCGACCATCAGTGCAGTACCCGGTGGCGGTACCCAGCGAAAGAGCAGCACCAGCAGGGCACTGCCGGCCGCGAACCAGAGCAGGGCACGAGTGAGGCGACGCAGTAGGGATGACAGCATAGGAGAGATGGCTTGGCCGAACCGATGGAGCGGGCCATTATACAGACCCTCTGCCTCGCCATGGTCCTGACTGGGAGTTGTCTTATGCTTCGTAGTTTCTTGTTGCTCGCTGCCTTTTTCGGTTTTACCGGTGTCGCCCTTGGCGCCTTTGCCGCCCACGGCCTGAAGGCACGCTTGAGCAGTGAGTACCTGGCGATCTTTCAAACCGGGGTCACGTATCAACTGATTCACACCCTGGCCCTGCTGGCGGTAGCGTTGCTTGCCACGCAGCTCCCCGGGCGCCTGGTGGGCTGGGCCGGCGGCCTGTTCAGCCTGGGTATCGTGCTGTTCTCTGGCAGCCTGTACCTGCTGACACTCACCGGCGTCGGCAAGTTGGGCATCATCACGCCACTGGGCGGTGTGGCGTTCCTCGCGGGCTGGTTGTGCCTGGGGCTTGCCGCCTGGCGCCTGAGTTGACTGATCGGTCGAAAACCGGGACGAATGGCGCTGCTTTGCCTTGGTCATCCGCGTGGATCGGGGCTAGAATGCTGGCCCCCTGAAAATAATGGCTGCCGTCCGCATGCGCATTCAATTGAACGGTGAACCCTATGAGCTGCCTGACGGTACGACCGTCGAGGCATTGTTGACCCGGCTGGAGTTGGTCGGCCGCCGGATTGCAGTGGAACTCAACCTGGATATCGTGCCGCGCAGTCAGCACGCCGCCACCGCCCTGCGCGAAGGCGATCAGGTCGAAGTCGTCCACGCCATTGGTGGCGGCTAGGCCGCCCCGCGATTCACCTGCAAGCCCCTCAACCCCCAAGAGGATTTCCGATGAGCAATGTTCGTAGCGACAAGCCTTTCACCCTGGCTGGCCGTACCTTCCAGTCGCGCCTGCTGGTGGGTACCGGCAAGTACCGTGACATGGAAGAAACCCGTCTGGCCATCGAGGCCTCGGGGGCTGAGATCGTCACCGTCGCCGTGCGCCGTACCAACATCGGCCAGAACCCGGGCGAGCCGAACCTGCTCGACGTGCTGCCGCCAGACCGCTACACCATCCTGCCGAACACCGCCGGTTGCTATGACGCCGTCGAAGCCGTGCGTACTTGCCGCCTGGCCCGCGAACTGCTCGATGGGCACAACCTGGTGAAGCTGGAAGTGCTGGCGGACCAGAAGACCCTGTTCCCCAATGTGATCGAAACCCTGAAGGCCGCCGAAGTGCTGGTCAAGGACGGTTTCGACGTGATGGTGTACACCAGCGATGATCCGATCATCGCCCGGCAACTGGCTGAAGCTGGCTGCATTGCCGTGATGCCGCTGGCGGGCCTGATTGGCACCGGCCTGGGCATCTGCAACCCGTACAACCTGCAAATCATCCTGGAAGAAGCCAAGGTGCCTGTGCTGGTCGACGCCGGTGTCGGTACCGCGTCGGACGCGACCATTGCCATGGAGCTGGGTTGCGAGGCCGTGCTGATGAACTCGGCGATTGCCCATGCCCAGCAGCCGATCATGATGGCCGAGGCCATGAAACATGCAATCGTTGCCGGCCGCCTGGCGTACCTGGCCGGTCGTATGCCGAAAAAACTCTATGCCAGCGCCTCGTCGCCGCTGGATGGTCTGATCAAGTAAGAGCACCCGATGACTGAATCGCAACAACCGCCGATCTCTCCTGAAGGCGAAGAGCGTCAACACCGCCGCATCAAGAGTTTTGTGATGCGTGCCGGCCGCATGACTGAAGGCCAGCAGCGTGGCCTGGACCAGGGCGCGCCGCTGTTTGTCCTGCCGCTGAGCGACAACCCGGTGGATTTCGACCAGGTTTTCGGTCGCGCCGCCCCGCGCACGCTGGAGATTGGTTTCGGCATGGGCCATTCCCTGCTGGAAATGGCCGCTGCTGCGCCTGAACAGGACTTCATCGGTGTCGAAGTGCACCGGCCGGGTGTCGGTGCGCTGCTCAATGGCGTGCTGACCCAGGGCCTGAAGAACCTGCGGGTGTATGACTGCGATGCCATCGAAGTGCTGAACAAGTGCGTGGCCGACAACAGCCTTGATCGCTTGCTGTTGTTCTTCCCGGACCCTTGGCACAAGAGCCGCCACCACAAGCGGCGCATTGTTCAGCCGGCATTCGCCGAGCTGGTACGCAGCAAGCTGAAGGTCGGTGGTGTGCTGCACATGGCCACGGACTGGGAGCCCTATGCCGAGTACATGCTGGAAGTCATGAACGTTGCACCGGGTTACCGCAACCTGGCAGCAGACGGCAAATGCGTACCGCGTCCTGAAGAGCGCCCGGTTACCAAGTTCGAGCGTCGCGGTGAGCGGCTCGGGCATGGCGTTTGGGACTTGAAGTTCGAGAAGCTGGCGTAAGCCTCTGCGCGAGCCGGCACTGCCGGCTCCTGCAGGTCAGCGGCGGTCGGCGACAACGCCGATCAGCACCAGTACCACCAGCAGTACCGGTGCCAGGGCATAGTTGTTGAACTGGCTCAGGCCGCGCACCACCCAGGGTGTGGCATAGATCAGCGCCGCACCACTGCCGATCAGGCACAGCAGGGCCATGAACGGGACGCGCAAGGCGCCCGCCAGATTGCCGATCCGTTGTTCG
Source organism: Pseudomonas sp. AL 58 (assembly GCF_036348395.1). NCBI lineage: Bacteria > Pseudomonadati > Pseudomonadota > Gammaproteobacteria > Pseudomonadales > Pseudomonadaceae > Pseudomonas > Pseudomonas sp. AL 58. Next base: position 158,777 of record NZ_JAZBQR010000003.1, read on the forward strand.
ATCCAGCCCTTGATATCCGTGCCGAACAGCACCAGCAGGCAGCCGACCAGCGCCAAGGAAATCTCCGACAGGTTACTGCGGCTCCAGCGGGAAACGGTTGAGAGCAGGTCGAGTACCAAGTCCATTCGCAATCCTTAGGTCAAGAAATACTGCAGCAGGTCGTTGAGGAACAACTGGCCGCGTGGCGTGGCTACCAGTCGCGTCGGTTCGACCTGCAAAAGTCCCTTTTGTTCGGCTTCACGACGTGCCGCCGCCAACTGTTCCATCGGCAGCCCGGTACGCTGGCTGAACAGCTCCGTGTCCACCCCTTGAGTCAGGCGCAGGGCGTTCATCAGGAACTCGAACGGCAGTTCGTCTACGGGCAACAGCTTTTCACCCGCCTTGAAGGCTTTGGCCGGGTTCAGGTAGTCCTTGGGCAGGCGAGTCTTCCAGGTGCGCACGATGCGCCCGTCCGGGTGGCTGAGCTTTCCGTGGGCACCCGCGCCAATACCGATGAAGTCGCCGAAACTCCAGTAGTTCAGGTTGTGCCGCGCAGCACGCCCGGGTTGGGCGTAGGCGGACACTTCGTACTGGGCGTAGCCATGCTCGGCAAGCAGGGCCTGGCCGGCTTCCTGGATGTCCCAGAGGATGTCGTCTTCGGGCAGCACCGGTGGCTGGTTCCAGAACACCGTGTTCGGCTCCAGGGTCAGCTGGTACCAGGACAGGTGGGTCGGGCCCATGGCGATGGCTTGGCGCAGGTCGCTCAGGGCGTCATCCAGGGACTGATCGGGCAAACCGTGCATCAGGTCCAGGTTGAAGTTGTCGAACCCGGCCCGTCGTGCCATGTCGGCCGCACGCACGGCTTCTTCACCGTTGTGGATACGCCCCAGGGCTTCGAGCTTGGCCTGTTGGAAGCTCTGGATGCCGATCGACAGGCGGTTGATGCCCAGTTGCCGGTAGGCGGTGAACTTCTCCTGCTCGAACGTTCCGGGGTTGGCCTCCAGGGTGATTTCAATGTCACTGGCGAACGGGATGCGCTGTTCGACACCGGCCAGCAACCGGCCCAGTGCTTGTGCGCTGAACAGGCTAGGGGTGCCACCTCCGAAGAAGATCGAACTCAGCGGCCGGCCATAGACGGCAGGCAACTCCTGCTCAAGGTCGGCCAGGAGTGCGTCGACATAAGCCTCTTCCGGCAGCTCGGCACTGGCCGCATGAGAGTTGAAGTCGCAGTACGGGCATTTGCGCACGCACCAGGGGATGTGGATATACAGCGCAAGGGGTGGCAGCTGTGGCAGCGCCAGCCGAGGTGCCTGGGAGCTGAAGCCAGCCTCGCTCAGGTGCAGAGGCTGTGCTGGTGAATGCTCGGTCATGCCAAGCCCAGGCGCTGTCGCAGCAGGCTCATGGCGCGAGCACGGTGGCTCAGCTGATTTTTCTCGATCGGGTTCAGCTCGGCGCTCGAGCAGTTGCGTTCCGGCACCCAGAACAGCGGGTCATAACCAAAGCCGTTGGCACCGCTGGCTTCGGTCAGGATGCGACCGTGCCAGAGACCTTCGCAGAGAATGGGTAGCGGATCGTCAGCGTGCCGTACCAGTGCCAGCACGCAAACGAACTGGGCCGTGCGCTGGTCGTGTGGAACGTCCTTGAGAACGTCGAGCAGCTTGGCGTTGTTGGCCGCGTCGCCCTGGCCATCGGCGTAGCGTGCCGAGTAGATGCCTGGGGCGCCACCGAGGGCGTCCACGGCCAGCCCTGAATCGTCGGCCAACGCCGGCAACCCGGAAATACGCGCCGCATTACGGGCCTTGAGGATGGCATTCTCAACGAACGACAGGCCGGTTTCCTCGGGCTCTACGCTACTGAATTCACCGATTGAACGCAGTTGAACCGAGTCGCCGAGCATGGCCTGGAGTTCTTTCAGTTTGCCGGCGTTATGGCTGGCCAATACGAGCTGTGGAAAAGTCATCATTCGCCTGGGAATACTTCCTGGTTAAAGCTGAAACTGTTGGTTTTGCCAGCGGCACCGACAGTGACCGTGAAGGTGTAGGTTTCTGGCTGCTGCACCGGGAACTGGGCAATGTAGTACGTCGCACCCTGATCATTGACCTGCTTGAAGGTCAGGTCGGTCTTGCGGCTGGTCAGGTCACTGACCGTGCCGCTGACCGAGGCGGCGCTGGGCTTGCCGTCCTTGAGAACGGTGATGTTCAGCACGCCCTGGTTCTTGCTGCGTACAAGGCCAGCAGCCTGGGCCGTCGCCGGTTGCAGGAAGCCGGAGTTGAAGACGCTGTAGTGAACGGTCACATCACCGAAGACTTCCTTGCGCTCGGGCTTGGCGGCATCGGCAGCCAGGACCGGGATGGCCAGGCACAGGCTGCATAGAAACAGGACTAGACGGCGCATGATCGTACTCCTCGAAAAGGGCGGGGTTAAACCGCGACCTGATGTTCCTGCAGGCCCGGGCTGTTGACACGGTAAATGCCGATCTCACCTAGTAGATTAGGCCAAAGCTTGCTTGCCCACCCGTGGCGGTGCAAGTGGTCTACTGCCAGGCGGTCGAGTACTTGTGCCCGACGTTCGCGGCACAGCGCCTCGAAGTCTTCAAAGGTGCAGAAGTGGATGTTCGGCGTGTTGTACCAGGTATACGGCATGAAGTCCGACACCGGCATGCGACCTTTGGTCGCCAGGTACCAGCGGCAGCGCCAATGACCGAAGTTGGGGAAGGTGATGATGCACTGGCGACCGACCCGCAGCATTTCGTCGAGAATCCGGTCCGGGTATTCGACCGCCTGCAGGGCCTGGGTCATGACCACGACATCGAAGCTGTTGCTGGCAAAGTTGCCCAGGCCCTTGTCGAGGTCCTGTTCGATGACGTTGACACCCTTGGCCACGCACTCGGCGATGTTGTCGGGGTCGATTTCCAGGCCGTAGCCGGTTACCTGTTTGTTGGCGCGCAGCGAAGCCAGTAGCTCGCCATTACCGCAGCCAAGGTCGAGTACCCGGCTGCCAGCGGGGATCCAGTCTTGGATGATTTCCAGATCGGCTCTCATGGGGTCCTCAGAGGGCAATGCGGTTCATGTAGCGGGAGAAGGCCTGCAGGTAGCGTGGGATCGGGATCAGGAAGGCATCGTGGCCTTGTGGTGCATCGATCTCCAGGTAGCAGACGTTTTTCTTCGCGGCCATCAGTGCGTCGACGATCTCCCGCGAGCGGGCGGGCGAGAAGCGCCAGTCGGTGGTGAACGACATCACGCAGAAATCGGCTTTGACGCCGGCCAGGGTCGCGGCCAGGTCACCCCCGTGGGCGGCTGCCGGGTCGTAGTAGTCCAGGGCCTTGGTCATCAACAGGTAGGTGTTGGCGTCGAAACGCCCCGAAAACTCTTCGCCCTGATAGCGCAGGTAGCTTTCAACCTGGAATTCCACGCTGTGGAAGTCGTAGTTGAGCTTGTCGCTTTTCAGCTCGCGGCCAAACTTCTCGCCCATCGAGTCATCGGACAGGTAGGTAATGTGCCCGACCATGCGCGCCAGCATCAGGCCGCGCTTGGGGATTACCCCGTGCTCCTGGAAGTAACCGCCGTGGAATTCCGGGTCGGACAGGATGGCCTGGCGCGCCACTTCGTTGAAGGCGATGTTCTGTGCCGAGAGTTTCGGTGCCGAAGCGATGGTCAGGCAGTGGCGTACCCGCTCGGGGTAACTGATGGTCCACTGCAGCGCCTGCATGCCGCCGAGGCTGCCGCCAACGACCGCCGCCCAGGTGCTGATGCCAAGCCGGTCGGCCAGGCGTGCCTGGCTGTGTACCCAGTCTTCCACGGTGAGCACCGGGAACTCGGCACCAAAAGGCTTGCCGGTCGCCGGGTTTATGCTGCTTGGCCCGGTGGAACCGTTACAGCCGCCGAGGTTGTTCAGGCTGACGACGAAGAAACGGTTGGTGTCGATAGGTTTGCCGGGGCCGATGCAACTGTCCCACCATCCGGGCTTGCGGTCGTCGGCGCTGTGGTAGCCCGCCGCGTGGTGGTGCCCCGACAGGGCATGACAGATCAGCACGGCGTTGCTCGCGCTGCTGTTGAGTGTGCCGTAGGTTTCGTACATCAGGTCGTAGGCGGCCAGCGAACGACCGCAGGCCAGGGCCAGGGGATCGCTGAAGTGCGCCAGTTGCGGTGTTACCAGACCGACCGAATCTTCGGGAAAGACAGTGGACATCGACCCTGCTCACGCTTAAATGAGGCGTAAGTCTAAAGACCGCTGGGGTGGGGGGCAAGCCGCGTGGTAGATGGCTGGCCTTGCCGACGAAGCCCTGTGAATTCATCGTCGGCAAGGCCGCCTCTGCGGGCGTGGTGTCGTCAGGCCTGAAATCAGACCAGCAGGCGCAGGATCTCTGGCATTGCGGTCATGGCTGCCAGGTTGTTGATGACCAGCATGTCGATCAGTTTCAGCGCCATGAACGCCAGGATCGGCGAAATATCCAGGCCGCCGAGGTTTGGCAGCAGGCGACGGAACGGGGCCAGGAACGGATCGCAGATCTGGTTGACCAGTTCGGCACCAGGGTTGTGGCTGCCCGGTGCGACCCAGGACAGGATCACGCTGACGATCAGGGCGAAGAAGAAGATCTTCAAGAACAGCGCGGTGACGCCAATGATCGACCAGATCAGCAACTGTACCGGGTTGCCGGTGGTGCCGTAGGCCAGCAACAAGGTCAGGCCCATCAGCAGCAGCTGCACGGCCAGTGCCAGCAACAATGACGACATGTCCAGGCCGAACAGGCTGGGGATGATCCGGCGCAACGGTTTGAGCAGCGGCTGGGTGGCGCGTACGGCAAACTGGCTGAGCGGGTTGTAGAAGTCTGCGCGAACCAGCTGCAGGATGAAGCGCAGCATCACGACCAGCAGGAACAGGCTGCCGAGGGTCTGCAGAATGTAGATTGCAGCGGTGTTCAGTCCGATCATCTTCGGCTCCTTAGTTGCCTAGTTGTTCGGCCAGTTCGGCCGAGCGGTGCGCAGCTGCGCCCAGCGCTTTTTCCACCAGCGCTTCGAATCCATCAGCCTGGAAGGACTTGATCGCCGCCTCCGTGGTGCCGGCTGGCGAGGTCACCCGACGGCGCAATTCAGCTGCGTCGACATCACTGGTAACTGCCATTTGCGCGGCACCCAGTGCGGTCTGCAGGGTCAGGCGTGCTGCGGTTTCACGTGGCAGGCCAAGTTTCTCGCCGGCTGCAGTCATGGCTTCGATCAGCAGAAAGAAGTAGGCCGGGCCGCTGCCGGATACGGCAGTGACGGCGTCCAGTTGCTGTTCCTGTTCCAGCCACAGTGCGATGCCTACGGCCGAGAGCAGTTGTTCGGCCTGCTGGCGCTGTTCGGCACTGACCTGAGCGGTGGCGAACAGGCCGCTGACGCCCTGGCGCAGTAGCGCTGGGGTGTTGGGCATGCAGCGTACGATCGGCTGGGCGCCAAGCCATTGGTTCATGCTGGCGCAGGTGATGCCGGCAGCAATCGAGACGACCAGCTGGTTTGGCTTGAGGCTGGGTTGCAGGGCCAGGCAAACGGCTTTCATGGCCTGCGGTTTGACGGCCAGCACGATCACGTCGGCGCCGTCGATGGCCTCGGCATTGTCGGCGAACATCTCGATGCCGTGTTCGGCGTGAACTTTGGCGCGTTGTTCGGCGCCAGGGTCGCTGGCGCGAATCTGCGCAGCCTCCAGGCCCTGTGCGCGCAGGCCGCCGATCAGGCTGGCGGCCATGTTGCCGGCACCGATAAAGGCAATACGAGTCTTGCTCATGTCAGGTCCTTGTCGAAAAAGGTGAGTAAAGCAGGGTCAGGGTTGGCCGTAGTCACGGGCGCCAAACAGCGCGGTACCGATGCGCACCCAGGTTGCACCCTGTGCAATCGCCGACTCCAGGTCGTGGCTCATGCCCATGGATAACGTGTCGAGTGGCAAGCCCAGGCTGGCCTGCAGGTCGCGTACCTTGGCAAAGGCTGCGTCCTGCGCGGTGCGGTCTTCGGTGGGCTCGGGTATCGCCATCAAGCCACGCAGCTTCAGCCGTGGCAGCACCGCGATAGCAGCGGCCAGCGCGGGCAGTTCCTCCGGGGTGCAGCCGGACTTGCTGTCTTCGCCACTGACATTGACCTGAATACAGATGTTCAATGGTTCCAGCGATTCAGGGCGCTGCTCGGAAAGGCGTTGAGCGATTTTCAGGCGATCCACGGAATGTACCCAGTCGAAGTGCTCGGCGATAGCGCGCGTCTTGTTCGACTGAATGGGGCCGATGAAGTGCCAGGTCAAGGGCAGGTCGGTCAATTCGGCCTGTTTGCCCAGGGCTTCCTGCAAGTAGTTCTCGCCCATGTCGCGCAGGCCGGCAGCGAAGGCTTCGCGCACGGCGGCGGCAGGTTTGGTTTTGCTCACGGCCAGCAGCTTGATGCTGGCCGGATCTCGCCCGGCAGCCTCGGCGGCACGGTGGATGCGCTCGGCGAGGGTGGAAATGTTGTCTGCTATGGTGGACATGATCGATGCCAGCGGCTCTTTGGGTCTGCGGCATTCTACCTGCTTGGCGGTGTTTGGGGAGTCTTATGGATGTGACTGAACTGCTGGCCCTTGCTGCCAAGGAGGGGGCCTCGGACCTGCACCTGGCGGCGGGTGATGTGCCAATGATCCGCCTGGATGGCGAGATGCTGCGACTGGATTTACCGTCGCTTGAGCCTGATCAGGCGCGGGCGTTGATCGCGCAAATCATGACGGATCAGCAAAAAAAGGATTTCAAAACCCTTCAGGATCTCGATTTCTCCTTTGCCATGGCGGGGGTAGGGCGCTTCAGGGTAAATGCCTTCGAGCAGTTGCAGGGCGTGGGGGCGGTATTCCGGTTGATCCCCTCATCGGTACGTGGCCTGGCTGAGTTGGGGCTGGGTGCTGTTTTCCGGCAAATCGCCGAACTGCGTAGTGGGCTCGTATTGGTGACCGGCCCCACCGGCTCGGGAAAGTCCACCACCCTGGCAGCCTTGATTGATCACCTGAACCGCGAGCGCGCCCTGCATATTCTCACGGTCGAAGACCCGATCGAGTTTATCCACAGCCCGGTGCGTGGCCGGATCAGCCAGCGTGAGGTGCAGCGTCACAGTCACAGTTTTGCGGCGGCGCTACGGGCCGCCCTGCGTCAGGACCCGGATGTGATCATGCTCGGGGAATTGAGGGACCTGGAGACGATTCGCCTGGCCCTGACGGCGGCCGAAACCGGGCATCTGGTGCTGGCCACCCTGCATACGGGCTCGGCAGCGAAGACCGTTGACCGGATCGTCGATGTATTTGCCGCCGAGGAAAAGCAATTGGTACGTGCGATGCTGGCCGAGTCCCTGCAGGCGGTGGTGTCTCAGGTGCTGGTGCGCAAGCCCGGTGGTGGCCGGGTAGCCGCGCACGAGATCATGCTGGCGACGCCGGCGATTCGCAATTTGATCAGGGAGGGGAAAGTGGTGCAAATCCAGTCTGCAATCCAGACCGGCGGGGCGCTGGGCATGCAGACCCTGGACAGTTGTCTGCAGGGTCTGATGGCAAGGGGGGAGATCAGTGCTGATACGCGCCGGGCGGTGGGATGCGCGCCCGGTGGGTTTTAGCGCTTGGCAAGGTTCAGCTGTTGCTGGTCCTTGGGCAGTACGCGCTTTGCAACCACATAATGGTTCTGCCAGTAAGGCTTGTTCAGCGTATCAATGCTGACGCGCTTGCCGGTGCGTGGCGCATGGATGAAGCGGTCGTTGCCCAGGTAGATGGCAACATGGTTGACCTTGCGGCTCTTGATATTGAAGAACAGCAAGTCGCCCGGTTTCAGGTCTTTTTTATCGACCTTGATGCCGTGGCCGCTGGCCATGGCGTTGGAGGTGCGAGGCAGGTCGACTTCATCGATATCGTTGAAGGCGTACTTGACCAGGCCGCTGCAGTCGAAGCCTTTGCTTGGGCTGCTGCCACCCCAGCGATAGGGGGTGCCCAGCGCGTTGACGGCGCGGCTCAGCACGTCGCTGCTCTGCTTGGCCGACAGGTTGGCCGTTGATTTTGTCGGTTTTGCACTACGGTTGGCATAGTGGATCGGGGATGCCGAACCTTTGTTGGCGTGTACGCCGGTGGCATTGGCGGTATAGCCAGAGAAGCCATTAGGAAGACGTTGCTCACGATTGGTGGCGTGGGCGGCCAGGGGCAATAATAGGCAAATAGTCAGCCATGTCTTGAAAAGGGGACGCATAGGCAGGGCTCTTGTTGGTTAGCGCGCAACTTTATAACAGCTTTTTTGCGCGGATCTGCCCCGTTGGTCGATTTCGACGGCACCATACGTCGGCTTGCTACTGAAAAGTCACATTTTTGTTTAGAAAATTTTCACATAACCCGCTGAGGCTACGAATGAACAGTTATCAACAGAGCCCACCCTTCCATGACACGCACAGCAAGGTTATCGGCTATCTGCTGTGGTGCTTCGGTTTTCTCGGTGCGCACCGCTTTTACTATGGCAAGCCGGTCACGGGCACGATCTGGTTCTTTACCCTGGGGTTGCTTGGCATCGGCTGGTTGATCGACCTGTTCCTGATCCCGTCGATGGACCGTGAAGCGGACATGCGCTTTCACTCCGGGCCGCTGGATTACAACATCGCCTGGGTTCTGCTGACGTTTCTTGGGGTGTTTGGCGTGCATCGCATGTACCAGGGCAAATGGATCAGTGGCCTGATCTACCTGGTGACGGGCGGTCTGTTTCTGGTGGGCGTGCTGTACGACTTCTGGACTCTGAACGACCAGGTGTCGCTGAGAAACGCCCAACGGCGCTAAGGCGCCGCTGGGCGAGAGGGCTTACTGGCGGTTTTGGCGCTGCTGCAAGAGCAGGTTGTTGAAGCCGCTACCGGCCAACTGCTTTTGGGCCACGGTCAATTGTTCGCGGTTGCTGAACGGGCCCACCAGCACGCGGTACCAGGTTTCGTCGCGGACCATGCCGGACTCGACCTGCACGGCCTGGCCGAGCAGGATGATTTGCGCGCGGACCTTGTCGGCGTCAGCCTGCTTGCGGAACGAGCCGGCCTGCAGGAAGAACTGGGTGGTCGCTGCTGGTTTCACCACGGGAGGTGGCGGTGGCGGCGTTTGCCCCAGCAGTGCGGCCTGGGCCCTGGCAGTGTCGATCTTCGCGGCTTCAGCCGGTGTGACCGGCTGCTGTGGCTGGGCGGGTACCGGCGGGGTTTTCTCCGGTACGGCTTCCGGCGGCACGATGACTTCCGACTCTGGCAGCAAGGTGTAGAAGTCGTATTTCGGCTTCACCGGTTGCTGTGGGCTGGGCGGTGTCTTGTTCGCTTCGGCAGCGCGCTCGGCTTTCTGCTGTTCGGGCTTGCTCCGCTTGACCTCGTCGGTGCTCGGATCAAGCTTCATCAGAAAGACAATGAATGCGCCCACGGTCAGGCCGACAGCCAGCCACAGCCAGCCGGGGATCGGCTTCTTCTCCGGCGCCTGATAGCGGCTGGCGCCGCGCTTGGGAGCGGGCTTTTTCTTGGCTGCCACCTTACATGCGCTCCAGGGTTTCCAGGCCCAGCAGTTCCAGGCCCTGCTTGAGGGTGCGACCGGTCAGTGCGGCCAGGCGCAGGCGGCTCTGTTGCTGTTCGGCCGTTTCGGCGGCCAGGATCGGGCAGTTCTCATAGAAGCTGGAGAACAGGCCGGCGACGTCGTACAGGTAGCTGCAAAGCACGTGCGGCGTACCTTTTTCAGCAACGTTGTTCAGGGTTTCGCCGAATTGCGCCAAGCGTGCCGCGAGGTCGTGTTCCTGGGCGGCTTGCAGGGTGATATGGCCGTCAACTTCGCTGAAGTCCTTGCCCAGCTTGCGGAATACGCCCGCCACGCGGGTGTAGGCGTACAGCAGGTACGGCGCGGTGTTGCCTTCGAAGTTGAGCATCAGGTCGAAGTTGAAGCTGTAGTCGCTGGTGCGGTGCTTGGACAGGTCGGCGTATTTCACCGCGTCGATACCGACAACCTGGGCGATGGCGCGCAGTTCATCTTCCGCCAGTTGCGGGTTCTTTTCCTTGACCAGGGTGTACGCACGTTCCTTGGCTTCGGTGAGCAGGTCGATCAGCTTGACCGTGCCGCCGTCGCGGGTCTTGAACGGGCGGCCATCGGCGCCGTTCATGGTGCCGAAGCCCATGTGCTCCATGATCATGTCGTTACCGACGAAGCCAGCGCGGCGGGCGACTTCGAACACCTGCTGGAAGTGCAGTGCCTGGCGCTGGTCAACGAAATACAGGGCGCGGTCGGCCTTGAGGACGTTGCTGCGGTAGCGCACGGCTGCCAGGTCAGTGGTCGCGTACAGGTAGCCGCCATCGGCCTTCTGCACGATCACCGGCAGTGGGTCGCCGTCGGCGGTCTTGTACTCTTCGAGGAATACGCACTGGGCACCGTTGCTTTCGACCAGCAGGCCCTTGGCCTTGAGGTCGTTGACCACGTTGATCAGGTCGTCGTTGTAGGCGCTTTCGCCCATGACGTCAGCCATGGTCAGTTTGACGTTGAGCTGCTCGTAGGTCTTCTGGCAGTGCGACAGCGAGATGTCCTTGAAGCGGGTCCACAGCTTCAGGCATTCGGCATCACCGGCTTGCAGCTTGACCACCAGGCCGCGCGCGCGGTCGGCGAAGGCTTCGGACTCGTCGAAGCGCTTTTTCGCGGCGCGGTAGAAGTTTTCCAGGTCCGACAGCTCGTCGCTGGTGATCGGGTTTTCTTCCAGATAGGCCATCAGCATGCCGAACTGGGTGCCCCAGTCGCCGACGTGGTTCTGCCGGATCACGTTGTCGCCGAGGAACTCGAGTACGCGGGCGACGGCATCGCCGATGATGGTCGAGCGCAGGTGGCCAACGTGCATCTCTTTGGCCAGGTTGGGTGCCGACAGGTCAACGACCACTTTCTGTTGTGGGCCGGCTTTCTGTACGCCAAGTTTGCTGTCGGCCAGCGCGGCGTCGAGGCGTGACGCCAGGGCCTGGGTATTCTGGAAGAAGTTCAGGAAGCCGGGGCCGGCGATTTCCACTTTGCTGACCTGGGCATCGGCGGGCAGGGCCGCGATGATTTTTTCGGCTAGGTCGCGTGGCTTCATGCCGGCCGGCTTGGCCAGCATCATCGCGATATTGCTGGCGAAGTCGCCGTGGGTCTTGTCCCGGGCGTTTTCCACCTGGATCGCCGGCGTAAGCCCTTCAGGCAGCACACCGTCGGTGACGAGTTGGGTGAGGGCTTGCTGGATCAGCTGGCGAATGGTGTCTTTCATGGGATTCTCTTTCGACCGCAAGCGCGGCGGCGCTTGGATGCGCAGGTGGAAAAACTGAACATTATCCGTTGCTGGCACGAGCTTGCCAACCTTTGGGGCTGTCTTGCGTTCGATCCTCTGCAATACGTACTCAAACCGGCCTCGTTGACGATGAGGCCGGATGGGTCAGTAGAGGTCGACCGGGTCCACATCCAGCGACCAGCGTACCTGCCGCCCGCTGGGCATGTGTTCCAACAATAGCAGCCAGGCATTGATCAGCCGATGCAGCGGCGCGCGTGCGTTGGCCTGCAGCAGCAACTGTGCGCGGTAACGACCGGCCCGACGCTCCATTGGCGCAGGTACTGGCCCGAGCAGCTCGATGCCATGCAGGTTGTGCTCGGCCAGCAGTTGTTCGGCGGCGGCGCAGGCTTCATCGAGAAAGCCCTCGGCCTGCCCCGGCTTGTGGGCTTCGGCGCGCAGTAGGGCAAGGTGTGCGAAGGGTGGCAGGCCAGCTGCACGGCGCTCGCTCAGGGCCTGCTCGGCAAAGGCGAAGTAGCCTTGTTCGGTCAGTTGCACCAGCAGTGGATGGTCGGCCAGGTGAGTCTGGATAATGACTCTGCCGGGCTCTTCTGCGCGCCCTGCGCGGCCCGCAACTTGAACGATCAACTGGGCCATGCGCTCGCTGGCGCGGAAATCGCCGGAAAACAGTCCACCATCGGCATCGAGAATGGCAACCAGCGTGACCCTCGGGAAGTGGTGACCCTTGGCCAGCATCTGGGTGCCGACCAGAATGCACGGCTGACCGCGCTGGATGGTGGCAAACAACTGGTTCATCGCATCCTTGCGCGAGGTGCTGTCGCGGTCGACGCGTAGCACCGGGTAGTCCGGGAACAGGATGCTCAGGCGTTCTTCGGCGCGCTCGGTGCCGGCGCCGACCGGGCGCAGGTCGACCTTGTTGCATTGTGGGCACTGGCGTGGCACGCGCTCGTCATAGCCGCAATGGTGGCAGCGCAACTCGCCGGAGCGCTGGTGAACGGTCATCCGCGCATCGCAGCGCGGGCACTCGGACATCCAGCCGCAATCATGGCAGAGCAATGTCGGGGCAAAGCCTCGGCGGTTGAGGAACACCAGTACCTGCTGCCCCGCTGCGAGTGTCTGGCCGATGGCTTGTTGCATCGGGCCGCTGATGCCGCTGTCCAGTGGGCGACTCTTGACGTCCAGACGCAGAAAACGCGGTGCCTGGGCACCTCCGGCGCGGTGGTTCAGGCGCAGCAGGCCGTAGCGACCCGTGTAGGCATTGTGCAGGCTTTCCAGCGATGGCGTGGCGGAGCCCAGCACGATCGGGATGTTTTCCTGGCGAGCGCGTACCAGTGCCAGGTCGCGTGCGTGGTAACGCAGGCCTTCTTGCTGTTTATAGGAGCCGTCATGCTCTTCATCAATGATGATCAGCCCCGGGTTCTTCATGGGGGTGAACAGGGCTGAACGGGTGCCGATGATGATGTCGGCCTCGCCATCGCGGGCCGCCAGCCAGGCATCCAGGCGTTCGCGATCGTTGACCGCGGAGTGCAATAAGGCGATGCGGGCATTGAAGCGCTGCTCGAAGCGGGCCAGGGTCTGTGGGCCAAGGTTGATCTCGGGGATCAGAATCAGCGCCTGTTTGCCGGCTTCCAGGGCTTCACGGATCAGTTGCAGGTAAACCTCGGTCTTGCCGCTGCCGGTGACACCAGCAAGGAGGAAGGCGTGGAAGCTGTCGAAACCGGCTCGCACGGCGTTGAAGGCGGCGTGCTGTTCCTCGTTGAGCGGCAGTTCCGGTTGCGCCAGCCAATGCTCATGGCGCTGTTGCGGCGCATGGCGGCGTACTTCAACCTGCACCAGTTCTTTGCTCAGCAGCAGGTCAAGGCTGTCTTTGTTCAGGCCCAGTTTGCCGAGCAGGCCGTGGGCGACGCCGTGCGGGTGCTGGGCCAGGGTCGACAATGCTTCACGTTGGCGTGGTGCCCGGGCAATGCGCGGGTCGTCCAGGCGTGCGCCAGGTGCAATCTGCCAGAAGCGCTCCTGCCGCGCTTCGGCCGGTTCACCCTGGCGCAGAAACACCGGCAGCGCCCAGCTGAAGGTGTCGCCCAGGCTGTGCTGGTAGTACTGCGCGGTCCACAGGCACAGCTTGAAGAAGGCTGGCGGCAGTGGAGAGACCGGATCGAGCAGCGCGATGGCGGGCTTGAGCTTGTCGGCTGGGACGTCACTGTGGTCGCAGACCTCCACCAGGATGCCGATCATTTCGCGCCGACCGAATGGCACCCGAATGCGCATGCCGGGTGTCAGTTCGACGCGGGCCATGCTCGCTGGGGCCCTGTAGTCGAACAGTCGCCGCAGGGGCGAGGGCAGAGCAAGGCGCAGAATGACGTCGGACACGCGGTAATTTCTCTGAAGGGGGATTCCTGAACCGCCGAGCCTAGCAGACGACCGCCGGTGCAAGCGACAACTTGCGTCGACCGTCGGCTCTGGTATTATTCGCCGCCTAATTACGTGCGGTATTCAACAATGGTGTTGGATGGCGGCACGCAGTCGAGGAAGTGACCATGAAGCCAGAAATTCATCCAACATACGAAGCCGTTACTGCCACCTGCAGCTGCGGCGCTGTCATCGAAACCCGTTCGACTCTGTGCAAGCCACTGAGCCTCGACGTGTGCTCGCTGTGCCACCCGTTCTACACCGGTAAGCAAAAAGTACTGGACACTGGCGGCCGCGTACAGAAGTTCGCCGATCGCTTCGGCATGTTCGGTGCCAAGAAGTAAGATTGCGCGCAAGGCTAGCCCCTGTGGGCCTGTCAATGCTGCTGAAGAAGGCGTCCCTCGTGGGCGCCTTTTTTATGGGCGCGATTTGGCAGGGCGTCGCCTTGGCGTTCTGTCCTGCCCCGGCCAGCGTACAGTCGGTTAGCGTCACGCAGGTGGTCGATGGCGATACCGTGCGTCTGGAGGATGGGCGCAGCGTGCGCCTGATTGGGGTAAATGCCCCGGAAATCGGTCGCAAAGGCCGCAGCAGTGAACCGTTTGCCGACGCTGCCCGGCAACGCCTGCAAGCGTTGGTCAAGGCCAGTGGCGGGCGTATTGGCCTGCAGCCCGGCGTGCAAGGTCGCGACAAGTATGGGCGTACACTTGCACATATCTACACACGCAATGGCGACAATATTGAGGCGCAGTTGTTGGCTGAAGGCCTGGGCTATCGCGTGGCAGTGGCGCCTAACGTGGCGCTGGTAGCGTGCCAGCAGGACGCCGAGCGAGTGGCTCGCAAGGCAGGGCTCGGGCTTTGGCGCGCACCTGCAGTGCGTACTGCCGGGCAGATCGAACAGTCGGGCTTTGCGCTGATTACTGGCCGGGTTCGGGGCATTGAGCGTAACCGCGGCGGCGTCTGGACCGAAATCGACGAAGGGTTGGTGCTTCAGGTCAGCCCACGCTTGCAGGGTGACTTCCCATCGTCCTTTTTTGAGGGGCTCAAGGGGCGTCAGGTCGAAGCACGGGGTTGGGTGCTGGATCGTTCCCGCAAAGGCGGGCTGAAATCGGGGCAGGCGCGTTGGTTGCTGCCGCTGACTGACCCAAGCATGCTCGAGCGGGTTGATTAAGTAAAAATTGTGGACATTTTTAAAATAAATTGTACACACTGAAAGCCTTGCAGGACGCGGCTCTTGGCGGAAAGTCGTAGGTTAAAGGCCTTGACACTAGTGACCGGGCAGTCTTGTCGGCCCCTTGCTCTTTGCGTATCCTCGGCGGCTCGTCAGAACAGTAAAAGCGGAATGCCCATCATGTCAGATTTGAAAACTGCCGCTCTCGAATACCATGCTCAGCCTCGTCCGGGGAAACTGAGCGTCGAGCTCACCAAGCCTACTGCGACTGCTCGCGACCTGGCCCTGGCCTACAGCCCGGGCGTCGCCGAGCCGGTACGTGAAATCGCTCGCGATCCAGAGCTGGCCTACAAGTACACCGGCAAGGGCAATCTGGTAGCAGTCATTTCCGACGGCACTGCCATCCTCGGCCTGGGTAACCTGGGCCCTCTGGCTTCCAAGCCTGTCATGGAAGGCAAGGGTGTTCTGTTCAAGCGTTTCGCCGGTATCGATGTGTTCGACATCGAAGTCGACTCGGAAAGCCCACAGGCGTTCATCGACACCGTCAAGCGTATCTCCATCACCTTCGGTGGTATCAACCTGGAAGACATCAAGGCGCCAGAGTGCTTTGAGATCGAACGTGCTCTGATCGAGCAGTGCGACATCCCGGTATTCCACGATGACCAGCACGGTACTGCGATCGTGACCGCTGCGGGCATGATCAACGCCCTGGAAATCGCTGGCAAAACCTTGGGCGAGGCGAAAATCGTCTGCCTGGGCGCCGGCGCTGCTGCCATCTCCTGCATGAAGCTGCTGGTGAGCATGGGTGCGCAGATCGAAAACATCTTCATGGTTGACCGTACTGGCGTTATCCACGCTGGCCGTGACGACCTGAACCAGTACAAGGCGGTGTTCGCTCACGCTACCGAGAAGCGCACCCTGTCCGAAGCGCTGGAAGGCGCTGACGTGTTCGTAGGCCTGTCCGGCCCGAACCTGCTGAGCGCTGAAGACCTCAAGCGCATGGCGGCCAACCCGATCGTGTTCGCCTGCTCCAACCCGGATCCAGAGATCTCGCCGGAACTGGCTCACGCCACCCGTAACGATGTGATCATGGCCACCGGCCGTTCGGACTACCCGAACCAGGTCAACAACGTACTGGGCTTCCCGTTCATCTTCCGTGGTGCCCTGGACGTTCGCGCCAAGCGCATCAACGAAGAGATGAAGATCGCTGCTGCCAACGCCCTGCGTGAGCTGGCCAAGCTGCCAGTGCCGAAGGAAGTGTGCGACGCCTACGGCGGTATCGCGCTGGAGTTCGGTCGTGAGTACATCATTCCGAAGCCAATGGATGCTCGCCTGATCACCGTGATCTCCGATGCTGTGGCCAAGGCTGCGATCGAGACTGGTGTAGCAACCCTGCCGTATCCGAAGAACTACCCGCTGAAAAGCGTGGATGACGTGTTCAACGGCTAAGCCGTTGTAGCGCTCCAGCAAAAAGCCCCGGCGCGTGAGCACCGGGGCTTTTTTTGTGCGCCGTAGAAGCCATCGCGGGCAAGCCTGCATCCCGCACCTGTAGGGGCAGGCTTGCCTGCGATGGCATCGGCGCGGTGCCAGCGAGGCCACGGCGCCTGCATCGTTGGCAAGCCAACTCCCACAGGAATCCGCGCAGAACAGTGCATCTCTGTAGGATCAGGCTTGCCTGCGATGCAGGCGCCGCGATAGGGCTTGTACCCCAACGATGACGCCGTCGCCTGCAAGAGCCGTACTCCTGCGGTGTAGGAGTACGGTTGCTATGGCGTCAGAACAGGTCGATCGGAGCCGCTTCATCTGCGGGCAGCGGGCTGCCCGGCAGGTTGCTGTTGCCCAGTTCGTTGACTGACGGCGGTGAGTCTTCAGCCTTGAACAGTTCAAAGTAGGCGTTTGGCGTGCTAGGTGTCGCTGCACGACCACTGGCCGGGTCAATTCGCAGGCTGAGGATGCCCTCCGGCTCTGCCAGGCTGTGCGCAGGTTTGTCCTTCAGCGCTGCGCCCATGAAGTTGATCCAGATCGGCAGGGCTACCGTGCCGCCATACTCGCGATGGCCGAGGGTCTCGGGCTGGTCGAAGCCCGTCCACACCGTGGTGGTGTAGTCGGCGTTGTAGCCAGAGAACCAGGCATCCTTGGCTTCGTTGGTGGTGCCTGTCTTGCCGGCTAGGTCGGTTCGCCCCAGAACCATCGCCCTGCGCCCGGTGCCACGCTTGATCACGTCTTCCAGCATGCTGGTAAGGATGTACGCGGTGCGGCCATCGATTATACGTGGCGCGATCACTGGCGCTTGCACCATGGTCGTAGGGTTGGCGGTATCGACGCTGATTGGCCCGGCTTCGGGGGCGGCAATGCCGTTCTGGTCTTCATTACCTTGCGGCACGCGCGCCGGGTTGGCAGTGAACAGTGTTTCGCCGTTACGGCTCTCGATGCGCTCGATCAGGTACGGGGCGATCTTGTAGCCGCCGTTGGCAAAGGTGCTCCAGCCGGTGGCGATCTCCATCGGGGTCAGGGTTGCCGTGCCCAGGGCCAGCGACAGGTTGCGTGGCAGGTCCTGTTTGTTGAAGCCAAACTTGGTGATGTAGTCGATCGTGGTGTCGACGCCCATGCTCTGCAGCAGGCGGATCGAAACCATGTTGCGCGACTTGTACAGTGCCTCACGCAGGCGGATCGGGCCAAGGAAGGTGTTGGTGTCGTTCTTCGGGCGCCAGACCTTGTCCAGGTACTCGTCGACAAACACGATAGGGGCATCGTTGACCAGGCTGGCGGCGGTGTAGCCGTTATCCAGTGCAGCACTGTAGATGAATGGCTTGAAGCTTGAGCCTGGCTGACGCTTGGCTTGCATGGCGCGGTTGTAGTTGCTCTGCTCGAAGGAGAACCCGCCGACCAGTGCGCGGATAGCGCCGCTGTGGGGGTCGAGCGAGACCAGTGCGCTCTGCGCTGTGGGTACCTGGCTGAACTTCAGGATGCCGCTGCTCAGGCGTTGCACCCGGATCAGGTCGCCGATCTGGGCAACATCTGCAGGTTGTTGTGGGCTGCGGCCCTGGCTGTTGGTGCTGAGGAATGGGCGGGCCCATTTCATGCTGTCCCAGGCAACCGGAAGCTCTTCACCGGTGCGGGTCAGGACATGCAGGCCGCTCTTGTCAACCTGGGTCACGATGGCCGGCTCCAGGCCTCCCAGTGGTCGTTGCTTGTTCAGTTCCTGCAGCCATGCCGCTCGGGTTTTACCGGGCAGGCGCGATTCCGGTCCGCGGTAGCCGTGACGTTGGTCATAGGCGAGCAGCCCTTCCAGTACGGCATTGTTGGCCATTTCCTGGAGGTCGCTAGGGACGGTAACCGTCACCCGGAAACCTTCTGTGTAGGCGTCGCTGCCGTAGCGGCCAACCATCTCGGCGCGGGCCATCTCGGCGATGTAGGGCGCGTTCACTTCGGGGGTCGGTACGTGGTAGCTGGCGTTGATCGGCTCAGCCAACGCGCTCAGGTAGCTGGCTTCGTCGATTTTGCCAAGCTTGTACATACGGCCGAGGATCCAGTCGCGGCGCTCTTTGGCGCGTACCGGATTGGCCAGCGGGTTGAAGCGCGAGGGCGCCTTGGGCAGGCCGGCGATCATCGCCATTTGCGCCAGGCTTACGTCACGAATCGATTTGCCGTAGTAAACCTGGGCTGCGGCTTCAATGCCGTAGGCGCGGTTACCCAGGTAGATCTTGTTCACGTACAGCTCAAGGATTTCATCTTTGGTCAGTTCGCGCTCGATCTGCAGGGCCAGGAGAATTTCGTTGGTCTTGCGCGAGAAGCTGCGCTCGCTGCTCAGGAAGAAGTTCTTCGCCACCTGCATGGTGATGGTGCTGCCGCCACTCTGGATGTGGCCCGACTTGATCAATTGTGTTGCAGCGCGCATCAGGCTGCTCGGGTCGACCCCGTAGTGATTGGCGAAGTTGTCGTCTTCGGCAGCCAGCAATGCCTGGATGAAATGCGGCGGAATGTCGGCAAAACGGATGGGTGAACGACGCATTTCGCCAAACTCGGCGATGAGCTTGCCGTCACTGCTGTAGACCCGCAGGGGGATCTGCAACTGGATGCTTCTGAGGGCCTCTACCGAGGGCAAGCTGGGGCTAAGATACAGAAACGCGCCGCTCAGACCGAGTACGAGCGCACAAATGACTGCGACGAAAGACCACCAGAAGAACTTCAGCAGGCGTATCAAGGCTTTGGGGTGTCCAGGTAGAGGAGTGAGTTGAGCACAGGCCCGGCAGACGTCAAAAAACGCTGGGCATTATAAGCAAATTTCACCTCGGCGCGTTACGCGAGCCCTTGTCAAGGTGCTCGATTGCCGCTGGCGCAAGCGCTGCGCGGTGAATGGTGACTATAAAAATAGGGAAAGCCAATGTTTGGACGTTTCGGCAAGGATGCCGGTTCACTTTTGGGTATTGAAATTGTCGCTACTGCCGTACGCCTGGTGCAACTGGAGCGTCGTGGGGGCGGTTGTGCGGTGCGCGCCTGGGCGATTGAGCCACTGGCTGCTGGGGCGGTGATCGATGGGCGCATGGTGGCGCTTGACCTGATCGCAGCGGCGTTGGCCCAGGCATTCAGGCGCAGTGGCGCTACAGCGGTTGATGCCGCACTGTCGCTGCCGGCATCGGCGGTCATGTGTTGTGAGGTGACGTTGCCGCGTGGGCTCGGTGAGGCCGAAATGGCTGACCGTTTGTCTGACGAGCTTGCAGGCAGCATCCCTTACCCGCTCGATGACGCAGCCATCGACTTTCAAGTGATGGGTGTCAATGCGCAGGCGCCGGGCGCGCTCGATGTGGCGGTGGCGGTATGCCGCTGGGATGCGCTGGAGGTGATCGAGGAGGTCCTGGCGCTGGCTGGCCTGTGCCCACAGGTTGTCGATATCGACAGCCATGCCTTGCGGCGGGTTGCCTGTCGGGCGTCAGGTGAGGTGTCTGCGGTGCTAGTGGTCGAGACAGACCATCTTGTCTTTCATCACCTGCGCGAGGCCGGTGAACACCGTCGGGACGAATTACGGGGCGGGGATGCGGCCCTGCAGTTGGAGTCCATTGTGCGTGCGCTCGACCACTGGTTGCTGGATAGCCTGGAGCGTGGCCGCGGATCAATGCCGGAGCAGTTGCTGTTGGCGGGTACTGGTGCCACTGCGGCGCTTGCCGAGCAGTTGCAGCCGAGGTTGGGTATTGCCTGCTCGGTGCTTGACCCCTTTGACGGCATGCTCGGTGTGCGGGATGGCGCATTGCGTGCAGCGGCGCCTTGCCTGGCGATTGCCAGCGGCCTTGCGCGCAGGAGCTTTGACTGATGCGGCGGGTCAACCTGCTGCCGTGGCGCGAGGCCAGGCGCCAGGCACGGGGCAAGCAGTTGCAGGCAATGCTGGTTGCAACGCTCGTGCTGGGAGGCGCAGGCGTGTACCTGGTGGATCGTGCAGTCGAGCGGCGGCTAAGCGGACAGGAGGCGCGCAATGCAGGGTTGCAACAAGACAGTGAGCAGCTTGATGAGTTGATCGCCCGCCTGTCCGATCTGGCAGAGCAACGTGATGCCTTGCTGGAGCAGTTACAGGACGTTGAGGTGCTGCAGGAGGGCCAGGGATTCGACGTGCTTGAACGTTTGGTTTACGCCGTGCCGCAGGGTGTACAGCTTACCGGATTGCTCTTTGAGGCTGCGCAGTTGAACGTCTCGGGGTTGGCCCCTTCAAGTGCAGCGGTTGCCCGCTTCCTGCGTAACCTTGGCACCGTACCGGGCTTGCAGAGGCCTGAGCTGCAGGATGTGCAGTCGAGCGGAACGGGGGTGGCCTTTCAACTGCTGGTGGGCGTGCAGTTGGCTGATTCGGAGCCTGCGCCATGAGCCGGCTGGCAATGCTTGCCGGTTTGGAGTGGGGCGTGCTGGGCAGTTGGTCCTGGCGGGCGAAGGCCGCGCTGCTGGCAGCCTCCTTGGCTGCCGTGACAGGGTTAGGCTACGGGGTTCAGGTACGTGACGGGCTGCTGGATCTTGAGCGCTCCATGGGCCGAGAGGTAGCGCTCAGGGGCGAAATTGCCGAAAAGTCGGTGCAGGCCGCGCTTTCGGAGGGCTATCACCAGCAGATCGATGCCTTGCAGCACCGTCTTGAGTCTGCAAGGCAGCGGTTGCAGCAGGGCGATGCTGCACGGTTGCTGGAGGATGTCGCGCGGCTGGGCGACGGGCTTTGGGTCGAGCAGTTCAAGCTGCTTGATGAGGTGCCTCATGCCTATTTTGTCGAACAGCCGCTGGAATTGAACGCCATAGGCGCTTATCCACAACTGACGGCCTTGCTCGCCGGTCTGGCCGGGCTGTCCCGTATCGTCACCTTGACGTCGTTGCAACTGGCCCCGGCGGAGGCGAAGGCACCGGGGCAACTGCAGCTGCGCCTGCTTGCCAGTACCTATCGTGCTGGCGATCAGTCTCAGGCGCTGGAACCTGCCACGTTGCCGGTGCTCGCCGACGCTTCAGCGCCACTGCCACATGATCCGTTTGCTGCCGTTGAGCCACTTGAGTCGCGCACGCTGCTTGAGCGGCTTGCGCTTGAGCAGTTTGAAATGGTCGGCAGCCTGCGCGGCCGACAGGGGAGAGTGGCTCTGTTAAGAGGGGCGGGTTCGATACACCGTATTCAGTTGGAGGATCGCTTGGGGCCTGATCACGGACGCGTCGTGGCCATCAGCGAGCATCAAGTGGAGCTTGTCGAGCAAGTGTTCATTGAGGGCAGGGGCTGGCTTGAGCGACCCCGAACCCTTGTGTTGAAGCAGGCAGACCGAGGAGACGGTCGCTGACACTGGAGGTCATGGATGAGCAAGCGGTGTTGGGTGTTTGGGGTGTTGTTTTTAGTCATGGCAGACACAGATCTGCGCGCGGCTGTATCGACAGGTCCTTATGTTGGAGAGCCATTGTCGCTGAACTTTCAGGATGTCGAGGTGCGTTCGGTGTTGCAGGTGCTGGCCGATTTCACCGAGCTGAATCTGGTAACCAGCGATGCGGTGCAGGGCACTGTCACCCTGCGCTTGCAGGACGTGCCTTGGGATCACGCGTTGGACCTGGTGTTACGCAGCAAGGGGCTTGGCAGGCGTCTGGACGGTAATGTGCTGATGGTGGCACCGCTGGAAGAATTGGCGGGGCTGGCGACATTGCAGCGTGAGGTGTTGCAGGTCACGCATGCCAGGGCGGCAGATATCGCTGAGCTCTACCTGGGCTTGTTCACAGGGGATGCAGCAGGCGCTGAGCGCGGTGCGATCGTGATTGATGAACGCACCAACACGATTCTCGCGAGCCAGACTTCGGCGCGCCTTGACGCGTTGCGCCAGCTCGTCGCGCAACTGGACGTGCCTGTGCGTCAGGTGCTGATCGAGGCAAGGATCGTTGAGGCCAATGTCGACTACGAGAAAAGTTTTGGCATTCGCTGGGGTGGCGAGTTGAGCCTGGGCGCTGGCGTGGCGCTCTACGGGCCGGGTGAGGTGGGGCGGCCTTTTGTCGACCTTGGGGCGGAACGGGCGAGCTCGGGCATCGGCTTGGGGCTGGTTCGTGACAGCCAATTGCTGGACCTTGAGCTCACTGCGATGGAAAAATCCGGTAACGGGGAGATCATCTCGCAGCCCAAGGTGGTGACTGCTGACCGAGAAACTGCACGGATCCTCAAGGGGACCGAGGTGCCTTATCAGGAGTCGGGCGCCAATGGCACCACCTCGATCACCTTTCGCGAGGCGTCCCTGTCACTTGAAGTGACGCCGCAGATCATGGCGGACAACCGTGTGGTGATGGCCGTCAAGGTGACCAAGGATGAGCCTGATTACCTCAATGCCCAGGCTCAGGTGCCGCCGATACGGAAGAATGAGGTCAACGCCAAGGTTCAGGTGGGTGATGGGGAGACCATCGTGATTGGCGGGGTGTATTCGACGGTGCAAAGTAAAGTGGTGGATAAGGTGCCATTTTTGGGCGATGTGCCGTATGTTGGGCGGCTGTTTAAGCGCGATGTCGTACAAGAAAAAAAATCTGAGCTGCTGGTCTTCCTGACTCCGCGTATCATGAGTGACCAGGCGATTGCTGTGAGTCGTTGATTCTGTGCGAAATTTGATACTTGTTGGGCCGATGGGTGCTGGCAAAAGCACCATTGGCCGTCTGCTTGCCAAAGAGCTGCGTCTGCCGTTCAAGGATTCCGATAAGGAAATCGAGCTGCGTACGGGCGCCAATATCCCATGGATCTTCGACAAGGAAGGCGAGCCGGGATTTCGTGATCGTGAGCAGGCGATGATCGCCGAGCTGTGCGAGGCCGATGGCGTTGTGCTTGCAACCGGCGGTGGTGCCGTGATGCGTGAAGCCAATCGCCGGGCATTGCATGCCGGTGGGCGAGTGGTTTACCTGCATGCCTCGGTTGAACAGCAAGTCGGGCGCACCGCGCGTGACCGCAATCGACCGTTGTTGCGTACCGCCGATCCTGCTGCGACCTTGCGTGCCTTGCTGGAGCTGCGCGATCCGCTGTACCGGGAGATCGCCGATCTGGTCGTCGAAACCGACGAACGGCCGCCGCGCATGGTGGTGCTGGATATTCTCGAGCGCCTGGAGAAGTTGCCGCCCCGTTAGGCTATCCTCGGCGGCCAGTCATGCCGTGACAGGGCACCTCGTTACTGCGCGGGCCGCGCTATTGCTCCCGCGCCCTAGTTCATTGTGGGGAAACATGCAGACACTTAAGGTCGAGTTGGGTGAACGTAGCTATCCGATCTACATTGGTGAGGGCTTGCTGGATCAGCCCGAGTTGCTGGCGCCGCACATAGCGGGTCGGCAGGTTGCCATCGTTTCCAACGAGACCGTTGCCCCCCTTTATCTGGAGCGCCTGACCCGTACATTGGGCGCTTTTTCAGTGCTGCCAGTGGTATTGCCGGATGGCGAAGCCTTCAAGAACTGGGAAACCCTGCAGCTGATTTTCGATGCCCTGCTGACCGCGCGTCATGATCGTCGGACCACCATTATCGCCCTTGGCGGCGGTGTGATCGGCGATATGGCCGGTTTTGCGGCGGCGTGCTACCAGCGTGGCGTGGATTTCATCCAGGTGCCGACCACGCTCCTGTCGCAGGTCGACTCCTCGGTGGGCGGCAAGACCGGTATCAACCATCCGTTGGGCAAGAACATGGTCGGTGCGTTCTATCAGCCCAATGCAGTGCTGATCGATACCACCAGCCTGAATACACTGCCGGCTCGCGAACTGTCGGCAGGTCTGGCGGAAGTCATCAAGTACGGCCTGATCTGCGATGAGCCGTTCCTGGGCTGGCTGGAAGCGAATGTCGATGCCCTGCGCCGGCTTGATCAAGCCGCGCTTACCGTTGCCATTCAGCGCTCCTGCGCGGCCAAGGCCGCCGTGGTCGGCGCTGATGAGCGTGAGTCCGGCGTGCGCGCCACGCTGAACCTGGGACATACCTTCGGTCATGCGATCGAGACTCATATGGGCTATGGTGTCTGGTTGCACGGTGAAGCCGTTGCCGCTGGCACAGTCATGGCGCTGGAAATGTCCATGCGTCTGGGCTGGATCAGTCAGCAGGCCCGAGATCGGGCCATCCGCCTGTTTCAACGCGCAGGCCTGCCGGTGGTGCCTCCACAGGAAATGACCCCGGCGCATTTCATGGAGCATATGGCAGTCGACAAAAAGGTACTCGACGGTCGCCTGCGGCTGGTGCTGTTGCGCCAGTTGGGTGAGGCCGTGGTTACCGACGACTATCCAAGAGAGATTCTTCAGGCCACGCTGGACGCGGATTACCGCGCGATCGTGGCCCAGCTTTGAGGTTGATAAGAGTTCGATGACTAGTTTGCATGCCGACGAGGCCTTTCTCGGCCATTACCAGTTGAGCCACGACCCCTTCGCTGCGCGGGTGCCTGGTTTCAAATTCTTCCCGGCCCAGCGCAAGCCGGTGTTGGGCCAGCTCCATCACCTGGCGCGTTACAGTCAACTATTGCTGGTGGTCACCGGGCCACTGGGCAGCGGCAAGACCTTGCTGCGCCAAGCCCTGGTCGCCAGTACCAACAAACAGTCCGTACAGAGCATTGTGGTCTCGGCACGTGGGGCCAGCGATGCCGCCAGTGTGCTGGGGCAAGTCGCCCAGTCGTTGAACCTGGCCAAGGCCGAGGTTCCAGAGATTCTCGCTCAGGTGGTGCAGTTGGCGCTGACCGGGCAGGAAGTCTATTTGCTGGTCGATGATGCGGAACAACTCGACGAGTCGGCACTCCAAGCCTTGCTGGAACTGGCTGCGGGCACTCCTGAGGGGCGTCCGCACGTGTTCCTGTTCGGTGAGCCGTCACTGATCGCCGGGCTGGATGCGCTGAATGCCGAGCAGGAGCGCTTCCACATCATTGAGCTGCAGCCTTACAGCGAGGATGAAACCCGGGAGTACCTGGAGCAACGCCTGGAAGGTGCCGGAAGTGGCCTCAATGTGCTGACCAGTGAGCAGATCGCCGATATTCACGAGCATTCGGAGGGTTGGCCTGGCGTAATCAACCAGGTTGCCCGGGATGCCTTGATCGAAGCCATGATTGCCAGCCGCACGACGGCGAAGCGACCATCAATGGGGTTCAAAATGCCTAAGAAGCACGTACTGGCGTTGTCTGCTGTGGTAGTGGTCGCCGTTGCAGCGGCGGTGTTGATGCCCAAGAAGGGCGACCAGACGCCTCCCGGAGCGCCTGCAGAGCAGGCACAGCTGCCATTGGGCCAGGGGCAGCCAAGCACTGCCCAGTCCAACAATGGTGGCCCGGCCATCGAATTTGCTGGCTCCTCGCAGCCTATGCCATTGCCACTGGTGGGGCAGTCTCAACCGGTGATGCGTGGTCCGCTGGCTGAAGCGGCGGGCATGGGGGACGGTGATGAAAGTACGCCTGCTGGCGAAACTGCATTGCAGCCGCCTACGGTGACGACCATCGCACCCCCTGCTGGTGTTCCCGCTGGCCCTGCACCGACACCTGCCCAACCGGTAGCGTCTACTCAGGTGCAACCGGCTGCACACGCTCAGCAAGCTCCGGTCGCCGCTGCCAGCAAGCCGGTTGCACCTGCGCCTGCACCTGCAGTGAAGCCTGCGCCTGCCCCTGTGCAGGTCGCCGCAGCCAAGCCGGCGCCGAAACCGGTAGAAAAGCCGGCGGAGAAACCAGTCGCGAAGGCCGCCGCCGGTGGTAACTGGTATGCCGGGCAAAAGCCGAGCAACTATGTGGTCCAGATCCTCGGTACCAGCTCTGAGGCGACGGCTCAGGCCTATGTCAATTCTCAGGGTGGCGACTATCGCTACTTCAAGAAAAACCTGCAGGGCAAGCCGCTGTTCGTCGTTACCTACGGCAACTTTGCCAGCCGTGATGCCGCACTTGCTGCAATCAAGGCCTTGCCAGCCAAGGTCCAGGCTGGTAAACCTTGGCCTCGTAGTGTTGCCAGCGTCCAACAAGAGCTGGCAGCGACCCGCTGAAATAGCTCGGTGGCACCACCCCCGCCACCTGCTGAGCGTCTCCTGAATTTCGGTCAAGCCTGCTGCGCCATGCGCGGCAGGCTTTTCTGTCCCAGACTGCCGGCCAAAAGCCATTGCAGTCCAGGCTGAAACGCTTCAGACTCAAGCGAAGCCGCTATCACGGCAGCGCTCATAAAAACATTCAAAAATGCGACATGGATTTGCGTGGTTTCGTCGCGCGAATTTGTGGGCTACCTTGTCGCTGTGCAACAATGACTGCCCTTTTGCCCCCGCAAAGCTGGCGTTCGTTCGGCGTGGATGGTAAGTGGTTGTACTAAAAAGAGATTTGCCTTGGTGAGAGGCGAACCTGGTGAGAAAGTGTCTATGAAAACAGGTCTGTACCATCCCGAAGAATTCAAGGATAACTGTGGTTTTGGCCTGATCGCCCATATGACGGGCGAGCCCAGCCACCACCTTTTGCAAACGGCCATCGAGGCCCTGACCTGCATGACCCACCGTGGTGGGATCAACGCCGACGGCAAGACCGGTGACGGCTGCGGTCTGCTGATGCAGAAACCCGATCAGTTCCTGCGAGCCGTCGCTCGCGAGCAGTTCGGTAGCGACCTGCCCAAGCAGTACGCCGTGGGCATGGTCTTCTTCAATCAGGATGATGCCAAGGCGCAGGCGGCACGCGCCAACATGGACAAGGAAATCCTTGCCGCGGGCCTGCAATTGCTGGGCTGGCGCAAGGTGCCGATCGATACCAGCGTTCTGGGCCGTCTGGCCTTGGAGCGCCTGCCGCAAATCGAGCAGGTGTTCATCGGCGGTGAAGGCCTGAGCGATCAGGAATTCGCCATCAAGCTGTTCAGTGCGCGTCGGCGCTCGTCGGTGGCCAACGCCGCCGATACCGACCACTACATCTGCAGCTTCTCGCACAAGACGATCATCTATAAGGGCCTGATGATGCCGGCAGACCTTGCCGCCTTCTATCCGGACCTCAGCGACGAGCGCCTGCAGACTGCGATCTGTGTGTTCCACCAGCGCTTCTCCACCAACACCCTGCCGAAATGGCCGCTGGCTCAGCCATTCCGCTTCCTCGCCCACAACGGCGAGATCAACACCATTACGGGTAACCGCAACTGGGCCCAGGCGCGTCGGACCAAGTTCGCCAACGAACTGATTCCTGATCTGGAAGAGCTCGGCCCGCTGGTCAACCGCGTCGGTTCCGACTCTTCGAGCATGGACAACATGCTGGAGTTGATGGTCACCGGCGGTATCGACCTGTTCCGTGGCGTGCGGATGATCATTCCGCCAGCGTGGCAGAACGTCGAAACCATGGACGCTGACCTGCGTGCGTTCTATGAGTACAACTCCATGCATATGGAGCCATGGGACGGCCCAGCCGGTGTGGTCATGACCGAAGGTCGCCACGCCGTGTGTCTGCTCGACCGCAACGGCCTGCGTCCAGCCCGTTGGGTCACCACCAAGAACGGCTACATCACCTTGGCGTCGGAAATCGGCGTGTGGGACTACAAGCCTGAAGACGTGATAGCCAAGGGCCGTGTCGGCCCGGGCCAGATCTTCGCCGTGGACACTGAAACCGGGCAGATCCTCGACACCGACGCCATCGACAACCGTCTGAAGTCGCGCCACCCGTACAAGCGCTGGCTGCGCCAGAACGCCCTGCGTATCCAGGCAACCCTGAGCGATGACCAAGGCGTGGCCAGCTACGATGCTGACCAGCTCAAGCAATACATGAAGATGTTCCAGGTCACCTTCGAGGAACGTGACCAGGTGTTGCGTCCGCTCGGTGAGCAAGGCCAGGAAGCTGTGGGCTCGATGGGTGACGACACGCCGATGGCTGTGTTGTCGCAGCGCGTGCGTTCGACGTACGACTACTTCCGCCAGCAGTTCGCCCAGGTCACCAACCCACCGATCGACCCGCTGCGCGAAGCGATCGTCATGTCCCTGGAAATCTGCCTCGGTGCCGAGCGCAACATCTTCCAGGAATCGCCTGAGCATGCCTCGCGGGTGATCCTCAGCTCCCCAGTGATTTCGCCCGCCAAGTGGCGTTCGCTGATGAGCCTGGATCGTCCAGGTTTCGAGCGTCAGTTGATCGACCTCAACTATGAGGAAAGCCTCGGCCTTGAGGCAGCGGTCCGCAACATTGCCGATCAGGCTGAAGAAGCGGTGCGCAGTGGCAAGACTCAACTGGTGTTGAGCGACCGCCATATTGCCCCGGGCAAGCTGCCGGTGCATGCATCGCTGGCTGTCGGTGCCGTACACCACCGCCTGACCGAGCAAGGCCTGCGCTGCGACAGTAACATCCTGGTGGAAACCGCGACCGCGCGTGACCCGCATCACTTTGCGGTACTGATCGGTTTCGGCGCTTCTGCTGTGTACCCGTACCTGGCGTACGAAGTGCTGGCCGACCTGATCCGCACCGGGGAAGTGCTGGGTGACCTGGATGAGGTCTTCAAGTACTACCGTAAAGGCATCTCCAAGGGCCTGCTGAAGATCCTGTCGAAGATGGGTATCTCCACCATTGCTTCTTACCGCGGCGCCCAGTTGTTCGAGGCCGTTGGCCTGTCGGATGAAGTGGTAGCGCTGAGTTTCCGTGGCGTTGCCAGCCGCCTGAAAGGCGCACGTTTCGTTGATATCGAGAACGAGCAGAAGCTGCTCGCTGCCGAAGCCTGGAGCCCGCGCAAGCCCATCCAGCAAGGCGGTTTGCTCAAGTTCGTTCACGGTGGCGAATACCACGCCTACAACCCGGATGTGGTCAACACCCTGCAGGCCGCTGTGCAGCAGGGCGACTATGCCAAGTTCAAGGAATACACCGCGCTGGTCGACAAGCGCCCGGTGTCGATGATCCGCGACCTGCTGAAGGTCAAGGTCGCAGACCAGGCTCTGGCGCTGGACGAAGTCGAGCCACTGGAAGCAATCCTCAAGCGTTTCGACTCTGCTGGTATCTCGCTTGGCGCCCTGTCGCCAGAGGCGCACGAAGCGCTGGCTGAAGCCATGAACCGCCTGGGTGCGCGTTCCAACTCCGGTGAGGGCGGTGAAGACCCAGCCCGCTATGGCACCATCAAGAGCTCCAAGATCAAGCAGGTGGCCACAGGCCGTTTCGGCGTGACGCCGGAATACCTGGTCAACGCGGAAGTGTTGCAGATCAAGGTGGCCCAGGGCGCCAAGCCGGGTGAGGGTGGGCAGCTGCCTGGTGGCAAGGTCAACGGCCTGATCGCCAAGCTGCGTTATGCCGTACCTGGCGTGACCCTGATCTCGCCGCCGCCGCACCACGACATCTATTCCATCGAAGACTTGTCGCAGCTGATTTTCGACCTCAAGCAGGTCAACCCGCAGGCGCTGGTTTCGGTGAAGCTGGTGGCGGAAGCGGGCGTCGGTACCATCGCCGCTGGCGTGGCCAAGGCCTATGCCGACCTGATCACCATCTCCGGTTACGACGGTGGTACTGGTGCTTCGCCACTGACCTCGATCAAGTACGCCGGTGCCCCGTGGGAGCTGGGCTTGGCCGAGACTCACCAGACCCTGCGCGGCAACGATTTGCGTGGCAAGGTTCGCGTGCAGACCGACGGCGGCCTGAAAACCGGCCTGGACGTGATCAAGGCAGCCATTCTGGGTGCTGAAAGCTTCGGCTTCGGTACGGCGCCAATGATCGCCCTTGGCTGCAAATACCTGCGTATCTGTCACCTGAACAACTGCGCCACTGGTGTAGCGACCCAGAACGACAAACTGCGCAAGGACCACTACATCGGTACCGTCGACATGGTGGTGAACTTCTTCACCTACGTCGCCGAAGAAACCCGTGAGTGGCTGGCCAAACTGGGCGTGCGTAGCCTCGGTGAGCTGATCGGGCGCACCGATCTGCTGGAAATGCTCCCGGGCGAAACTGCCAAGCAGCAGCACCTGGACCTCAGCCCGCTGCTGGGCAGTGAGCATGTGCCGGCTGACAAGCCGCAGTTCTGCCAAGTTGACCGCAACCCGCCGTTCGACAAGGGTGTGCTGGCCGAGAAGATGGTCGAGATGGCCCTGCCAGCGATCAAGGATCTGGCGGGCGCCGAATTCAACCTGGACATCTGCAACTGCGACCGTTCGATCGGCGCGCGGATTTCCGGCGAGATCGCCCGTCTGCACGGCAACCAGGGCATGGCCAAAGCACCGATCACCTTCCGCTTCAAGGGTACTGCAGGCCAGAGCTTCGGCGTCTGGAACGCAGGTGGCCTGAACATGTATCTGGAAGGCGACGCCAACGACTATGTCGGCAAAGGCATGACTGGCGGCAAACTGGTGATCGTACCGCCAGCGGGCAGCCCGTTTGCTACGCAGCACAGCGCGATTATCGGCAACACCTGCCTGTATGGCGCTACTGGCGGCAAGCTGTTTGCTGCGGGTACTGCTGGCGAGCGTTTTGCTGTGCGTAACTCCGGCGCCCACACGGTTGTGGAAGGCACTGGCGACCACTGCTGCGAATACATGACTGGCGGTTTCGTTTGCGTACTGGGCAAGACCGGCTACAACTTCGGTTCTGGTATGACCGGTGGTTTCGCCTACGTGCTCGACCAGGACAACAGCTTCGTTGACAAGGTCAACCACGAACTGGTGGAAATCCAGCGGATCACCGGCGAAGCGATGGAAGCGTACCGCAGCCACTTGCAGCGCGTGCTCGGCGAGTATGTCGAAGAGACGGGTAGCGAGTGGGGACGTGAGCTCTGGGAGAACCTGGACGACTACGTGCGCCGCTTCTGGCTGGTCAAGCCGAAGGCTGCGAGCCTGAAGAACCTGCTGTCCAGCACCCGTGCCAACCCGCAGTGATATGCGCCTGAAGAGTTTGATGAGGTTTAAACATGGCTGAACGTCTGAGTAATGACTTCCAGTTCATCGAGGTCGGGCGCAAGGATCCGAAGAAGAAACTGCTGCGTCAACGCAAGAAAGAGTTCGTGGAAATCTACGAACCCTTCAAACCCCAGCAGTCGGCCGAACAGGCCCACCGCTGCCTGGGCTGTGGCAACCCGTACTGCGAATGGAAGTGCCCGGTGCACAACTTCATTCCCAACTGGTTGAAGCTGGTGTCCGAGGGCAACATCCTGGCGGCGGCGGAACTGTCGCACCAGACCAACACCCTGCCGGAAGTCTGCGGCCGGGTGTGCCCGCAGGACCGCCTGTGCGAGGGTGCGTGCACCCTCAACGACGGTTTTGGTGCGGTGACCATCGGTTCGGTCGAGAAGTACATCACCGACACCGCGTTCGCCATGGGCTGGCGCCCGGACATGTCCAAGGTCAAGCCGACCGGTAAGCGTGTCGCGATCATCGGTGCCGGTCCGGCTGGCCTGGGCTGTGCCGACGTGCTGGTGCGTGGTGGGGTAACCCCGGTGGTGTTCGACCGGAACCCGGAAATCGGCGGTCTGCTGACCTTCGGTATCCCCGAGTTCAAGCTGGAAAAGACCGTGTTGAGCAATCGTCGCGAAGTCTTCACCGGCATGGGCATCGAGTTCCGCCTGAACACCGAAGTGGGCAAGGACATCAGCATGGAACAGCTGCTGGCCGAGTACGATGCCGTGTTCATGGGCATGGGTACCTACACCTACATGAAAGGCGGTTTCCCTGGTGAAGACTTGCCGGGTGTGCATGATGCGCTGGACTTCCTGGTGGCCAACGTCAACCGCAACCTGGGCTTTGAAAAGTCGCCGGAAGATTTCGTCGACATGAAAGGCAAGAAGGTCGTGGTGCTGGGCGGTGGTGACACGGCGATGGACTGCAACCGCACGTCCATCCGTCAGGGTGCCAAGGCGGTAACCTGCGCCTATCGTCGTGACGAAGCCAACATGCCAGGCTCGCGCAAAGAGGTGAAGAACGCCAAGGAAGAGGGCGTGAAATTCCTCTACAACCGTCAGCCAATCGCCATTGTGGGCGAAGACAAGGTTGAGGGCGTGAAGGTTGTCGAGACCCGTCTCGGCGAGCCGGATGCCCGTGGCCGTCGCAGCCCTGAGCCGATTCCCGGCTCCGAGGAAATCATCCCGGCAGACGCCGTGGTGATCGCCTTTGGCTTCCGTCCAAGCCCCGCGCCATGGTTCGAGCAGTTCAGCATCCAGACCGATAGCCAGGGCCGTGTGGTGGCGCCGGAGCAGGGCGCGTACAAGCACCAGACCAGCAACCCGAAGATCTTCGCCGGTGGCGATATGGTCCGTGGGTCTGACCTGGTGGTGACTGCGATCTTCGAAGGGCGCAACGCCGCTGAAGGGATCCTGGACTACCTGGGCGTCTGAAAAAGCATCGCGGGGCGAGCCCGCTCCCACAGGGTCAGCGTCACTGCGACCGTGGTGGGGCGAGCTCGTCCGGCGATGAAGTTTGGAAAATCTATTGACCTAGTGCAGGTCGATAGACAAAAGGCACGGTTCATACCGTGCCTTTTACGTTGGTGTCTGAGAAAATGCCCCCACTTTTTTTCCGGATGCCGACATGACTGCCTTGAAGAACGATCGTTTTCTGCGCGCCCTGCTCAAGCAACCCGTAGACGTTACCCCTGTATGGATGATGCGCCAGGCTGGCCGTTACCTGCCGGAGTACCGCGCCAGCCGCGCCAAGGCCGGCGATTTCATGAGCCTGTGCATGAACCCGCAGTTTGCCTGCGAGGTCACCCTGCAGCCGCTGGACCGCTATCCGCTGGACGCGGCGATCCTGTTCTCCGACATCCTCACCATTCCCGACGCCATGGGCCAGGGCCTGTACTTTGAAACCGGCGAAGGCCCGCGTTTCAAGAAGGTCGTCAGCACCCTGGCTGACATCGAAGCCTTGCCGATCCCCGATCCGCAGAAGGACCTGGGCTACGTGATGGATGCGGTCAGCACCATCCGCCGTGAGCTCAATGGCCGGGTGCCGCTGATCGGCTTCTCCGGCAGCCCATGGACCCTGGCCACCTACATGGTCGAAGGCGGCTCGTCGAAAGACTTCCGCAAGACCAAGGCCATGCTCTACGACAACCCGCAGGCCATGCACCTGTTGCTGGACAAGTTGGCGCAGTCTGTAACCTCGTACCTCAACGGGCAGATCCTCGCCGGAGCACAAGCCGTACAGATCTTCGACACCTGGGGTGGCAACCTGTCGGCTGCGGCCTACCAGGAGTTCTCCCTGGCCTACATGCGCAAGATCGTCAGTGGCCTGATCCGCGAGCACGAAGGGCGCAAGGTTCCGGTCATCCTGTTCACCAAGAATGGCGGCCTGTGGCTGGAAAGCATTGCGGATGCTGGCGCCGACGCCCTTGGTCTGGACTGGACCTGCGAAATTGGCGAAGCCCGCCAGCGCGTCGGCGCCAAGGTTGCCCTGCAGGGCAACATGGACCCGACCGTACTCTACGCCAAGCCTGAAGCCATCCGTGCTGAAGTGGGGCGTATCCTGGCCAGCTACGGGCATGGCACCGGTCACGTGTTCAACCTCGGCCATGGCATCACCCCGGAAGTCGATCCTGAGCATGCTGGTGTCTTCATCAACGCCGTTCATGAGTTGTCGGCGCAGTACCACCAGTAAGCACTGTTGAATAAAAAGCGCCCGGCCAATGCCGGGCGTTTTGCATTAAGTTTGAATTCAGCGTGCCTGCTTATGCTGGTCCCATCGAAACCAAGATTGGATCACACTTATGAAAACCCGCTATCTCGCACTGCTTCTCGCTCCCCTGTTCAGCACCGCTGCCCTGGCCGCTGGCTACACGGGCCCTGGCGCACAATCGGTGGCCACGGTTGCCGAGGCCCACAACGCGGCTGACGACACCCCAGCCGTGCTGCAAGGTCACATCACCCAGAAGCTGAAGAACGAGAAGTACGAGTTCAAGGATGCTACCGGCAACATCATTGTCGAAATCGACGACGAAGACCTGCCGCCAGTGGCCTTCAACGACAAGACCCTGGTCAAACTGACTGGCGAAGTCGACAAGGGCCTGATGAAGCGTGATGTCGATGTGGATCTGGTCGAGGTATTGAACTGAGTCTGCGCAGGAACGGCACCTCATTTGCTCTTGAATACAGGTTTACACCTGTTTCCACAAAACGCTCGATGCATTGCATCGGGCGTTTTTTATTTCAGGGGCAGTTGGGCCGCTCCCCGTTATAGATCAACACAGATTTATCCCCCATCTGCAGTGCCTTCATCACCTCTCGATCCTGGCGTGCCCTCGAATCAAAGACCCGGCTGTGCTTGTAAAAAGCGTGGCGCGAAATGCCCATGAGCATGAATCTGTAAACCCTGTTCAGGATGGGATATCTCTTACATGCATGGATCCAACTGTCCCACTCAAAAACAGGTGGTTCTGACGGTAAATCCGCTCTCGTCTGAGAATTTTCCTACAGATAAGCTCGGATCAATGTCGAATAATGGCTTTCCGCTACCTGAAAAACTTCGCATCAGAGGTGAGGTATTACAGATGCTCTGAGTCTTCGCATGCGAAGAAAGGGTTCTCTTTGATTATGTCAGGTGTTTTTCTTTAAGCCTGGCTCATGCATTACTTTGGTGGCTGTCCCGGCCAAAAAGATGCTCTTTTATTGCCTTGATCGGATGTCTGAAGACACCACGATCCGCAACGTTGAATGCCTGTTGGAAACACAGAAGTAGATCCCGCTTCACGTGCGGGCCAATGTTGTGCACCCCTTCGGGTGATTAAACATAAGTTTGCGGATAGGTACTTTGATTTTCGCAGCCTGAAAAAGCGCCGCGTAGCAGGTCACGTTATTTGCCCTGCCGAATCTGTGTGTAACGCGGAAACGGCTACGGGTTGCGGGATACGTGTGCCTGTCAGGCGGGGATATCAACTTCAAATGACGTCGTTCAAGGGGGATCCATGAGTTAAGAATAGGCTGGTTTTATTCTAGATGCTTTCTAGGCACGATTAATGCTCGAAGAGGTAAGTATGCTTACAGAAATTGATTGTGGTATGACGCGTGACCATATTAATGTCTTTCAATCGCTCGCGCGTGAATATTCAACGTTCATTTTTGTTCGTCCCGTAAATCAGGACTCGACAAGTTTGATTGCCGAGGGTTACAGCACGAAAAAACTGGATATTCATGCTAAAAGCTCGAACTGGGGACCTATGTCTGGCTTTATCTGCGTCGATTCAGAACTCAGCAAGGTGGTCGATGAAGGGCCCGATAAGGTAGCTAAGAATCGTGAAGCTGTGCGACACGCTTTGCGCACAGATGGGGTGGGTCAGACTGAGTTGATAATCCCGTATACGCGAATCGAAGAACTCGTGAAAAAGGGATTATTTACCCATGCCGGCATGGGAGGATCATTCCAGGCCAGCAGCCGCAAAAATGTAAAGCAGATGCGCTTTGAATGTGAGCGAAGTGCGGATGGCCGGTGCCATGTTTATTACTATCCTGCGGGTAAAAAAATGCCTGTCATGGTCATTGGTTACAAACATGAGGGTGCCGTCATTGCGGTGACCGCGGATTATGACATTTTTGCAATTTGCCCCCACCATACAGCGCCCGGCTTCAGCAGTGCGTCGGTCGCTAATGTGACAGATCAAGGCCTCTTGGGTGTTCTTTCAAGATTTCAGGAGAATTTGATTCGTGTGATCAACTCCCGCTGCGGAAAACATCCGGTCGTAAACCATGGTACTGAACTGAACAACCCATTTCCGGAAAATGATCGAGAGCTGGCGATGTTTGTCCCGGGTGGAAATGCACGGATGATCAATAGAGGTCATTTGCACGATATCTTTGGGGATCTCGCTATTCGAGGCTTTCATGTGTATTCCAATAGCCGCTGGAACGCTGCTGTCAGAACGCATATTGGATCGAGGATGAGTCGACTGCAAAATCCTGCAGTGCGTGGGGCCTGCGCGACTAAATATCTGAGTGACGCAGACTTTAATGGGCTAAGCGTTAGAGGGTATGGCGGCGAGACGCGTCTTGCGTTTGCGCAAGATAAGTTTGGTAAGGAGTTGGTAAACAACTCGGCCGCCGATATTCGTCCACGTTGGCGTTTTTGATTTTTCAAAAGTGTTGAAGAAAAACCTTAGCGACAGGCCTGGACGGAGTGCGAGAGGTCGGTAAGGGGGAGGCAGTAAGTGCCAGGGAGGCTCCTATCATTTTTGCCGCGGGCACACTGTAGCTTAACCCTTGGCGTTTTCTGGCAGTGCCGGCAACTTGCTCAGGTGCAGCGCCACCAGCAGCGCAATGACCAGCAAGCTGCCGATGAAGAGGCCGATGCCGTTCCAGCCGCCCTGGTGCCAGAACACACCACCAGCGGTGCCGGCGACACTGGAGCCGGCGTAGTAGCTGAACAGGTACAGCGACGAAGCCTGGCCCTTGGCCTTGAAGGCACGGCGGCCGATCCAGCTACTGGCCACCGAGTGTGCGCCGAAGAAGCCGAAGGTGAAGATCAGCATGCCGATGACGACTAGTGGCAGGGGTTCGAGCAGGGTCAGCAGCAGGCCACCGAACATCAGCACAATGGTTGCCCAGAACACCTTGCGGCGGCCCAACTTGTCGGCCAGCGCGCCAATTTGTGCCGAGCTGTAGATGCCCGACAGGTAAACCACCGACAGCAGCCCGACCAAGGCCTGGTTCATGTGGTAAGGCTCTGCCAGCAGGCGGTAGCCGATGTAGTTGAAGAGGGTAACGAAGGCGCCCATCAGCAGGAAGGCTTCAAGGAACAGCCAGGGCAGCCCGGCATCGCGAAAGTGCAAGGTGAAGCCGTCCAGCAGGCTGCGAGGATTCAGCGGGCGCGCACGGAAGTTGCGCGACTCGGGGAGCATTTTCCAGAAAAGTACCGCGGCGATCAGTGCCAGCCCACCGATGGCCAGCAGTGCCGTGTGCCAACTGACGAAGTCGATCAGTACGCCGGTAATCAAGCGTCCGCTCATGCCACCAATGGCATTGCCGCCGATGTACAGGCCCATGGCCAGGCCAAGATGCTGAGGGTAGATCTCTTCGCTCAGGTAGGTCATGGCCACCGCAGCCAGCCCGCTCAAGGACAGACCGACCAGCGCGCGCATCGCCAGAACCCCTTCCCAGGTGGGCATCAGCGCACTGGCGATTGTGCACAGTGCAGCGCAGAACAACGCTGCAACCATCACGGGCTTACGCCCAATACGGTCTGAAACAGGCCCGGTGACCAGTAGACCGAACGCTAGCAGCGCAGTCGACACCGACAGCACCAGGCTGCTTTGCGCCGCATTGATGGAGAATTCCCGGGACAGCAGCGGCATCATGGGTTGCACGCAATACAGCAGCGCGAAGGTGGCGAAGCCACCACAGAACAATGCCAGCACTGTGCGCATGAACGCCGGTGTGCCCTTTTCGATCCAGTGGTCAGTGGTGGTGGCTGCGTCCGTGGTGGGTGCAGGGGGCACGTCGTGGGCGAGGGGAGCAACAGCAGTTTTCACGGTAAACCTCGGAAGGGCTACGGCCAGTCAGGCAGTGAAAAAAGCATATAGCTAGCTAATGATCATTTCCAATATATTGTTCGACCTGTTTAAGAGGTTTTGCGACCTGTTGAGGGTGTCATGGAATTACGCCACTTGCGGTACTTCATTGCAGTTGCCGAAGAGCTCCACTTCGGGCGGGCGGCGCAGCTGTTGGGCATCTCCCAGCCACCCTTGAGCCAGCAGATCCGGGCTCTGGAGCAGGAGTTGGGGGCGCGTTTGTTCGAGCGGACCAACCGACGGGTGGAACTGAGTGAAGCCGGCCGCTTGTTCCTCGATGAGGCGCGACAGGTGCTGGCCCAGGTCGATAAGGCTGCCGATGTCGCTCGGCGCGCCCAGCTTGGCGAGTTGGGTGAAATGAAAATTGGCTTCACCACCTCCGCGCCGATTAATTCGGGTATCCCCAAGGCGATTTATGCCTTTCGTCAGCGCTTTCCTGCCGTGCACCTGAACCTCAAGGAAATGAGCAGCCGTGATGTTGCCGATGCGCTGCTCGACGAGACCATCGAGATCGGCCTGATGCGCCCGCTGGCCTTGCCGGAGAGCCTGCTCGCCACGGAGTTGTTCCGTGAGCCTCTGGTGGCGGTGCTCAGCGCTACACACCCGCTGGCGGAGGGCAGCGAGCGTGGCTTGTTGTTGTCGACGCTGGCCAATGAGCCGTTTGTATTTTTCCCGCGCAGCTATGGCAGTGGCTTGCATGCGCAATTGATGAGCCTGGCACGGCAGGCCGGCTTCAGCCCGCACTTTGCCCAGGAGGCGGGTGAGGCCATGACGATTATTGGCTTGGTGGCAGCGGGCCTAGGGGTGTCAGTGTTGCCGGCCTCTTTTCAGCGCATGCGTATTGACGGTGTGGTCTATCGAACCCTGCTTGATGCCGACGCGGTTACCGCTGTGTGGTTGGTACAGCGACGCGAGTCAGCCTCGGCCATGGCCCGTGCCTTTGTCGAGCTGCTGGCGGGTCAAGGGCTCAATGGTGCTGGCTAAACCGCCGTCACGCCCACATACTCGGTCATTCACTGATACACGGAGGTCATTCCATGCGGCGCGTGGTGTTTAATCAGAAAGGTGGCGTGGGTAAGTCGAGTATTGCTTGCAACCTGGCGGCGGTGAGTGCCAGTGAAGGCTACCGAACCCTGTTGATTGACCTGGATGCTCAGGCCAACTCGACCCAGTACCTCACCGGCCTGACTGGCGAGGATATCCCCATGGGGATTGCCGATTTCTTCAAGCAGACATTGTCGTCCGGCCCCTTTGCCAGGAAGAACAAGGTCGACATCTACGAGACGCCGTTCGACAACCTCCATGTCGTCACCGCTACTGCGGAGTTGGCTGACCTGCAACCCAAGCTCGAAGCCAAGCACAAGATCAACAAGCTGCGTAAGTTGCTCGATGAGTTGTCCGAAGACTACGACCGGATTTATCTCGATACGCCGCCAGCGCTGAACTTTTATGCGGTATCGGCATTGATTGCGGCCGATCGGGTACTGATTCCCTTCGACTGCGACAGCTTCTCGCGCCAGGCCCTATACGGTCTGCTGGCCGAAATCGAGGAACTGCGTGAGGACCACAATGAGCACCTGCAGGTCGAGGGCATTGTGGTCAACCAGTTCCAGGCCCGGGCCAGCCTGCCCCAGCAGATGCTCGACGAGTTGCTGGCTGAAGGCTTGCCGGTGCTGCCGGTCTACCTGAACAGCTCAGTGAAGATGCGCGAGTCGCATCAGGCCAACTTGCCGTTGATCCATCTGGAACCACGGCACAAGTTGACCCAGCAGTTTGTTGAACTGCATTCGCTGCTGGAAGAAAACGCTTAAATCCCCTGACTGCGCAGCCACTCCAGCAAGTGCTGGAGTGGGAAGGCGCCGCTTTGGCGTGCGACTTCGCGGCCATTTTTGAACAGGATCAGGCTGGGGATTGAGCGAATACCCAATTGCCCGGCCAGTTGCGGGTTGGCCTCGCTGTCGAGCTTGGCCAGGCGACAGCGCCCGCTTAGCTGGCTGGCCGCTTGTTCAAAGATCGGCGCAAAGGATTTACACGGGCCGCACCAGTCGGCCCAGACATCAACCAGCAGTGGCAGATCACCCTTGATCTGGCTGGCATAGTCACCCTGTTTCAATTCAAACGGTTTGTTCAGCAGCACGGCGCCTTTGCAGCGTCCGCACTTCGGCGCGTCGCCCACGCGTGCTGCGGGGATGCGATTCAGGCCATTGCAATGAGGGCAGGGTATCAGCAGCGGGTCGGTCATGGTGGCGTCCGGGAAGCGAGTCGATAGTTGTTATCTGGAGCGTACGCGCAGCTTTTTCAATGTCGGCTTCGGGTGATTCTCGTCTGATCCATTGGTGTTGGCAGTTGCTCACGAGGAGCAACTGATCTCCAGATGCTTGCCCCATTCGGGTGGCCGCTCTGCGTACGCCGCCATGCCCGGCTGTTCGTCGAATGGCGTGCAGAGCACCTGATGCAGGCGACGCACCTCGCTGTAGTCACCCGCTTCAGCGGCTTCTATCGCGCGTTGGGCCAGGTAGTTGCGCAGGATGTACAGCGGGTTGACCGCATGCATCCGGGCGCGGCGTTCTTCGCTGTTGCCCGGTTCACGGGCGATGCGTGCCAGGTAGTCCCCAGACCAACGGTCAAAACCGGCGAGGTCGACGAAGTCGTCGCGAACCACGCGCAGTGCTGCTTCTGCGGGCTGGTCGCCGAGCTTTCTGAAGAACAATGTGTAATCCACCGCACCCTGTTGCATGACCTGCAGGAGCCCCTCGATCAGCGCCTTGTCGGCGTCTTCAGCGTGCGTCAGGCCGAGTCGACGACGCATCAGGTCCAGGTAGTGGGCTTCGTACAGCGGCAGGAACAACGCCAGGGTTTCGCGCAGGGCCTCGACGCTGATGAAGGGCGTCAGGGCCTGGGCCAGGGCGCTGAGGTTCCAGTGTGCAATCGGCACTTGATTGCTGTAGCTGTAGCGTCCCTGGTCATCCGAGTGGTTGCAGACGAAGCGGGCGTCGAAATCGTCCAGGAATGCAAAGGGGCCGAAATCAAAGGTGATGCCCAGGATCGACATGTTGTCGGTATTCATCACGCCGTGGCAGAAACCATAGGCTTGCCAATGGGCGATCAGTTCGGCGTTGCGCTCAACGATGCTACGGAACATCGCCAGGTACGGCTCGGGCTGATCGCGGCACTCGGGGAAATGGTGGTTCAGCACGTGCTCGGCGAGGATCTTCTGCTGCTCCGGCTGGCGGGTGTAGTAGAAGTATTCGAAGTGACCGAAGCGAACATGGCTGGGTGCCAGGCGCAACAGCATGGCCGCGTGCTCCTGGGTTTCGCGCCACACAGGCGTGTTCGAGCCGATTACGCACAGCGCTCTGCTGCTGGCGATACCCAGGGCATGAAGGGCCTCGGAGGCGAGGAACTCGCGAATCGAAGAGCGCAGAACCGCACGACCATCTCCCATGCGCGAATAGGGCGTCTGCCCGGCGCCTTTCAGGTGCAGGTCCCAATATTCGCCTGCGTCATTGCGCACTTCGCCCAGCAACAGGCCACGGCCATCGCCCAGGCGAGGGTTGTAGGAGCCGAATTGGTGACCGGAGTAAACCATCGCCCGAGGTTCAGCCTCGGCCCAGAGTTTGTGGCCACTGAAAAGCTCGGCAAACACCGGTGAGTGGGCCTCGGTAGGGTCGAGGTCGAGCAGGGCCATGGCGGCATCGCTGGCAACCACCAGACGTGGCTCGGCAATCGGCTCGGGCAGTACCGACGTGGAGAACGCATCGCCCAGACGGGCGAAGCGGTTATCGAAGGTGAGTTCGTCGAGGGCTTTCAACGGCCATCTCCAGGAGAATGTCCGAGCATTCTGCAAGGGTATGGCCGTTGACGTCCAGTCAGGCGGGATTGGAACCTGATGCCAGATCACCCGGCTTGCCGATCAAAGGGATTGGCACGGCGGTTTTCTGATCCTCTGCGGGAACGATGTTGAACACCTGTCCCTGCATGTTTTTCAGGTAAATCTCCAGTTGGCGGTACGCGATGTTGATGTTGTTTTTCTTGAACTCGCTGTTGATGACGCGGTTGACCTCATCCAGCGCCGGGTTGCGGTCACCGAGGTCGCGGACATGCATGCGCAGTTCGTGGTCCAGTGTGCTTTCGCCAAAATTGAGGAAGTAGACCGTCGGGGCCGGCTCCTTGAGCACGCGTGGGTTGTCGTTGGCGGCCTTGAGCAGCAGGTTGCGCACCAGCTCCAGATCCGAGCCATAGTCGACGCCGATCTTGAGCGTGACTCGGGTGATGGTGTCAGTCAGCGACCAGTTGATCAGTTGCCCGGTAATGAAGGTCTTGTTCGGGACAATGATGTCCTTGCGGTCGAAGTCGGTAATGGTGGTCGCTCGGATGCGGATCTTGCTCACGGTACCGGACAGGTTGCCGATGGTGATGGTGTCCCCGATACGCACCGGGCGTTCGAACAGGATCATGATCCCCGAGATGAAGTTGGCGAAGATTTCTTGCATCCCGAAGCCCAGGCCGACCGACAGCGCAGCCACCAGCCACTGCAGCTTGTCCCAACTGACGCCGAGGGTCGACAGCGTGGTGACGAAGCCGATTCCGGCAATCGCATAGGACAACAGCGTGGTCGTCGCGTAGGCACTGCCTTGGGCCAGGTTCAGTCGCGACAGTACCAGCACTTCCAGCAAGCCTGGCAGGTTGCTGGCCAGGGCAAAGGTGATACCGACGATCACCAGTGCACCCAACAGGTCACCGAGGCTGATCGGGACCATGCTCATGGCTGCACCGGTGCCGCTGGTGTATTCGTAGAGGGTGATGTTGTCGAGGTAGGCAAACACACTGATCAGGTCTGCCCAGACCCAGTACAGGGCGCCAATGAAGATGCCGAGCAGCGCGAGGCGGATCAGGCGCAGCGATTGCTGGTTGACCTGTTCGATGTCCAGGGTCGGCTCTTCAATCATCGTTTCACCGTCCGGGCCTTCCTTGACGGCCTGACGTTTACTCTGCGCACGCTGATAAGCCAGGCGACGTGCGGCAACTGCCAGGCCACGGACGAATGCAGCCTCGATCACCAGCCAGAGCATCAACAGATACAGCGTGTCGATCAGCCGGTCGGTGAGTTTCAGCGCGGTGTAGTAGTAACCAAAACAGACCGCGACGAACAGGGCGATTGGCAACACGGTGAAGGCCAGCCCCACGGCCATGCGAAACAGCGAGGCCTGGTTATGGTTCGGGCTACTGAGCAGCAGGCGGCTGAGCAACCAGGTCATCAGGGCGTAGCAGGTCAGTACTACGCCGATACCCAGCACGTCGTCGGCCAGGGCCGAGGGTTGGTGCTCGGCGACCGCCACCACGGCCACCAGTGCCAACACCACTGCGCCAAGACGCCGGATCCAGCTGCGGAGGAACTCCACCTGCGGTTTCTCCCAGCGAAAATGCAGCTCGGCAACACCCGCAGGCGCGAGAATCCGGTACGCGGTGTAGAACACCATCCAGGCTTGGGCAATCTGTAGCAGGGCAGCACCGAGGTTGGCATTCTGACCGCGTGCGTCGATCTGCAAGGCAAAGCCGCACAGGGCCAGTGCCAGGCTGATCGGCAGCGCCAGCAGCACGTTGATCAGGAGCGCCTGAGGGGTGTGCCACTGACTATCGCGCTTGAAGTGACCGATATCCCGATGGACCTTGCTCAGGCGCGCATACAGGTAGTTGCGGCGCCAGAGCAGGGCACCGATCAGCAACAGCAGCGGCAGGAACAACAGCGGGCGCTGCACCAGACCGTCAGCCAGTTCACTCACACTTGAGGCCCACGGCAGGCTCACGACCTGCTTTTGCAGGCGCTCAGGTACGCTGCGTAGCCATTCCAGTTCCAGCGGCTTGTTGCTGGGGATCCAGAACATCTGCTCGTCGAGGGTGGCGCGCAGGTTCTGCGCTGTGCTCAGCAGCTGTTTCTGGTTCAGTTGCAGGGTGATGGATTCGTTGAGCAGTGCACTCAGTTCACGGTTAAGTCGTTCAAGCAGGTCGCTGCGGGTGATCGCGACTTCAAGCAACGCCTTGCGCAATTGCGGCGTAGCGCTTTCCTCTGGGTGGCTGGCCAGCAGTTTGTCGACATAGCTACTCGGGCTGCTGATCTGCTCGCGCTGCTGGTTGATCTCAAACTGGTAGAGGCGGATATCGGCAATCTGGTCAGCCAGGTCACCGTCGACTTTCAAGTGCGGCAGGGACTGTTTCTGTTTGTAGAGAATCTTGGACAGCAGCAGGCTGCCCTTGAGCACACTGATTTGTTCGTCCAGCGCCAGATCGCTCTGGGTCAGGGCATCAAGTTGCTGCTTGGTCTTGAGGTTTTCCTGAGTCAGTTGGTTGAGCCGGTCTGTGCTCAGCAGCAGGTAGTCGGAGAGCTTGAGGTTGGCAGCACTTTCGGTGGCCAGAACACTGCTGCCCCCGGCTTTCTGCGCCTCGATGGATTGTTCGGTGACGGTCTGCTGCGACTGGGCCAGGCGCTTCTGGTTGATCAGGGTCTGCAGGTCCTGAATCTCTTGCTCCAGGCGTGCCGCGCGCTCGATCAGCAAGTCA
Source organism: Pseudomonas sp. AL 58 (assembly GCF_036348395.1). NCBI lineage: Bacteria > Pseudomonadati > Pseudomonadota > Gammaproteobacteria > Pseudomonadales > Pseudomonadaceae > Pseudomonas > Pseudomonas sp. AL 58. The sequence continues at coordinate 202,996 of NZ_JAZBQR010000003.1, forward strand.
TGCTGGCTGCTACCCAGATCTTGCAGCAAGCTGTTGCCGGCCAGTTCCTGCCGGCGTAGCAGGGTCAGGGCGTTGAGGGCGGCTAGCTCGGCATTGAGTTGGTTGCGCTGTTCTGGCGACAGCACCTTCCCGGCTTCTTTGCCCAGTTTCAGGCTGGTATTGATCTGTTGGCTGCGTGTCTGGTTGTCGCTGATTTCGGCCTGGGCCCGCTCCGGGCGAGTCTGGGAGGTAATGGTCAGGCTGTTGGCTTCGGAGAGTGCCTTTTGCAGGTCACTCTGTTGGGTCGTGCGTTCGGTGAGCAACTGTTCCAACTGGGGAACATCAAGGCTGGCATAACGCTCAGCCACCGGAATGACCGTGCTGCTCTTGAGCTTGGCCAGTTCGCGCTGGTTTTCACCGGTCTTTTTTGGGGCATCGCTGAGTTGCTGCTTGAGCGCGGCCAGGCGTTTTTCACTGTCATCCTTGCTGTTGAGGAAGACCAGGGTTTGTTCCAGCACCTGACGCAGGGCTTTCTGCTCCGCCTCAGGCAGCTTGCGCTCGGCAATCTTGTCGAGACTTTGCTGAACAGCGGCAGCGTTGGGTGGCTCCGCAGCGAAGGCGAAGGTTGCAGAAAGGCACAGCCCCAGCAGGGCTGCGCAGACAAGCGTGCGCAAGGACATAGGCAGAAAATTCGTACAAGCAGATGTAAGAAAGCGGAGTTTAGAGGAACAGGCCCGGGCCGGGGCGACTTCCTTCGGGAAATTTGACGCCCACTTTGAGGATCTTGTTCCCCTCCATCAGCGCAACGGTCCACAAGGTGTTGTTCCATTCGATCTGGTCACCCACTACCGGCGCACCACCAACCTTCTGTTGGATGAAGTGGCTCAGAGGCGTGTGTGGGTCCTGACCGTCGAGCTTGAGGCCGTACAGGGCCGCTACAGCCCCCAGTTCTGCGTCACCTTCAAGGACGAAGTCACCGAAGAAGCGCAGGTCCAGACCACGTTGTGGTGCCTGGCTGAACAGCTTGCCCAGGGCCGGGAGATCGTGTTCATGGCCGATAACACAGAGCAGGTCACCCACCTCCAGGGTGGTACTTCCCGACGGGTGGAGCAGTTGCTGACCACGGAAAAGCGCTGCAATGCGGGTGCCCTCAGGCATTTTCAACTCACGCAGCGCTGCGCCGATGCACCATTTTTCAGCACCCAGACGGTAGACGAACAGCTCCCATTCACTGGTGATGTGCACTTCCAGTGCAGAGCGGGAGATGGGTGCCGGGTCAGGTGGCACGGTGACTTTCAGCAGCTTGGCCACCCACGGCAGGCTGGTGCCTTGCACCAGCAGCGAGACCAGGACGATGAAGAAGGCCAGGTTGAAATACAGTTGTGCGTTGGGCAGCCCGGCCATCAGCGGGAACACCGCCAGAATGATCGGTACTGCGCCGCGTAGGCCGACCCAGGAAATAAAGGCCTTTTCGCGGCCATGGAAGGCCTTGAATGGCAGCAACCCGGCTAGCACCGACAGCGGGCGGGCGAAGAGGATCATCCACAAGGCCAGGCCCAGTGCCGGCAGGGCAATTGGCAGCAGGTCGTGCGGAGTGACCAGCAACCCCAGCACCAGGAACATGCCGATCTGTGCCAGCCAGGCCATGCCGTCGAGCATGTGCAGAATGCCGTGGCGGCTGCGGATCGGGCGGTTGCCCAGTACCAGGCCGCAGAGGTACACGGCGAGGAAGCCACTGCCGTGCAGGGCGTTGGTCAGGGCAAATACCAGCAGGCCACCACTGATCACCAAGATCGGATAGAGGCCGCCGGCCAGGTTGATCCGGTTGACCAGTTGCAGCATCAGCCATCCGCCGCCCAGGCCGAGCACTGCGCCAATGCCAAACTCGCGCACCAGGTGCCCGAGCAGGCCCCAGTGCAGGCCTGTCTGACCGCTGGCGAGCATGTCGATCAGGGTCACGGTGAGGAACACCGCCATGGGGTCGTTGCTGCCCGATTCGATTTCCAGCGAGGCGGTGACCCGTTCGTTCAGGCCCTTGCCGCCCAGCAGGGAGAACACCGCAGCAGCGTCGGTCGAACCGACAATGGCGCCGATCAGCAGGCCCTGGATCAGGTTCAGGTCAAACAGCCAGGCCGCCATCATGCCGGTCAGGCCGGTGGTAATCAGTACCCCGACGGTCGCGAGCGATAACGCTGGCCACAAGGCAACACGGAAGCTCGCGACCCGCGTACGCAGGCCGCCATCGAGCAGAATCACGGCCAGTGCCAGGTTGCCGACGAGGTAGGCGGTGGGGTAGTTGTCAAAGATGATGCCGCCGCCATCGACCCCGGCTGCCATGCCTACGGCGAGGATGATCACCAGAATGGGGATGCCCAGTCGCGAAGACAGTGAGCTGACCAGAATACTTGCACCTACCAGCAACGCGCCGATCAAGAACAGGCTGTTGATGGCGGTCGCATTCAAAGGCAGTACTCCAGGACAATCGGCGGGAAAGGTGTGCAGAAACAAGCAGGTCGCGTGCCAAGGATTCTAACCTGAGCGCTTGGAAAACTGTCTAGATAGTTACCACCGTAATATGCTTGATAGCGTTTGCAATGCCGTATCAGCAACCAATACGGCAATTATCATGACGTCATTCGCATCCGCTTCTCTGCAGAACATCGCTCAAGGCTTCCTCGGGGCCTATCCCGATATCCATAGCCTGGCCCGGCTTGGCGCAGGCCATATCATCGAAAATGCACTCGGCTATTGGCTCGATCCCGACCAAGTCTACTGGCACCGCTTTGATCATGCCGTCAGCAGCAACCGAACCTTCAGTGGTTGGGCGCACTACAGTGCGCCGATCGAGTCGATGACCTTGAGCGAGCTGATTCAACGTCGTTTCACCCTCAACGACCAGCTCAATCCCGACCTGCTCAGCAACTACGGTGGGTTTTACCGAGTGGGTGCGGGCCATGGACATTATGACGAGCGTGTTGAGGTTCGCCTGGCACCTGAAAATGTCATGGAGGCCTTCTGGGCGCTCGACCTGCAGTCGGTGTACCTGCAAACCCTGGAGCGGTTCTGGGCGCAGCATGCCGATAACTTCTGTCTGCTTGCCCGGGCACAGTTTCTGACAGCATTGGCGCATGCACGAGAGAAGGAGGGCTTGTCCGACGCCGAGCAACAGGCGGTGTTGCGTGCGGCAGTCGGTTCGATCCGCTTCCCGGCAACGCTCGCGCGCTTGCGCCAGTCGCAGGGGGAGGGTGTGAACTCCGGCTTCAGCGCCCTCAGCTTCAGTGGGCAGGTGGCGCGCGATATGTTCTGGTTGGTACTCCCGAGCAATGCCTTGCTGCTGTACCTGGCCAGCGAGACGCCTGCCCTGATTCGTTTTACCGGCAAGGACCAGCTCTATGCCTGGATAAAGGAGCAAGTGGCGGACGAGCCAGGCCGGCAGCGTTTTCAGCAACACTTTCCTGACCTTGATCCGGCCGCGGGGAAGGTGTTGTGTGAGCGTCTATCAGCCGGTCAGCGAGTGCTCAATTGGGATGTCGCGCCCGTTGCAGGGGATGTCTTTGTGCATCTGCGGGAGGCCGCCAAGCAGGAACTCAAGGCCGTTGCCTTGGCACGAATCACCGCCAATAGTGACTTGCGCAAGGCCAAATGGCTGGCATGGCTGGGGGTTGTCAGTCGTGTGGTTTCACCGCTGGCGCCACTGGGCTGGCCGCTCGCCCTGGCGGCGGTCGGTGCCGGGGCGGCAAGCCTGGGATTGCATCTGGACCAGGCTGTCAACGCGAGCGATATACGCCAGCGCCGGCGCGGTTGGGTGTTGGCGGTTGTGGACCTGTTGTTTGTGTTGCTGGATGCCAAGATGCTTGAAGCCGATGCCTTCAACGGTGAAGCGCGTGCTGTTCGTGCACCGGGTGGTTCTGAGGCTGTGCCATTGACCCGAGCCCCGCAGGTGGCGTTGCCGCCGCTCCCGGTTGATGCGCAGCCTGTGGGGGCACCGCCGCTCTCTGACGGCAACTCTACGTTCTGGACGGCCTGCATGCGGCCCGCCGCCGATGAATTGCTGGCACTGTCCGATCAGGCGTTGGCACGTCAGCGAAGCCTGTTGACGCACCTGCCTGAAGCCGATCTGGAGCGGGTCTCGGCCAGCGGCGACTACCTGGATCCGTTTGGTGAGCCTTATGTGGTGTACCGCGATGAACTGGGTTTTGGCGCACGTCACATCAAGCAGTACAGCCATTCGCCGCAGCGCTACAACAACCTCTTGCGCGGCCTGCCGCTGGAAGGCACGGTTGACGCTAATGTGGCCAGGATTCATGCATTATCCAAGGAGTTGGGCATGGTTGGCTGCGATAATCAGGTGCGGCTGTATCGCGCTGCGTCTGCGGCGAGAGGCACATCCGGTGCATGGCTCAAGCGTGGGCAGGTGAAGGTTGGGGACGTGCTCCTGACGACTGACTTTACGTCGTTTACAGAAAACCCGTACACCCTCTGGGAGTTGTTCCGTGAAGACAGGAGTGCCGTTCAGGCACGTTTCGACGAAAGCTCCGTGGTGTTCGTTCTGGAGCCTGGTGGGCCCGCCTATGCGTCGCCCGTAGCAGCCTTTTCCGACCTGGAACATGAGGCCGAGGCACTGATCTTGCCGGGTCGGCCGCTGCGCATTCTCGACATTGCCGAGGTCGTCGGGGCGGATTTTCGCTTCACTCAAGTCCGTTTGCAGGGGGTTGAGTCGGTTGCTCCTGACGAGGCGATGTTCGAGTTTCGTACCGGGGAGCCGTTCCAGCGAGCGGCGTATGCCCGACGCCTGGGGGGCGTCGGGCAGAGCCTGGTCGAGCGCTTTTTTCCGCAGCCTTAGCTTATGCCTGCTTCACTTCACGCAGCGGCTTGCCCTTGACCGGCGCATCGTTGGCCACGTAGTACTTGGCGGTGCTGCGTGGCAGTGGCTGACGCCCACGAATCTTGTCGGCGATTTTCTCGGCCATCATGATCGTTGGGGCGTTCAGGTTGCCGGTAGTGATGATCGGCATGATCGAGGCATCGACCACGCGCAGGCCTTCCATGCCATGTACGCGACCCTGGCCATCGACCACGGCCATGTCGTCGGTGCCCATCTTGCACGAGCAGGACGGGTGGAACGCGGTTTCGGCGTGCTCGCGAATGAACGTGTCCAACTCTTCGTCGGTTTGCACATGCGCACCCGGGCTGATTTCACGACCACGGTATGCGTCCAGCGCCGGCTGCGCCATGATCTCACGGGTCAGGCGGATGCCATCGCGGAACTCCTGCCAGTCCTGTTCGGTTGCCATGTAGTTGAACAGGATGCTTGGGTGTTGGCGTGGGTCCTTGGACTTGACCTGGATGCGCCCACGGCTTGGCGAACGCATCGAGCCCATGTGGGCCTGGAAGCCGTGCTCCTGCACACCGTTGCTGCCGTTGTAGTTGATCGCGACCGGCAGGAAGTGGTACTGGATGTTCGGCCACTCGAACTCGGGGCGGGTGCGGATGAAGCCACCAGCCTCGAACTGGTTGCTGGCGCCGATACCGGTTCCGGCAAACAGCCACTGGGCACCGATAGCGGGCTGGTTCCACCACAGCAGCGAAGGGTACAGCGAGACCGGCTGGGTGCAGGCGTACTGCAGGTACAGTTCCAGGTGGTCTTGCAGGTTTTCACCCACGCCCGGCAGGTCGTGGACCACGGGAATGTCCAGGCTCTGCAGCAGTTTGGCCGGGCCAACACCGGAGCGTTGCAGCAACTGCGGCGAAGCGATGGCGCCGCTGCAGACGATGACTTCCTTGCGTGCACGGGCTTCGACACGCTCTTCGCTGTCGCCTTGCAGGTAGGTCACGCCAATAGCGCGTTTGCCGTTGAACAGCACGCGATCGGTCAGGGCATGAGTGACGATGGTCAGGGTCGAGCGCTTCTTGGCGATGTCCAGGTAGCCGCGTGCGGTACTGGAGCGACGGCCTTCAGGGGTCACCGTACGGTCCATCGGGCCAAAGCCTTCCTGCTGGTAGCCGTTCAGGTCTTCGGTGCGCGGGTAGCCGGCTTGCACACCAGCTTCAACCATGGCGTGGAACAGTGGGTTGTTGCCCGCCTTTGGCGTGGTCACGCGGACCGGGCCTTCGCCGCCATGGTAGTCGTTCGGGCCGATGTCACGGGTTTCCGCTTTACGGAAATACGGCAGGCAGTCCAGGTAGCTCCAGTCTTCCAGGCCTGGCAGTTTGGCCCAGCCGTCATAGTCCATGGCGTTGCCACGGATATAGCACATGCCGTTGATCAGTGATGAGCCACCCAGACCCTTGCCCCGGCCACATTCCATGCGACGGTTGTTCATGTAGGGCTCTGGATCGGTCTCGTAGGCCCAGTTGTAGCGGCGGCCCTGCAGCGGGAAGGCCAGTGCGGCAGGCATCTGGGTACGGAAGTCGAAGCGGTAATCCGGGCCGCCGGCTTCGAGCAGCAGGACGGTGACGCCTTCGTCTTCGGTCAGACGGGTGGCCAGGGTGTTACCGGCCGAGCCTGCACCGACAATGATGTAATCGAATTCTTGGGACATGAATGTACCCTCTTGGCAGTGAACGAGGTGAGCGGATGGCGCCCGGGTCTCGCGACTCGGGCGCGGCTACAAGGGTGCTTAGAACACCGAGTTGTAGTTGCCCAGCTCGACCTGTACCGACTTGATGCGAGTGTACTGAGCCAGCGAGCTGATACCGTTCTCACGGCCGACACCGGACTGCTTGTAACCGCCGACCGGCATTTCGGCAGGCGACTCGCCCCAGGCGTTGATCCAGCAGATACCGGCTTCCAGCTGGTGGATGATGCGATGCGCACGGGTCAGGTCGTTGGTGCAGACACCCGCGGCCAGGCCGAAGTCGGTGTCATTGGCGCGACGGATGACCTCTTCTTCGGTTTCGTAGGTGAGGATGCTCATCACCGGGCCGAAGATTTCTTCGCGAACAATGGTCATGTCGTCGCGGCAGTCGGTGAATACGGTCGGCGCAACGAAGGCACCCTTGGCGAAGTCACCGGTGGTCAGGCGTTCGCCACCGCACAGTACGCGTGCGCCTTCTTCCTTGCCCTTGGCGATGTAGCCGAGGACATTTTCCATGTGGGCGAAGCTGACCAGTGGGCCGAAGTTGGTGTTTTCGTCTTCCGGGTTACCCGCGCGGATGCGCGCAACGCGCTCAACGATCTTGGCTTCAAAGGCGGCTTTCAGAGAGGCAGGCACGAACACGCGGGTGCCGTTGGTGCAGACCTGACCGGAGCTGTAGAAGTTGGCCATCATGGCGATGTCGGCGGCGCGATCCAGGTCGGCGTCGGCGCAGATGATCAGTGGCGACTTGCCGCCCAGCTCCATGGTGACTTCCTTGAGCGAGGAGCTCGAAGCACTGGCCATGACCTTCTTGCCGGTGTCGGTGCCGCCGGTGAAGGATACTTTTTCAACGCGTGGGTGCTCGGTCAGCCAGGTACCGACTTCGCGACCGCTGCCGGTCAGGACGTTGAACACGCCATCTGGCAGGCCGGCTTCGGTGTAGATTTCGGCCAGTTTCAGGGTGGTCAGCGAGGTGACTTCACTGGGTTTGAAGATCATCGCGTTACCAGCGGCCAGGGCCGGGGCGGATTTCCACAGGGCGATCTGGATCGGGTAGTTCCAGGCGCCGATACCGACGGTCACACCCAGTGGTTCGCGGCGGGTGTAGACGAAGGAGCTGTCGCGCAGCGGGATCTGCTCGCCTTCGATGGCTGGTACCAGGCCAGCGTAGTATTCGAGTACGTCGGCACCGGTCACGATGTCGACGTAGCGGGTTTCGGAGTAGGACTTGCCGGTGTCCAGGGTTTCCAGCGCGGCCAGCTCATCGTTGCGCTCGCGCAGGATGTCAACGGCACGACGCAGGATGCGCGAACGCTGCATGGCGGTCATCGCGGCCCAGACTTTCTGGCCACGTTCGGCGCTCTCGACGGCGCGTTCGACGTCTTCTTTGGTGGCACGTTGCACGTGGGCGAGGACTTCGCCGTTGGCCGGGTTGATGGCTTCGAAGGTGGCATCGCCGCCAGCGTCGACATAACCACCATCAATGTAGAGTTTTTGCAGTTCGAAACGGGCCATAGTGTCCTCGCAAGTGCATTGTGGTTTGGCTATCCGCGCAGCGCTCCTGCCTGTGTGGCAATCGCCGGGCGCGGTGCATCAGAGGCCTGGTTGTGTGTGTCCGGGCTCGTCTGTTTTGCCAGTTGTAGATCCATGTATTCGTAAGCGATTTGCTGCGCCTGGTCGGTGTCGAAGGCGTCTCCGGATAACGCACCACGCAGCCACAGGCCGTCGATCAAGGCTGCCAGCCCGCGTGCTGCACTGCGTGCTTCAGGCAACGGCAGGACGCGGCGGAACTGACAGCACAGGTTGGAATACAAGCGGTGATCGTTGATCCGCTGCAACCTGTGCAAAGACGGCTGGTGCATGCTGGTTGCCCAGAATGCCAACCAGGTTTTCATTGCCGGGCCGTTGACCTGGCTGGCGTCGAAGTTGCCTTCGATGATCACCTGCAGGTGGGCGCGCGGGCTGTTGTCCTTGAGCGCATGCCGACGTGCGGCGACGCTCTCGGTGAGCACGCTCATCAAGTACCGCATGGTCGCTGCGATCAGGCCATTCTTGTCCTGAAAGTAGTGACTGATGATGCCATTCGACACACCGGCCAAACGGGCGATCAGCGCAATGCTGGCATCTCCCATGCCGACCTGATCGACCGCCATCAACGTGGCTTCGATCAACTGCTGGCGGCGGATGGGTTGCATACCGACCTTGGGCATCTTGCAAATCTCCTCAGGCCTGCGGGCAGACGACAAGCGGCTGCCTCGGCGAAGGCCAGTCTATTTTGTTTTGATTGAACGTTCAATCAACAAAGAATAAGCTCTGCGACAATCTGCACCATTGACAGGTTTTTTTGACCTTCTGTTGGCGCAAATTGGCACCCTAAAATGACGTGTAAGCCCCGTAACACAAGGCGTTGACGGTTTTTTGCGGAATATTGAACAGATCGGCCGAACGGCACGCGGCCATGCGGCAAACCTTCTGGTCGGGGTTTTCGGTCTGTTTTTTAACGCAATCGTTCGGGATTACGGTTTTTTCCAAGGTGCTTTTATAACACCTGAGCCAATGTGGCTATTGCACCATTTGCTCAGGTAACGGGTCGTTCTGTTGTTTTCTCTCGCACTGCCTGGAGCCTCTGTGCAATGAGTTCTGCCTCTTTGATAAAGACCCCTGTTGAGAGGGTCCGGGTCAATAGCGTGGTGTTCTTCACCTCGGCGCTGTTGATTCTTGTACTGACTGCCTTGCTGATCGCGGTTCCTGAAACTGCAGGTCGTGTGCTTGGCCAGGCCCAAGCCTGGTTGTCGCGTAGTTTCGGTTGGTACTACATGCTGGTGATTGGCGGCTACCTGCTGTTCGTCATCGTTCTGGCGTTTTCCTCCTTCGGCAAGTTGAAGCTGGGCGGCAAGGACGACACACCGGACTTCAGCTACGGTGCCTGGGCCGGCATGCTGTTCTCCTCCGGTATCGGTATTTCGCTGCTGTACTTCGGCGCCTCCGAACCGCTGGATCACTACTTCAACCCGCCGGAAGGTACACCGGCCAGCCTGCAAGCAGCCCGTCAGAGCCTGCAGTTGACGTTCCTGCATTGGGGCCTGCATGGCTGGGCGATCTACGCGTTGGTTGGTCTGTCGGTGGCCTACTTCGCCTATCGTCACAACCAGCCGCTGGCCCTGCGTTCGGCGCTGTACCCGCTGATGGGCGAGCGCTGGGTCAAGGGCGCAGCCGGGCACACCGTTGATATCTTCGGGATGTTCGTGACCCTGCTGGGCCTGGTGACCAACCTGGGCATCGGCTCGATGCAGGTATCGTCGGGCCTGGAGTACCTGTTTGGGATCGACCATAGCAAGACCAACCTGCTGATCGTCATTCTGGTGATGAGCACGGTGGCCACCATTGCTGCGGTATCGGGTGTGGAAAACGGTATTCGTCGCCTGTCCAACCTGAACATCCTGCTGTTCAGCGGCCTGCTGCTGTTCGTGCTGTTCAACGGCCCGACCCTGCACCTGCTCAACAGCTTCGTACAGAACACGGGTGACTACCTCAACGGCGTGATCCTGAAGACCTTCGACCTCTACGTCTATGAGGGTGACAGCGCCAAGTCGGAGCGCTGGTTGGGCCTGTGGACGGTGTTCTATTGGGCCTGGTGGATCTCCTGGGGCCCATTCGTGGGTATGTTCATCGCGCGTATTTCCCGTGGTCGTACCGTGCGTGAGTTGGTGGCCGGCGTGCTGCTGATTCCGTTGGGCTTCACCTTGGCCTGGCTGTCGATCTTCGGCAATACCGCGCTGGACCTGGTGATCAACCAGGGCGCGGTGGAGTTGGGGCGCACGGCGCTGGAGCAGCCCTCAATGTCGATCTATCAACTGCTGGAGCACTATCCAGCGGCCAAGATCGTCGTGGGTGTGGCCGTGTTTGTCGGTTTCGTGCTGTTCCTGACTCCGGCCGATTCCGGTGCAGTCATGATGGCCAACCTGTCTTGCAAGGGTGGCCAGGTCGACGAAGACGCACCGCACTGGCTGCGTATTCTATGGTCGGCGATCATCACTCTGGTGACCATCGGTCTGCTGTTCGCAGGCAATTTTGAAGCCATGCAGACCATGGTGGTGTTGGCAGGCTTGCCGTTCTCCGTGGTGCTGGTGGTGTTCATGTTCGGCCTGTTCAAGGCGATGAAACAGGATACTCAGGTCGAGCAGGAGCAAGCCGAATTGGCGGCCCGGGGCCGTCGCGGCTTCAGCGAGCGCCTGAGCCAACTGGACCTTCAGCCGACCCAGGCCATGGTTCAGCGCTTCATGGACAAGCAGGTCAGCCCGGCGCTCAAGGAAGCGGCCGAGCAACTGAAGACCCTGGGCTATGAGGTGCAGACCCGCCTGGGCCAGTCGCGTGCGGCGATGGGCCTGCGGATCGACATGGAGGAGGGCAACCCCTTTGTCTATGAAGTCAGCCTGGATGGCTACCTGGCCGCGCCAAACGAAGCGCCGGCTGACGGTGCCAGCGATGTACGGCAACGCTTCTATCGGGCCGAGGTTTACCTGCATAACGGTAGCCAGGAGTACGACCTGATGGGCTTCACGCCGGAGCAGATTACCCGGGATGTACTCGATCAATTCGAGAGCCATCGTCAGGTGTTGGGTCGGGTCTACAGCTGACCATTATCCGCTGAAAGCCAAGGGCTCTGTTCGCAGGAACAGGGCCCTTTCTTTTTCATGTGTGTTGCGGTGCTGGACAGCCGCTCAGGTGCCCGGCACTCTTGAAGGCGCCAAGGATCCCGGTGCCTGCCATGTTCAAGCTTCCTGCTTTTCTGATCTTCAGCGTATTCCTGCTCAGCAGTGTTGCTCGTGCAGACGAGCCATTGGTGCTGCTGACCGAGAACTTTCCGCCTTACAACATGGCCACGAACGGCAAGAGCTTCGCTCAGGATGCCAATATCGAAGGCATTGCGGCCGATATCGTTCGGGAAATGTTCAGGCGTGCGGATGTCTCCTATAGCATGACTCTGCGCTTTCCTTGGGAGCGTATCTATAAGCTGGCCCTGCATACGCCAGGCTACGGTGTGTTTGTCACGGCCCGCCAGCCGGAGCGCGAGGCGCTGTTCAAATGGGTAGGCCCTATCGGGCCGGATGACTGGATCCTGCTGGCGCCTGAGGGCAGCCCGATCACCCTGGAACGCCTGGAAGACGCTCGTGGCTATCGGATAGGCGCCTACAAGGGCGATGCCATTGCCGAACACCTGAGCAAGCAAGGGCTACGACCTTCCATCGTGCTGCGGGATCAGGACAATGCCGGGAAGCTGCTCCGGGGGGAGATCGACCTGTGGGCGACGGGCGACCCGGCGGGTCGCTACCTGGCCCGCCAGATCGGCATCAACCAGCTCAAGACGGTGCTGCGTTTTAATGGTGCAGAGTTGTACCTGGCACTGAACAAGAGCGTTTCGGACGCAGTTGTCAGTCGGCTTCAGCAGGCACTGGAGCAGATGCGCGAGGATGGGTTTGTTGACGCCACGTTTGCCCGCTATCTGTAAGGCGAGAAGGGCGCTTCTGCCTGGTGGTAGATAGTTATTGATCGGCCGTACAAGGCTGACGTTACGCTCCTGTATGTGTTCTATCGCACTGACAGGAGTTGTGCATGTCTGGTTCTTTACACCCCAGTGATATCAACATTCAGGCGATGGTTGCCTTGCAATTCGCCTCGCGCCCTACCTTGCGTAGCGTGCTTGAGCGGCGGATGCTTGAGGTGCTTTTCGCACGTTACCCATCCCTCGCCCGGAACTACCCCGGCCTGGTCTCGGCCAGTCAAATCAGCCTGATGGTGCCCGAAAGGCGTGAGAATCGCCTGTTCTATTCGCGCCAGTCACTGCTTGATGTCTTCATGCTGCATTTCGCACAGGGCAAAACGCTGGTATTTGCCAATGAGACTCAGGAGGCCTACCGGCTCAGCTATGACTACCCCGCAGTCATGCAATCGGGTGACCTGAAGAATCGTCTGGACATGGAGGATGTGGCTCAGTCGCTGAATGAGTTGCAGGCGACGATTCATATCAATTTGCAACAAGCCTTGGTCGATTACTGGCAGCAGACGGGCAGCACACAGGTGCCACGGACGCTGTGGCTCAGCGAGGTGCTCAAGACCGTTTTGACTGCAAGCCAGTCCACTGCAGAGTTAGGGCGTGAGGAGCGTGCTGCACTGTCCCAAGTCGTCGAAGTACCGCTGAAAATGAGTCGACAGCGGCGCTATGGCAATGACTGCACGCAAGCCTACCTGATTGATATCCATGTGGATGGGGCTGCCGGTCCCTATGCCTTGCTGAGTGGTGACGTGCTGTTGAAGTCTCGGGTAGACGGGCACGACAGGTTCCTCTGGTGTCAGCCTTCGGGGCGGGTGGAATCGTTTGCCCGCGAAGAGGCGTTTTCCGAGGCCTTGCATGCGTGGGTCGCCAAGCGTTTCGTGGTGTCTCAGGTTACCTGGAGCTGTCATGAGCCTGAAGAAAACCTGTTCGAGGTGCAGGCCAGTGTACTGTTGAATCGTCAGTTAGAGGCATTGACGCCGTTGGCGTCGCGTCGATTTGCTGATGTGCAGGCGCTGGAGCAAGGCTTTAGTGCGCTCACGGATCCGTCGGTGTTCTTCCAGCCCACCGCGCTGCTGACGGTGGTGCCACAGGCCGTACTCAGCGACAGCCTGCCAGACTGGTTAAGTGATGCCTCGGCATCCGATCAGTTTGCCTATATGGGCCTTTTGCTGGGGCTGGCCAATGCGCAGGCAACGTCTCGCGGGCAATCATTTCTTTATGATGTGCCGAGCTTGAAGGCTTTTACCGCTCAGTCACTGCGCGATCAGCTACTGAATGATCACCCATCGGACGGCGACTACTTTGCGGATGATCTGATACTGACGTTCGCGATTGCCGAAGGGCAACTGGGTACAGCTGGCATGATCAGGCACGAGGCCATGACCTTTACCGACTATGCCATCGGCAATCTGGTCTCAAAGCCCAGTGGCACTGTGGTCATCAGCCATCGGAACGGCAAGCCGATCATGGCCTGGATGACGCCTGAGTACATTGATGAACTGGTGCAGCGGGTGAACATCGGTGAGGTGTACCCCAAGCACGTCGCGGCGTTACTGGGCGACCCTACCCAGCTCAAGCGTCGACAACAGCTGTTTTGCCGTGAGCTTGAAGTGCATTTACCGCTTGTGGCGCTGGAGGCCAAAATCCGTGGACAGGCCGGTTTCAGTGAAGTGGGCTACAACTATGTGCGGAGTGCGACGCTGGGGCTGAGTGATGATTTAACGGGCGATGAGGCCGCCGTGTTGATCAGGCCGCTTGCCTTCAAGCACGAGCCTGACAGCGAGGTCGCGGATGAGGTCGTCAATTTCTTTGTCATTGCTCCCCGTGATATGACAACAGGTCCGTGCGTGCTGTACCGGCCGCTTGACACCGAGCAACCGTTGCTACAGTTCCCCAGCACTGAGGCGCTGTTTGATGCCATCAAGGAAGAGGGAGCGTTACAGGAGAGTGTCCTCAGTTGGTTCAGTGATGATACCCGTCAAGTCTACGCCAACGGTGGTTTCGACGAGCCGCACATATCCAGGGTGATCATTGACACTTTATTGCCGCTGGAACGGTCAGCACCTGCTCAGTTGGTTGCGGTGGACGTGGTGGGAACGGCCTGTGAACGGCTCTTTGAGGGCAATACCCGGATGTTGGTCGAGCTGGCCAACCGAGACTCGGTGTCCAATGCCGAAAGCCGTTGGGCACTGATTAAGAAAGGTGCGTGGCTGGTGTTCGGCGCGGTAGTGCCACTACTGCGTGGTCCTGTCGCTGTGGTTATCTGGATCGTTCAACTGGTTAGCAGTCTGAACGAGGATTTCAAGGCGTTGCGCAGCGGGGATGAGTTTCAGCGGGACGCGGCGATTGTTGATTTGCTGTTCAATCTGGGCCTGCTCCTGTTGCACCGCTCATCGCCGCCCGGTGAGACCGCGCCGCCCAAGCCTGTTGCCTTGCCAGAGATTGCCGGCCCTGCGCGCAGGCTTGAGGGCGATGTGGTGCCATTGGTGAAAGTGCAAAAAGACCAGTCGTTCTCGACTACCGCCACGCTTGGCGGCAATGGCACCGCACTGGATTTTTCCTGGAGCAACCCCGCGAACCACCTGAGCGCAGTGCAGCGTGAAAAGCTTCGGCGCTGGCAGGTGGATCCGATGACAGACCTGGGAGGCTATCGCGAGGATGACGAGGCGCGGGGGCTGTATGGTACCGATGACAACCTGTATGCCAAGGTTGCAGGGGCTGTCTATCGTGTCGACCGGGCGGCAGGGGAGGTCTGGGTGGTCAACCCCATTTACCGTCTTCAGCGTGGCCCGCGGTTGCGGCACCTGTCGGCTGATGAATGGGCGCTGGATTTGAGATTGGCCTTGCGTGGCGGCGGCCCGAAGCGTCAGATCAGTGCATTGGCCGAGGCCAACAAGGCGCATTACGAAGCGACGCTCGAGCAGATGAGCAAGGCCATGCAAGACTACGTGACGGAGAAAGACGCTTTCGAGAAACTGATCGAGACCTCGCGGAGTTTGGTGGCCGAAAAAGACAACGCAGCGAAGACTCTGGCGGGCTTCAAGGCCAAGCATGAGGTCGCTGATGGACCGGCCAAGACGGTGCTTGAAGGGGTCATCGCAAAAGTACAAGCGCTTCAGCTTGAGCGGGAAAATGTGCTGGCGGCGCAGTACAAGAACCAGATCACGCATCTACGGCGGATGGTGGATATTCAATGGCAAGTCAGGGACATTGTTATCGACTTGGGTAAGCCTCAATACGCGAAGTTCTATGCGCGCACAGGGGTCTCCAAGAACCTTGACGCGGTGTTGACCCAGTTGGCCATTGATTCTGCCACCCTGTACCAACGGCTTTACCTTTGCACCGATTGGGACACGCTTGCCGAGAGTCGTGAGCGTGTTGTCAGATGGCCGCGTAGTGAGCTTGAAATCGATCATTACAATCAGTTTGTCGATGCTTTGACGACCAACATTCAGGAGCAGAAGGAAATCCTGGACTTCCTGGCGCAACTCGATCATCTGGACGGCCTGCTGGTTGAGGCGGGGTTGAGCGACGCCGTTGCCAAGGTGCGTGCCGAGCGTTTGTTCAGCACGAAAGAGCTTCGCTTTGCCTACCTGACCGACCTTGGCGAGTTGGTCATGAACAGGGCTGCGATGTCCGACCCGGATGACTTCCTGTGGCTGGAACATCTGCTGATCGGTTCGGATTTAAAGCGTGCAGGGTATTCCCATGCCTCCCTGGAGCAGGAGGACGTTTCGCTGTCTGATCGAATCAGCATTTTGAACAGTAGCCTTGAAGTCTATGACACAACGTTACAGATCTGTGAGTTTCTTCAGGAAAACCCGTACGACAACGTGCGTGCCGACGCGCTGGAGCGCTACAGGGCGGAGCTGAAGGATTTGAAACACAGCGCCGAGACAGACTTGGCGCTCGCGATCAGGGCCCAGGAGCTGGATCAACCCCGTACCCCTGCCAGGCCGCGTCCGACGCCGAAGTTTTCCGCAAAATCGCGCACCATCACCACGCATGACCAGCGCGTACTGGTAGGGAAGGAAGTGACCGAGGGTGATCAGGTCTATGTTGAGCAGCGTAATAAGGTGACGGGGGAACGCCTGAGCCGCTTTCACCAGCATGGTGATCAGTGGGTCGAAGTGGTTGAGCAGGCGCAAGGCAGCAATGAGTTGCCCGCTCCTCAGGAAGGTGCGCCCTCTGCTGATGCATTGCGCCTGGCCAGGGAAAAAGCCAATCGCATGTTGAAAAGGCGTGAAGGTGCGTTGCGCAAACTGCGTGGTTACCTGAAAAAAACCGATTCGCTGAAGAGCCTTGAGCACATTTTTGAGCATGAAGAGCGTAATTTCCGTGAGGCGGCTCAGCAGCTTGAGGCACTAGGGGAGCAGTTGACTGAGGGCGACCAGGGCAAAATCGTCGCGCTTCGTGAGGCGGCCGATGCCCTCCGCGAGGATTTGATTACCTTCTACAAGGAGAGCCCGCCACAGGCTGAAAGTCTGAAGTACCTGTACAAGTATGCAAAGCTGCAGATCGCACGGGTAGGGAGTCGAACGCCGGTCGAAGGGTATGCCAATGACTTCATTGAAAAATATGAAATCAGAACGCAAAAGCTGGAGCCGCTGTGGGAAATACACCTCCACTACCCGGACAATGCCACGCCACGTCGGCAGTTCGTCAAAGGCCACCTGAAGGCCTGGAAGGATCGAAACCTTGGGCGCCGCTATCAGTTGGCCAATGCGCGGGATGACGGAAGCCTCATCAATATCCACCGGGGCGATGTGACGTTGGCTGACGTGGACAAGATACTGCAGCTCGACTGATCGTCGCCTGGAGCACGAGCGGGAGCGTTCAGCGGGCTGGCAGGTACCGGCCATGTTTGCCATGGCCGGGCATGGCCTGGTTGCTGCGTTCGGCAATCATCTGGTGTATTTCAATCCAGGTGATGCCCTGGGCTTTCAGTTTCGGCAGCTCGCGCTCCAGCACGTCAAGTGTTTGCGGGTAAGGGTGGCCAATCAGTACCGCCGAGCCCTGTTTGTGCGCCAGGTCGATGCCCTGTTGCAACTGCGCCGCGATGGCGGCAGTGGTGCGGACATCGTCCAGAAACACATCACGTGAGACGCTGGCCAGGCCCTTTTCCTGGGCCTTGGCTGCGGCCACCGTCCTGGCACTGGTGCGGCTGTCGACAAAGAACAGATCGCGTTGGTGCAGTTCATCCATCAGCCAACCCATGGCCTCGGGCTCTGCGGTCATCCGGCTGCCCATGTGGTTGTTCAGGCCCGCCGCGAAGGGCACCTTGACCAGGGCGGCGTCCAGGCGGCGCATCAGTTCAGCCTGTGGCATGCCTGGATGCCAGGCATAGGGCCCTGTTGCCGGGTCCATGGGCATGTGCAGAATGACCGTTTTGCCCGCTTGGTGAGCCTGGCGAGCAAACTCGCTGGCGTGTGGCGTGTCGGGCATCACGGCGAGTGTCACCGGGCCGGGCAGGGCGAGCACACGGCTGTCCCGTGCCGGGTTTTGTCCCAGGTCATCGATGATCAGGCTCAGGTAGGCCGGCGCCGCAGAGGCGGCACCGGCCAGCCCGCACAACAGTACGAGCGCGAGGCAGCGCAAGAACACCTTACTTGTCGCGCGTGATGCTCAAGCCCTTGAGCAGGCTGAGGGCCTGGCTGAGCTGGAAGTCGTCATCCTGCGGGCGTGCCTTGCGTGCGGAGCCTTTGCCCGATGGACGGTCTGCGCCGCCATTGCCATTGCCCAGGTGACCTTGCAGGTCGGCTTCCTTGAAGTTCTCGCTGTCCTGCTCGCTGGTGATCTTGGCGCGGCGCACCTCGATGTCGGGAACAATGCCCTGGGCCTGGATCGAACGTCCGTTGGGGGTGTAGTACAGCGCGGTAGTGATCTTCAGTGCGCGGTCATTGTTCAGCGGCAGTACCGTTTGCACGGAGCCTTTACCGAAGCTGTCAGTGCCCATCAGTACGCCCCGTTTCTGATCCTGGAGTGCGCCGGCCACAATTTCGGATGCCGAAGCACTGCCGCCGTTGATCAGCACCACCAGCGGCACGCCTTCACTGGCGTCGGCCGAGTCAGCTGAGAAGCGCAGTTCGGAGTTGGCGATACGGCCCTTGGTGTAGACGATCAAGCCCTTGGTCAGGAAGTGGTCGGCCACCTCGACCGCCGACTGCAGCACGCCGCCGGGGTTGTTGCGCAAGTCCAGGACCAGGCCGCGCAGTTTCTTGCCGTTGTCCTTGCGCAGCTTGGCCAGCGCCTTGCCGACTTCCTCGCCGGTCTTGACCTGGAACTGGGTGATACGAATGTAGCCATAGCCGTCTTCGAGCATCTGGCTCTTGACGCTCTTGACCTGGATGATGGCGCGGGCCAGTGTCACGTCGAACGGTGTGCCACCATCGCGGACCAGGGTCAGGGTGATTTTCTCGCCGACCTTGCCACGCATTTTATCGACGGCTTCGGTCATGGTCTGGCCACGGGTCGGCTGGCCGTTGATCTTGACGATCAGGTCGCCGGCCTCGATGCCTGCACGGGACGCCGGGGTATCGTCGATGGGCGACACCACCTTGATGAAGCCATCCTCGCTGCCGACTTCGATACCCAGGCCACCGAACTCGCCGCTGGTGCTTTCCTGCAGTTCCTGGAAGTCTTCCGGGCCCAGGTAGGCCGAGTGCGGGTCGAGGTTGCTGAGCATGCCCTTGATGGCATTCTCCAGCAGGGTCTTGTCATCGACGGGTTCGACATAGGCTGCCTTGATGCGGTCCATCACCTCGGCGAAGGTGCGTAGCTCATCGAGTGGCAGTGGCGCCTTGGCGCTGACGGTCGTGGCCGGCATCGCTGCTGGCTGTGCCGGTTCGGCGGCGTTGGCCAGAGGCGCGCCGATGACCAGGGCAGCAGCCAGGGCCAGCGAGGTGAGGCGGGGCGAGTGCAGCATGTCGAACGAACTCCTGATCCGGGTTTCGCCCCGTTCGGGGCATCGGCATGACAGATAGCGGTCAGGCCGTGAACAATAAGGTAATGCCTATCCCTGGGACCTGCACCATTGCGCCGGATCGCTCGGGCGACCCTGCTGGCGAATGGCGAAATACAACGCCGAAGTATTTTGGCCACCGCTGTTGCCGACGGTGGAGATGGCCTCACCGGCTTTGACGATGTCGCCGGCATCCTTGAGCAGGGTCTGGTTATGGCCATAAAGGCTCAAGTAACCGTTGCCATGGTCGAGGATGACCAGAAGTCCGGCACCGCGCAACCAGTCGGCGAAGACCACGCGGCCCCCGTGTACGGCATGCACCTGGCTGCCCGCAGAGGCGCTGATCATCACGCCGTCCCACTTGGCCCGCGAGTCATCGCCACGGGTTTCACCAAAGCGTGCAAGCAACCGGCCATTGACCGGCCATGGCAGTTTGCCACGGGCTGCGGAAAATGCCCCGCCAAATGCGGCTCCATCACTGGAGACCAGCGGGCCAGGGGTTGTCTGAGGCTTCTTCGGCGCATCGTTTTCACGGGCCGCAAGGGCTTCGCGCTGGCGCTGTTTCTCGGCTTCCTGTTGGGCAAGCAATGCACGCTGGCGTGCTTCTTCGGCCTCGCGCGCCTGACGGGCCAGGGTTTCCTCGATGGTCTTGAGGACGCGGCTCAGGTCAGCCTGCTCTTGCTCGCGCGCCTGTAGCTTCTGGTCACGGGCTTTTACGTCGGTGTCGAGCTTGGCCAGTACCTGCTGGCGTTCCTCACGGACCTTTTCCAGCTCCTGGCGCTGACTGTCGAGGCTGCCTTGCTGGGCCAGCAACTGGGCCTGCTGCAGAGCAATGTCGTTTTCCACATTGGCAAGCTGGCGCAGGGTTTCATTGAAGCTGCGCAACTGGCTCAAGCGCGCCTGACTCAAGTAGTCATAGTAGGTCAGGGTGCGGGCGAATTTTTCCGGGTTCTGCTGGTTGAGCAGCAGTTTGAGGTATTCCTCACGGCCATTCTGGTAAGCAGAACGCGCCTGGATCGCGATCAGGCGTTGCTGTTCAATGCGGGCGCTCTGGAGTTTTTTTTTCTCACTGTTCAGGCGCTCCAGCTCGCCCTCGGTCTTTTTTAGTTCCTTCTGCAATGCCTCCACCTGTTTTTCCAGCTTGCCGATGTCGGTTTCGGTCGAGCGCAGGTCTTTCTGCACGCCGGATTTTTCCTGCTGCAACTGGCCAAGGAGCTTTTTCAGCTCGGCAATATCCTGACGCGTAGCGTCCAGTTGCTGCTGGGTTTGTGCGCGTTCATCGGCGAATGCCGGGCTGAACAGGCAGGTCAGGGCTAGAAGGATCAGGGCGCGAAGCATCTGAAGGGCGATACCAAGAGGGAGACCGGCCTAGTATGCCCGGCACGCGCCGCAAAAAAAACGCCTCAAGGCAACTGCCTTGAGGCGTTTGTCCGGAAAACCGACCGTTATGGCGGGTTTACGCAGGTCAGGCGTCGATCAGGATCGAGGTCCCGGTCATTTCCCGGGGTTGTTCCAGGCCCATCAGTTTCAGCATGGTGGGGGCGACATCTGCCAGTACGCCGCCGTCACGAACGGTGAACGGGCGTTTACCGACGTAGATGAACGGGACCGGTTCGGTGGTGTGCGCGGTGTGCGCCTGACCCGTGCATTCGTCTTCCATCTGTTCGACGTTGCCATGGTCGGCAGTGATCAGCGCTTCGCCGCCGACCTTCTCCAGCGCTTCGACCAGCCGGCCGACGCAGGTATCCAGGCACTCCACGGCCTTGACCGCAGCCTCGAACACACCGCTATGGCCAACCATGTCGCCATTGGCGTAATTGACCACGATCACGTCATAACGCTGCTGCTCGATGGCTTCGACGATTTTGTCGGTCACCTCGGGGGCGCTCATTTCCGGTTGCAGGTCGTAGGTGGCGACCTTGGGGGATGGGATCAGGATGCGCTCTTCACCGGGGAACGGCTCTTCACGGCCACCGGAGAAGAAGAAGGTGACGTGGGCATATTTCTCGGTTTCGGCGATACGCAGTTGGGTCTTGCCCTGCTTGGCCAGGTATTCCCCGAGCACATTGTCCAGGCTTCCTGGGGCGAAGGCGGCCGGAGCCGGGATCTTTGCCGAGTACTGGGTCAGGCCGATGTAGGCCGCCAGCTTCGGCAGGCGTGCGCGAGGGAATTCATTGAACTCGGTCTCGACGAAGACCCGCGACAGCTCGCGGGCACGGTCGGCACGGAAGTTCATGAAGATCACGGCATCGCCGTCTTCAACCTTGACGGCATCACCAATGCGCGTGGCTTTGACGAACTCATCGCTCTCGTCGCGGGCATAGGCTGCTTCCAGGCCAGCCTGTGCGCTGTCGGCGCTGAACTCGGCGACACTGTCGACGATCAGGTTGTAGGCCGCGGCGACGCGGTCCCAGCGGTTGTCACGATCCATCGCGTAGTAACGACCGATCAGGCTGGCAATACGGCCCTTGCCCAAGCGGGCAAAGGTGGCGTCGAGCAGCTCGATGGACGATTGCGCACTCTTTGGTGGCGTGTCGCGGCCATCGAGGAAGGCGTGCAGGTAGATTTTCTCTGCGCCGCGCTGGGCGGCCAGCTCTGCCATGGCGATCAGGTGGTCCTGGTGGCTATGTACGCCACCATCGGAGAGCAGGCCAAGGATATGCACGGCCTTGCCAGCACCGACCGCCTTGTCCACGGCGCCACACAGCACGGGGTTCTGGAAGAACTCGCCGTCCTTGATCGCCTTGGTGACACGGGTGAAGTCCTGGTACACCACACGCCCGGCACCCAGGTTCATGTGGCCAACCTCGGAGTTGCCCATCTGGCCGTCCGGCAGGCCCACGTCCATGCCGGAGCCGGAGATCAGGCCATGCGGCTGTGTAGCACGCAGGCGATCATAAACCGGGGTGTTGGCCGAGTAGATGGCGTTGTACTCGTGGCTTTCGCTGTGACCGAAACCATCCAGGATGATCAGGACCAGGGGTTTTGGCGTGCTCGTCATGAATCCCACTCGCGCTTGTTCAGATGAAAAAGAAACGCATTTTAGGGCATCTTGGTCCCGGATGACGAATTCCCTTTGTGTGGTTAACGGAATAAGCCGACAAGCTGCAACACATTAAGCGGAATTACTGCAGGCGGGGTCGTCGGGCGGGCTTTGGCCGACCTTGGCGGCTGTGTATACTGGCCAACATTTTTAATGGCCCGGAACCCTCTGATGGTTGCTCACCTGATTGAATTCGCCACTAACCACTATTTGCTCGTCGCACTGTTCGCGGTGCTGCTGGTACTGCTGATTCTCACCGAGGCCCGTCGCGGCGGTCGCAGCCTCAGCAGCGGCGAACTGACCGCTCTGGTCAACAGCGAGAAGGGCCTGGTCATCGACATTCGCACCAGCAAGGACTTCGCTGCCGGTCATATCGTCGGCGCCCTGAACATTCCTCAGGACAAGCTGGCTGCACGCATTGGCGAGCTGGAAAAACACAAGGCCAAGACCTTGATCGTGGTCGACAACATGGGCCAGCATTCCGGTACTACCTGCCGTGAGCTGCTCAAGGCCGGCTTTACCGCTGCCAAGCTGTCTGGCGGTGTGTCCAGCTGGCGCGCCGATAACCTGCCATTGGTGAAGTGATCCATGCCTGATGTCATCGTCTACTCCAGCGATTACTGCCCTTACTGCTCGCGCGCCAAGCACCTGCTCCAGAGCAAAGGTGTAGCCTTCGACGAGATCAAGGTCGATGGCAAGCCGCAGCTGCGCGCTGAAATGAGCCAGAAGGCCGGGCGTACATCGGTGCCGCAAATCTGGATCGGCGCTACCCATGTGGGTGGCTGCGACGACCTGTATGCCCTTGAGCGAGCGGGCAAGCTGGACGCTTTGCTCAAGGCTTGATTCAGAACCCCTACAAGACCCTGGAAAGAAGGATCTGTCATGACTGATCAACAGAACAACGGCGCAGAAGCGCTGGATGAGAACGCACCGCAGTTTTCCATGCAGCGCATCTATGTGCGCGACCTGTCGTTCGAAGCGCCGAAAAGCCCGGCGATCTTCCGTCAGCAATGGGAGCCGAGCGTCGCACTGGACCTGAACACCAAGCAAAAAGGTCTGGAAGGCGATTTCCACGAGGTCGTGCTGACCCTGTCGGTCACGGTCAAGAACGGTGAAGAAGTAGCCTTCATCGCTGAAGTGCAGCAGGCCGGTATCTTCCTGATCAAGAACCTCGATGCCGCTTCGATGAGCCACACCTTGGGCGCATTCTGCCCGAACATCCTGTTCCCTTATGCGCGTGAAGCGCTGGACAGCCTGGTGACCCGTGGCTCGTTCCCGGCACTGATGCTGTCGCCAGTGAACTTCGATGCCCTGTACGCCCAGGAAATGGCGCGTATGCAGGAAGCCGGTGAGGCGCCGTCGCTGCAATAAGCGACTGCTGTCACCTGAAAGCGCCCTACGGGGCGCTTTTTTCTTGGTTCAGGCAAAGCCTTGCTGGCGCCAGGCCTCGTAGACGGCCACCGCGACGGTATTGGACAGGTTCAGGCTGCGGCAGCCTTCGCGCATCGGCAGGCGCAGGCGTTGCTCGCTGCTCAGCGCGTCGAGCACTTCGGCTGGCAGGCCACGGCTTTCCGGACCGAACAAAAACGCATCGCCGGGCTGGAAGCTGGCATCATGGAAGGGCCGCGAGGCCTTGGTGGTGAACGCGAACAGACGCGGCTGTCCCAGGCTTTCCAGGCAGCTTGGCAGGTCGGCATGACGCTTGAGTGTGGCGTACTCGTGATAGTCGAGGCCCGCTCGGCGCAAGCGCTTGTCGTCCAACTCAAAGCCGATAGGCTCGATCAGGTGCAGGTGGCAGCCGCTGTTGGCGCACAGCCTGATAATGTTGCCGGTATTCGGCGGAATCTCTGGTTGAAAGAGGATGACGTGAAACATGCACGGCTCCGGGCAAAAAGACGAAGGGCATTCTACTCCTGAACCGGACCCACGTTCGCAACTCTGGCCGCGAGTGATGTTTTCGCTGGCAATCTTCGGCATGTTGGTCGGGCTGATGATCGGTCGCTTGACGGCGCCCGAGCCGCGGGAGTTGGAGCAGGTCGAGGTCATCGAAGGAGGGCTGAACCTGTGGTTCAACGAAGAACCCAAGCTGCATGGCGAAGAGGTCGAGGGCGCTGTTGCGCTGCTGTTCGAAGCTGATGGGCGGCCTCAGCGTGGTCAGTTGCAACTTGAGGGCAAGCCCGTGAGTTGGCGGGTGCAGAAGACCGATAAGGGCTTGCTGGTGAACCTGGTAGCGGCCCGTCCTCTGCACGGCGATTGGGCCGGTGCAGAGCAGGACGGGCGTTGGCGCTTGCAGGTATTGTTGCGCGAATAAAAGAGGGGATTCCCCGGCCTGCCTGTACCAAGGTCCCCAAAACGGGTGATACCTATGTTATGCACTGTGTGTGCCAGTTTTGTTGCAGGGCTGAAAATGGCTGATTACAGCCGTTTTACCGGAAGAAGAAGGCTCTAGGACGGGGATTTTTGCCTTGTCGCGGTGCATCGCGAGCGGGTTTGGTGCAGGGTGGCGCGTTCAGCAGGAGAGGGCAGCTTCTACATCGGGGGGCTGCAGGAGCCGGCGCCGCGTCATGTGAAACGGGCGCCAAGGCGTGCTCCTGCAGTAATGGGGCGTCAGGCGTCGTCAGCCTCGTCCTCTTCGCCGCCCGCTACGTTCATTCCCAGCTCCTTGATCTTCCGGGTCAGGGTGTTGCGCCCCCAGCCCAGCAGCACGGCGGCATCCCGGCGGCGCCCTGCAGTGTGTTTGAGGGCGGTTTCGATCATGATCCGCTCAAAACTAGGCACGGCACTGTCGAGCAGGTTCGACTGCCCACGCGCCAGGGCCAGGTCTGCCCACTGCCGCAAGGCCTGCTCCCAGTTGGTGACGGGCGCGGCGTCCTGCGGCAGGTTCAGCAGTTCGGGCGGCAGGTCGCCAATGTGCACTTCCCGGCCTGAAGCCATGACGGTGATCCAGCGGCAGGTGTTCTCCAGCTGGCGAACATTGCCCGGCCATGGCAGGTTGCGAATGAACTCTTCGGTTTCAGGCTTGAGCAGCTTGGGCTCGACGGCCAGTTCCTGCGCGGCACGGCTGAGGAAGTGCCGGGCCAGGGTCGGGATGTCTTCGCGACGATCCGACAAGCGCGGGATGTGAATGCGGATCACGTTCAGGCGGTGGAACAGGTCTTCCCTGAACTTGCCTGCCTGAACCAGCGTTTCCAGGTTCTGATGGGTCGCAGCAATGATTCGTACATCGACTTTGACCGGCACGTGGCCGCCGACCCGATAAAACTCGCCGTCAGCCAGCACGCGCAGCAGGCGCGTCTGGGTGTCGGCCGGCATGTCGCCAATTTCATCGAGGAACAGGGTGCCGCCGTCCGCCTGCTCAAAGCGCCCGCGCCGCAGGTTGGCCGCGCCGGTAAAGGCGCCTTTTTCGTGGCCGAACAGCTCTGACTCCATCAGGTCCTTGGGGATTGCCGCCATGTTCAGTGCAATAAACGGCGATGCTGCCCTTGGGCTGTGGCGGTGAAGGGCGTGGGCGACCAGCTCTTTGCCGGTACCCGACTCGCCGTTGATCAGCACGGTAATGTTGGAGTGGCTCAGGCGACCAATGGCACGGAACACCTCCTGCATCGCCGGTGCTTCGCCGATGATTTCCGGGGTGCGGGTCAGGCTGGGTGCCACATCCATGCCCTGTTGCTCCTGGGCATGCTGGTTGGCACGTTTGACCAGTGATACGGCTTCGTCAACGTCGAAAGGCTTAGGCAAGTACTCGAAGGCCCCGCCCTGATAAGACGCAACGGCGCTGTCGAGGTCCGAGTGGGCGGTCATGATGATGACCGGCAGGCGAGGGTACTGCTCGCGAATCTGCGCGAGCAGGTCCAGGCCGCTGGCCCCAGGCATGCGGATATCAGAGATGATTACATCCGGCTGCTGCCGGGACAAACGACCCATGACGCCATCAGCGCTGTCGAAGCTCTGGGTGGTCATGCCTTCCTGCTGCAAGGCTTTCTCCAGAACCCAGCGGATGGAGCGATCGTCATCGACGATCCAGACAGTTTCACTACGGCTCATGAGGACATGGCTCCTTGTTCCAGCGGCAGGAAGATCGAAAAGTTGGTGTGACCAGGGTGGCTGTCACACTCGATCAGCCCTTGGTGCTGGCTGATGATGTTCTGGGTAATGGCCAGGCCCAGCCCGGTTCCGTCGGGACGGCCGCTGACCATTGGATAAAAGATGGTTTCCTGCAGTTCGGCGGGAATGCCCGGGCCGTTGTCGATGATTTCGACCTTGGCCACCAGGCGATGGCGTGTATGGCCAATGGTGAACTGGCGCATGGCTCGGGTACGCAGGCTGATACGGCCCAGGCGCAGTTCGTTCTGGGCGCTGATGGCCTGCATGGCGTTGCGAACGATGTTGAGCACGGCCTGGATCATCTGCTCGCGATCGATCAGGACGTCCGGCAGGCTTGGGTCATAGTCCCGCACCAAGGTGATGCAGCCTTGGCTTTCTGCTTCGACCAGGCTACAGACCCGCTCCAGCACTTCATGGATGTTGGTCATGGCCAGTGACGGCAGCTTGTTCGAGCCCAGCATGCGATCAACCAGGTTGCGCAGGCGATCTGCCTCTTCAATGATGACGTTGGTGTAGTCCTTCAGGCTTTCTTCGGGTAACTCGCGAGCCAACAACTGTGCCGCGCCGCGAATACCGCCAAGCGGGTTCTTGATCTCGTGGGCCAGGCCACGGACCAGCATCTTGGTGGTCTCTTGTTTGGAGAGCTGAGCCTCCTCCTTGGTGATCCGCAGCAAGCGGTCCCGCGGATGGACTTCAAGCAACAGCAGGGTCTTTCCGTTGCTCAGGATGGGCGTTACCGCGTAGTCGACGGTCAGGGTCTGGCCAGCCAAGGAGGTGAGCTGGGCTTCGCGCTTGGTGAACGGGTGAGCGTGTTCCACGGCCTGGCGCAAGGAGTTCAGCGCTTCGGTCGATTCCGTGAACAGCTCGCTGATGAACTGGCCATGGCTGCGCTGACCACTGATGGCGAGCAGCATCTCCGCCGCCGGATTCATGTACTCAAGACGCAGTTCGGCATTGAGCAGAATGGTGGCAGTGGTCAGGTTGTCCAGTAGCAGTCGGTGCAGAGCATCGCTGATGGTCATGGGGCGTCGTTGACCTCTTTTGGTACATGACAACCGTGGCTGAAGCCAGGGTCGCGCGCACTGGTAATCCGCTGATACGAAGAAAATGCAAAAAACAAACCAAGGCTCCGAAAAGAAGCGGATTCGCCTGAAAAAGACCTGTATATGCCCAAAAAAGGACTACAAAGCCCTAGGCTTGCGATTTTCTTGAACCAAAATGGGCTGTGAACAGCGGATGCAGGTGGCCCATCGCACCAATATAGAGCATTGAGCCGGGATCGGTTCTGCATTAAAGGCGTTGCCCGGAAAGAGGCTTCCGAGGGCGCTTCAGGCTGCGTTTTCTGTGGGATGCAGGCTTGCCTGCGTTGGCGTCGACGGGTGTGTCGGTGAGTACGTGGTGCCTGCATCGTTGGCAAGCCAACTTCCCGCAGGGCTCAGTGCCAGGCGTCTGGGCTTTGCGTAGGTGACACGTCAGAAACAAGAAAGGCCTCCCGAGGGAGGCCTTTCTTACGCCGCTTGCGCGAGCGTCACGGGATTAGCAGCTGTAGTACAGCTCGTATTCCAGTGGGTGTACGAAGGTGCGAACCTTGATTTCTTCTTCGCTTTTCAGGGCGATGTAGGCGTCGATGAAGTCGTCGCTGAAAACGCCGCCTTTGGTCAGGAACGCACGGCCCTTGTCCAGCTCTTCCAGGGCTTCTTTCAGGCTGCCACAAACCTGTGGGATTTCCTTGGCCTCTTCAGGCGGCAGGTCGTACAGGTTCTTGTCGGCGGCATCGCCTGGGTGGATCTTGTTCTGGATACCGTCCAGACCTGCCATCAGCAGCGCTGCGAAGCACAGGTATGGGTTGGCAGCCGGGTCCGGGAAGCGCGCTTCGATACGACGGGCTTTCGGGCTGGAAACGTATGGAATACGGATCGAGGCAGAGCGGTTGCGCGCCGAGTAGGCCAGCATTACTGGGGCTTCGAAGCCTGGGACCAGACGCTTGTAGGAGTTGGTCGAAGGGTTGGTGAAGCCGTTCAGTGCCTTACCGTGCTTGATGATACCGCCGATGAAGTACAGGGCGGTGTCGGACAGGCCGGCATAGCCTTCGCCGGAGAAGGTGTTCTTGCCTTCTTTGGAGATGGACATGTGAACGTGCATGCCCGAACCGTTGTCACCGTACAGTGGCTTCGGCATGAAGGTAGCGGTACGGCCGTAAGCGTCGGCAACGTTGTGTACGCAGTACTTCAGGGTCTGAACTTCGTCGGCTTTCTTCACCAGGGTGTTGAAACGCACGCCGATTTCGTTCTGGCCGGCAGTTGCCACTTCGTGGTGGTGAACTTCGATGACCAGGCCCATTTCTTCCATGGCATTACACATGGCAGTACGGATTTCGTGGTCATGGTCGAACGGAGGAACTGGGAAGTAACCGCCTTTGACGCCTGGGCGGTGACCTTTGTTGCCGCCTTCGACGTCCTGGTCGGACATCCACGAACCTTGTTCGGAGAAGATCTTGAACATCGAGCCCGAGATGTCGGACTTGAATTTCACTTCGTCGAAGATGAAGAACTCTGGCTCCGGGCCGACCAGTACGGTGTCACCGATAGCGGTGGACTTCAGGTACTCCTCGGCACGCTTGGCGATGGCGCGTGGGTCGCGGTCGTAGCCTTGCATGGTCGAAGGTTCGATGATGTCGCAAACGATGATCAGCGTTGGCTCTTCGGTGAACGGATCGAGCACGGCAGTATCGTCGACCGGCATCAGGATCATGTCGGACGCTTCGATGCCTTTCCATCCAGCGATGGAGGAGCCGTCGAACATCTTGCCGGCTTCAAAGAAGTCTTCATCCAGCGCATCACGGGCTGGCATGGTCACGTGGTGCTGAGTGCCTTTGGTGTCAGTGAAGCGCAGATCAATCCATTTAACGTCATGATCTTTGATGAGTTGAACCGACTTCGACATAGTGTCCTCCGGGTGGGGTAGAGCTTGCCTGTGCAGCCCTTGAATTTGGGTGATGCCGGGCGCGAATAGTCCGCCAAGGCAACCTGCCTCACAAGGGAGCAAATTGCATGCCAGTGCCCCGACTTGGGTTTTTTGCCCCAAACATAGGCGTTTGCGCCGTAAATACTGAAAAAGCGGATTTTTTTCGCACTCTTATGATGCGATTTTTAATCAAGATGACCTGTTTTGGTGCGTTAGATGCCGTCCGTACAATAGTTGGTCAAACCTTGAGCAATTTCCGCTATAATCCGCGCCCCCCTTTTTCGCTTGGCACATTGCACGCAGTTTTTCATGAAACTAATCGTCAAGATTTTCCCAGAGATCACCATCAAGAGCGGCCCGGTGCGCAAGCGCTTCATTCGCCAGCTCTGCCGCAACATTCGTGTCGTGCTCAAGGACCTCGATCCAGAGCTCGTGGTCAAGGGTGTCTGGGATAATCTCGAGATCATCACTCGCCTGGACGATGAAAAAGTGCAGCGCGAGATGATCGAGCGTCTGTCCTGCACGCCGGGCATTGCGCATTTCCTTCAGGTCGACGAATACCCGCTGGTCGATTTCGACGATATCGTCGCCAAGTGCAAGCTTCATTATGGTGCGCAGCTGGCCGGCAAGCATTTTTCGGTTCGCTGCAAGCGTGCCGGCAAGCACAGCTTCACCTCCATGGATGTCGATCGTTATGTTGGCAGCCAACTGCGCCAGCAGTGCGGCGCCGCCGGGATCGATCTGCGCAACCCTGAAGTGGTGGTGCGTCTTGAGCTGCGTGATGAGCGCCTGTTCGTGGTGCACAGCCAGCACCCGGGCATCGGCGGCTACCCGCTGGGCGCGCTGGAACAGACCCTGGTGCTGATGTCGGGTGGTTTCGACTCTACCGTGGCGGCCTATCAGATGATGCGTCGCGGCCTGATGACCCATTTCTGTTTCTTCAACCTCGGTGGCCGTGCTCACGAGCTTGGCGTAATGGAAGTCGCGCACTTTCTCTGGAAAAAGTACGGCAGCAGCCAGCGTGTGCTGTTTGTCAGCGTGCCGTTCGAAGAAGTGGTCGGCGAAATTCTCGGCAAGGTCGGTAACAGCTATATGGGCGTTACCCTCAAGCGTATGATGTTGCGTGCTGCAACCCGCATTGCCGATCGCCTGGAAATCGACGCACTGGTGACCGGTGAGGCGATTTCCCAGGTCTCCAGCCAGACCCTGCCGAACCTGGCAGTGATCGATTCGGCGACCGAGAAACTGGTGTTGCGCCCGCTGTTGGCCAGCCACAAGCAGGACATCATCGATCAGGCCTACCAGATCGGGACCGCCGAGTTCGCCAAGCACATGCCAGAATACTGCGGCGTGATTTCGGTGAACCCGACTACCTGTGCCAAGCGTCACCGCGTCGAAAGCGAAGAGCGCAGTTTCGACATGGCGGTGCTGGAGCGTGCGCTGGAGCGTGCCCGCCTGATCTCGATCGACAATGTCATCGATGAGCTGGGCCAGGATATTCAGATTGAAGAAGTCAGCCAGGCGTTGGCCGGGCAGGTGGTGATCGACATCCGTCACCCCGACGCCCAGGAAGACCAGCCACTGGTACTCGACGGTATCGAAGTTCAGGTGCTGCCGTTCTATGCCCTGAACAGCCGTTTCAAGGAACTGGATGCTACCCGCCAGTACCTGCTTTATTGCGACAAGGGCGTAATGAGCCGCCTGCATGCCCACCACTTATTGAGCGAGGGACATGCCAATGTGCGTGTTTATCGCCCGGCATAAGACGCCAGGGCTGTATGGCGGCAGCATCCGCCACCGCCCTCCCGACCGGCGGGCCCGTTGAGCGTTTTTCATTCATATTCGCCGCCTAAACTGGCGGCAACCCGAATCCTCTGCTCGAGATACACAAGTGATCGAAAATCTCCGTAACATCGCCATCATCGCCCACGTTGACCATGGTAAAACCACCCTGGTAGACAAACTCCTGCGTCAGTCCGGCACTCTGGAGCGCAACGAGCTCAACGACGAGCGCGTGATGGACTCCAACGACCAGGAAAAAGAGCGCGGCATTACCATTCTGGCGAAGAACACCGCCATCAACTGGAACGGCTACCACATCAACATCGTGGATACCCCCGGCCACGCCGACTTCGGTGGCGAAGTTGAGCGCGTAATGTCGATGGTCGACTCCGTGCTGCTGCTGGTTGACGCTCAAGACGGCCCTATGCCGCAAACCCGTTTCGTGACCAAGAAGGCCTTCGAAGCCGGCCTGCGTCCAATCGTGGTCATCAACAAGGTTGACCGTCCAGGCGCGCGTCCTGATTGGGTTCTGGACCAGATCTTCGACCTGTTCGACAACCTCGGTGCTACCGATGAACAGCTGGACTTCAAAGTCGTCTACGCCTCGGCCCTGAACGGCATTGCCGGTCTGGACCACACCGACATGGCGGAAGACATGACCCCGCTGTACCAGTCGATCGTCGACAACGTACCCGCGCCTTCCGTTGACCGTGACGGCCCGTTCCAGATGCAGATCTCTGCCCTGGACTACAACAGCTTCCTCGGTGTTATCGGCGTTGGCCGTATCGCCCGTGGTCGCGTCAAGCCGAACACCCCGGTTGTAGCCATCGACGTTGACGGCAAGAAGCGCAACGGCCGTATCCTGAAGCTGATGGGTCACCACGGTCTGCACCGCGTTGACGTTGAAGAAGCACTGGCGGGCGATATCGTTTGCGTCAGCGGTTTCGACGAGCTGTTCATCTCCGACACCCTGTGCGACCCACTGAACGTCGAAGCGATGAAGCCACTGACCGTTGACGAACCAACCGTTTCGATGACCTTCCAGGTCAACGACTCGCCGTTCTGCGGTAAGGAAGGCAAGTTCGTCACCAGCCGTAACATCAAGGAACGTCTGGACAAAGAGCTGCTGTACAACGTTGCACTGCGCGTTGAAGAAGGCGACTCGGCTGACAAGTTCAAGGTTTCCGGCCGTGGTGAGCTGCACCTGTCGGTTCTGATCGAAACCATGCGTCGTGAAGGCTTCGAGATGGCTGTAGGCCGTCCTGAAGTAATCATCCGTGAAGTCAACGGCGTCAAGCAGGAGCCGTTCGAGAACGTCACCATCGACATCCCTGAAGAAGCTCAGGGCAAGGTCATGGAAGAGATGGGTCTGCGTAAAGGCGACCTGACCAACATGTCGCCGGATGGTAAAGGTCGTGTGCGTCTGGAGTACAACATTCCAGCCCGTGGTCTGATTGGTTTCCGTAACCAGTTCCTGACCCTGACCAACGGTGCAGGCATCCTGACCTCGATCTTCGATCGCTACGACACCATGAAGTCCGGCCACATGTCCGGCCGTCAGAACGGTGTACTGGTATCGGTTGAGACCGGCAAGGCACTGACCTACTCCCTGGAAACCCTGCAGGCACGTGGCAAGCTGTTCATCGAGCACGGTCAGGACATCTACAACGGTCAGATCGTTGGTCTGAACAGCCGTGACAACGACCTGGGCGTCAACCCTACCAAGGGCAAGAAGCTCGACAACATGCGTGCTTCGGGTAAAGACGAAACCATCGCTCTGGTTCCACCGGTTCGTTTCACCCTGGAACAGGCTCTGGAGTTCATCCAGGACGACGAGCTGTGTGAAGTTACGCCGAAGTCGATCCGTCTGCGCAAGAAGATCCTCGACGAAGGCGAGCGTACCCGCGCTGCCAAGAAAGCCAAGGCTAACTAAGCTCGGCTAAATGAAAACGCCCCCGGTCGAAAGGCCGGGGGCGTTTTTTTATGTGCGTTTGTCGCCAGCCAGGCCGACGACTACCCGTTGGTAGCGCTTAGCGCGCTGGAGGCTTTGGCTTGTAGGCGCAATAGCCCGGCCGAGGGCCGATTTTCGGGTGGTTGCGGCAGGTGTCCGGGCGCTTGTCGTAGATGGTGCAGAGGCGGCTCTTGCGGTCCAGGTACAGGCAATCGTCGTTGCTCATCCGCGCCAGGGTGAAGATGCCCGACTTCTGATTGAAGCGCTCGACAATCCCTTCCTTTTGCAGCCGCTTGGCAACGTTCTTCGGCGGCTCGTCCTTTTCAAATTCGTCGACCACCCCGATACGGATCAAGTCCTTGATGCGCACTTCCACTGGCAGGGTGCAGCAACTGGACATGCAGCCTCCACACATGTGGCTGGCATATTTTTGCCAGGTATCCAGGCGGTCTAGTTCAGCTGCTGCGATCAGGGTCGGTTTCATCGGGTTCGACTTTCGGCGGTCATACGGGCGCGCGATGATACCGGGGTTGGTGAAAGAATGAACAACCATTTGCCGGTTTTTCTCGATGAAAGTTTCTGGCGTCACGCAGAAAACCACGAACCAGGGCTGTCGGTCTGTGCTGGAGCGTCTAGGCTGATAGATCGCACCCGAACGTCAACCTGCTTGAGGACGACGAATGTCTCAGGAAACGCTTGCTCGTGACGAAGAGGTGGCGGCCTTCCGCGCCGCTGTATTGGCCAAACTGACGTATGCGGTTGGCAAGGACCCGGAGCACGCTTTCGACCATGACTGGTTTGAAGCCATTGCCCTGGCGGCCCGTGATCATATGGTCAACCACTGGATGGACCATACGCGGGAGATCTACCGAAGTAACCAGAAACGGGTCTATTACCTGTCACTGGAGTTCCTGATCGGTCGCCTGCTGTATGACAGCCTGAGCAACCTGGGCTTGCTTGACGTTGCACGTGAAGCCTTGACCGGGTTGAACGTTGACCTGGAGCGTATTCGCCTGCTCGAACCGGATGCTGCCCTTGGCAATGGTGGCCTGGGGCGCTTGGCAGCCTGTTTCATGGAAAGCATGTCAACGCTCGGTATTGCGGCGCACGGCTACGGCATCCGTTATGAGCACGGTCTGTTCCGTCAGGCGGTCGTCGATGGCTGGCAACAGGAGCAGACTGAAAACTGGCTGGATTTCGGTAACCCCTGGGAATTTGAACGGGCCGAAGTCATTTACCCCATCAGTTTTGGTGGCAGCGTGGAGACCGTCAAGCAGGCTGACGGATCTTCCCGGCAAGTATGGTGGCCGGCCGAGACGGTACGCGCGGTGGCGTACGACACGCCGGTCGTCGGTTGGCGTGGCGCCAGTGTGAACACGTTGCGCCTCTGGCGGGCGCGGGCGCTGGAAGAACTGCACCTGGAGCGCTTCAATGCCGGTGACCACTTGGGTGCCGTGGCTGAGGTGGCGCGCGCCGAGAGCATTTCGCGGGTGTTGTACCCTGCCGACAGCACCGAAGCCGGTCAGGAGTTGCGGTTGCGCCAGGAGTACTTCTTCGTTTCGGCCTCGCTGCAGGACCTGCTGCGCCGCCACCTGAACATGCATGATGACTTCCTTAACCTGCCCAAGCAGGTGGCGATCCAGCTCAACGATACCCACCCCTCGATTGCCGTGGCTGAGTTGATGCGGCTGTTGGTCGATCAACACGAAGTGCCTTGGGATACCGCCTGGCAGTTGACTGTCGATACCCTGGCCTACACCAATCACACGCTATTGCCCGAAGCGCTGGAAACCTGGCCGGTGGGCCTGATGGAGCGGATGCTGCCACGGCACATGCAGATCATTTACCTGATCAATGCCTTCCATATCGACGCCCTGCGGGCCAAGGGCATCCATGATTTCGATGTACTGCGGGCGGTCTCGCTGATTGAAGAGGACAACGGGCGCCGTGTGCGCATGGGTAATCTGGCGTTTCTAGGGTCACACAGCGTCAACGGTGTTTCGGCGCTGCATTCCAAGCTGATGCGCAGCACGGTGTTTGCCGAACTGCACAAGTTGTACCCCGACCGGATCAACAACAAGACCAACGGCATCACCTTTCGCCGCTGGCTCTACCAGGCCAATCCACGCTTGACCGGCATGATGGTGGAGGCACTCGGTGCCGACTTGCTCGACAATCCGGAGACACGTTTGAGGGGGCTTGAGCCTTTCGCTGAACAGGCCGGCTTCCGCAAGCGTTTCGCCGAGCAGCGCCTGCACAGCAAGCGGGTACTGGCGCAAATGATTCAGGACCGCTTGGGTATCACCATCAGCCCTGAGGCGATGTTCGATGTGCAGGTCAAGCGCATCCACGAGTACAAGCGCCAACTGCTCAACCTGTTGCATACCGTGGCGCTGTATCAGGCGATCCGTGCCGAGCCCGAGACCAACTGGGTGCCAAGGGTGAAACTGTTCGCGGGCAAGGCGGCAGCCAGCTACCACCAGGCCAAGCTGATCATCAAGCTGGCCAACGACATTGCCAAGGTGGTCAATAACGATCCGACGGTGCGGGGCCAGCTCAAGGTCGTATTCCTGCCCAACTACAACGTCAGCCTGGCGGAGAGCATCATTCCGGCGGCAGACTTGTCCGAGCAGATCTCCACTGCTGGTTATGAGGCGTCTGGCACCAGCAATATGAAGTTCGGCCTCAATGGCGCCTTGACCATCGGCACGCTGGATGGCGCCAACGTCGAGATGTCCGAGCAGGTCGGTGCCGAGCACATGTTTATCTTTGGCCTCACCGCCCAGCAGGTCGAGGCACGCAAGCGCAGTGGCGATTTCAGCGCCCATGCCACTGCAGCCGCCTCACATCGCCTCAATGATGTGCTTCATGCCATTCGTGGCGGAGTGTTTTCGCCGGATGATCCATCGCGGTACGTCGGGTTGATCGACTCGCTGCTGGCCTATGACCGCTTCCTGGTGTGCGCTGATTTTGACGCCTACTGGGAGGCGCAGCGGCGCGTAGAGGCGTTGTGGCGCGAACCTGAGCTGTGGTGGCGTTCGGCGGTACTCAACAGTGCGCGCATGGGCTGGTTCTCTTCGGATCGGACCATTCGCGAGTACGCCACCGAGATCTGGCATGCGCTGGAGTGAGTGGCTGCATGTGGCCCGAGGGGGTGAACTCTCGGGCCAATGTGCCGTCTGATCAGACGAGCCCGTCCTATTGCTCGCTAGCGCTTCACTCTCCCTGTAAACTGCGTGGGTTTTTTACTACCCCCTTCCTTCGGAGCCTTACATGTCCCGCGTTACCCTGAGTCGCTATTTGATTGAGCAGACCCGCAGCAACAGTACCCCTGCCGATCTGCGCTTCCTGATCGAAGTGGTGGCGCGTGCGTGCAAGGAGATCAGCCACCACGTCTCCAAAGGCGCCCTGGGCGGCGTCCTCGGCAGCATGGGCACTGAAAACGTGCAAGGCGAAGTCCAGAAGAAACTGGACGTGATTTCCAACGATATCCTGCTTGAGGCCAACGAGTGGGGCGGCCACCTGGCCGGCATGGCGTCCGAGGAAATGGACAACGCCTACCAGATCCCGGGCAAATACCCGAAGGGTGCCTACCTGCTGGTGTTCGACCCGTTGGACGGCTCTTCGAACATTGACGTCAACGTGTCGGTCGGCACCATCTTTTCGGTACTGCGTTGCCCGAATGAGTACCTGAGCCAGAACGAAAGCCTGAACGAGAAAGCCTTCCTGCAGCCAGGCACCAAGCAGGTTGCTGCCGGTTACGCGATCTATGGCCCGCAGACCATGCTGATCCTGACCCTGGGTGATGGCGTCAAAGGCTTCACCCTGGATCGCGAGCTGGGCAGCTTCGTCCTGACTAACGAGAACATCAGCGTGCCGGAAAGCACCGCCGAGTTCGCCATCAACATGTCCAACCAGCGTCACTGGGAAGCCCCGGTACAGCGCTATGTCGGCGAGTTGCTGGAAGGCGAAACCGGCCCGCTGAAAAAGAACTACAACATGCGCTGGATCGCGTCGATGGTTGCCGATGTGCACCGCATCCTGACCCGTGGCGGCCTGTTCATGTACCCACGTGACTCCCGCGAGCCTTCCAAGCCGGGCAAGCTGCGCCTGATGTACGAAGCCAACCCGATGTCGTTCATCATCGAGCAGGCCGGTGGTGCTGCCACTGACGGTCATCAGCGTATCCTCGACATTCAGCCAGACAGCCTGCACCAGCGCGTTGCAGTGTTCCTCGGCTCCAAGCAGGAAGTCGAGCGCGTGACCGGCTACCACAAGGAGTAATTCCATGCTCGCACCTTGGCAGCCGTTACTGGAGTGGTGGTTCGGTTGGGGCACCAGTCCTCAAGACGTGGCTGACGAGAAGAGCACCTTGTGGTTCGGCAAGCACCACGATGCCGAGGCGCATGAGCGCTTCGGTGATCTGGTCGAGCAGGCACTGGCTGGCGGCCTGGATGAGTGGTTGCAAAGCCCTCAGGGCTGGTTGGGCCTTGTGTTGTTGCTGGATCAACTGCCGCGGATGATCTATCGCGATACGCCGCGAGCCTTCGATGGCGACCGGCGCGCACAGGTGCTGGTGATGCAGGGCCTGGACAAGGCCTGGGATTATCAGCTGTTGCCGATCCAGCGGGTGTTCATCCTGCTGGTACTGGAACATGCCGAAGTGCTGGACTGGCAGAATATCTGCGTCGAGCGTTACCGGCTGTTGCTGGCGGCCCAGCCTGAGTCTGATCGTCGCCTGTTCGAGGGTTTTCTCGATTATGCCGAGCAGCATCAGCGCGTCATAACCCGTTTCGGGCGCTTCCCGCACCGCAACCTGGTACTCGGTCGGCCCAGCACCGACGAGGAAATGGACTTCCTGCTGGAGCCGGGCTCTCGGTTCTAAGGCACATCGCCGGCCTGGCCGGCGATGCAGCGCTCTTTAGATCCTGAAACTGCCGACCAGATGTTTCAAGCGTGTGGCCTGGTGTTCCAGGTCATTGCACGCCTGCAGAGTGGTTTGCAGGTTTTGCACCCCTTCCTGATTCAGCGTGTTGATCTCGGTGATGTCGACGTTGATCGACTCCACCACGGCGGTCTGCTCCTCGGTGGCCGTAGCGACCGATTGATTCATGCCATCGATCTCGCTGATCCGCTGGGTCACACTGCCCAGGCGCTCACCGGCCTGATTGGCGATACCGACACTGCGTTCACTCTGGCTCTGGCTTTCGGTCATGGTGTTGACCGCATCCCGCGCCCCGCTCTGCAGTTCTTCGATGATCCGTTGTACCTGCTGCGCTGAGTCCTGGGTGCGATGGGCAAGGTTACGCACTTCATCGGCCACCACCGCGAAACCACGCCCGGCTTCACCGGCACGCGCTGCTTCGATGGCAGCGTTAAGCGCCAACAGGTTGGTCTGCTGGGAAATGCCACTGATGACGTCGAGGATTTGCCCGATGTTCACCGTGTTGGCGTTCAGGGTTTCGATATTGCCGCAGGAGTCGCTGATCTTCGTCGACAGCTGATTCATCACCGAAATGGTTTGATCAACCACCTGCTGACCGTCTTCGGCCAGGTTGCGCGCTTCGCTGGAGTGTTGCGACGCTAGCGCGGCGTTTTGCGCGATCTCCTGTGCGGCGGCGCCGAGCTGGTTGATGGCCGCAGCAACACTGTTGGTCCGGCTGGCCTGCTGGTCGGCATTCTGAATCGAGGCGTTCGAGGCGCTGACCACGCGGGTGGCTACTTCATTGACCTGACCGGTAGCCGAGGACACTTCGCGGATCGACTCGTGGATACGTTCGACAAAGCGATTGAACGACTGCCCCAATGCACCGAATTCGTCCTGAGCATGGATGCGCAGCCGCTTGGTCAGGTCGCCTTCACCTTCGGCAATGTCGTGCATCGCACGGCCCATCACATGCAACGGCTCCATCAGCACGCGAATCAGCATGCCGAGCAGGCCGATGATGATCAGCACGGCAATCGCCATGGCAATCATCGCCGAGGTGCGGAACTCGCCGAGCATGGCAAAGGCCGCCTCTTGGTCCAGTTCCAGTGCGACGTACCAGTTGACCGACGGAATGCCGCTGACCTGTGTGAAACTGATGAACTTCTTGTGCCCATTGACTTCAACCTCCTTGAGCCCGCTGCCAATAGTCGGTGCACCTTGTGGGTACACATCGGCCAGTGTCTTCAGGTTCAACGAGCTGTCCGGGTGGATCAGGATCTTGCCGTCGCTGCCGACGATGAACGCGCGGCCATGCCCATCGAAGTTCAAGGCGTTGATGATCGAGCTGATGGTGTCCAGGCCTGTATCGGCACCCGTCACCCCAACCCGCCGGCCATCATGCTGCACCGGGGTCGCAATGGTAATGACCAGCTTGCCCATGGAGGCCGATACATAGGGCTCGGTGATAATGGTGCTGTTGGCGTTGCTGGCAGCCTTGTACCAGCCACGGGCGCGTGGGTCATAGTCGGCAGCACGGTTTCCGGCAGGCACTGACAACATGCTGCCATCCTCGCCGCCGAAGTAGGTCATCAAGAAGTTATCGCCATAGACCGGCAGCTCAATGCTGCGCGTCAGGCTGTCTTTTTGGGTGCCGTCCACGGCAATTTGCTGAGCCAGAGAATTCAGGATCTGAATACGGCTGCCTAGCCAGTTCTGGATGTTGCTGGTGGTCAGGCTGCCCAGTTCCTGCATCGATGCTTCGGTGCTGTCGCGCAGGGCCTCGCGTTGCCGGTAATCGTTGAACAGGATGAAGCCGGAGAAGGCGACGACGACCACAAGGGCGGCAGCGAGAAGGATCTTGTGGCTGAACTTCAGGTTTTTGGTCATTACGAGGTCTTTTTACGCAAGGCGAATCAATGGTGAGGGCGCGGCAAAAGGTCGCAGCGCACTCTAGGTGTCGTCCAAGCGGCAAAAAAGATTAATGCTCATTTCACCTGAGCCGACCAACGTCATCGATCAATGTTCTACTGCGGGGAACCACAGGGGCTTTTCCCCTTCTAAGCTGATGGCAGGCTATCCGCCCAGCCCCCTCATGTTCAGGAGTGACCTTTCATGTCGTTGCGTTCCCTCGCTCTGTTGTCCTTGTGCGTGTTTCTGACTGCGTGCAACAAAATCAATCAGGAAAACTACTCACGGCTCAAGGCGGGCATGGCAAAGGTCGACGTTGAAAAGCTGCTCGGCAAGCCAACTGATTGCTCAGGTGCGTTGGGCATCTCCAGCTGCACCTGGGGTGACAAAGACACCTTCATCAGTATCCAGTTTGCGGGTGACAACGTGTTGATGTACTCAGGACAGGGGCTCAAATGAAACGACTCTCTCACCTGCTGGGATTGAGCGCGGCTTTGCTTCTTGGCGGTTGCGCGCACTCTGATAGCGGGCCACTGCCGCCCAAGACAGTCGAGCGTGTCGACCTCAAGCGCTACCAGGGCACGTGGTATGAACTGGCGCGTTTGCCCATGTTCTTCCAGCGTGATTGTGCGCAATCTGAAGCGCATTACAGCCTCAAGCCAGATGGCAATGTCGGCGTTCTCAATCGCTGTCGCACGCTAGAAGGGGAATGGCAGGAGGCAAGCGGTACCGCCACGCCACAGGTGCCAGGCAAGACCGACAAGCTCTGGGTCGAGTTTGATAACTGGTTCTCGAGACTGCTGCCGGGCGTCGCCAAGGGCGACTATTGGGTGCTGTACCTCGACGATGACTACCAGACCGCACTGGTTGGCAACCCGAACCGGCGTTACCTCTGGCTGCTCTCGCGCAAGCCGACGGTGCCGGCCTATGAGCGCGAAAGCCTACTGGCCAAGGCACGCCAGCAGGGGTACGACACGACGCGCTTGATTTGGCGGGTGTCTGATCGGGATATTGCCAGGCAGCCGTGATTGCTTGCCTGGCTGGCCCCTCAACTCCAGCCTCAGCCCAACAGTTCTCTCAGCACACGGGTAAAGGCCTGGGCGGTCTGTTCTTCGGCGGCATGATGGCCTTGGCGTACCACCCATTTGCCGTTGACCATCACATCGCGGACCTGACGATCGCCTCCGGCAAACAGCCAGCGATTGAGGATGCCGTCGCCCTTGGCCGTTGCCAGGTAGGGGTCGTTGCCGTCGAGCACCAGCCAGTCGGCGCGGTGACCTTCTGCCAGCGAGCCCACCGGTTGCCCCAGCGCTTGTGCTCCGCCACTGAGGGCTGCATCGAACAGCGTGCGCCCGACCATCGGCTGCTCCGCGCGGTAAAGCCGGTTGCGTCGCTGGTCGCGCAGGCGTTGGCCGTATTCGAGCCAGCGCAGTTCTTCCACCACGCTGAGCGAAACATGGCTGTCCGAGCCAATACCCAGGCGACCGCCACGGGCCAGGTAGTCGACTGCAGGGAAGATGCCGTCGCCCAGATTGGCTTCGGTGGTCAGGCACAATCCAGCTACCGCGCCGCTGGCCGCCATCAGCGCGACTTCGTCGGCTTCGGCGTGGGTGGCATGGACCAGGCACCAGCGCTGATCAACCTCGGTGTTCTCGTACAACCATTGCAGTGGGCGTCGGCCGCTCCAGGCCAGGCAGTCGTCGACTTCTTTCTGTTGCTCGGCAATGTGTATGTGCACAGGGCCGTGTGGGTCGCTGGCGGCCATGACCTGAGCGATCTGTTGCGGGGTGACGGCGCGCAGCGAGTGGAAGCACAGCCCCAAATGTTGCGCGGGTTGCTGCGCCAGCAGCGGTGCCAGGCGCTCGTGTAGTCGCAGATACTGCTCGGTGTTGTTGATAAAGCGGCGCTGCCCATCGGTGGGCGCTTGGCCACCGAAACCTGAATGGCTGTAGAGCACGGGGAGCAGGGTCAGGCCGATGCCGCTGTGGCTGGCAGCCTGGCTGATACGCTGGGACAGTTCAGTCGGGTCGGCATAGGGATTGCCATCAGCATCGTGGTGCACGTAGTGGAACTCGGCGACCGAGGTGTATCCGGCCTTGAGCATCTCGATGTACAACTGGCGTGCAATCACTTCCAGTTGTTCCGGGCTGATCTGGCCGACCATGCGGTACATCAGTTCGCGCCAGGTCCAGAAGCTGTCATTGGGGTTGCCAACCACTTCAGCCAGGCCGGCCATGGCGCGCTGGAAGGCATGTGAGTGCAGGTTTGGCATACCCGGCAGCAGTGGGCCTGCCAAGCGTTCGGCGCCCTCGGCCGAGGAATCGGTATGGACGCGGCCGATTCGGCCGTCGGTACCGACCTCGATGCGGACATTGTTGGCCCAGCCGGTAGGCAGCAAAGCACGTTCGGCAAAGAAGACGGACATCGACACGGCACCTCGTTTTGTTTATTTGTATATACATATACAGACGTTTGCCTGCTGGGTAAACTCCGGCAATCTATGGAGTACTCATTTTGAACAAGGATCTCGACGTGCCGACACCACCTGTCTCCGCGCTGGTTGCCCAGATGGGCGAGGGGCCGGCGCCGCTGTATGCCCGGGTCAAGCAAATGATTGCCCAGCAAATCAAGAACGGTAGCTGGCCGCCGCACCACCGTGTGCCGTCGGAAAGCGAACTGGTTAGTGAGCTGGGCTTCAGTCGCATGACCATCAACCGCGCACTGCGCGAGCTGACAGCCGAGGGGCTGTTGGTGCGCATGCAGGGCGTCGGGACCTTTGTTGCCGAGCCCAAGACCCGTTCCGCATTGTTCGACGTCAATAACATTGCAGACGAGATCGCCGCGCGGGGGCACAAACACACCTGCAAGGTGGTGACCCTGGCTGAAGAGGCCGCCGGCTCCGAGCGGGCGCTGGCACTGGATATGCGCGAAGGTCAGCGGGTGTTCCATTCATTGATCGTGCATTACGAGAACGACATTCCGGTGCAAATCGAAGACCGCTTCGTCAATGCCCAGGTTGCACCGGACTACCTCAAGCAGGATTTCACCGTGCAGACCCCTTATGCCTACCTGTCCCAGGTGGCACCCCTGACCGAGGGCGAGCATGTGGTCGAGGCGATTCTGGCTGAGCCGGAGGAATGTCGCCTGCTGCAGATCGAGCAGGGCGAGCCGTGCCTGCTGATTCGACGTCGCACGTGGTCCGGCCGTCAGCCGGTGACGGCGGCACGTTTGATTCACCCTGGTTCC
This sequence comes from Pseudomonas sp. AL 58, assembly GCF_036348395.1. Lineage (NCBI taxonomy): Bacteria > Pseudomonadati > Pseudomonadota > Gammaproteobacteria > Pseudomonadales > Pseudomonadaceae > Pseudomonas > Pseudomonas sp. AL 58. The sequence continues at coordinate 245,993 of NZ_JAZBQR010000003.1, forward strand.
CGTCATCGTTTGGAAGGACGTTTCAGTAAATGAGTCAGATGCAGGTACTTCGCGCGGTCAATTACCCCCGCATGCCCTGGAAGAATGGTGGTGGCAGCACCGAAGAAATCGCCCGTGACGCCGGAGAGGGGCTTGAGGGCTTTGGCTGGCGCCTGTCGATTGCCGATATTGCCGAGTCGGGTGGCTTCTCCAGCTTTGCCGGATACCAGCGGATCATCACCGTGCTGCAAGGTGATGGCATGGTGCTGCAAGTCGATGGCGAGGCAAGTCGTGCACTGCTGCCCTTCGATGCCTTCATGTTCTCGGGTGAAAGTCAGGTGAGCTGCCGCTTGTTGGGTGGGCCGATCCGCGATTTCAACCTGATCTATGCGCCGCAGCGTTACCGCGCTCGCCTGCAATGGCTTGAGGGTGAGAGTCGTCTCTTCAGTTCGGCGCAGACGCTGTTGGTCTTCGCTGCTGGCGAGCAGGTTCGCGCCGCGCTGGGCGGGCATGCGGTGCAGACGCTGTCACGCCACGACTGCCTGCAGGTCGAAGGAAACGCGGGGTTGCAGGCGCTTGAGCTGAGTGGTCACTGCTGCCTGATCGAGCTGAGCCACTGCTGAGATTGTTACCGCGGTTACTGATGAGTTGCGCGCGGGTGTGTTACTGATTGACCCAAGGTGGTGCAACGCCACCTTGTCTGACGGCGTTGTTCTGCACCCTTGTCCCCCTCCCATACGTTTTCTTTTGCTGCCAGAACCCCGGATTTCTTGCGCTGCGTTGGCCTTGGCGTGCCTCTGTGGCAGTTCGTCGGAGAAGTTGGCACTTCAATTGCCTATGCTTGTACATACAAGTAAATATGTGTTTGTATGAGTGTGCATGGCAGCCCTGCTGCCATCCCGAATTTGCCTGCCACCACTGGCACGCTCGCCCACAGCCTGGGTTGGGCGGGATCGATCGCTTGAGGAGCCGTTACCGTGACTGACAAGAATATGAACAAATTCCGTGACGTCGAAATTCGCGCACCGCGCGGCACTACGCTGACCGCCAAAAGCTGGCTGACCGAAGCGCCGCTGCGCATGCTGATGAACAACCTCGACCCTGAAGTCGCGGAAAACCCGAAAGAGCTGGTGGTGTACGGCGGCATTGGCCGTGCGGCGCGTAACTGGGAGTGCTACGACAAGATCGTCGAGAGCCTGACCAACCTGAACGACGACGAAACCCTGCTGGTGCAGTCCGGCAAGCCGGTCGGCGTGTTCAAGACCCACGCCAACGCCCCACGCGTGTTGATCGCCAACTCCAACCTGGTACCGCACTGGGCCACGTGGGAGCACTTCAACGAACTGGATGCCAAGGGCCTGGCCATGTACGGCCAGATGACGGCTGGCAGCTGGATCTACATCGGTAGCCAGGGCATCGTTCAAGGCACCTATGAAACCTTCGTCGAGGCCGGCCGCCAGCACTACAACGGCAGCCTCAAGGGCAAGTGGGTACTGACCGCCGGCCTGGGTGGCATGGGTGGCGCGCAGCCGCTGGCCGCAACCCTGGCCGGTGCCTGCTCGCTGAACATCGAATGCCAGCAGAGCCGCATCGACTTCCGCCTGAGCACCCGCTATGTCGACGAACAGGCCAACGACCTGGACGACGCCTTGGCGCGCATTGCCAAGTACACCGCTGAAGGCAAAGCCATCTCCATTGCCCTGCACGGTAACGCGGCTGAAATCCTGCCTGAACTGGTCAAGCGCGGTGTGCGTCCAGACATGGTCACCGACCAGACCAGCGCCCATGACCCGCTCAACGGCTACCTGCCAGCAGGCTGGACCTGGGAGCAGTACCGTGACCGCGCACAAACCGAGCCGGCTGCCGTGGTCAAGGCGGCCAAGCAGTCGATGGCCGTACACGTGCAGGCCATGCTCGATTTCCAGAAGCAGGGCATTCCGACCTTCGACTACGGCAACAACATCCGTCAGATGGCCAAGGAAGAAGGCGTAGAAAACGCATTCGACTTCCCAGGCTTCGTACCGGCCTATATTCGCCCGTTGTTCTGCCGTGGTATCGGCCCGTTCCGCTGGGCGGCCCTGTCGGGTAACGCCGAAGACATCTACAAGACCGACGCCAAGGTCAAGGAACTGATCCCGGACGATGCGCATCTGCATAACTGGCTGGAAATGGCCCGTGAGCGCATCAGCTTCCAGGGCCTGCCAGCACGTATCTGCTGGGTTGGTCTGGGGCAGCGCGCCAAGCTGGGTCTGGCCTTCAACGAGATGGTTCGCCGCGGCGAGTTGTCGGCACCGATCGTGATTGGTCGTGACCACCTGGACTCCGGCTCGGTGTCGAGCCCGAACCGCGAAACCGAATCGATGATGGATGGCTCCGACGCTGTGTCCGACTGGCCATTGCTCAACGCACTGCTCAACACCGCCAGTGGCGCGACCTGGGTCTCGCTGCACCACGGCGGCGGTGTCGGCATGGGCTTCTCGCAGCACTCCGGCATGGTCATCGTCTGTGACGGTACCGACGAGGCCGCCGAGCGAATCGCTCGCGTTCTGACCAACGACCCGGCCACTGGCGTGATGCGCCATGCCGATGCCGGTTATCAGATCGCCATCGATTGCGCCAAGGAACAAGGCCTGAACCTGCCGATGATTACGCGCTGATTGGCGCGCAATGGTTGATACTGAATTAACGACAGGCGTAATCGCCTCTCTGTAGCGGAGCAACAACGTGACTGAATTGACCCTGAAGCCTGGCACCCTGACCTTGGCTCAGCTGCGTGCCATCTACAAGAACCCGCTGAAACTGAAGCTGGATGCCAGCGCCGACCAGCAGATCGACGACAGCGTTGCCTGCGTCGAGCAGATTCTTGCGGAAAACCGTACCGCCTACGGCATCAACACGGGTTTTGGCCTGTTGGCGTCGACCCGTATCGCCAGCCATGACCTGGAAAACCTGCAGCGCTCGCTGGTGCTGTCTCACGCCGCAGGTGTCGGCGAGCCGATCTGCGATGAGCTGGTGCGCCTGATCATGGTGCTCAAGGTCAACAGCCTGAGCCGTGGTTTCTCGGGCATCCGCCGCAAGGTTATCAATGCGCTGATCGCGCTGATCAACGCGGAGGTTTACCCGCACATCCCGCTCAAGGGTTCGGTGGGGGCATCCGGTGACCTGGCGCCGCTGGCGCATATGTCGCTGGTTCTGCTGGGCGAGGGCAAGGCTCGTCATAAAGGCCAGTGGCTGTCGGCGACCGAAGCACTGGCAGTAGCCGGGCTTGAGCCGCTGACCCTGGCTGCCAAGGAGGGCCTGGCCCTGCTCAACGGTACCCAGGCGTCCACGGCCTATGCGCTGCGTGGCCTGTTCCAGGGTGAAGACCTGTTCGCAGCGGCCATGGCCTGTGGTGGCCTGACCGTTGAAGCCGTGCTCGGTTCGCGTTCACCTTTCGACCCGCGGATTCACGCCGCTCGTGGTCAGCGCGGTCAAATCGACGCAGCAGCCTGCTACCGTGACCTGTTGGGTGACGGCAGTGAAGTCTCGGCGTCCCATGAGCATTGCGGCAAGGTCCAGGACCCATACTCGCTGCGTTGCCAGCCTCAGGTCATGGGGGCTTGCCTGACCCAGTTCCGTCAGGCGGCCGAAGTACTGGTCATCGAAGCCAACGCCGTATCGGACAACCCACTGGTATTCGCCAAAGAGGGCGACGTGATTTCCGGCGGCAACTTCCACGCCGAACCGGTGGCCATGGCTGCCGACAACATGGCCTTGGCCATTGCCGAGATCGGCTCGCTGAGCGAGCGCCGTATCTCGCTGATGATGGACAAGCACATGTCGCAGCTGCCACCGTTCCTGGTGGCCAATGGTGGGGTCAACTCCGGCTTCATGATCGCGCAGGTCACGGCAGCAGCGCTGGCCAGCGAGAACAAGGCCCTGGCCCACCCGCACAGTGTCGACAGCCTGCCGACCTCGGCCAACCAGGAAGACCACGTGTCGATGGCGCCGGCTGCTGGCAAGCGCCTCTGGGAAATGGCTGACAACGTTCGCGGCATCCTCGCCGTGGAATGGCTGGCCGCCTGCCAGGGCCTGGACCTGCGTGAAGGGCTGAAGACCTCGCCGAAGCTGGAAACGGCTCGTCAACTGCTGCGCAGCAAGGTCGCTTATTACGAAAAGGACCGGTTCTTCGCGCCGGACATCGAGGCAGCCAGCGCCTTGCTGGCTGAAGGGCACTTGAACGGTCTGCTGCCGGCTGGCGTTCTGCCGAGCCTCTGATCCGTTGGGCTGATATCGCCTTTGCCGTACGGGCCCGAAAGGGCTCGTACCGCTTTTCGCCTACAAAAATAATCAGGACCGCGAAATGCAATCTCAATCGCAAGGACTCAAACGCGGGCTAACGGCTCGCCATATTCGTTTCATGGCCCTGGGCTCGGCCATTGGTACGGGCCTGTTCTACGGCTCTGCTTCGGCGATCCAGATGGCGGGCCCGGCAGTGCTGCTGGCCTACCTGATCGGCGGTGCTGCCGTCTTCATGGTCATGCGCGCCCTGGGGGAAATGGCCGTACACAACCCGGTTTCGGGCTCGTTCGGTCAATATGCCTCCACCTATCTGGGGCCGATGGCCGGGTTTGTGCTCGGCTGGACCTACGCATTTGAAATGGTCATTGTCTGTTTGGCCGACGTGACGGCCTTCGGCATATACATGGGCTTCTGGTTCCCCGAAGTCGCGCGCTGGATCTGGGTGCTGGGTATTGTCTTCCTGATCGGCGGGCTGAACCTGTGCAACGTCAAGGTCTACGGCGAGATGGAGTTCTGGCTGTCGCTGCTCAAGGTCGTTGCCATCGTCGCGATGATCCTGGCCGGCTTCGGCATCATGCTCTTCGGGCTGGGCAGCGCCAATGGCGACACGGTCAGTGGTATCGCCAACCTGACGGCCCACGGCGGCTTCATGCCCAATGGCGTGAGCGGCCTGATCGCCTCGTTTGCTGTGGTGATGTTTGCCTTTGGCGGTATCGAGATCATCGGTATCACTGCCGGTGAAGCGAAAGACCCTCAGCGCGTGCTGCCCAAGGCGATCAATGCTGTTCCGCTGCGGATACTGCTGTTCTATGTGCTGACCCTGTTCGTCCTGATGTGCCTCTACCCGTGGCCGCAGATCGGTACCCAAGGTAGCCCGTTCGTACAGATTTTCAGCAATCTGGGGATCGGTTCGGCTGCAGCTGTACTGAATATTGTGGTGATCTCGGCGGCGGTATCGGCGATCAACAGCGATATTTTTGCCGCTGGGCGCATGATGTACGGCTTGGCTCAGCAAGGTCAGGCACCGAAGGGGTTCGCCAAGGTTTCCCGTCAAGGTGTGCCATGGATGACCGTACTGGTCATGGGTGTGGCACTGCTGAGCGGCGTCGTGCTGAACTACCTGATCCCGGAAAACGTCTTCCTGCTGATCGCCTCCATTGCCACGTTCGCCACGGTATGGGTCTGGCTGATGATCCTGGTGACCCAGGTCGCCATGCGTCGCAGCATGAGCCGTGAAGAAGCCGCACAACTGAAGTTCCCGGTACCGTTCTGGCCCTATGGTCCAGCGGCAGCGATCGCCTTCATGGTGTTCATCTTCGGTGTGCTGGGTTATTTCCCGGATACACAGGCAGCGCTGCTCGTCGGCGTGGTCTGGGTGGTGTTCCTGGTTGCCTCTTACCTGCTCTGGTGCAAGCCGCGCGTGGCTGTGGCGCCTGCTCAGGTATTGTCCAACACTCAACGATAGTCACGGAGACGGTGCATGAAAACCCTCTGGCAGCACTGCCATGTGGCAAGCATGGCGCAAGGTGTTTACTCGATCATCGAGGATGCGGCGATTTTGACGTCCGGCGAGCGGATCGAATGGATCGGCCCGCGCCAGTCCCTGCCGGTCACGGCAGATGCCAGGGTGGTCGAGCTTAACGGTGCCTGGGTAACCCCGGGCCTGATCGACTGCCACACCCATACCGTGTTCGGCGGTAACCGCAGTGGCGAGTTCGAGCAACGCTTGCAAGGTGTCAGCTATGCCGATATCGCCGCCCAGGGTGGTGGTATCGCCAGCACCGTGCGCGCTACGCGCGCCGCTACGGAAGAACAGTTGTACGCCAGCGCTCGGCAACGCCTGCAGGCCTTGTTGCGCGATGGCGTGACCACCGTCGAAATCAAGTCCGGGTATGGCCTGGACCTAGCCAGTGAGCGCAAGTTGCTCCGGGTCATTCGTCGGCTGGGCGCTGAGTTGCCGGTGACGGTGCGCGGTACCTGCCTGGCGGCGCACGCCATGCCGCCGGAGTTCGCCGGTCGGGCAGACGACTACATTGAACACATCTGCACTGAAATGCTCCCGGCTCTGGCCGCTGAGGGGCTGGTCGACGCCGTGGATGCGTTCTGTGAATACCTGGCGTTTTCCCCGGCCCAGGTCGAGCGGGTGTTTATAAAAGCCCGTGAATTGGGCCTGCCGGTCAAATTGCATGCCGAACAACTGTCGTCGCTGCACGGCTCCAGCTTGGCGGCGCGCTATCAGGCATTGTCGGCGGATCACCTGGAGTTCATGACCGAGGAGGACGCCATCGCCATGGCGGCAGCCGGCACCGTTGCGGTGCTGTTGCCCGGCGCTTTCTACTTCCTGCGTGAAACCCAGCTGCCGCCGATGGACGCTTTGCGCAAGCACGGTGTGAAGATCGCCATCGCCACCGACCTCAACCCCGGGACCTCGCCAGGGCTGTCGTTGCGTCTAATGATGAACATGGCCTGTACGCTGTTCCGCATGACGCCGGAAGAAGCCCTGGCCGGGGTGACCCTGCATGCTGCCCGCGCCCTTGGGCTGGGCGACAGTCACGGGTCGCTGGAAGTGGGCAAGGTCGCCGATTTCATTGCCTGGGACATCGAGCGTCCTGCCGACCTGTCCTATTGGTTGGGCGGCGACTTACCCAAGCGGGTCATTCGCCATGGCCTTGAAACCCATTTTTGAAGAGCGTCTTTATGGATAAGGTTCTGAACTTTCACCAAGGCACCTTGCCGCTATTGATCAGCATGCCCCATGCCGGCGTGCGTTTGACACCGGCAGTCGAGGCCGGCCTGATCGAACCGGCACGCAGCCTGCCGGATACCGATTGGCACATTCCACGGTTGTATGACTTTGCGGTGAGCATGGGCGCCAGCATTGTTTCCGCCGAATATTCGCGGTTTGTCATCGACCTCAACCGTCCAGACGATGACCAGCCGCTGTATACCGGTGCCACCACCGGGCTGTACCCGGCCACCCTGTTTGACGGTACGCCGTTGTTCAAGGACGGGCTGACGCCATCGGCCCGCGAGCGAGCTGACTATCTTGAGCGTATCTGGCGCCCGTATCACGACACCTTGCGCCAGGAACTGGCGCGTCTGCGTGAGCAGTTCGGCTACGCGCTGCTGTGGGATGCCCACTCGATCCGCTCGCACGTCCCGCACCTGTTCGACGGCACGCTGCCGGACTTCAACCTGGGCACGTTCAATGGGGCCAGCTGCGACCCGCAACTCGCCGAGCAGTTGCAAGCGGTGTGCGCTTGCGCCGAGGGTTACAGCCATGTGCTGAACGGGCGCTTCAAGGGTGGGCATATCACCCGTCACTATGGTGACCCGGCCAGGCACATTCATGCGGTACAGCTGGAGTTAGCGCAGACTACCTATATGGAGGAAGTCGAGCCGTTCCATTATCGCGAGGATCTGGCGCAACCCACCCAGCAGGTGCTGGAACGCCTGCTCAACGCAGCAGTGGCCTGGGGCAAGGCGCACTACGCAGTGTGAACGGTTTTATGCGGTGTCAGATGTTGCGGGGGGCATGCTCAAAGCGCAATTCGGGTTTATGATGCCCAACGGCAGAATAATTCCCCCACACGGAGTGCGTAATGCAGACCTTGTACCCGCAGATCAAACCCTACGCCCGACACGATCTGGCCGTGGAGGCGCCGCATGTGCTGTATGTTGACGAGAGCGGTTCGCCCGAGGGGTTGCCGGTGGTGTTTATCCACGGTGGGCCGGGAGCAGGGTGTGATGCACAGAGTCGCTGCTATTTCGACCCGAACCTGTACCGCATCATTACCTTCGATCAGCGCGGCTGCGGGCGCTCGACACCGCATGCCAGCCTTGAGAACAACACCACCTGGCATTTGGTCGAGGACCTTGAGCGCATTCGCAAGCACCTGGGTATCGACAAGTGGGTGGTGTTCGGTGGCTCCTGGGGGTCGACCCTGGCCTTGGCCTATGCCCAGACTCACCCCGAACGCGTACAGGGTTTGATCCTGCGCGGTATCTTTCTGTGCCGCCCGCAGGAAATCGAGTGGTTCTACCAGAGTGGCGCCAGCCGCTTGTTCCCTGACTACTGGCAGGACTACATCGCGCCGATTCCGGCCGAGGAACGCGGCAACCTGGTCCAGGCTTTCCACAAGCGCCTGACCGGCAATGATCAAATTGCCCAGATGCATGCCGCCAAGGCCTGGTCGACCTGGGAAGGGCGTACCGCTACCCTGCGGCCCAACCCGTTGGTCGTCGACCGCTTCTCCGAGCCTCAGCGCGCGTTGTCTATTGCGCGGATCGAATGCCATTATTTCATGAACAATGCATTCCTTGAGCCCGACCAACTGATTCGCGACATGCCGAAGATCGCCCACCTGCCTGCAGTGATCGTGCATGGTCGTTATGATGTCATCTGCCCATTGGATAATGCTTGGGAGCTCCATCAGGCCTGGCCAAACAGCGAGCTGAAGGTGATTCGCGATGCAGGGCATGCGGCGTCTGAGCCGGGTATCACCGATGCGCTGGTGCGTGCTGCCGACCAAATGGCCCGGCGTTTGCTGGACTTGCCACTGGAAGAAGCGTGAAGGGCCTGTTGCAGCGCGTGCGTAGCGCACGCGTTGAGGTGGGCGCAGAGATTGTCGGGGCGGTCGACCAGGGATTGCTGGTGCTGGTTGCAGTCGAGCCGGGCGATACCCGCGCCCATGCCGACAAGCTGCTGCACAAACTGCTCAATTACCGCGTGTTCAGTGATGAGCAGGGCAAGATGAACCTGTCGCTCAAGGACATTCAGGGCGGCTTGCTGCTGGTCTCGCAGTTCACCCTGGCGGCTGATACACAGAGCGGATTGCGCCCGAGCTTCTCCAGCGCTGCACCACCGGCGCTGGGTGCCGAGCTTTTCGAGTACTTGTTGGGGCAGGCGAGGGCGTTGCACGGTACAGTTGAAAGCGGGCGTTTCGGTGCCGACATGCAGGTACATCTGGTCAATGATGGCCCCGTAACATTTATGTTACAAATATAAGGCTGAAAACCTCCTTTTTTGCAGGAAAAAAGGGGGGTTCTAGCAGAAATAGTTGTGTTGCCCTGATGCGTTGTAGCGCTGCCTGCTAGATAATCGCGCGCTACCAAGATCGGCGTTCGCCGATTTGTTTTACTTTAACTTGAGAACTGTCTGACGCCGTTTAGGGAATCATTACGCCCTTTCGGAGTCCGAACAGTGCTCGCCAACCCGGCAAACGATGGCTGGCCGTTGGTTCTTTGATCTGTTTTCGGCGAGGGTTGCTCGTGATTGTAAGTCCCTGTAATGCACCAAGAACTCCTGGCAATCGGCTGCGCAAGGCTCTGGCAGCCGGCTCGGCGCTCGTCTGCCTGCTCGGCGCAGGCCAGCTCTGGGCGTTCAACCTTGACGATGTAGCGGCCAAGGCGAAGGATCTTGCCGGGCAGAAGTACGAGGCGCCGAAGAGCAACCTGCCAGCAGTGTTCCGCGAAATGAAATTCGCGGACTACCAGCAAATTCGCTTCCGCGAGGACAAGGCCGAGTGGGCCAAGGCCAAGACGCCGTTCAAGCTGTCCTTCTATCACCAGGGCATGCACTTCGACACCCCTGTGACGATCAACGAGGTTGTCGGCAGCAAAGTCCACGAAATCAAGTACGACGCCAGCCGCTTTGACTTCGGTGACCTGAGTTTTGACAGCAAGGCCACTGAAAAGCTCGGTTACGCCGGCTTCCGCGTGCTGTACCCGATCAACAAGGCTGACAAGCAAGACGAAATCATGACCTTGCTGGGCGCCAGCTATTTCCGCGTGGTCGGCAAGGGGCAAGCCTATGGCCTGTCTGCCCGTGGTCTGGCTATCGACACGGCACTGCCGTCTGGCGAAGAGTTCCCACGCTTTACTGAGTTCTGGATCGAGCGTCCAAAGGCGACCGACAAGCAACTGGTCATCTATGCGTTGCTCGACTCGCCACGTTCCACCGGTGCTTACCGTCTGACCCTGCGTCCGGGTAGCGACACCATCGTTGACGTCAAGTCCAAGGTGTTCCTGCGTGACCGTGTCAGCCGCCTGGGCATTGCCCCGCTGACCAGCATGTTCCTGTTCGGTGGCAACCAGCCATCGAAGGTGCTCAACTACCGTCCTGCCCTGCACGACTCTGAAGGCCTGTCGATTCATGCCGGCAACGGCGAATGGCTGTGGCGCCCGCTGAACAACCCGAAACACTTGGCCGTCAGCAACTTCAGCGTGGAAAACCCACGTGGTTTTGGCCTGTTGCAGCGTCAGCGCGAGTTCAGCCAGTTCGAAGACCTGGATGACAACTACCATAAGCGCCCAAGCGCCTGGATCGAGCCTGTTGGCGACTGGGGCAAGGGCACGGTCGACCTGGTGGAAATTCCAACTGCCGATGAAACCAACGACAACATCGTTGCGTTCTGGAGCCCGGAAAAACTGCCTGAGCCTGGTACTGCTGCCGAGTTCGAGTACCGCCTGCACTGGACCATGGATGAGTCCGAACTGCATTCGCCGAAGCTGGGTTGGGTTAAGCAGACCCTGCGTTCGACCGGTGATGTCAAGCAATCCAACCTGATCCGTCAGCCTGACGGTAGCGTGGCCTTCCTGGTCGACTTTGAAGGCCCGGTGCTCAAGGCGTTGCCGGAAGACACCGCTGTACGTAGCCAGGTCAGCCTTGGCGACAACGGTGAGCTGGTCGAGAACAGCCTGCGCTACAACCCGGAAATCCAGGGCTGGCGCCTGACCTTGCGGTTCAAGGTCAAGGACCCGAACAAGTCCACTGAAATGCGTGCTGCGCTGGTACGTGACGTTCCTGTTGAGCCGGCCAAGCCGACCAAGCAGGAAAAAGCCGCTGCCAAGCAGGCCAAAGACAAGGCCGAGAAAGCGGCCGCACAGCCAGCCGCCGATGCGGCATCCACCACCACGGCTCCGGCCACGACCGAACAAGTCCTGACCGAGACCTGGAGTTATCAGTTGCCTGCCGATGAGTAAACACTCTGCACAACCAGGGTCGCTGAGCGAATACCTGGAACACCTGCCACTGAGCGACGAGCAGCGGGCCGAACTGGCCAGCTGCACCTCGTTCAGCGAGCTGCATCAACGCTTGTCCGCACAACCGTCTGCCGGGGAGGCCGAGGCCGCCCAGGCGTCGGTTGCAGGTCGCCTTACCTTGGGTACGGCTGAGGAACTGGAGGAGGCCGAGATGCTCGGCCTCGATGCCAGCGGTCGGTTGTGCCTGAAGGCTACCCCGCCAATTCGTCGCACTCGGGTGGTTCCTGAGCCGTGGCGGACCAATATCCTGATTCGCGCCTGGCGTCGTTTGACCGGCCGGACAAACGCCCCTGCGCCCGAAAAGCGCGAGCTACCGGCTGCACGCTGGCGCTGGGTCGGTTCGGTGCGCCGCTACATCCTGCTAACGCTGATGCTGGGGCAGACAATCGTCGCCGGTTGGTACATGAAAGGCATCTTGCCTTATCAGGGCTGGTCATTCGTCGACCTCGACGAGGTCCTGAACCAGCCGCTGCTGACCACCGTCCAACAGGTCTGGCCGTATGCATTGCAGACCAGCATCCTGGTCTTGTTCGGTATCCTCTTCTGCTGGGTATCCGCGGGTTTCTGGACGGCCTTGATGGGCTTCCTTGAGCTGCTGACCGGGCGCGACAAGTACCGTATCTCTGGCAGCAGCGCTGGCAACGAGCCGATTGCGCCGCAGGCGCGTACTGCGATCGTCATGCCGATCTGTAACGAAGATGTCCCGCGTGTATTTGCAGGGTTGCGGGCGACCTTCGAGTCGGTGGTTGCGACGGGCGATCTCGACCGTTTCGATTTCTTTGTGCTCAGTGACACCAACGACACCGATATTGCCGTGGCCGAGCAACAGGCCTGGCTGGAGGTTTGCCGCGAGGCCAAAGGCTTTGGGCGGATCTTCTATCGCCGCCGTCGTCGCCGTGTGAAGCGCAAGAGTGGCAACCTGGACGACTTCTGCCGCCGTTGGGGTGGGGACTACCGTTACATGGTGGTACTCGACGCCGACAGCGTAATGAGTGGCGAATGCCTGACCAGCCTGGTGCGGTTGATGGAAGCCAATCCGGACGCCGGTATCATCCAGACCGCGCCAAAAGCCTCGGGCATGGACACGCTGTATGCACGCATGCAGCAGTTCGCCACCCGCGTCTATGGCCCGCTGTTCACTGCCGGACTGCACTTCTGGCAGCTCGGCGAGTCGCACTACTGGGGGCACAACGCAATTATCCGGATGAAGCCATTCATCGAGCACTGCGCCTTGGCGCCGTTGCCGGGTAAGGGTGCCTTCGCCGGTGCGATCCTCTCCCACGACTTCGTCGAGGCCGCACTGATGCGGCGTGCGGGGTGGGGCGTGTGGATTGCCTACGATCTTCCGGGCAGCTACGAAGAACTGCCGCCTAACCTGCTCGACGAGCTCAAGCGCGACCGGCGCTGGTGCCACGGCAACCTGATGAACTTCCGTCTGTTCCTGGTCAAGGGCATGCACCCGGTACACCGTGCGGTGTTCCTCACAGGTGTGATGTCCTACCTGTCGGCGCCGCTGTGGTTCTTCTTCCTGGTGCTGTCGACGGCGCTGCTGGCAACCAACACCTTGATGGAGCCGCAGTACTTCCTCGAGCCACGTCAGCTCTACCCGCTCTGGCCTCAATGGCACCCGGAAAAAGCCATTGCGCTGTTTTCGACGACCATTGTGCTGTTGTTCCTGCCCAAGTTGCTCAGCATCATTCTGATCTGGGCCAAGGGCGCCAAGGAATTTGGCGGTCGCTTCAAGGTGACGCTGTCGATGCTGCTGGAGATGCTGTTCTCCATGCTGCTGGCACCTGTGCGGATGATTTTCCACACCCGTTTCGTGCTGGCCGCGTTCCTGGGCTGGGCGGCAACCTGGAACTCGCCACAGCGTGACGACGACTCCACGCCATGGAGCGAGGCTGTTCGCCGGCATGGCCCGCAAACCCTGCTGGGCGTTGCCTGGGCACTGTTGGTGGCATGGCTGAACCCGAGCTTCCTCTGGTGGCTGGTACCGATTGTCGGTTCGCTGATGCTGTCGATTCCGGTTTCGGTGATCTCCAGCCGGGTCAACCTGGGCCTGCGCGCCAAGGATGAACGCCTGTTCCTGATCCCTGAGGAATACGCGACACCGCATGAGTTGCTGGCGACTGATCAGTACACCCATGAAAACCGTTGGCATGCACTGAATGACGGTTTTGTCCGGGCAGTGGTCGATCCACAGCAGAATGCCCTGGCCTGTGCCCTGGCGACGGCGCGTCATGGTGTTGCCGCACCGATCGAGGCCCTGCGTGCCGAGCGTATCGCCAAGGCGTTGGAGGTTGGCCCTGGCGCACTCGACGGCAGTACCCGATTGGCACTGCTCAGTGACCCGGTAGCGTTGTCACGCTTGCATGAGCGTGTCTGGGCCGAGCAGAGTGCCGCCTGGCTGGACGTCTGGCGGCAATCGATTGCCAGCAACCCGCATTCGCCGTTGTTGCCGTTACACCCGCAGTCGCAGGAGCTGTCATCGCTGGCTAATGCCTGATCGTTGAACTGCGCTGCAACCATCGCCGACAAACCTGAGTGCCCTACATGGGGCTTGGGCTTGCCGGCGATGTCGTTTCTGCCGACAACACATAACAAAGTGCTTATCGCCTATATGTGCCTTGCGGCGCATGGGGTAGCATCGCGCACTTCGATACAGTGCGTCGTCCATCAGGGCGATCTGCGATCACAATAAAATTCGAGCTTTCCTGTTGGGGGATCTGGTGATGATGAAAAAGTACCTGTCGATGCTGCTGGCCGGCGTCGCAGCACTGGCTACAGTGGCAACGGCCCAGGCCGGGGCAATTGACGACGCAGTCAAGCGCGGCACCCTGCGCGTGGGTATGGACCCTACCTACATGCCGTTCGAGATGACCAACAAGCGTGGCGAAATCATCGGCTTCGAAGTCGACCTGCTCAAGGCCATGACCAAGGCCATGGGCGTCAAGCTGGAGCTGGTGTCCACCAGCTATGACGGTATCATCCCGGCGCTTCTGACCGACAAGTTCGACATGATCGGCAGCGGCATGACCCTGACCCAGGAACGCAACCTGCGTCTGAACTTCAGCGAACCCTTCATCGTGGTCGGCCAGACCCTGCTGATCCGCAAGGAGCTCGCAGACAAGGTCAAGTCGTACAAAGACCTGAACACCGACGAGTACCGTATCACCTCCAAGGTGGGTACTACCGGTGAACTGGTCGCCAAGAAGCTGATCGGCAAAGCCAAGTATCACGGCTACGACAACGAGCAGGAAGCCGTGATGGACGTGGTCAACGGCAAAGCCGATGCGTTCATTTACGATGCCCCCTACAACGTGGTTGCGGTGAACAAGGCCGGTGCTGGCAAGCTGCTGTTCCTGGACGAGCCGTTCACCTATGAGCCGCTGGCCTTCGGCCTGAAGAAAGGCGACTACGACAGCATCAACTGGATCAACAACTACCTGCACCAGATCCACAACGACGGCACTTACAAACGTATCCATGACAAGTGGTTCAAAGACACCGCTTGGCTCAAGGACATGGAATAAGGCCGTCGTTCGACTGGCTTGAAACCTGACGCGCAGGCTAGCCCTGCGCGTTCGCTTTTACGGAACTACCTTTCGTGATTAAACACAAGAAAGCTCAGTGGCCTTGGCACGGGCTGACCGCATTGGTGTTGGTCGGCCTGGCCGTCAGCCTGTATTACGCGACCTCGGTGATTTCCTACGAGTGGCGCTGGAGTCGGGTGCCACAGTATTTCGCTTACCAGGCTGAAGAAGCGCAGCGCGCGGCCGGCTACGGCAAGGTCGAAGCCATTGTGCAGCAGGGCAGCATGGCCAAGGTCACCCTGCGCGACGAAGACGGCGGCGAACAAGTGCTGGACGTCGAGCAGAACAGCCTGCAGCTGTCCAAGGGCGACGATGTTGCTGAAGGCGATCTGGTGGGTGTCACTCGGCACTGGACCGCAGGGCCGCTGGCCTGGGGCCTGTGGACCACCGTATGGATTTCGCTGGCCTCCGGTGTGCTGGGCCTGCTGGTCGGCCTGGTGGCCGGTTTGTGTCGGCTCTCGAACAACCCGACCCTGCGCGACCTGTCGACGGTGTACGTCGAGTTGGTGCGTGGTACGCCGTTGCTGGTGCAGATCTTCATTTTCTATTTCTTCATCGGCACGGTGCTCAACCTGTCTCGAGAGTTCGCCGGGGTGGCGGCCCTGGCGCTGTTTACCGGTGCCTACGTGGCCGAGATCGTGCGTGCGGGGGTTCAGTCGATTGCCCGTGGTCAGAGTGAAGCCGCCCGCTCGCTGGGGCTGAGCGCGAGCCAGTCGATGCGCCATGTGGTGCTGCCACAGGCATTCAAACGTGTCCTGCCGCCGCTGGCAGGGCAATTCATCAGCCTGGTCAAAGACACGTCGCTGGTCTCGGTCATTGCAATCACCGAATTGACCAAAAGTGGCCGTGAGGCAATTACTACCTCGTTCTCGACCTTCGAGATCTGGTTCTGCGTTGCCGGCCTGTACCTGCTGATCAACCTGCCGCTGTCGCATTTCGCCAGCCGGCTTGAGCGGAGGCTCGCGCAAAGTGATTGAAGTTCGCGATCTGGTAAAAGTCTTCGATACCCGTGGTCAGGTGGTACGAGCTGTCGACCACGTCAGCACCGACGTAGCCAAGGGCGAAGTATTGGTAGTGCTCGGTCCTTCGGGGTCGGGCAAGTCGACCTTCCTGCGCTGCCTCAATGGCCTGGAAAGTTTTGATGAGGGCTCGGTGGCCATTGACGGCTTGCAGTTGAACGACCCGAAGACCGACATCAACGCCTATCGTCGTGAAGTCGGCATGGTGTTCCAGCACTTCAACCTGTTCCCGCACATGACCGTGCTGGAGAACCTGTGCCTGGCACAGAAGGTGGTGCGCAAGCGCAGCAAGCAGGAGCGCGAGGCCAAGGCGCGGGCATTGCTGGAGAAGGTCGGTATCGGTCAGAAGGCCAACGAGTACCCCTCCAGGCTCTCGGGTGGCCAACAGCAGCGCGTGGCGATTGCCCGGGCACTGTCGATGGACCCGAAGGTGATGTTGTTTGACGAGCCGACCTCGGCACTCGACCCGGAAATGGTCGGTGAAGTGCTGGACGTCATGAAGACCCTGGCTGTGGAAGGCATGACCATGGTCTGCGTCACCCACGAGATGGGCTTTGCCCGCGAAGTTGCGGACCGGGTGCTGTTCTTCGATCACGGCAAGCTGCTGGAGGACTCGCCACCCGAGGCGTTCTTTACCTCGCCAAAGGACCTGCGTGCCCAGGCGTTCCTGCGCCAGGTGCTGTAGCGCTTGTGTCATGGGCGCTGGTTCGCCAGCCCCCATGCTCGGGTCATTCCTTGCGCAAGGCTCAGATGCCGAATCGGCCGACCATCGTCGTCAATTGATTGCCCAGTTTCTGTAGCTCCACGCTCGATCGGGTGATCTGTGTGCTGGCCGATGCGGTTTCCTCGGCAACATCGCGCACATTGATCACGTTGCGGTTGATCTCCTCGGCGACTGCGCTTTGCTCTTCGCTGGCTGTCGCGATCTGCTGGTTCATGCCCTGGATGTTCGAGACGCTGTGAGCGATCTGGGCCAGGGCCGCGCCAGCTTTTCTGCTGAGGGCAACGCTGTCCTGGGTCAGGTTCCTGCTGCTGTCGAGCAGTTCAACGACCTGAGCGGTACCGTTGTGAAGGTTGGCGATCAGTTCCTCGATTTCCTCGGTGGACTGCTGGGTGCGTTGTGCCAACCCTCGTACCTCATCGGCAACTACGGCGAAGCCTCGTCCAGCCTCACCTGCCCGGGCCGCCTCAATGGCGGCATTGAGTGCCAGCAGGTTGGTCTGCTCCGAGACCGACTTGATCACATCCAGAATGCTGCCAATGCGCTCGCTTTCCTGCGCCAACTTGCCCATTGCCTGGATTGAACGGTTGACTTGATCCGCCAGCTGTTCGATTTGTGCGACGGCTTCCGCGACGACCTGATCGCCCAGTTGGGCCTGATGGTCGGCATCACAGGCTGCAGCCGAAGCCTGTTCGGCATTGCGAGCCACCTCCTGTACCGTTGCGGCCATCTGGTTCATGGCGGTCGCCACCTGATCGGTTTCCTCCTTTTGGCTGCTGACACCGCCGTGTGTCTGAGCGGCTACTGCCGAAAGCGTTTGTACGGCGTCCGACAGCTGGGAAGTGCTATGACCAATACCGCCGATCAACTCGCGCAGGCTTAAGGTCATGCGGTGCATGCTGCGTTGCAACTGGCCCATTTCATCCCGGCGCGTCACCTCGCTATCGCCGCTCAGGTCACCCTGAGCAATCCGTGCGGCCAGCTCAAGGGTGTGTCGCAGGGGCGTGGTGATCTGCAGGGTGATAATCCACGCAGCCAGAATACCGACCAGCAGTGCCAGCGCGGAGACGCTGCTGAGGGCGGCTTGCGCGGTGTGCGCCTCTTGCTCTTGAACACTGAGTTGATGGTCTGTCAGGCGTTGGCCGACTTCACGCATCTGCTTGCCAAGGGTTTCCAGATCATTCTGTACATTTTCGACTGCAATGGCTGCATTACGGTACTGATCCAGCGCCTGGCCATAGCGGCTCAGTGCTGAGCCGCTCGCCTGCAGTGCCGAGGTGTCCGTCAGCCGGAGTTGAGCCAGTGCCGTGCCCAACTGACCGAGTGCCGACTCGGCAGCGGTCATCGCCTGCTTGCCGACATTGGCAAAGGCACTGGTAGGGTTGGACATGTAGGCTGGCACCTGACGTTGCTGACTGACATTGTCGATCTGCCGCCCCAGGTTTTCCAGCAGCGTCAGCGCCTTGGAGCGAGCCGTCTGGTTATGCTCCGTATCCTGCAGGAGCAGGAGCTGCTTCTCGATGGCATCAATCGTGTCGAGAACTTGCTGCTCCTGAACCTCCAGCGCTTGAAAGTGCGTCATGCGCAACGTGACGGCTTTTTGCAGGGTGTCGAAGTCGCGCTGGTAGGCGTGCACGAGCTGTTGCTCGTCGTTCAGCAATTTCAGTTCTACGGGGTCGTCGAACTGCGGCAGCATGAGCTCCAGCATGTGCTGCATGTCGTTCAAGGCCTTGAGTACCTGGCCCTTGCTCTCATCGTCAGCCAACACCCGGAAGGTGATGCGCTCGGCGCGCAGATCCTTGTTGAGCTCACTGAGTCGGGCAATGCTGGACAGTCGCTTTGAGCTCTCAATGGCATCACCCAGCGCGGTCCAACCGAACAGGGTTATGGCCAGTGTCAGCGACAGAACCATGGCAAAACCGGCGGCGAGTTTGAGCTTGACGCTCAGGTTGCTAAGCAGGCGGGACAAGGGTCCGAACATGGCGGTTCTCCTGAATGATGAAGGGCTTCGCACCTGAAGGGGGAGGCGCGGCCATTGTGCTCATCGGCCGGAGAACGAGGACCTGAACCTGTGAGTGATGTAGGAAATTTCGCCTAAGTTTGCGTGAAATTGGAGTTTTTTACGTTATTTGTAGGGCTTTTCTTTCATGCATACATGCGCGCGCCGCCCGAGGCCAGAAAGCCAGGGGCGGCGCGCGTTTACAGGGTGTTTAATGACTACAGGCGAAACTTGCCGACAAGCGTCTGCAGGTGAGTGCCCAGGCGCGCCAGCTCGACGCTGGAGGCTGCGGTCTCTTCACTGGCAGCGGAGGTCTGGTCAGAGACGTCACGCACATTCATCACGCTGCGGTTGATCTCTTCTGCCACGGCGCTCTGTTGTTCTGCCGCGGCTGCGATCTGCTGGTTCATCGACTGGATGGACGACACGGTACGGGTGATCGTCTCCAGCGAGGTGCCGGCACGACGGGTCAGTTCGACGCTGCTTTCGGTCAGGCCACGGCTGCTGTCCATCACGCTGGCCGCTTGCTGGGTGCCATGTTGCAAGCTGGCGATCAACGCTTCGATCTCCTCGGTCGAGTGCTGTGTGCGTTGTGCCAGGCTGCGCACTTCGTCGGCCACTACGGCAAAACCACGCCCGGCTTCACCTGCTCTGGCAGCCTCGATGGCTGCGTTGAGGGCTAGCAGGTTGGTTTGCTGGGCCACGGCCTTGATCACGTCGAGGACACTACCGATCTTGTCGCTTTCGGTCTTGAGCTGGCTCATGGCTTCGCTGGAGTGTTCCACTTCGGCCGCCAGTCGCTCGATCTGGGCGATGGCCTCGCCCACCACCCGATCTCCTTCGCGGGCCTGCTGGTCGGCCATTACTGCCGCTTCGGAGGCTTCCTCGGCGTTGCGTGCCACTTCTTGCACGGTTGCGGCCATCTCGTTCATGGCCGTTGCGACCTGATCGGTTTCAACCTTCTGGTTGTTGACCCCAGCGCTGGTCTGCTCAGTGACAGCCGACAGCTGTTCGGCCGCGCTGGCAATCTGCGTAACCCCGTCGCCGATACCGCCGATCAGTTCGCGCAGGTTGTGGGTCATGCGTTGCATGCTGTGTTGCAACTGGCCCAGCTCGTCGCTGCGTTCGACGTTGACGTGTTGGCTCAGGTCGCCGTCGGCAACACGGTCGACCACGGTCAGCGTATGGCGCAAGGGCACGATGATTTGTCGCGTGATGACCCAGGCGGCGATAACACCCAGCAGCAGTGCCAGGCCTGTGGCGAGCGTGAGCATCAGCTTGGCGTGCTGCGACTCGTCATCGCGCTGCTGGGTTTGCGACAGCGTCAGCTCGCGACTCAGGTCGAGCAACACCTGGCCCTGCTGTGCCATGCGCTGCAGGGCGTGTTCGCTGGCCAATTGGGCGTCACGGTAGAGGCCAACGGCTGCTCGGTAGCCGGCTAGCGCCTGGCCGGCGTTGGTCAGTGACTCAGTGTGCTCGGTCGGCAATTTGTCGATCAGGGCGTTGAGCTGGGCTGCGGCCTGATCGATGGCGGCGGTGGCGGTTTGTTCAAACTCTGGCTTGCCGCTGTAGGTGTAGCCGCGCACTTGAAAGCGCGCATTCTGCAGCAGCTTGTCAACGGTCATTGCGCTGTTGAACTGGCTCAAGCTTTCACTTTTGAGCAATTGCTGCTCAATCTGCTCGAGCAGGCCGGCAGCGCGGTCAGCGCTCGTACCCAGTTGCCCACGGCTATGCTCGCGATCTTGTGCCGCCTGTTTGAGGTCGGTAAAGGCTCGCTGGTACTCGGCTACGGCATCGATCTGGCGACTGAGGCGGTCGTTGTCCTGGCTGTCGTTGATGCGCTTGCGCACCTGCTGCAGGTTGTCATCCAGGGCCGCCAAGGCTTTTTCTACATTGGCTGCTGCCTCTGCCGTGCGCTCTTTTTCATAGTTCAGGCGCTGATTGCGTAGCTCCTGGGTCTGCTGGCTCACGCGGGAGATTGCTGCAAGCTTGTCGCCGCGGTCGATAACCCCCTGCAAGCCCTGCCAGCCGGTGAAGGTGATGATCAGGGTTAACAGCAGCACCAGGCCAAAGCCAATCCCGAGTTTCAGGTTAACGCTGAGATTGCCGAGTTGATGGGAGAACCAACGGTACATGGTGCGACTCCTTGCCAGCGGTCGAGGCGATTCATTGTTCTAATGCCAATGCATCGGCCTCGATCATTGAACCTGAAGTCAGAAAAGTCTGGCGAGCAATGCGGTTACTGCCGTTTCCACGCGTAGGATTCGGTCACCGAGCTGTACCGGCGTCAGGCCTGCCTTGTTCAGTAGGTCGATTTCATAGGGGATCCAGCCACCCTCCGGGCCAATGGCCAGGGTTACCGGCTCGTCCAGGCCACGTGGGCAGGGGGGATGATTACCGGGGTGACCGACCAGCCCGAGGGTGCCGGCACTGATGGCCGGCAGGCGATCTTCGACAAACGGCTTGAAGCGCTTCTCGATGATCACTTCGGGCAGCACGGTGTCGCGTGCCTGTTCAAGGCCGAGAATCAACTGCTCGCGAATGGCGTCGGGCTCAAGGAACGGCGTTTGCCAGAAGCTCTTCTCGACCCGGTAGCTGTTGACCAGGATCAGTTTCGGTACGCCCATGGTCGCAACGGTCTGGAACACACGGCGTAGCATCTTGGGACGAGGCAGTGCCAGCACCAGGGTGAGCGGCAGCTTGGCCGGTGGCGGCTGGTCGAAGGTGACCTGCAACTCCGCCTCATGCCCTTCCAGTCGCAGTACCTGAGCCTGGCCCATTTGCCCGCCAAGCCGGCCAACCCGCAGGTTGTCACCGACCGCTACCCGGTGAATTTCCTGCATGTGGGTAAAGCGGCGGTCGCCCAGCACCACCCGGTCAGCCGCAACGAAGTCGGCTTCCTCAAGTAACAGCAGGTTCACGCTTGGGTCGCTGGCGGCTGGTCGTTGTGGTCTTGCTCGGGTGCCTCAGGGTGTTCGCTGCGCTTGCGGATCAGGCCGCCGAACAGTACGCCAATCTCGAACAGCAGCCACATGGGCACTGCCAGCAGCGTCTGCGAGAAGATATCTGGCGGGGTCAGGATCATGCCTACGACGAAGCAGCCGATGATCACGTAAGGGCGTATCTTCTTCAGGTACTTGACGTCGACCACGCCGATCCAGACTAGCAGCACCACCGCCACCGGAATTTCAAAGGCAACGCCGAAGGCGAAGAACAGGGTCATGACGAAGTCCAGATAACTGGCGATGTCCGTCATCATCGAGACGCCTTCCGGTGTCGCGCTGGCAAAGAAACCGAAAATCAGTGGGAACACCAAAAAGTAGGCGAATGCCATGCCGGCATAGAACAGCAGGATGCTCGATACCAGCAGGGGCACGGCGATGCGCTTTTCGTGGCGATACAGGCCGGGCGCGATAAACCCCCAGATCTGATGCAGGATCAGCGGGATCGCCAGAAACAGCGAGACGATCATGGTCAGCTTGAACGGCGTCAGGAACGGCGAGGCCACATCGGTGGCGATCATCGTTGCGTTGGCCGGAAGGTGTGCGCGTAACGGTGCCGACACCAGGGTGTAGATCTGCTGCGCGAAGGAGAACAGCCCGGCGAAGATCAGGAAGATGGCCGCAACACAACGCAACAGGCGTGTGCGCAGTTCAGTGAGGTGTGAAACCAGCGGCATTGGCTGGTCGTTTTCCGGGATATCGCTCATGGTGCTCGCGGCGGTTGTGGCGAATCGTTGAGAGGCGCAGGCGCAGCCGGTGCGTCCGTGGCAGCTGGCGTCAGGCTCGGCGCTGGCTGTGCGGGGCTGCTTTCAGCCGGTGGCTGGAAAGGCTGGGGCGCTACGCTCTGCGGATTGAGGATCTTGCGTGCTTCTTGCTCCATCGAGAGGATGTGCTCGTTGTGCAACTGGCGACGAATTTCGTCGGCGCCGATCTCACGCTCCACTTCCTGCTTGATTGAATTGAAGCTGCGCTTGAGCCGCCCGATCCACAGGCCCGCAGTGCGCGCCGCGCCGGGCAGGCGTTCTGGGCCAAGTACCAGCAAGGCAACCAGGCCGACGAGCAGCAGCTCGGAGAAGCTGATCCCGAACATGGGTTAGTCCTTCCGGACCGGTTCTTGCCGGACGGGCTCTTCGACCTTGTGTGCCTGGCCGTCGATGGTTTGCGATGAGTGTGCCTGGGTAGGTTGGGCAGGCGCTGCGTCGGCGGGCTTGTCTTCCTCGTTCATGGCCTTGCGAAAGCCCTTGATCGATTCGCCCAGGTCGCTGCCGAAGTTCTTCAGCTTCTTGGTGCCGAACACCAGCACCACGACGACCAACAGTACGATCCAGTGTTTCCAGTCAAAAATACCCATGGTGCACTCCTTCGAATTTATTCAGTCAGATCTGGCTTGCGCGCAGCTTTTTCGGCGTGCCCGGACAGGCCAAAGCGACGGTCCAGTTCGTCCAGTACCGCTTGGGGGTGCTGTCCCAACGAGGCCAGCATTACCAGGCTATGGAACCACAGGTCTGCGGTTTCGTAGATGACATCGCTGTAGTCGCCACTGGCAGCAGCATCCTTGGCAGCAATGATAGTCTCGATCGATTCTTCGCCGACCTTTTCCAGGATTTTGTTCAGGCCCTTGTGGTACAGGCTGGCGACGTAGGAGCTGTCGGGTGCTGCGCCTTTGCGCGCCTCCAGCACTTCGGCCAGACGGGTCAGGGTGTCGCTCATGTCAGTGTCCTGCGCTGTAGATGGCTTGTGGATCCTTCAGAACCGGGTCGACGGTTTTCCATTCGCCGTTCTCGAAGACACGATAGAAGCAGCTTTCACGGCCGGTATGGCAGGCGATATGGCCCAACTGCTCGACCATCAGGATGATCACGTCGGCGTCGCAGTCCAGGCGCATTTCGTGCAGTTTTTGCACGTGCCCCGACTCCTCACCCTTACGCCACAGTTTGCCACGCGAACGCGACCAGTAGATGGCACGCTGCTCAGCGGCAGTCAGGGTCAGTGCTTCGCGGTTCATCCAGGCCATCATCAGTACGCGCCCGGTCTTGTGGTCCTGGGCGATCGCCGGTACCAAACCGTCGCTGTTCCAGTTGATCTCGTCCAGCCAGTCTTTCATGAAAAACTCCAAAACCACACTCGATCTTATGTCGAATGTTTTCGCTAGTTTGCCAGCCAGGTGTCTGGCTGGCTATCGACGCACGATCAGGTAGAGCCCGGCGGCGAGCATCAGCCAGGCCGGCCAGGCCGCGGGAGCACTGAGGCTGATGGCACCCGCGGCGAGGGTTGCGCCACCGGCGAGCAGGCCGGCGCCCAAAAGGCGCAGCGCCCAGCTGTCGGTGTTCTGGCGCCGGGCCGTTGATTGCTCGCTGGCATGCGGTTGCGACAGGCGTTCGAGCAGGTCGCGGGCCATACCGGCCAGATGGGGTACCTGTTCAACCTGGTTGTGCAGGTTCTGCAGCAACGATTTCGGGCTGACGCGATCACGCATCCAGCGCTCCAGGAACGGCTGTGCGGTGCTCCACAGGTCTAGCTCGGGGTAGAGCTGACGGCCCAGGCCTTCGATGTTCAGCAGGGTTTTCTGCAGCAGTACCAACTGAGGCTGGACTTCCATGTTGAAACGCCGGGCTGTCTGGAACAAGCGCATCAATACCTGGCCGAAGGAGATGTCCTTCAGCGGTTTCTCGAAAATCGGCTCGCATACGGTGCGGATCGCCGCCTCGAACTCGTTCAGCTTGGTGTGCGCAGGCACCCAACCCGAGTCGATATGCAATTGCGCGACGCGGCGGTAGTCACGCTTGAAGAACGCGAACAGGTTGCGCGCCAGGTAGTCCTGGTCTTCGGGGGTCAGGCTGCCGACGATGCCGCAGTCGATGGCGATGTACTTCGGGCTCCACGGCTTCACGGTACTGACGAAGATGTTGCCGGGGTGCATGTCGGCATGGAAGAAACTGTCGCGAAATACCTGGGTAAAGAAGATCTCGACGCCGCGCTCGGCGAGCATCTTCATGTCGGTGCGCTGATCGGCCAGGGTCGCCAGGTCTGTAACCTGAATGCCGTAGATGCGCTCCATGACCAGCACTTTCGGCCGGCACCAGTCCCAGTACACCTGCGGAACGTACATCATTTCCGAACCTTCGAAATTGCGCTTGAGCTGGCTGGCGTTGGCTGCCTCGCGCAACAGGTCGAGTTCGTCGTAGATGGTCTTTTCGTAGTCGCTGACCACTTCCACGGGGTGCAGCAGGCGGGCGTCGGATGAGAGCCGCTCGGCGGCACGGGCAATCAGGAACAGCCAGGCCAGGTCTTGGGCAATGATGGGTTTGAGGCCCGGGCGTACGACCTTGACCACCACTTCTTCGCCACTTTTCAGCTGCGCCGCATGTACCTGGGCCACAGAGGCCGAAGCCAAGGGCTCGACGTCGAAGCGCCTGAACACTTCGCTGATTTTCGCCCCGAGTTGTTCCTCGATCATGGCGATGGCTTTTTGCGGATCGAACGGCGGTACGCGGTCCTGCAGCAACATCAGCTCATCGGCAATGTCTTCGGGCAGCAGGTCGCGGCGGGTCGACAATAACTGACCGAACTTGATGAAGATCGGCCCCAGATCCTGCAACGCCAGGCGCAGGCGTGCGCCACGGCTCAGCGCCACGGGCTTGCGTGGCAGCCAACGCCAAGGCATGACGAAACGCAGCGCCATCAGCCAGCAGGGCAACGGCAGGGCGAACAGCAGGTCATCGAGACGGTAGCGGATTACGACGCGCTGGATGCGCAACAGACGGCGGACGGCAAGCAGCTTCATGCGTTATCGCTGGATTCAAGGGATCGGGCAAGGCGCTCAATACGCGCCTCGAGACGTTCTATATCGACTTTGAGTGTGTCGAGCTCGCTGAAGCGCACCTCTGCTTCGCGCTGCCCAACCAGTGTCCGGGCCTCTTCGGCCAGGTACTCGGCGATGTTCTGGTTGAGGCTGGACAGGCCTTGGCGGGTCCACTGGGCGCGGCTGCGCAGGTGACCGCTGATCAGTTGCGTAGCCACCGGCCCGAGCCAGCGGGAGACTTCATACTCCCAGTCCAGTTCAAGGTCTTGTAGCACTGCGACCAGGTCCAGCAGTGCTCCACTGTCACCGTCGAGTTCGACCTCCGGGCTGTGCAGCACGGCGGTCTTGTCCTTGCTCATGGCCAGGCGCATCAGGCTTGAAGCCGGTGCACGCAGGGTGCAGTCGGCGTCGTTTGCCCAATGCGCGGCGAACAGCAGGCCTTCATCGCTGGGCAGGATGAACAACTGCAGCGCTGGCTGGCGACAGTCGATGGCAATCACCTTGCCCTCGAGCCGTGCCAGGCGTGGCAGTGCCGTGCTGTCCAGGCGCAAAACACGGTTGACCCCGTGTTCGACACTGGCGAGAAGGCCGCTCAGCAACATCAGGGTTTGATGCCGCGGTGCAGGGCAACGATGCCGCTGGTCATGTTGTGATAGGTCACGCGGTCAAAACCGGCTTCAACCATCATCGCCTTGAGGGTTTCCTGATCCGGGTGCATGCGGATCGATTCGGCCAGGTAGCGGTAGCTCTCGGCGTCGTTGGTGATCAGCTTGCCCATCAGCGGCATGAAGGCGAACGAATAGGCATCGTAAACCTTGGACATCACCTTGTTGGTCGGCTTGGAGAACTCCAGCACCAGCAGACGGCCACCGGGCTTGAGCACTCGCAGCATGGAGCGCAGGGCGTCTTCCTTGTGGGTGACGTTGCGCAGGCCGAAGGCGATGGTGACGCAGTCGAAATGGTTGTCCGGGAAGGGCAGCTTTTCGGCATCGGCCTGGACGAACTCGACGTTGCCAGCCACACCCAGGTCGAGCAGCCGATCACGCCCGACCTTGAGCATCGAGGCGTTGATGTCGGCCAGTACGACCTGACCGGTCGGGCCGACCAGGTGGGAGAACTTGCGGGTCAAATCGCCGGTACCGCCGGCGATGTCGAGGACGCGGTTACCGCTGCGAACGCCCGACAGTTCAATGGTGAAGCGCTTCCACAGGCGGTGCATGCCGCCGGAAAGCACATCGTTCATCAAGTCATACTTACCCGCCACCGAGTGGAAAACCTCAGCGACCTTTTCCGCCTTCTGGCTTTCCGGCACGCTCTGGTAGCCGAAGTGAGTGGTGGTTTCGGCGTTTTCGCCTTTGCGCTGATCGTTCATATCGCTGTCACCGGAAAAAATTACCGCCATTCTAGGGCGTGCGGCGTGATTTGTCTTGGCGGGCTGTGTCGCAGGAGGGGGGCGGGCTAATATAGGCCGCCAGTATGCCTTCTTAGCCAGGATTGATTGAATGACCCAGATCAGCGTTGAACGTAGACACAGCCTAGGCCGCGAGGCGGCCCGGCAGAAGGCCGAAGCCCTGGTGGAGCGCCTGGCCCGGGAGTATGACCTCAAGGCACAGTGGGAAGGCGACACTGTCCAGGTCAAGCGCAGTGGCGCCAATGGCAGCATTCAGATCGGTGACGACAGCATTCGCGTCGAATTGAAACTGGGGATGATGCTGTCGATGATGGGCGGGACCATCAAGGCTGAAATCGAGCGGGCGCTGGACAAGGCCCTGGCCTGACATCTCGGTGCTCTTCGCCTGCAACGCCGGTACCTGTCATCGTCACAGGCGTCGGCTTTGCCGCCAAGGGCGTAGTGCGGTTATCTCGCCTTAGGGTGAGCATTCTAATTTTTCCCCCTACCTTGTGCACAAGCCCCGACCTCGTGGGCAGTTTCTCCATTTCCGCGATCAACGTGAGGTGCAGAGCATGGCCAAGGTTTCCCTGAAGCAAAAAGAGCATGCCCAGAGCGGCACGCTGGGTGAGGTGCGCGGTTACGCGCGCAAGATCTGGCTGGCAGGCCTGGGAGCCTATGCCCGGGTCGGGCAGGAAGGTGCCGACTATTTGAAAGAGTTGGTCAAGGCGGGCGAAGGTATCGAAAAACGCGGCAAAAAGCGTATCGACCATGAGCTCGACGCGGCCAACAGCCAGATCGATTCGGTCAAGGATGAGATCAGTGGCGTCAAAGGCAAGGTCGAAGTGCAGCTCGATAAAATCGAGAAGGCATTCGACACGCGCGTCGCCAGCGCCTTGAATCGTATCGGCATTCCGTCTAAACATGACGTGGAGACACTTTCTGCCAAGCTCGATGAGCTGACAGCATTGCTCGAACACGTTGCACGTAAACACTAAGGAGAGCGGGATGGCTGGCAAGAAGAAAGTAGAAAAAGAAGGCAGCTCCTGGGTCGGCGAGGTCGAAAAGTACTCCCGTCAGATCTGGCTGGCAGGCTTGGGCGCTTACTCAAAGATCAGCAACGATGGCAGTAAGTTGTTCGAAACCCTGGTCAAGGATGGCGAGAAAGCCGAGAAGCAGGCCAAGACCCGGGTCGACGAGCAGGTAGATGCTGCAAAGAGTTCGGCAAAGTCCGCGAAATCACGGGTTGGCGATGTGAAGGAGCGGGCGCTGGGCAAGTGGAGCGAGCTCGAAGAAGCCTTCGACAAGCGCCTGAACAGTGCGATTTCGCGTCTGGGGGTGCCTAGCCGCAATGAGGTCAAGGCACTGCATCAGCAGGTCGATACCCTGACCAAGCAGATCGAGAAGCTCACCGGCGCCTCGGTCAAGTCGGTTTCGGCCAAACCTGCTGCGGCCAAGCCTGCCACTGCCGCCAAGCCACTGGCCAAGGCCGCGCCGAAAGCCGCTGCCAAATCTACAGCCAAACCCGTAGCCAAGGCTGCAGCGGCTAAACCGGCTGCCAAGCCTGCAGCTGCAAAAGCCGCGGCCAAGCCTGCTGCTGCCAAGCCGCCCGTGGCAAGAAAACCGGCCGTGAAAAAGGCACCGGCGACCAAGCCTGCTGAAACCGTGAACGCCGCTCTGGCCGCCACGCCAGCAGCAAGCGCGGCGCCAGCCCCGGTCAGCGGTACGCCGTCGGCGACCCCGGCATCTACCAGCCAGGCCTGATCGAGGCGGCTGTCGACAAGCGCCCGGCCTGTGTGCCGGGCGTTTTCAGTTCTGGCCGGTGAGGCTGTCAATCGTCCAGATAACGCAGCGCGAGCTGTTCGGCCGCATGCCGTGGCGCAGGCTCAAGGTGCGGTGCGACCAGCATCATCACCTGATAGACGACGATGCCGACCTGGCTGTCGCGAGCCAGGATGCGCTGGTAATCCATCGAGAACAGCAGGGTCAGGGTGATCTGCTCGACCAATTGGCCGAGGGTGCGCGTGTCGCCCTTGATCTGGCCTTGCGCCTTGAGGCTGGACAGCAGGGCGGCTAGGGTGCGCTTGAGCGCGTTGAGCAGGTTGCGGATACCGCGTGCCAGGCGTGGCAGGCGTCCGGCCAGGTTCGACAGGTCCTGGAACAGGAAGCGGTACTGGGCCATGCGTTCGACGATCAGGTGCAGAAACAGCCAGTAGTCCTCGGCATCCAGGCGCAGGTCGACCGGTGGATCGAGCAGCGGCGTCAGTTCTTCCTCGAAACGCTCGAACAGCCCGAGTACCAGGGGCTCCTTGCCATGGAAGTGGTAATACAGGTTGCCCGGGCTGATGCCCATTTCATTGGCGATCTCCAGAGTCGAGACGTTGGGTTCACCCTGTTGGTTGAACAGTTGCAGGGCACACTCAAGGATACGGTCGCGGGTTTTCATCCGTTCTTCTTGTTCAGCGCACCAGCACGTAGGTGCCGGGTGCGGGGTCCATGGGGGGAAAGTTTGGGTTGCCGAGTACATTCAGGGTTTCGCGTTGCGTCCCGGAGCGTTTCTGTATCCATTCCAGCCACGTCGGCCACCAGCTGCCATCGACCTGCTTGGCGTCATAGAACCAGGCGCGTGGGTCACTGCTCAGTTTCGGGTTTTCCATGAACCAGGCCTTGGGATTGCCCGGCGGGTTGATGATGCTCTGGATATGCCCGCTGTTGGCCAGCAGGAAGCGCCGTTCACCGCCGAGCAGCAGGGTCGAGCGATAGACCGCATCCCATGGGGTGATGTGGTCGTTGTCGCCGGCCACGGTGAAGCTGTCGAGCGTAACCTTCTGCAAGTCGATGGGGGTGCCGCACACTTCCAGGCCAGCGGCGTGGGCTAGCGGGTTGTGCTTGTAGAAGTCCAACAGGTCGCCGTGCAGCGCGGCGGGCAGGCGGGTGCTGTCGTTGTTCCAGTAGAGGATATCGAACGCCGGTGGCGACTTGCCCAGCAGGTAATTGTTGATCCAGTAGTTCCAGACCAGATCGTTGGGGCGCATCCAGGCGAACACGCGGGCCATTTCGCGCCCGTCGAGTACGCCGTGCTGGTAGGAGCGTCGTTTGGCGGCTTCCAGGGTCTGTTCGTCGATGAACAGGCTGGCCGGGCTGTCGAATTGGCTGTCGAGCAGGCTCACCAGGTAGGTGGCGCTGTGTACCCGACGCAACTGGCGCTTGGCTTGCAAATGGCCCTGTAGCGCGGCCATGGTCAAACCACCTGCGCAGGCCCCCATGAGGTTCACGTCTCGGCTGCCGCTGATGGCTCGGCAGGCGTTGGTGGCTTCTTCCAGGGCCTGCACATAGCTGGACAGGCCCCACTCACGGTGGCGCGGGTCTGGGTTGCGCCAGCTGATCATGAACACCTGCAGGCCGTTCTTGAGCATGTACTGGACGAAGCTGTTGTGCGGGCTGAGGTCGAAGATATAGAACTTGTTGACCTGGGGCGGCACCACCAGCAAGGGCCGGGCGTACTGTTTCTCGCTTATCGGCTTGTACTGGATCAGCTCCAGCAGTTCGTTGCGAAACACCACGGCGCCGGGTGTGGTGGCCAGTGTCTTGCCGACCTCAAAGGCCTCCCGGTTGACCTGCCGGGGCATCCCGTCATTGTGCCGCAGGTCATCAAGCAGATGGTTCAGGCCACGCAGCAGGCTCAGGCCGCCGGTGTTAAACAGCTCCTTCACCGCAAGCGGGTTGAGCAGTGAGTTGCTCGGGGCCAGGGCATCGTTGATCAGTGAAAACAGGAAGTGCGCACGGGCGCGGTCGTCATGGCTCAGTTGGCTGCCGTCGATCCACTGGCTTGTCTGCTTCTGCCAGCTCAGGTAGGCCTGCAGGCCACGCCGATAAAAAGGGTTTTGGCGCCAGGTCGGATCGTTGAAGCGCTCGTCGCGAGGGCCGGGTTGATGAGGTGTATCGCCCAGCAGCACCCGACCCAACTGTCCGCCCAGAGCCAGCATGTGTTTGGCTGTGTACAGCGGGTGGCGCAAACCATGGCGACTGACACTGCGCAAGGTCGAGATCAAGTCGCGGCCGCGCAATCCGGTGATCGCGTTCTGCGCGTTGATATAGGTGGCGGGGGCCGGTGGTACGCCCTTCGCGGGTCTGTCTTTCATCAGGCAACACTCCGTCGTCAAGCCATCAACACACTCATCCATGCAAGTGCGGCACCAACTGCGCTTCGCGGTTCTGGCGGAGCCTTTCTCCCACGCACGCAAGCGACAGGCCAGGGCACCGCTCAACCGCCAGGTGCAGGCCGAGGATGCATCACGGCCCGCTGGCGCTCCTGCTGGAGGAAATTCATGATGATCGGTGCGACGGCCTCGGCCCGGGTGACAAGGAACAGATGGCCGTCGTCGATTATGTGTAGCTGGGCATTGGGAATTCGCCAGGCCAGCAGGCGCATATTGATCAGTGGGATCAAGGGGTCGTCGTCACCGGCCAGCACCAGGGTTGGCTGCTGGATCTTGTGCAGCCAGTGGATGCTGGTCCAGCCAAGCCCGGCGAACAGTTGCCAGTAATAGCCCAGCTTGCCCGAAGAGCGCACCTTGGCCGCGTGTGACAAGGCCAGGTCCGGGTCGCGGCGAAATGCACCGCCATAAATGTCCGGGGCAATGCGGATGACATGGGAGGGCTGTATGTAGCGCCTCGGGCTGGCCATCAACCACAGCACCTTGGGCTTGCCGGGGACCATGACCGCACCGGCAGCGGTCGCCGCCAGTACCAGTTTCTTGCAGCGTTCCGGGTAGTCATGGGCGAACTGTTGCGCCAGAGCGCCACCCCAGGAAACCCCGATGACATTGACCTGGCCATAGTCCAGGTAATCGAGCATGCGTGCGGTCAGTTTGGCCAGGCCTGGAAAGCGGTACGGGCGGCGCGGGGTGGAGGAGCCGCCGACACCGGGCACGTCAAAGGCGATCACTTCCAGGTCCGGGTCCAGCGCCTGGATGAATGGAAACACCAGTTCCAGGTTGGCCCCAATGCCGTTGAAGATCAGCAAGGGCGTCAAGTGCGATTTGCCGGGGCGAACTGCCGTTCGGATGGATTGACCATCCAGATCGACAGTTCTGAAAACGTACGGTTGCGGCATGCGCGAGCCCCTGTGATGGATAAAGCGCCGTGCCCCTCGGCAGGCCACGGCGGCGGGTGTATCAACGCTCGTGAACGTAGGTGCCCGGTGCGGCTTCGCCTGCGCTGTAGGCCTTGCTGCCAAGGCGTGTCGGTGCTTTTTTCAGCTCTCCCGAGCGCTCTGTCAGCCAGTTTTGCCAGTGCAGCCACCAGGAGTCTGGGTGCTTGATGGCGTTTTCCTGCCATTCGCTGGCCTGTGACAACAGCTCACCTCCCGTCAGGTAGCGTGCCTTGGGGTTGCCCGGCGGGTTGAGGATGCTCTGGATATGGCCGCTATTGGACAGCACGAACTCCACGTTGCCGCCGAACAGCTGTGCGGATCTGTAGCAGGACTGCCACGGTGTGATGTGGTCGGCAGTACCGGCGACGTTGTAGATGTCGCTGGTGACCTTCTTCAGGTCGA
The DNA here is from genome assembly GCF_036348395.1 of Pseudomonas sp. AL 58. NCBI lineage: Bacteria > Pseudomonadati > Pseudomonadota > Gammaproteobacteria > Pseudomonadales > Pseudomonadaceae > Pseudomonas > Pseudomonas sp. AL 58. Next base: position 278,380 of record NZ_JAZBQR010000003.1, read on the forward strand.
TAGGGGTACCGCACACTTCCAGTGCATCGGCGCGGGTCAATGGGTTGTTCTTGAACATTTCGATCAGGTCGCCGTGAAAGGCGGCTGGCAGGCGCGTGGTGTCGTTGTTCCAGAACAGGATGTCGAACACGGGAGGTTCATTGCCCAGCAGGTAGTTGTTGACCCAGTAGTTCCAGATCAGGTCGTTGGGCCGCATCCAGGCGAATACCTTGGCCATGTCGCGGCCTTCCAGCACGCCGGCCTGGTAGGAGTGTCGCTTGGCGGCTTCCAGGGTCTGCTCGTCGACGAACAGTGCTACCTGATTGTCGAGGGTGGTGTCGAGTACGCTGACCAGCAGGGTCAGGGCATTGACCTTGTTCTCGCCCAGCGCCGCATAATGGCCGAGCAGCGCGGTGCACGTAATCCCACCGGAGCAGGCGCCGAGCATGTTCAGGTCTTTGCAGCCGGTAATCGCCAGCACGGCGTCGACGGCTTCTTTCAGTGCATCAATGTAGGTCGACAGGCCCCATTCGCGTTGAGCCTTGGTCGGGTTTCGCCAACTGACGATAAAGGTCTGCACGTTGGAGCGCAGGCAGAAGCGTGCCAGGCTTTTCTCCGGGCTCAGGTCAAAGACGTAGAACTTGTTGATCTGCGGCGGTACCACCAGCAGCGGGCGTTCAAGCACTTGCTCGGTGGTTGGCTGGTACTGGATCAGCTCCAGTACTTCGTTGCGGAACACCACGGCGCCTTCGGTGGTGCCCAGGTTCTTGCCAACCTCGAAGGCGTCCATGTTGACCTGGCTGGGCATGCCGCCGTTGTTCACCAGATCCTTGGCCAGGTGGGACAAACCATCCAGCAGGCTCTTGCCGCCCGTTTCGAAAAAGCGCTTCACCGCAGCCGGGTTGGCAGCCGTATTGCTCGGGGCCATGGCTTCGGTCATCAGGTTGATGACGAAGTGGCCACGGCTGATGTCCTGTTCCGACAGATTGCTGTCGTCGATCCAGTCGTGCAACTCCTTGCGCCAGGCCAGGTAGGTCTGCAGGTAGCGGCGATACAGCGGGTTCTGGCTCCAGGCCGGGTCGTTGAAGCGACGATCATCGCTCTCCGGTTGCAAGCTGGACTTCCCGAAGAGGACATCCTTGAGTTCCATGCCGAAGTGCGCGACATGCTTGGCACTGTGCAGCGGCTGGCGGATGGCCTGGCGCAGCACCATACGGGCAGAAGTCAGCAAATCCTTACGGCGCAAGCCCACTACAGGGTTTAAGCCCAGGGTGTTTTCCGAGGCTTGGCGCTGCAGGTCATCGTTGTTCTTGTTGCTCATCTACGACGCTCCGTTGTCCTGAGACGAGTACCGGTTTTGGCTGTGGCGGTGGCACAGGAGAGGCCGGTACTACTGCTCGGGTGACCAGTGATAACGAACTGCGTACAGCGTGTCTGGATGAAAACGAAGGCGCGTCGTGCGGGTGGTCTTTGCGTGAGAAGACAGCCTGCGCTCGCTCGCGACTTCGGCATCTCGACTAGAGCCTGCAAAAAAACCGATGCAGGGAACTTGCCAGATCCATTGGTAACCCGACGTTAAGGTGTTGCGCACGCCAGCCATCCATTGGCTGTGCAGAGGCATTCAAGCAGATCAAATTAGAAAATGCGCTCTAAAACGCAAGAGTGCCTGATTAGAGCATCAGTTTGATGACAGACTCGGAAGGGTCGCGGGATTTGCCGGCTTTGGCCAGTTCCTCCAGGTACTCGGCCCAGAGCTGTTCCTGGCGCAGGCACAGTTGCTCAAGGTATTCCCAGGTGAACAGACCGCTGTCGTGGCCGTCATCGAAGGTCAGTTTCAGTGCGTACTGGCCGGCTGGTTCGATCGCGCTCAGGCCGACCCCGAGCTTGCCGAATTGCAGGATGGGGCTGCCGTGGCCCTGGACCTCGGCGGAGGGGGAGTGCACGCGCAGGAACTCGGCGGGCAGGTGGTAGACCTCGTTGGGCCCATAGCTGAGGCTCAGGGTCTTGGAGGCTTTGTGCAGATTGATTGCGGTGGGGAGTCGAGTCATAAGCGATCAGGGCCGCGAACGGCCCTGCCTGTAAGAGGGTGAGGCTTACAGAATATAACGAGACAGGTCTTCGTTCTGCGCCAATTCGCCCAGGTGGCTGTTGACGTAGTCGGCGTCGATCTGGATCGGTGTTTCGCTGTGGGCACTGGCCAGGTCGCCAGCGCTGAACGACACCTCTTCCAGCAGGCGCTCCAGCAGCGTGTGCAGGCGACGGGCACCGATGTTCTCGGTCTTCTCGTTGACCTGCCAGGCGATCTCGGCAAGGCGCTTGATGCCTTCCGGGGTGAACTCGATGTTCAGGCCTTCGGTCTTCAGCAGTTCGCGGTACTGTTCGGTCAGCGACGCATGTGGCTCACTGAGAATGCGCTCGAAGTCTTGCGGGCTCAGGGCCTTGAGTTCGACACGAATCGGCAGGCGGCCTTGCAGTTCGGGAACCAGGTCGCTTGGCTTGCTCAGGTGGAACGCACCCGAGGCGATGAACAGGATGTGGTCGGTCTTGACCATGCCCAGCTTGGTGTTCACCGTGCAGCCTTCAATCAGCGGCAGCAGGTCGCGTTGCACGCCCTCACGGGATACATCGGCACCGCCGACGTTGCCACGCTTGGCGACTTTGTCGATTTCGTCGATGAACACGATGCCGTGCTGCTCGACGGCTTCCAGGGCCTTGGCCTTGAGTTCTTCTTCGTTGACCAGGCGCCCGGCTTCTTCGTCGCGCACCAGCTTCAGGGCTTCCTTGACCTTGAGCTTGCGGCTCTTGCGCTTGCCCTTGCCCATGTTGGCGAACAGGTTCTGCAACTGGTTGGTCATCTCTTCCATGCCCGGCGGCGCAGAAATGTCGACGCCCATCGCCTCGGCGACTTCGATCTCGATTTCCTTGTCGTCCAGTTGGCCTTCACGCAGGCGCTTACGGAACAGCTGACGGGTGTTGGAGTCCTGGCTCGGGGCGGCGTCTTCGTTGAAACCTGTGCGGGCCGGTGGCAGCAGGGCGTCGAGGATACGCTCTTCGGCGGCGTCCTCTGCGCGATGGCGCACGCGCACCATTTCCTGTTCGCGCAGCAGCTTGATGGCGGCATCGGCCAGGTCGCGGATGATCGACTCGACGTCTCGGCCCACATAGCCGACTTCAGTGAACTTGGTCGCTTCGACCTTGATGAACGGTGCGTTGGCCAGCTTGGCCAGACGCCGGGCGATTTCGGTTTTACCGACGCCGGTCGGGCCGATCATCAGGATGTTCTTCGGGGTCACTTCGACGCGCAGCTCAGCAGGCAGCTGCATCCGGCGCCAGCGGTTGCGCAAGGCAATGGCGACAGCGCGCTTGGCATCGTCCTGGCCGATGATATGGCGGTTGAGTTCGTGGACGATTTCGCGGGGGGTCATGGACATGGTGATAGGTGGTCCTTTAACGATGAGTTCAGCGTGGAAAAGCCCAGCGATGAAATGCTGGGCGCCAGAACAGCTGGTTACTCCGCCAGGTCCTCTTCCTCGATGGTCAGGTTGTGGTTGGTGAATACGCAGATATCGCCGGCGATACCCAGGGCCGTCTCGGTGATTTCGCGGGCCGACAGGTCGGTCTTCATCAGCAGCGCGCGTGCGGCGGCCTGGGCAAAGTTGCCGCCGGAGCCCATGGCAATCAGGCCATCTTCCGGCTCGACCACGTCACCGTTGCCGGTGATGATCAGCGAGGCATCTTTGTTAGCGACCGCTAGCATGGCTTCCAGGCGGCTCAGGGAGCGGTCGGTACGCCACTCCTTGGCCAGTTCGACGGCAGCGCGGATCAAGTGGCCCTGGTGCTTTTCCAGCTGGCCTTCAAAACGCTCGAACAGGGTGAACGCATCGGCGGTGGCGCCGGCGAAGCCAGCGAGCACCTGGCCATGGTACAGGCGACGAACTTTCTTCGCGTTGCCTTTCATCACGGTGTTGCCGAGTGAAACCTGGCCGTCGCCGCCCATGACGACTTTGCCGTGGCGACGTACTGAAACGATGGTGGTCAAGGGGAGAGTCTCCACGCAGCGGGGCGAAAATGCCGATGCAGACTCATATGGGGGTGATGACGGGTATTTCAACTGCTACGGATGAGCGGTTGTTTTGCTGGCGGGTCTTGCCGGCTTCCCATGTGCCGTCTCAGGCGAGTCGGTCAGGGGGCGCTACGGTCTTACGCTGTCGTTGGCTTAAAAAAGAACCCCCGCTAAAAAGCGGGGGTTCTTCAGCAGCCTGAGGTGTCAGCAGGCTCAGGCTTCGTGGCTGATATGCCCGTCGACCAGGGTGTAACGTACGGCGCCTGGCAGGCAGTGGCCGATGAACGGGCAGTTTTCACCCTTGGAGCGCCATTGTTCGCCCGCGACAGTCGAGGCCTTCGGATCGAACAGCACCAGGTCGGCGGCTGCCCCCACCTTCAGTTCACCAACCGGCAGGCGCAAGGCGTGCGCCGGGCCGCTGGACAGGCGCTGGAGCAGGGTTTTCAGGTCCAGCAGGCCGTCTTCGACCAGCGTCAGGGCCAGCGGCAGCAGCAGTTCGACACTGCTGATACCTGGTTCGGTGGCGCCGAATGGTGCCAGCTTGGCATCACGTTCGTGAGGCTGGTGATGGCTGGAAATGGCCTGGATTACACCGGCTTTCACGGCCTCGCGCAGGCCTTCGCGGTCGGCCCGGGTGCGCAGCGGCGGCTGGACGTGGTAAAGGCTGGAGAAGTCCACCAGCGCTTCATCGGTGAGGATCAACTGGTACAGGGCGACATCGGCGGTCACGGGCAGGCCACGGGCCTGGGCCTGGGCAATCAGCTCGACGCCGCGGGCGCTGGTCAGTTGGCTGAAGTGTGCGCGCACGCCGGTTTGTTCAACCAGCAGCAGGTCACGCGCCAGCGCCACGGTCTCGGCGGTTTCGGGAATACCCGGCAGGCCGAGGAAACTGGCCATTGCGCCTTCATGGGCGAGGCCGCCCTGGGCCAAGTCGCGGTCCTGGGAGTGGAAGATCACCGTCAGGTCGAAGGTGGCGGCGTATTCCAGTGCGCGGCACAGGGTGCGGGTGTTGGCAAAGCCGCTCAGGCCATTGCCGAAGGCCACGCAGCCCGCATCTCGCAGGGCTATCAGTTCGGCCAGTTGCTCGCCTTCCAGGCCTTTGCTCAAGGCGCCGATCGGGAATACTTTGGCATGCCCGGCTTCACGGGCGCGGTCGAGAATCAGCTCGGCGACTGCCGAGGTATCCAGTATTGGCTTGGTCCGTGGCGGGCAGCACAGGCTGGTGACGCCACCGGCTGCAGCAGCACGGGTTTCACTGGCAATGGTGCCTTTGCGGCTGTAACCCGGCTCACGCAGGGCGACGCTGAGGTCGACGAGGCCCGGAGCAGCCACCAGGCCTTGGGCATCCAGGCTGCGCGCAGCGTTGAAGCCGGCCGGGGCGGCGCCGATGGCAACGATCTTGCCCGCGTCGATGTGCAGGTCGTTGACCTGGTCCAGGCCGCTGACCGGGTCGATGATCCGGGCGCCGAGAATGCTGAGGGTCACTGGGCGTTCTCCTGCTCGAATTGACGTTGTGCGGTCTGGCCGCTCATGGCCATGGACAGTACGGCCATGCGCACGGCAATGCCGTAGGTGACCTGATTGAGGATGACCGAGTGGGCACCATCGGCCACGGCCGATTCGATCTCGACCCCACGGTTGATCGGCCCCGGGTGCATGACGATGGCGTCCGGTTTGGCGCCGGCCAGGCGCGCGGTGGTCAGGCCGAACAGGCGATAGAACTCGCCCTCGCTCGGCAGCAGGCCACCCTGCATGCGCTCACGTTGCAGGCGCAGCATGATCACCACGTCGACGTCTTTCAGGCCTTGCTCCAGGTCGGTGTAGACCTTCACGCCGTACTGCTCGATGCCCACTGGCAGGAGGGTTTTCGGGCCGATCACGCGGATGTCCGGGCAGCCCAGGGTTTTCAGCGCGAGCATGTTCGAGCGGGCGACCCGCGAGTGCAGGATGTCGCCAACGATCGCCACCGAGAGGTTCTCGAAGCTGCCCTTGTGCCGACGGATGGTCAGCATGTCGAGCATGCCCTGGGTCGGGTGTGCGTGACGGCCGTCGCCACCGTTGATGATCGCCACGTCCGGGCACACGTGCTCGGCAATGAAGTGTGCGGCACCGGAGTCGGCATGACGGACCACGAACATGTCGGCCGCCATGGCCTCGAGGTTGCGCAGCGTGTCGAACAGCGTCTCGCCCTTGCTGGTCGAGGAGGTCGACACGTTCAGGGTGATCACGTCCGCCGAGAGTCGCTGGGCAGCCAGCTCGAAGGTGGTACGGGTACGGGTGGAGTTCTCGAAGAACACGTTGCACACGGTTTTACCGCGCAGCAATGGGACCTTTTTCACGGCCCGGGCACCGACTTCCAGGAAGGAGTCGGCGGTATCGAGGATTTCGGTCAGCAGTTCGCGGGGCAAACCGTCGAGCGAGAGAAAGTGGCGCAGCTGGCCCTGATCATTGAGCTGCAGCGGGCGCTTGGCGTCGATTGGCGTCATCGCGGGGGACTCTTAAAGTGCGGAAACGGTGGCGAGGTCCTGGCGCTCTAGGGCGAGCGGGGCGGGGCCGAGCAATTTTACCCGTTCATGGGCAGCCAGGGACAGGGTTGCACCGACCACATTCGGACGGATCGGCAGTTCGCCAGCGTCCAGGTCGAGCAGGCAGACCAGGGTGACACTGGCTGGACGGCCGTAATCGAACAGTTCGTTGAGGGCGGCGCGGATGGTACGACCGCTCATCAACACGTCATCCACCAACACCAGGTGCTGGCCTTCGATCTCGAAGGGCAGCTCTGACGGGCGCACTTGCGGGTGCAGGCCGTTCTGGCTGAAGTCGTCGCGGTAGAACGATACGTCCAGTGTGCCGAGCGCGGCGTCCTGTTGGCCAAGGGCTTCAAGCAGTGCCTGGGCAACCCATACACCGCCCGTGCGGATGCCAATGTAGCGCGGCTCGGTGATGTTACGGCGGGCCAGATGCGCCTGCAGGTCGCTGGCCATCTGCCGGATCAGTTCGGCGGGGTTGGGTAGGCTCATGCTTGCTCCTCAAGAGGCCGGGCGCTAATACGGTCCGGCTTGAATCCGTGATCAGGGTTGCATCAGCCCGGCATTGGCTTCCAGCCACCCTTGCAGCAGCAGGGCGGCGGCAATGGCGTCGACCGGGTTGTCGCGGTAGCTGCCGCGCTGACCGCCACGGGCCATGCGCTCGCCCTTGGCTTCAAAGGTGGTCAGGCGTTCATCGTGGGTATGCACAGGCAGGTTGAAGCGGCCATTCAGGCGGCGGGCGAATTTCTCGGCGCGGGCGCTCATTTCGCTGGGCGTGCCGTCCATGTTCAACGGCAGGCCGACGACAATTGCATCGGGCTGCCATTCCTTGATCAGTTTTTCCACCTGGGCCCAGTCCGGTACGCCGTTCTGCGCTTTCAGCGTGCACAGTTCGCGGGCTTGCCCGGTGATCATCTGGCCAACGGCCACGCCAATCTGTTTGCTGCCATAGTCAAAACCCAGCAGGAGCCTTGGTGCACTCATCAGGCGTGCCCCGCCTGGCTGGTCAGCAGGCTGAGGTTGATCCCCAGGCTGGCGGCGGCCGCTTCAAGGCGCAGGTCACTGGCCAGGCCGAAGATGATCTCGGGATCGAATGGGCAATTGAGCCAGGCATTGTCCGCGAGCTCTGCCTCAAGCTGCCCGGCTTCCCAGCCGGCATAACCCAGGGTGATAAGGCTGTTTTCCGGGCCTGTACCGTCGGCAATGGCGAACAGGACGTCCTGCGAGGTGGACAGCGACAAGCCTTCGAGCTCGATGGTTGCCTGGTAGGTCGGGCCGCGGCTGTGGAGCACGAAACCGCGGTCGGTCTGTACCGGGCCACCCATGTAGATGGGTATCTGCAGGCAGCGCGTTGGCGTTTCGGTGTCCGGTCGCAGTTGCTCGAGGATATCGGCCAGGTTCAACTCCTGTGGCCGGTTGACCACCAGGCCCATGGCGCCGCTCTCGTTGTGTTCGACGATGTAGGTCAGGGTCTGGGCAAAGTTCGGATCGGCCATGTGCGGCATGGCAATCAGAAACTGGTGCTTGAGGTAGGTCGGGGCGATGTTCTTCATGACCCTTAGTGTGGCGTTGAGGCGCCCTACTGACAAGCCTGAGGCACGCCCTTTAATTGCTCGAAAGGCGGTCGCCGCGGGCGAAGCGCCAGGTACGGATGATCTCCAGCCGGTCGATGTCGGCAAGATCCCCGGTGAAGGGCGCAAATGGCGCCGCCAGGCGCACGATACGTTGTGCTGCCTGATCGAGCAGCGGTTGCCCGGACGACTCCAGTACCAGCACCTCATAGAGCGAGCCGTCGCGGTTTATCGAGACCATCAGGCGCAGGCTGCCATAGATCTGCTGGCGGCGCGCTTCGTCGGGGTAATTGAGGTTGCCAATGCGCTCGACCTTCTTGCGCCATTCCTCTTTGTACCAAGCGCCTTTGTCGCGCATGGTCGAGGCTGCATTGAGCCGATGAATGCGTGGGCGCTTGGCGTAGGCTTGCTGTTCATGGGCCAGTTCGGCCTCAAGGCTGGCGATCTGGCTGGACAGTTCCGAGCTGTCGAATTCCGGTACTGCCACCTTGGGTTTTGGTTGCGGTTTGACTTCCTTGGGCCGGGTTTCGACTTTCTGCGGTTTGGCGGCCTGGGTGGTGACCACAGCCTTGGGTGGTGTCGGCTGCGGCAGCACTTCCTGCCGTGCGGCAGGCGGTGGCGTTACCTTGTTGATCGTGCTGTCCTGGAAGGGCGCCAGTTCAGTGGTCTTGGGCACCGCTTTCTTGTCCAGGGTGCCGCTGCCTTTCTGGTTGTCCTGAGCCAGGAAGTCCGCTTTCTTTGGTGGCGCTTCACTCTTGAAGGTGGCCAGGGTGATTTCCAGGGTCCGCCGAATTTCTTCGGGTTTGGCAAAGGTAAAGCTCAGGCCCAGGATCAGCGCCAAGTGCAGCAGCGCCGCCAGAAAAAGGGTAAAGCCGAGCCGGTCCGCCGGGCGAACGCGGGGCGGGGCAAAATCGGCGGGGATGTCGGCGGGGAGCGTCATGGGTTATCCAGCAGCCGGGGTGAAACCGGCAAAGCGGGCGGCCAGGTCGAAAAAAGGACCGGCATCATAACCCACTCTGCGTAGTTTCCCTGCCTCGACTGTCAGCGTGCCTTGAGCTTGCGATCAATGGCGTCCATCAACTGCACGCCAATCCGGGTACCGAAGGCGTTATCGATTTCGCGGATGCAGGTCGGGCTGGTGACGTTGATTTCGGTCAGGTGCTCGCCAATCACGTCCAGGCCGACAAACAGCAGGCCTTTCTCGCGCAGGGTTGGGCCGACCTGTGCGGCGATCCAGCGGTCGCGCTCGGTCAACTCGCGGGCTTCGCCACGTCCGCCGGCAGCCAGATTGCCGCGTGTTTCACCGCTGGCCGGAATCCGTGCCAGGCAGTAGGGCACTGGCTCGCCGTCGATCATCAGGATGCGCTTGTCGCCATCCTTGATGGCCGGCAGGTAGGCTTGCGCCATGATCTGCTGGGTGCCATGGGCCGTCAGTGTTTCAAGGATCACCGACAGGTTGGGGTCGCCCACGCGGTGGCGGAAAATCGACGCACCGCCCATGCCGTCCAGCGGCTTGAGGATGACGTCACCGTGCTCGGTGGCAAAGTCGCGCAGGATATCCGGGCGGCGGCTGACCACGGTCGCCGGCGTGCAGTGCGGGAACAGGGTGGCGAACAGCTTTTCGTTGCAGTCACGCAGGCTCTGTGGGCGGTTGACCACCAGCACGCCCGCGGCCTCGGCCTGCTCCAGCAGGTAGGTGCTGTAGACGAACTCCATGTCGAAGGGCGGATCCTTGCGCATCAGGATGACGTCCAGGTCGCTCAGGGCGCCGTCGGTTTCCGCTTCCAGGTCGAACCAATGCTCGGGGTCGGCAAACACGCGCAGTGGGCGCATCCGTGCCCGGGCCTGGCCCTCGCGTTGGTAAAGATCCTGCTGCTCCATGTAGAACAGCGACCAGCCGCGTTCCTGGGCGGCCAGCAGCATGGCCAGCGAGCTGTCCTTCTTGTAGGAGATGCGCGCAATGGGGTCCATGACAATCCCGAGGCGAACGCTCATGGGGTATATCCTCTCGGCGGCAACGGGCCGCAGTGGCTCAAATGAAAAGTGGCGTCAGGGTGGCGCCGGCGACGCTGGCGGTCAAGCGGAAAACGCATCGTGGGCGACCCCGGCGCAGGCCGATGGAATGCACCTTGAGAGTGTGCTAAAAAGGCCTGGCATGTGGCCTGCACGGCCCTTCCAGGCGATGGTAGAGCAATTATGGGACAGTCCGAAGCGGCATTGAAGGTGATGGTCATCGACGACTCGAAGACGATTCGTCGTACCGCGCAGATGTTGCTCGGCGAAGCCGGTTGCACCGTCATTACCGCCACTGACGGTTTTGACGCCCTGGCCAAGATTGTCGACCACCATCCCGATATCATTTTCGTCGATGTGTTGATGCCGCGCCTGGACGGTTACCAGACCTGCGCAGTGATCAAACACAACAGTATGTTCAAGGATACGCCGGTGGTCATGCTGTCATCCCGTGATGGGCTGTTCGACAAGGCCCGCGGCCGGGTTGTCGGCTCTGATCAGTTTTTGACCAAGCCTTTCAGCAAGGAAGAACTGCTGGACGCGATCAAGGCGCATGTGCCGGGTTTCGCCGCAGAAGCACAACACGCACCCTGATGCTGCGCACCTGGCGCGGCATCCTTTCCTTCGATGGGGAATAGCATGGCCCGAGTTCTGATCGTCGATGATTCGCCGACTGAAATGTACAAATTGACCGGAATGCTCGAAAAACACGGGCATCAGGTGCTCAAGGCTGAAAATGGCGCCGACGGTGTGGCACTGGCGCGCCAGGAAAAGCCCGACGCGGTACTGATGGACATCGTCATGCCGGGCATGAACGGCTTCCAGGCGACCCGCCAACTGAGCAAGGACCCTGAGACCAGTGGTATCCCGGTGATTATCGTGACCACCAAGGATCAGGAAACCGACAAGGTCTGGGGCACGCGTCAGGGCGCCCGCGACTACCTGACCAAGCCGGTGGATGAGCAGACCCTGATCAAGACCCTCGACGGCGTACTCAAGGGTTGACCACCCGGCCCAAGGGCGAGTCGCTGACGGCATTTGAACTGCTGTTGGACATCGACCGCCGCTGCCGCCTGTTGGCGGCCGACCTGCCGTTACAGGAGACCCGCCTGCAGAGTTGGAGCGGGATCGGCTTTCGTATCGCTGAACAGTGGTTTGTCGCGCCGATGCAGGAAGTCGCCGAAGTGCTGCAGGAGCCCCGCCTCAGCCGTATCCCCGGGGTCAAGCCCTGGGTGCTTGGCGTCGCTAACCTGCGTGGGCGGCTATTGCCGGTGATGGACCTGTGTGGGTATTTCGGCCTGGCCCAGAGCGGTTTGCGCAAGCAGCGCCGCGTACTGGTGCTGGATCACCAGGAGGTGTTTGCCGGGCTGCTGGTCGATGAAGTTGCCGGTCTGCAGCACTTTCCGCTGCGCAGCCTGGACCTTTCCGTGCCGTCGCCGCTGTTGGCCGGGGCAGGGCCATTTGTTCAGGGCCACTTTCAACGTGAGCGTTGCTGGGGAATCTTCAGTCCATTTGCCCTGTCGCAGGCAACGGGCTTTCTCGATGTGGCGCTGTAAAGGAATGTCGAACCCGTGACCAAGACCTTTCCCTCGGTACAAGGCTCTCGCAGCAGCGCGCAGATTGCCGTGCTGTTTATCGTGCTGATCCTGTCGATCATCCTGTTGTTCGCCAATTTCGCCTACCTCAATACCCAGGCCAATTACGACAAGCAGTACATCGGGCATGCCGGCGAGTTGCGCGTGTTGTCCCAGCGTATTGCCAAGAACGCCACTGAAGCGGCTGCGGGCAAGGCTCGGGCCTTCAAGTTGTTGAGTGATGCACGCAATGACTTTGAGCAGCGTTGGGGCTATTTGAAGAAGGGCGATCACGCCACTGGCCTGCCCTCCGCTCCGCCTGCCGTGCGCAGCGAAATGGAGGCCGTGCTGAGTGACTGGGAAAACCTGCGCAAATACACCGATACGATCCTGGCCAGTGAGCAGACCGTGTTGTCGCTGCACCAGGTGGCGGCAACCCTGTCCGAGACGGTTCCGCAGTTGCAGGTCGAGTACGAGAAGGTCGTGGAGATCCTCCTCAAGAACGGCGCCCCGGCCAGCCAGGTCGCGGTAGCCCAGCGCCAGGCGCTGTTGGCCGAACGCATTCTCGGCTCGGTCAATACAGTGCTGGCCGGCGATGACACCTCCGTTCAGGCCGCCGATGCCTTTGGGCGCGATGCGACGCGCTTTGGTCAGGTCCTTGAGGGCATGCTGGCGGGCAACCCGTCGATTCAACTGACCCGTGTTCAAGACCCCGATGCCCGTGCTCGCCTGACTGAAATCGCGGAACTGTTCCAGTTCGTCGCGGGCTCCGTGGACGAAATTCTCGAGACGTCCCCCGAGTTGTTCCGGGTGCGTGAAGCGGCCAGCAACATTTTCAACCTGTCGCAGACCTTGCTCGATGAGGCCTCGCGCCTGGCCAATGGCTTCGAGAACCTGGCCGCAGGGCGCACGCTGGACACCGTTGGCGGCTACGCGTTGGGTCTGCTGGCACTGGCCTCGATTATTCTGATCGGCCTGGTGATGGTGCGTGAAACCCATCGCCAACTGCATGAGACGGCAGAAAAAAATGAGCGCAACCAGCAGGCAATCATGCGCCTGCTGGATGAAATCGAAGACCTGGCCGACGGCGACCTGACCGTCACTGCCTCGGTCACCGAGGACTTTACCGGAGCGATTGCCGACTCGATCAATTACTCGATCGACCAGCTTCGCGACCTGGTGGCGACGATCAACCAAAGTGCCGAGGAAGTTGCCAGCGCGGTGCAGGATACTCAGACCACAGCCCGTCAGTTGGCCAAGGCGTCCGAGCACCAGGCTCAGCAGATCAGTGATGCGTCGATGGCCGTCGGTGACATGGCTGAATCGATCGATCGGGTTTCGACCCACGCCTATGAGTCGGCCAAAGTGGCTGAGCGAGCGGTGGCGATTGCCAACAAGGGCAACGAGGTGGTTCACAACACCATCCACGGCATGGACAACATCCGTGAGCAGATTCAGGACACCGCCAAGCGCATCAAGCGCCTTGGCGAGTCTTCTCAGGAAATCGGCGATATCGTCAGCCTGATCGATGACATTGCCGATCAGACCAACATTCTTGCGCTCAACGCTGCGATTCAGGCGTCCATGGCCGGTGAGGCTGGACGCGGTTTCGCCGTGGTCGCTGATGAAGTGCAGCGCTTGGCTGAGCGTTCGTCTTCGGCGACACGGCAAATCGAGGCGCTGGTGCGAGCGATTCAGGCCGATACCAACGAAGCCGTGATTTCCATGGAACAGACCACCGCCGAGGTGGTCCGTGGTGCTCGCCTGGCCCAGGATGCCGGGGTGGCCCTTGCAGAAATCGAAGGGGTGTCGCAGACCTTGGCCGAGCTGATTCTGAGCATCTCCGATGCCGCCCAGCTGCAAACGTCTTCGGCCGGGCAGATCTCCCATACCATGGCGGTGATTCAGCAGATCACCTCGCAAACCTCGTCCGGCTCGACCGCGACGGCCGAGAGCATTGGCAATCTGGCCCGTATGGCCAGTGAAATGCGGCGTTCGGTGTCGGGCTTTACCTTGCCGCCGGCTCGCTGACCCTGACTACTGGAGGGCTTATGGTTGATCGTCACGCTACTGTTGCCCTGGTCTGGGTCAATGCCGCCATTGCCGAGTGCCTGGGTGCTGCGCGCAAGTCGCTGGAGCATTTTGCCGCTGAACCGGGGGATATCGAGGTACTGGCCGACGTTGTCGAGCCGATACATCAGGTTGTGGGTTGTTTGCAGATGCTCGAATTGCAGGGGGCTGTGCTGCTGGCCGAGGAGGTGGAGCAACTAAGCCTGGCCTTGCAGCAACGGCGCGTGGCCGCCCGCGGTGAAGCGCTGGGCGCCTTGTTCCGGGGGCTGGATCAGTTACCCCTGTACCTGGAGCGTCTGCGTGCTGCCGGGCGTGACCTTCCGTTGGTGCTCCTGCCGCTGCTCAACCCATTGCGTACGGCTCGCGGTGCCGAGCCACTGCTGCAACCCCCGTTGAATGATGTGCCGCCGAGCGAGCCTGACGTTGCCCAGGGGCAAGGCAACCTGGAGTTGTCCCTGAGTGGGCTGCGCGACCGCTTGCAGGTCGGCTCGGACCGTGATGCCTTGCGTTCGGTGGTCGCCGCTGTCTGTGAAGACTTGCGATGGGCCAAGGAGCGCCTGGACCTCTTTGTGCGCGGCGACCGTCAGCAGGTCGATGAGCTGGAGGCGCTGCTGGCGCCCTTGCGACAGACGGCCGATACCCTCGCGGTGCTTGGTTTTGGCCAGCCGCGCCGGGTCATCATCGATCAGGTTTCGGTCTTGCAGGGGCTGGCACGCGGGCAGCGCGCCCCGGACGATGCCGTATTGATGGATGTGGCGGGTGCGTTGCTGTATGTCGAGGCGACGCTGGCCGGCATGGTCGGTTCGATTGATTCGCCTGGGCAGGCCCAGCCGCCGGGTGCCGATCTGGCTGAAGTACGCCAAGTGGTCTTTGATGAATCTCATGGGGTGCTGCAGCAAGCCAAGGAACTGATCGCCGATGCCTTGGAGGGCGGTTGGGAGCGCCAGCGCCTGGAGCCACTGCCTGGGTTGTTCACGCAAGTTCGTGGTGCCTTGGCGATGCTCATGCTGCCACGTGCGTCGCGCCTGTTGCGCTACTGTGGCGACTATGTCGAAAGCCGCTTGCTCGGCAGTGAGCAACTGCCGGATGCCAGTGCCCTGGAGCCTTTCGCCGATGCCATCTGCAACCTTGAATGTTACCTGCAGTACCTGAGCGCTGATCCTCAGGCGCAGGTCGAGCGCTTCCTTGAGCAGGCTGAGTGTAGTTTCACGGTGCTGGGGTATGTGCTTGAGTCGCCGCGTGCCGAGACGTCGGCGCCGGTCGAGGCAGCCGACGCGACGATCGATGACGAGCTTCGCGAGGTGTTTCTCGAAGAGGCCGAGGATGTTCTTCAGCACTTGAATGAGCAGTGGGTCCAGTGGCGCCGTGATACGCGCTTGCGACCGGTGTTGGTCGAGCTGCGTCGAGGCTTTCATACCCTCAAGGGTAGCGGGCGGATGGTGCATGCACTGGTCGTGGCTGAACTGGCGTGGTCGGCAGAACATCTGCTTAACCGCATGCTCGAAGGCCGTGTGGCGCCGGGGGAGCCGGTACTGGCAAGCCTGGAACAGGCGTTGGCGCTGTTTCCAGCGTTACTGGCCGAGTACGCCGAAGGCCGGCCACTGATGAACGAGACGGTGGAGCAGTTATCACTGCACTTGCATGCCTTGGCCATGAACGATGTACCGCAGACCGACAACGCCGAGGCCATTGACCCGCAGTTGCTGGAGATCTTCCGCAATGAAGCGCAGGCCCATTTGGCCAGCCTTGATGCGTTCCTGCAGAGTGCCGATGAGCAACTGCCGTTGCTGGTCAGTGACGACCTGCAACGGGCCCTGCACACCCTCAAAGGCAGCGCGGCAATGGCGGGGGTGGTGCCGATTGCTGAGCTGGCGGCTGCCCTTGACCTGCTCGTACGTGAGTACAAGGCTCATCAATTGGGTGTTGATCTGGACGAGATCTACCTGCTGCAAACCGCTGATGCCTTGTTGCACCGGGGCCTGGAGCAGCTCGACAGCACACCGTTGGCACCGATCATGGGTGCCGAGCTGCTGATCGAACAGGTAGATCAGGTGGTGAAGACCCGTTTGCGTGCCTTGCTGGAGGCGCCTAGTGCAGGCCTGCGGGTCAAGCGTGACCCACAGTTGATTGCCAGCTTCCTGGCGCAGGGCATGGACATTCTGCTTGATGCCGAGTCGTTGCTGCTGCGTTGGCAGGAACACCCCGAGCAGCGTCAGGAGCTGAGCGCCCTGCTCGACGAATTGACCACGCTGGGGCAGAGCGCACACCTGGCGGACCTCTGGCAGGTGGATGAGCTCTGCGAGGCCTTGCTCGATCTCTACGGCGCTGTTGAGGAAAGCAGTGTTGTGGTCAGCCCGCGTTTCTTCGAGGAGGCGCAGCATGCCCATGAGGCGCTGATCGGCATGCTCGACCAGATCGCTGCGGGCCAGGAAGTTCAGGCCAGCCCTGAGCACCTGCGCGCCTTGCGTGAACTGTTGGAGGAGGGGCTGGACCCTGCCGCCATGGGCCTGGTTCGTAGCGCCGGCGGGCAGTCGCAGGTGCATGAGTTGGGTGAGGCGACGGCGGCCCTGGCCGAGCAGTTACCCGACGAAACGCTGGTGCAATTGTTCCTCGAAGAGGCCGTGGATATTCTCGAGGGGGCTGATCAGACCCTGGCACGCTGGCGTGTCGAGCCTGAAAACAGCGCCGCGCTGTCATCGCTGCAGCGCGATTGGCATACCCTCAACGGTGGCGCCCAGATGGCTGGCGTCAGTGCCGTAGCCGAACTGGCCCAGGCACTGGAAAGCTTCTATGAGGGCCTGGTGGATCGGCGTTTCAATGCATCGCCAGCGCTGTTTGAACTGCTGCTCGACAGTCACGCATTGTTGGCCCGGATGCTCGACCAGTTACAACAGGGCCAGATGCCGCTATCGGCGCTTGACGCGCTCACGGCCTTGCGTGAGTTCCGCCAGGAGGAAGCCGGGCCTGCGCCGGTTCAGCCGGTGACACAGAAGCCGGCAGAAGAGGGCGACAAGGAGCTGCTGGAGATTTTCCTGGAGGAAGGTTTCGATATCGTCGAAAGCTCTGGGGCAGCCTTGTTGCGCTGGCAGGCTGAGCCACGCAATACGCTGGAAGTGGAGAACCTGTTACGCGATCTGCACACCCTGAAAGGGGGCGCGCGGATGGTCGAGATCGCACCGATTGGCGACCTCGCCCATGAACTGGAGTTTCTGTTTGAGCAGTTGGCCGCCGGTCAGCTTCAGCCCAGTGCGGCGCTGTTCAGCCTGCTGCAGAATTGCCATGACCGCTTGGCACACATGCTCGATGCAGTGCGCCTGCAGCAACCGCTGCCTGCCCCCACCGCACTGATCGACTACATCCGTAATTTCACCAGTGCTGCGGTCAGCGAAAGCCAACCACAAAGCGACAGCGTGGTAGCCGAGGCGCCTGCCCCGACGCCTGAACGACCGGCGGCTGACCAGGTGAAAGTGGCTGCTGAGCTGCTCGACGACCTAGGCAACCTCGCCGGTGAGAATTCCATCATTCGCGGGCGTATCGAGCAGCAGGTGAATGATGCGCAAACGGCGCTGGGTGAAATGGAAACCACGCTGGAGCGGATGCGTGACCTGTTGCGTCGGCTCGACAGCGAAACCCAGGGCCGCGCGCTCGGTGCGCAGCCGAGCGAAGGCGAACCGCTGGGTTATGAAGAGTTCGACCCGCTGGAAATGGACCGTCACTCGCAATTGCAGCAGTTGTCCCGTGCGTTGTTTGAGTCGGCTTCGGACCTGCTCGACCTGAAAGAGACCTTGAGCGTACGCGCCCACGAGGCGCAGGCCCTGTTGCAGCAGCAGGCACGGGTGAATACCGACCTGCAGGAAGGCCTGATGAGTACGCGCATGGTGCCGTTCGAGCGCATGGTACCGCGCCTGCAGCGAGTGGTTCGCCAGGTCGCCAGCGAGTTGGGCAAACAGGTCGAGCTAGTGGTTGGCAATGCCGAAGGCGAGTTGGATCGCAGCGTGCTTGAGCGCATGGTCGCACCGTTGGAACACATGTTGCGCAACGCAGTCGACCATGGCCTGGAGCCCCGGGAGGTGCGCCTTGCCGCAGGCAAGCCGGAGCAGGGGCTGATTGCCTTGAACCTGCTGCATGAAGGCGCCGATATCGTCATCGAGATGTCGGACGACGGTGCCGGTGTGTCGTTGGAGGCCGTGCGCCGCAAGGCCATCAAGCGCGGGCTGCTGGACCCGGGCGCCGAGATCAGTGATCACGAGGTCATGCAGTTCATTTTGCAGCCAGGGTTCTCCACCGCTGAAAAAATCACCCAGATCTCCGGTCGAGGGCTGGGGATGGACGTGGTACATGAGGAGGTCAAGCAACTGGGCGGGTCGATGATCATTGACTCGATCCCGGGTAAAGGTGCGCGCTTTCTGATTCGCTTGCCGTTTACTGTGTCGGTCAACCGGGCGTTGATGGTGCACAGTAGCGATGAGCAGTATGCGATCCCGCTGAACACCATCGAGGGTATCGTCCGGGTGCCTCCGGCCGAGCTCGAAGCCTGTTATCAGCTGGATCCTCCGCGTTATGAGTACGCTGGGCACCGTTATGAACTGCACTACCTGGGGGGGCTTCTGGAGGATCTGCCGCCACCTCGCTTGCTCGGCCAGACCCTGCCCCTGCCCGTGCTGTTGGTGCATTCTCAAGAACAGCAGTTTGCGGTTCAGGTCGATGCCCTGTCCGCCAGTCGCGAGATCGTGGTCAAGAGCCTGGGGCCGCAGTTCGCTTCGGTTCAAGGGCTGTCCGGGGCGACCATCCTGGGGGATGGGCGAGTGGTGCTGATTCTCGACTTGCTCGCCCAGTTGCGCGCGCAGCAGTCGCGCCCCGCCCAACAGCCAAGTGCCGAGCGTGGCTCACTGCATACGTTGGCCGAGCGTACCGTCATGCGCCCACCGCTGGTGTTGGTCGTGGATGACTCGGTGACCGTGCGCAAGGTCACTGGGCGCCTGCTTGAGCGCCACGGCATGAACGTCTTGACCGCCAAGGATGGCGTCGACGCCATGGCGTTGTTGCAGGAGCACCGCCCGGACGTGGTCTTGCTCGACATCGAAATGCCGCGCATGGATGGCTTCGAGGTCGCGACCCGGGTTCGCCAGGACCCGCGGCTCAAGGACCTGCCGATCATCATGATCACGTCGCGTACCGGGCAGAAGCACCGTGACCGGGCGATGGCCATTGGCGTGAATGAATACATGGGCAAGCCGTATCAAGAGTCGGTGCTGCTGCAGAGTATTGCCCAGTGGAGTACGCACAATGCTTGAACAACCCGTCCGCAACGGGGGGCGTAGCAGCCTGACCGGTCTGCTACTGCCGCTGAGTGATCGCTGCCTGGTGTTGCCGAACGTCGCGGTGGCCGAGCTGATTGGCTATCGTCCTGGCATGCAGGTGTTGGAGGGTTTCGACTGGCACCTGGGGTGGATCGACTGGCGCAATCAGCGCTTGCCTCTGATCAGTTTCGAGGCCGCGTGTGGCGGCTCAACACAGGTGGGCGAGCGGGCACGGATCGTCGTGCTCAACTCGCTGGGCGACAGCCGCCTGCGCTTCATGGCGTTGCTGGTGCAGGGTATCCCGCGCTCCTGCAAGCTGGACAGCCAGCTCAACTACGTTGATGTGCCGTTGGCCCCGCTGGAGTTGGCGGCCGTGCAGGTCGGTGAGTTGGTGGCGCGGGTGCCGGATCTGGTCGCCTTGGAGCGTCTACTACTAGAGGCGGGGGTGGTTTGAGGCGAATGCCTGTGTAGCATGAGCCTGCAAGAGGACCTTGGAGGACAGCGCCACATGTACCATGGTGAACGCTTCAATGCATGGACCCACCTCGTCGGCGCGCTACTGGCCGCTGTCGGCGCGACATTGCTGATAGGGATTGCCGTACTGCAAGGCGACCCCTGGAAAATTGTCAGCCTGACGATCTACGGCTTCACCTTGCTGTTGCTGTACAGCATCTCCACGCTTTATCACAGCGTACGCGGCAAGGCCAAAACGGTCATGCGCAAGCTTGATCATCTGTCGATCTACCTGCTGATTGCGGGCAGTTACACGCCATTCTGCCTGGTCAGTTTGCGTGGCCCCTGGGGCTGGAGCCTGTTTGGCACCGTCTGGGGGCTGGCAGTGATCGGTATGCTGCAGGAAATCAAACCGCGCTCCGAGGCGCGGGTGATGTCGATCGTCATCTACGCGGTGATGGGATGGATCGTGCTGGTCGCGGTCAAACCGCTACTGGCCAGCCTGGGCACTGCGGGGTTTGCCTGGCTGGCCGGTGGTGGGGCGTTCTACACCATCGGGATCATCTTCTTTGCCTATGACAGCCGCTTTCGCCATTGGCACGGCATTTGGCATCTGTTCGTCATCGCTGGCAGCCTGATGCATTTTGTCGCGGTGTTTTTCTACGTGCTTTAGAAATCACCCCACAGTTGTTGGGCAACGGCCAGTGCTACCACGGGTGCGGTTTCCGTGCGCAGGACCCGTGGGCCCAGGCGTGCGGCGTGGAACCCGGTGCTCTTGGCCTGTTCCACTTCCGCCTCCGAGAGGCCGCCTTCGGGGCCAATCAAGAAGGCCAGGTGCTCGGGTCTGGCGTGGCTGACCATTGGCTCGGCGACCGGATGCAGGACCAGCTTCAGCGTTTCGTCGCGTTGCTTGAGCCAGTCGGCCAGCAGCATAGGGGCATGAATGACCGGCAGGCGTGAGCGACCGCACTGTTCGCAGGCGCTGATCGCTACCTGGCGCCAATGGGCCAGGCGCTTGTCGGCGCGCTCGTCCTTGAGGCGGACTTCACAGCGCTCGCTGACAATCGGGGTGATTTCGTTGGCACCCAGCTCGGTGGCCTTCTGGATTGCCCAGTCCATCCGCTCGCCGCGTGACAGGCCTTGGCCCAGATGGACGTGCAGCATCGACTCGGCTTGGCCCGGCAGGGTTTCGCTGAGCACCACGCGCACGTTTTTCTTGCCGACTTCCAGCAACTCGCCGAGGTATTCCTGGCCGCTGCCGTCAAACAGCTGTACAGCGTCGCCAGTGGCCATGCGCAGTACGCGGCCGATGTAATGGGCCTGGGCTTCAGGCAGGTCATGCTCGCCAAGGCTCAGCGGGGCATCAATGAAAAAACGGGACAGTCTCATGTCGGTCTCTGAATCAAAACGGGCGATTGGCGCATTGCTCACCCCCGAAGGCCGGTAGGGCCGGCCCCCAGGGTGTGCGCTAGCCCGGATCGCGGAAGTCAGGGTGGAAGTTACTGGGCACGGCAACGCTCAGGCTGTCACGCGTGGCGAGGTCGATGCCTTCACTGGCGACTTCGGCAAGGAAATCGATTTGTTCCGGGGTGATGACATACGGCGGCAGGAAGTACACCACGCTGCCCAGTGGGCGCAGCAGTGCGCCGCGGCTCAGCGCGTGCTCGAAGACTTTCAGGCCGCGCCGTTCCTGCCACGGGTAAGGCGTCTTGCTGGCCCTGTCCTGAACCATCTCGATGGCCAGGGTCATGCCCGTCTGGCGCACTTCGGCCACATGCGGGTGATCGGCCAGGTGTGCCGTGGCGCTGGCCATGCGCTGGGCCAGGGCCTTGTTGTTCTCGATGACGTTGTCTTGCTCGAAGATATCCAGGGTCGCCAGGGCCGCCGCGCAGGCTAGCGGGTTGCCGGTATAGCTGTGCGAATGAAGGAACGCGCGCAGGGTCGGGTAATCGTCGTAGAACGCGTTGTACACCTGATCGGTGGTCAGGCAGGCGGCCAGCGGCAGATAGCCGCCGGTCAGGGCCTTGGACAGGCAGAGGAAATCTGGCCGGATGCCAGCCTGCTCGCACGCGAACATCGTTCCGGTGCGGCCGAAGCCTACGGCGATCTCGTCGTGGATCAGGTGAACCCCGTAGCGGTCACAGGCTTCGCGCAACAGCTTGAGGTACACCGGATGGTACATGCGCATGCCACCGGCACCCTGAATCAAGGGCTCGACAATGACTGCCGCGATGGTCGCATGGTGTTCGGCCAGGGTCTGCTCCATGGCCGCGAACATCGTGCGCGAATGCGCCTCCCAACTGACCCCTTCTGGGCGCAAATAGCAGTCTGGGCTTGGTACTTTGATCGTATCGAGCAACAGCGCCTTGTAGGTTTCGGTGAACAGCGGGACGTCACCGACCGACATGGCCGCGATGGTTTCGCCGTGGTAGCTGTTGCTCAGGGTGACGAAGCGCTTTTTCTCCGGCTGGCCTTGGTTCAGCCAGTAGTGAAAGCTCATTTTCAGTGCGACTTCGATGCAGGAAGACCCATTATCGGCGTAAAAACACCGATTGAGTCCGTCAGGCGTGAGCTTGACCAGGCGCTCGGAAAGTTCGATGACCGGTTGGTGACTGAAACCGGCCAGAATCACATGCTCAAGTTGATCGACCTGATCCTTGATGCGCTGGTTGATGCGTGGGTTGGCATGGCCAAACACATTCACCCACCAGGAACTGACCGCATCCAGGTAGCGTTTGCCTTCAAAATCCTCGAGCCAGACGCCTTCGCCGCGCTTGATCGGGATCAGCGGCAGTTGCTCGTGGTCTTTCATCTGGGTGCAGGGGTGCCACAGGACCTTGAGGTCACGTTGCATCCACTGTTGATTCAGGCCCATCGGCTCTCTCCTGGCGATGCGTATTCGGGTATGCGCGCAAGCCTATGCAAAGCGTTGGAGGAGAACAACCCATAGTGCGTGATCCTGCCCTGGCTCGCTGGCGAGGCCGACAATGCTGGCGTATCCTTCACGCAGCTTTCTTGGGGTGTTCACCCCCCACTTCTATCTGCCTTTGATCCGGAGTTCGCCAAATGTCTGCTGGTTGGCTGCGCGCGTGCGCGTTAGTAATGATTGGGCTGTTCAGTACGGGGGCATTGGCGGCCGCCAAGCAGCCGACGGCGATTGTCGTCGGCGGTGGCCTGGCGGGCCTGACCGCTGCCTATGAATTGCAAAGCAAGGGCTGGCAGGTGACCTTGCTGGAAGCCAAACCCAGCATGGGTGGGCGTTCAGGCCTGGCCACCAGCGAGTGGATTGGCAACAGCAAGGCACAGCCGATCCTCAACAAGTACCTGGACACCTTCAAGCTCAGCACCCTGCCGGCGCCCGAGTTCGTTCGTACGCCGGGCTACCTGATCGACGGCGAGTACTTCAGCGCTGCGGACCTGGCAACCAAGCAGCCGGCCACCGCCGAGGCCATCAAGCGTTATGAGAAAACCCTCGACGACCTGGCCCGTTCGATCAACGACCCGGAAAACCCGGCGGGCAATAGCACCCTGTTCGCCCTGGATCAGATGAACGTCGCCACCTGGCTGGACAAGCTGCAACTGCCCGCTACCGCGCGGCAGTTGATCAACCAGCAGATCCGTACCCGTTATGACGAACCATCGCGCCTGTCGCTGTTGTATTTCGCCCAGCAGAATCGAGTCTATCGTGGCGTCAACGACCGTGACCTGCGTGCCGCCCGCCTGCCTGGCGGCAGCCCGGTATTGGCCCAGGCGTTCGTCAAACAGCTGAAAACCATCAAGACCAGTTCGCCGGTCACGGCGATCAGCCAAGACAAAGACGGTGTTACCGTCAAGGTCGGCAGTGTCGGTTACCAGGCGGATTACGTGGTCCTGGCCGTGCCATTGCGGGCGTTGGCCAAGATCCAAATGACGCCGGGCCTGGACAACCTGCACCTGGCGGCGATCAAGGGCACCAACTACGGCTGGCGCGATCAGCTGATGCTGAAGTTCAAGACGCCAGTCTGGGAAAGCCGTGCGCGGATGTCCGGTGAAATCTACAGCAACACCGGCCTTGGCATGCTCTGGATCGAACCTGCGCTGAAGGGCGGTGCCAACGTAGTGATCAACCTGTCGGGTGACAACGCTCGCCTGCTTCAGGCGTTCGGCGACAAACAGATGGTCGATCAGGTGTTGATCCGCCTGCACGCGTTTTATCCACAGGCGCGAGGAGCGTTTACCGGCTATGAGGTGCGTCGTTACAGCACCGACGCGGGTACTGGCGGCTCCTACCTGGCGTTTGGTCCGGGGCAGATCAGCAAGTACTGGCGCCTGTGGGAGCGCCCTATGCAGCGCATCGCCTTCGCGGGTGAGCACACCGATGCGCTGTACCCCGGCACGCTCGAAGGTGCCCTGCGCAGCGGTCAGCGCGCGGCCAACCAGGTACAGGACCTGGCTGCGGGTAAAACCGTCGACCCGCTTAAAGCCGCAGCCGTTGGCGCTGCAGCTGCAACGGCAGGCGCCGTTGCAGCCAAGGAGAGCAAGCCAGGCTTCTTCTCGCGTCTGTTCGGTGGCGCTGACAAACCGGCAGCACCACCTGCGGTGAAGGCTGTGCAGGCTGCTCCAGCGCCGGCTCCAGTGGCTGCACCTGCCCCAGTGGCGCCGCCTGTGGCTCCTGTAGCGAAAGAGGAACCGGCCAAGGTTGCGCCCGCCAAGGCTGCCCCTGCCAAGGCTACGCCGTCGAAGAAGCCGGTAGCCAAGAAGACAGCAGCCAAGCCGGCACCGGTGAAAAAAACCGCTGCCAAGGCTGAGCCCGTGAAGAAAAAGACCACCAACACTCAGGCCAGCGCTCAGTAGCCTGTTACCGATGTAGCGGCCGGCTCGTTCAAGAGCCGGCCTTGCCGGCAATCCCCATGCCGGCCTCGTTCTGATGCCTCTCCACACCCGTTGCCATTAGCGCTAGTGCCTAGCGTTAATCTTTCCTTAATGCCAGCGTTCCACGCTAACAATCGTTTTTCTCGATATTTCAAAGCGAAATTTTCCGCTTTAATTCGATAGATAACTCGTTAGTCTTGGCAACAGTTCTTACAGGGAAATTCGGCAATGCAGTTGCGAAACTCATCTTCTCGCTATGGCTTGGTCAGTGTTGTCATGCACTGGGGCGTGGCATTGGCAGTGTTCGGCCTGTTCGGCCTGGGCCTATGGATGGTCGGCCTTGATTACTACAGCGCCTGGCGTCACACCGCGCCCGATCTGCACAAGAGTATCGGCTTGACTGTGTTGGCGATCATGTTGCTAAGGGTCATTTGGCGCTTTGTCAGCCCGCCACCGCCGACGTTGGCCAGTTACAGCACATTTACCCGGGTTTCTGCCAAGGCTGGCCACAGTCTCCTCTATCTGGGCCTGTTCGCTGTTCTGATCAGTGGCTACCTGATCTCCACCGCGGATGGCGTGGGCATTCCGGTATTCGGCCTGTTTGAGGTCCCTGCATTGCTCAGCAATCTGCCTGATCAGGCGGACCTTGCCGGCGAAATCCACTTCTACGTGGCATGGGGCGTGGTGATCTTTGCCGGTTTGCATGCCCTGGCGGCGTTTAAACACCACTTTATAGACCGTGACGCGACCCTTGTCCGCATGCTGGGCCGCAAAGCTTGATGTTCAACCTAACCTGCAAAAAGGATACAGACGCATGTTGAAAAAGACTTTTGCCGCACTGGCGCTTGGTACTGCACTGCTGTCGGCTGGTCAGGCCATGGCTGCTGATTACAAAATCGACAAAGAAGGCCAGCACGCTTTCGTCGACTGGAAAATCAGCCACCTTGGCTACAGTTTCATCCATGGCACCTTCAAGGACTTTGACGGTACCTTCAGCTGGGACAGCGCCAAGCCAGAAGCCAGCAAAATTGCCGTTGACCTGAAAACCGCCAGCCTCGACAGCAACCATGCCGAGCGTGACAAGCACATCCGCAGCAAGGACTTCCTCGACGTCAGCAAATTCCCTGATGCCAAGTTCGTCTCTACCAGCGTCAAGTCGACCGGTGAAAAAACTGCTGATGTCGCGGGTGACCTGACCCTGCACGGCGTGACCAAGCCGGTAGTGTTCAAGGCAACCTTCAACGGCGAAGGCAAAGATCCATGGGGCGGCGAGCGTGCTGGCTTCAATGCCACCACTACGCTGAACCTGAACGATTTCGGCATCAAGGGCCCGGGCCCAGCTTCGCAGACCCTGGACCTGGACATCTCGCTGGAAGGCGTGAAGCAGAAGTAATCGGGTTACTGCACCAACAAAAACGCCGCCCCATGGGGCGGCGTTTTTGTTGGCGTCTGAATCAGCGGTTACGCGTCAGCAGCGCCGGTTTTTCGCCACGTGGACGGCTTGGCAGTTGTTCCAACTGCTCGGCGGTCGGGAAGCGATCCACTTTGGATTCCTTGTGGATGATCTTCGGTTGCGGCTGACCTTCACGAGGGTTGCGTACGGCCGGTTCCTGGCGCGAAGACTCTTCGCGGGCAGGGCGACGGTTGCGGTTGGCACCGTCACGGCGTGGCTGGCCGTCACGGCCACCCGAGCCCGCACCGTTACGTGCACCGCCACGCTTCTCGCCGTTGGCGCCTGCATTGGCTGCACCACCGCTACGAGGGTTGTTGCTACGGCCCTGGCCACCGCGTGGCTGGGTAGCCCCGCCGTTGCTGTTTGCTGGAGCGCCTGGGCGACGGTTGCGGCCCTGGCCACCCTTGTTCTGGTAAGGGCTGACGTAGTCGGCACGGTTGCCAAAATTATCGACTTCGTCGTCCAGGAATTCTTCCGGATCGCGGTTGGCGGGCACTGGAGGAATAGCCGATTGGCCAGCGGCTTGAGCCGGGCGGGGTTTCTTGTCGCGTGGCTTGCGTTCCTGGCGTCCACCAGCGGCCTTTTCAGCGGACTTCTCGCCGGCCTTGTCCTTTTCCTTGCCTTTATCCTTACCCTTGTCCTTGCGGCCACCGCTGCCGGTGTTGGTGCCATCGGCACGCTGGCCACGGCCAGTGCGTGGGGTGTTTTGTGGACGCTCGCGGGTTTCGGGTTTCTCGGCCTCAATGGCCGAAGCATCGAAGCCCATCAGGTCGCCGTCGGCGATTTTCTGGCGGGTAACGCGCTCGATGCTCTTGAGCAGTTTCTCTTCGTCGGGTGCGACCAGCGAGATGGCCTCGCCCGAGCGACCGGCACGACCGGTACGGCCGATGCGGTGTACGTAGTCCTCTTCAACGTTCGGCAGCTCGAAGTTGACTACGTGAGGCAGTTGATCGATGTCCAGGCCGCGTGCGGCGATGTCGGTGGCGACCATGACCCGTACAGTGCCGGCCTTGAAGTCGGCCAAGGCTTTGGTTCGAGCATTCTGGCTCTTGTTGCCATGGATGGCGGCGGCGGTCAGGCCGTGCTTCTCCAGGTACTCGGCCAGGCGGTTGGCGCCATGCTTGGTGCGGGTGAAGACCAGTACCTGTTCCCAGGCGCCGACGGTGATCAAGTGGGCCAGCAGCGCACGCTTGTGGCCGGCCGGCAGGCGATAGACCCGCTGCTCGATCCGCTCGACGGTAGTGTTCGGCGGGGTGACCTCGATACGCTCCGGGTTGTGCAGGAGCTTGTCGGCGAGGTCGGTGATGTCTTTGGAGAAGGTGGCCGAGAACAGAAGGTTCTGGCGCTTGGCCGGCAAACGGGCCAGGACCTTCTTCACATCGTGGATGAAGCCCATGTCGAGCATGCGGTCGGCTTCGTCCAACACCAGGGTTTCGACGTGCGACAGGTCGACGCTGCCTTGACCGGCGAGGTCCAGCAGGCGGCCAGGGCAGGCCACCAGTACATCGACACCGCGGGCCATGGCTTGCACCTGCGGGTTCATGCCAACACCACCGAAGATGCACGCGCTGATGAAATTCAGGTCACGGGCATAGGTTTTGAAGCTGTCGTGTACCTGTGCGGCCAGTTCACGGGTTGGCGTCAGCACCAGAACACGTGGTTGGCGCGGGCCGTGACGCTGGGATTTGTCGGGGTGGCCGCCGGGAAACAGGCGTTCAAGGATTGGCAGTGCGAAACCGCCGGTTTTGCCAGTACCTGTCTGCGCCGCCACCATCAGGTCGCGACCTTGCAACACGGCGGGAATCGCCCGCTGTTGCACCGGAGTGGGCTGGGTATAGCCCGCAGCCTCGATAGCGCGGACTAGAGCCTCGGAGAGACCGAGGGAAGCAAAGGACATGAGAAATCCTGTTCTAGTGGGGGCTGAGCCCATTGGGATGATCTTGCCTGGCGCGACGGGCATCTGCAGATGCTATCGCGTCCGGTCCTGCTTGGCCTTCAATGTGCATCCGGGAGCGGCGAGCGGGTGTCTAAACGCGCGGTTCTACCGGTCAGGATGGCTGTTTCAAGGTCGAGCGTCCGGGCGTAAGCCTGGCGGGAATGCCCGAGTATAACAGAGCATTCAGTGAGTGCTGCGTTCCTGCTGCTCAACGGCGGGCTGATTTTTTATTGCGGCACTGTCATAACGGGCTGACAGCGCGGCATAGGCAGGCTCCTTCTTGAAGCGCCGTAGCTCAGCCGCGAAGCGTTGCGCCAGAAGGTCCATGCCGACATTTCGACGTACGGCGAGGTACTGATGCTGTTGGCTGACGACCAAGGGCAGCTCACCGACCTCCTGCTCCAGGCCCAGGGTGGCAATCAGGTAGCGGCCGACCCGACGATCAGTGATCAGCAGGTCAATACGGCCAAGTTGCAGTTTGCCGAAGTTGGCCTCGTGGCTGGGGGCGGGCTCGCGGTTGAACGCGGTTGACTCCGTGAAGGTCGGGTCGTAGGTGTAGCCGGGCGAAGTGCCGACAGTAAGCCCCTTGAGGTCGTCCAGGCTGTTCACCACGTGCGGGCGAGCCTTGGCATAGAACAGCGCGAACTCTACGGTCGACAGCGGTTCGCTGGGGTAAAACAGCAGGCTGTCACGCTGACGGGTCTGGAAAATATCCAGCACGCCGTCTGCCTGCCCCTGTTCCAGCATGTTCAGGCAGCGCTTCCAGGGCAGGAACTGCCACTCCACCTCGACACCCAGGCGCCTGAAGACTTCGGCCGTCACCTCGTAGTCGATCCCCTTGATCTCCTCTCCTTCCTGGTAGGCATAGGGTGGCCAAGGGTCGGTAACAATACGCAGCTTTTCGCCCAGGGCGAAAGTGCTCAGGCAAGCTAGAAACAGCGCTGTCAGTAGACGGGCGAAATCGAACATGTCGGCAGAGTACGACGACCGGTTCAGGATGACCAGTGGTGACTGCGTCTGGATTCAGTCCTGCAGCTTCAGCAGCAGGTGCTGTTGAACGCTTGGGTGCTGTTTGCCCAGTGCCAGACGCAGCGCCGGTTGCTGCAGCCAGCGCTTCAACTGTTCGCGGGTCAATGCTCGGCCAAGGCGCGCCTGGACGTTCTCCAGGGCCTTGTCCCACCAGGCTGAACCGCAGGCGCGGTCGAACTCGTTGGGGTAGGCATAGCAGCCATACAGCAGTTCACGGAGGAACTGGCGTTGCTGTTCGGGCAGTGCGAGGCTCACGGTCTTGTACAGCATGCGTTGCAGTGCGGGTGGCCGTGGCAGCTTTGCGTTGACATGCGGTATGTCGGCCATGGCTTCAGGGCTGAGTGGTGCGTCGCCGTGCTTGCGCAGCCATGCCTGGATCTTGGCCCTGAACAGTTGCTTGCGGCTCCAATAGTGATGGATCAGGTCAGGGCATTCGTTGACCTTCATTGAGCGGTAAGCCGCCACTGCCAGGCAGAACTCTTCCAGCGTATAGGCGCCTTTGGCCTGCAGGTAGAACTCATCCATGTAGGCGATCGAGCGATCAAGCAGTGCTGCGTCGCTGCAGTGCAAGCCCATCACCCCTGAGTTCAGCAGCGGCATCTGGTCGTCTGCCAGATCGCGGCTGCGCAGTATCGTGGCGAGTGCCTCATACAGTGGCGCTTTGGGGTCATCCCCGTAGTGGCCGCCTATGGCATTACACAGCAAGGTACCCGGTGCTATGCGTCGAAACAGTTCAATCGGAGAACGATGGAAGAACGTATCGGTGTCGATCAGCAGCGCCAGTTCATGCTGCTCCAGCACCTGACGCAGCACGACATGTTTGCTGCGGAAATGATAACCATGGGGCTGGTTCCACTGCGTGCGGGTTTCTGCATCCAGTGTGTGGACCGTAACGGGCAGGTGACGGTATGGCTCAGGGTCATCACTGAAAACCTGTATATCAATAGCTTCGCCAGGTGTCTTGCGCAGATTGGTCAAGGCGCTGGCAATACTGAACTGGGCTTCCTGGTGGTATGTGGGGGCACCGAACACCAGGTAAACCAGTTGCGGTCGTTGAGAAGCTAGAGACATAGGCAGGGTGACAGTCCAATAGTCCAATAGAGAAAAGCACAAAGGTGCCCTAGCCTAGGCTAGAGCACCTTCAAGTTCAAATAATCGCGAGCGTGCAGTGCACTGGAAAGCGGCGCGAACGCCGCTTCGGTCAGCGTGGCAGCTTGAGGTTGTTCCAGATTGCCAGGCTTGGTTCGGCCTGGTTCAGGGTGTAGAAGTGCAGGCCCGGTGCGCCGCCTTGCAGCAGTTGCTCGCACATGCGGGTAATCACTTCTTCGCCGAAGGCCTGGATGCTCTTCGCGTCGTCGCCATAGGCTTCCAGCTGCTTGCGGATCCAGCGTGGAATCTCGGCGCCGCAGGCGTCGGAGAAGCGTGCCAGCTTGCTGTAGTTGGTGATTGGCATGATGCCCGGCACTACAGGGATATCGACGCCCAGTTGCTGCACGCGCTCGACGAAGTAGAAGTAGCTGTCGGCGTTGAAGAAGTACTGGGTGATGGCGCTGTCCGCACCCGCCTGGACCTTGCGTGCAAAGTTGGCGAGGTCGTCCTCGAAGTTGCGCGCTTGCGGGTGCATTTCAGGGTAAGCAGCGACTTCGATGTGGAAGTGATCGCCACTTTCCTTGCGAATGAACTCAACCAGGTCATTGGCGTGACGCAACTCGCCGCTGGCCATGCCCATGCCGGACGGCAGGTCGCCGCGCAGGGCAACGATGCGCTTGATGCCCGCAGCCTTGTACTGGGCGAGCAGGGTGCGCAGGTCGTTGGTGCTGTCGCCAACGCATGACAAGTGCGGGGCGGCAGGGACTTTTACTTCGCTCTCCAGCTGCAGCACGGTGTTGAGCGTGCGGTCGCGGGTCGAGCCACCGGCACCGTAGGTGCAGGAGAAAAAGTCGGGGTTGTAGGTAGCCAGCTGACGGGCAGTGGCGAGCAGTTTTTCATGTCCAGCATCGGTCTTGGTCGGGAAGAACTCGAAGCTGTAGCGACGTTCCTGAGACATGGCGAAATCCTGGTAAACCGATCAAGCAAGCCGCCCAAACGGTGCGGCTCAAGAAAAAGCCGGTGACGCTTGAGAGCGGCACCGGCTTTGGCCCATCAGTAGCGATAGGCGTGTGGCTTGAACGGACCTTCGACGGACACGCCGATGTACTCGGCCTGCTGCTGGGTCAGTTGAGTGACCACACCGCCGAAGCCGCGGACCATTTCCAGGGCTACTTCTTCGTCGAGTTTCTTCGGCAGCACTTCAACGGTCAGGCGCTCGGCTTTCTCGGCTGGCGACAGGTTGGCGAACTGCTGTTGGAACAGGAAGATCTGGGCCAGGACCTGGTTGGCGAACGAACCGTCCATGATGCGGCTTGGGTGACCGGTGGCGTTGCCCAGGTTTACCAGGCGGCCTTCGGCCAGCAGGATCAGGTAGTCGTCGTTCTGTGGGTCGAAGTCGCCGTGGCCGGTGCGGTGTACCTTGTGCACCTGCGGCTTGACCTCTTCCCATGCCCAGTTCTTGCGCATGAACGCGGTATCGATTTCGTTATCGAAGTGGCCGATGTTGCACACCACGGCGCGCTTCTTCAGGGCCTTGAGCATGTTGGCGTCGCAGACGTTGACGTTACCGGTGGTGGTAACGATCAGGTCGATCTTGCCCAGCAGGTCGCTGTCGATGCAGGCTTCGGTACCGGTGTTGATGCCGCCCTTGAATGGCGAAACCAGTTCGAAACCGTCCATGCAGGCTTGCATGGCGCAGATCGGGTCGACTTCGGTGACCTTGACGATCATGCCTTCCTGACGCAGGGACTGGGCCGAACCCTTGCCCACGTCACCGTAGCCGATGACCAGGGCTTGCTTGCCCGACAGCAGGTGGTCGGTGCCGCGCTTGATCGCATCGTTCAGGCTGTGACGGCAGCCGTACTTGTTGTCGTTCTTGCTCTTGGTGACCGAGTCGTTGACGTTGATGGCCGGGACTTTCAGTTCGCCCTTGGCCAGCATGTCGAGCAGGCGGTGTACGCCGGTGGTGGTTTCTTCGGTCACACCGTGGATTTTTTCCAGCATGGCCGGGTATTTCTTGTGCAGGATTTCGGTCAGGTCACCACCGTCGTCCAGCACCATGTTGGCGTCCCATGGCTGACCGTCCTTGAGGATGGTCTGCTCGATGCACCACTCGTACTCTTCTTCAGTCTCGCCTTTCCAGGCGAATACAGGGATGCCGGCAGCAGCGATGGCAGCGGCAGCCTGATCCTGAGTGGAGAAAATGTTGCAGGACGACCAGCGTACCTCGGCACCCAGGGCAACCAGGGTTTCGATCAGCACGGCAGTCTGAATGGTCATGTGGATGCAGCCGAGAATCTTGGCACCTTTGAGCGGTTGCTCTTCCAGGTACTTGCGGCGCAGGCCCATCAGTGCAGGCATTTCCGATTCGGCGATGATTACCTCGCGGCGGCCCCAGGCGGCCAGGGAGATGTCAGCAACTTTAAAATCGGTAAAACCTGCAGGCGTGTTTACAGCGCTCATTGAGAGCCTCCATTCGTAAGGTGCGAATGGGCGCCGTTGTGCGTTTTAGTGTCTGCAGGCAAGCCTTGCAGGACAACGCCCCATCCGAGCCTGACAGGATGAACCTGCTGCAGCGCCCCTCGGATGGGTGGCGGGAACGGTATCAAGTGCAGATGACCGTTATGAAACGATGGCGATTATAGCCATGCCGAGGCTCCTACCCAAGGCTTTCTGTCGATTAATCGAGACCATAGTCGAGGTTAAATGGAGCCGGTGCGCTGGCTCTGCCATGATTAGCGGCATCGATTGGTAAGCAAGGTCAGGAGTACAGATGAATTTCCACACTCGCAAATGGGTAAAGCCTGAAGATCTCAACCCTAACGGCACCCTGTTCGGCGGCAGCCTGCTGCGCTGGATCGACGAGGAAGCGGCGATTTACGCTATCGTCCAGTTGGGCAACCAGCGTGTGGTGACCAAGTACATGTCGGAGATCAACTTCGTCAGTGCTTCGCGCCAGGGCGACATCATCGAGCTGGGTATCACCGCGACCGAGTTTGGCCGCACCTCCATTACTCTCAAGTGTGAAGTGCGCAACAAGATTACCCGCAAGAGCATCCTCACCGTCGACAAAATGGTCTTCGTCAACCTTGGTGAGGACGGCTTGCCGGCACCGCACGGGCGCACCGAAATCAAGTACATGAAGGATCAGTTCGACACCGAGGTCAAATAAGCATTCATGCTGGCGGCTCGACCGTAAGGCCTCAGGAGGGCTGCGTGTAGCGGCTTTCCAGGCTGTCGAGCAGCGAATCGATGATGCCTTTGGCCATTTCCACTGAATGCAGGGTCGATTGGGCAAAACCACGGCCCGGCTCCTTGCAATACTCAACCATGAGCGGGCCGGTCTGGCTGGCGCACTTCAGGTACAGCGAGGCATGCACCAGTGCGTCCTCGACACTGATGCCCGGCCGCACCGCAAAGAGCTGAGGGTGCCCGGCATCGCACAGGCCGAATGGTTTCTCGGTGGTTTTGAGTTCGTGGAATTCGGGTGGATCGGGAACGATTTTTTTCATTACGTAGCTCCGTGATGAATGAAGCCGCCACGTAATGGTCGCCAAACGCATAGGGTGGCAGCTGTACGCAGGTTGGCGAACCGGAACACGGAGCAACCCGGCAGGGCCTGAGCCCTCCCGCGCACAGCTGCCATAAAGATGAGGCAGAGTTGCTCCACGATGCCGGGTCGCCAAACCCGATCGCTGATGTGTCAGCGACCTACCGAGCCTAGTGGCGAGTTTCCCCGGGAGCAATCATCCCTGAAACGACAGAATTCGTAGGATATGTCCTAGGACCCCTCGGCAGCCAGAGTGCCCTGTCACGGCGGCGCATTTTCGGTGCTTTCCTACAACAAAATGAACTGCAACCCTGTAGGCGCTGGCTTGCCTGCGATACAAGCGCCGCGAAATCACTGGTGCCGCGCCGACGTCATCGCGGGCAAGCCCGCTCCTACAAGATGAACTGCAGGCATGCGATACAAACACCGCGAACTCACTGGCACCACACCGACGCCATCGCGGGCAAGCCTGCCACACGGTTTGACCGGGGCCCGGTGGGAGCTGGCTTGCCTGCGATACAAACACCGCGAACTTGCTGGTACCGCGCCGACGTCATCGCGGGCAAGCCCGGCTCCTACACGATGAGCTGCAGCCCTGTTGGCGCTGGCTTGCCTGCGATACAAGCGCCGCGAACTCACTGGCACCGCGCCGACGTCATCGCGGGCAAGCCCGCTCCTACAAGATGAACTGCAGGCATGCGATACAAACACCGTGAACTCACTGGCACCGCGCCGACGCCATCGCGGGCAAGCCCGGCTCCTACACGATGAGCTGCAGCCCTGTTGGAGCTGGCTTGCCTGCGATGCACGCGCCGCGAACTCACTGGTACCGCGCCGACGCCATCGCGGGCAAGCCCGGCTCCTACAAGATGAGCGGCAGCCCTGTTGGAACTGGCTTGCCTGCGATACAAACGCCGCGAACTCACTGGCACCGCGCCGACGCCATCGCGGGCAAGCCCGGCTCCTACAAGATGAGCTGCAGCCCTGTTGGCGCTGGCTTGCCTGCGATACAAGCGCCGCGAACTCACTGGCACCACACCGACGCCATCGCGGGCAAGCCCGGCTCCTACAAGATGAGCTGCAGCCCTGTTGGAGCTGGCTTGCCTGCGATACAAACGCCGCGAACTCACTGGTACCGCGCCGACGTCATCGCGGGCAAGCCCGGCTCCTACACGATGAGCGGCAGCCCTGTTGGAGCTGGCTTGCCTGCGAAGTTATTGGAACTTGTAGTGGCTTGCACATCAGTGCCTCACCAAGAAGCGGTTAGTATGGTGGGCAGATGGCCAGTGATGGCTTTTCCAAGACCTGCCAAGGAACTGATACGTGCTGGCAACGACTCTGGTACTGCTTGCGGCGGTGCTCCATGCAACCTGGAATACCCTGATCAAGTTCAGTGGCGAGCGCCTGTTGGTGATCGCCAGTATGGATGCGGTGGCATTGCTGTTTGCGCTGGTCATGGTGGCCTTCGTGCAGGTGCCGCCGGCTGAGGTCTGGCCCTGGATGTTGGCCTCGGCACTGTTCGAGTTGCTTTACCGTTTTCTGTTGATTCAAGCCTACCGGGTGGGCGACCTCGGCCTGGTCTATCCGCTGATGCGTGGTTTGTCGCCCTTGGTGGTGCTGGCGCTCACCCTGACCTTTGCTGGCGAGTCGCTGAGCACCCAGCAGATTATTGGCATTTTGCTGATCCCGTGCGGCATGGCCTGCCTGCTCTGGCAGGGTGGCGGCGGTGACCGTCTGCCGTGGTCGATGCTGCCGGTGGTTGCCTTGATCGGCCTGTGTATCGGTTGCTACACCTGGCTGGACGGTACGGCGATCAAGTTATGGTCGCAGCCGCTGGACTATCTGGTCTGGTTGACCCTGATCAGTGCCTGGCCTTTCCCCGTGTTGGCCGCCGTGGCCCGTCGTGCGCCCTACGTCTTGTTCTGGCGAGAGCAATGGCGGCTCGGCCTGGCGGTTGGGTTCTGTGTGTTGTTCAGCTATGCCTTGGTGCTTTGGGCCATGCAATTGGGTTCGGTGGCAGAGGCGGCGGCTTTGCGAGAGGTCAGTGTGATTCTGGTGGTGCTGTTTGGCATGCGCTACCTGAAAGAACCTTTTGGCGGGCCTAGGCTCTTAGCTTGTGCGCTGGTCTTGATCGGCATGCTGATCATGAAACTCTGACCCGAGAAACCAAAAAAGGACCCTGCCATGACCGTAGCTTTCTGGTGTGTACTGATCGCGCTGTTCCTGCCTTATCTGTGTACCGGTGTGGCGAAGTTCGGCGGTGGTCGTTTCGGCTTGCGCGAGAATCACGACCCGCGCGCGTTTCTCGATACGCTCGAAGGGTTCGCCCGGCGCGCCCATGCCGCGCAGTTGAACAGTTTTGAGGTGACACCGGCGTTCGCCGCGGCAGTGATCATTGCCGATGTCGTCGGTAACGCAGAGCAGGTGACGCAGGACGTGCTGGCGGTGATGTTCATCACCAGCCGTCTGCTCTACATCATCTGCTACCTGGCGGACTGGGCGCTGTTGCGCTCGTTGGTCTGGGCGCTAGGCATGGGTGTGATTGCCGCGTTTTTCGTCGTATCGGCCTGATCGACCCTCAGGCCTGAGGCACGTCTGGCAATGCCGCACCCTTTGGCCAGAGCAACCAGATCTGGCCTTGTTGCTTCATGTCACCGGCCAGTTTGCCGGCTTCGCTGCCGGTACCCCAGAACAGGTCTGCACGGACCTCACCGGTGATCGCGCCACCGGTATCCTGCGCCGCGACCGGGCGCACTACCGGCGCGCCGTCCGGGCGCGTGGTCGACAGCCACAACAGGCTGCCCAGCGGGATTACCTTGCGGTCGATGGCCACGCTATAGCCGGCAGTCAGGGGTACGTTGAGTGAGCCGCGCGGGCCTTCGTTGCTGTCCGGGCGGGCGCTGAAGAACACATAGCTTGGGTTGCTTGCGAGCAGTTCCGGTACCCGCGTCGGGTTAGCCTCGGCCCAGCTATGAATAGTGCCCATGGTCACCTCTTCTTTTTTCAACTGGCCCTGTTCGACCAGCCAGCGACCCACAGGGCGATAGGGGTGGCCGTTCTGGTCGGCGTAGCCGATGCGCAACTGGCGACCATCGTCCAGCTGAATACGGCCTGAACCCTGAATTTGCAGGAATTGCAGATCCATCGGATCGGTCAGCCATGCCAACACGGGGGCGTTCACGCCTTGGCGACGGATGGTGTCGGCGGTGTCATAGGGTTTCAGGGTGCGACCTTCCAGGCGCCCGCGCAGGCGTTTGCCCTTGAGTTCCGGGTAGACGCTGTCGAGCGCGACGACCACCAGGTCATCAGGTACGCCGTAGACCGGCACGCCGGCGTGGTCGGTGCGTGTCAGGCTGCCGGGGTAGACTGGCTCGTAATAGCCGGTGATCAGGCCGTTGGCGCTGTTTTCGGCCGAGCGCAGGCTGAACACGTCAAGACGGGTCTGGAGAAAGGTACGAACCGCACCGGGTTCTGCCGCGATGTTTGCGGCAGCGTTGCAGGTGCCAGCCCAGGTGGCATCGCTCTTGAGCCGTTCGCAGGCGCTGCGCCAGGCGTTGAAGCCCGCCAGCAGGTCGCTGTCGCTTACCTGGGGCAGGTCTTTCCAGGTGGCACTGGTGTAGGTGGCTATTGCGTGCGTTTTGGGTTTTTCCGGGTTGCCGCCATTGCAACCGGCCAGCAGGGCCAGTACGGGTAGCAGCCAGTTCAGGCGGCTGAAAGTCATCTTCATGGGTGTCGATTTCCTGAGGTTGCCGCGTGCTGGGCAGCACGTGCAGCCCCTAGTGTTGATAAGGGTATTGGTCTTTGGGGGCCGTGCGAGGATACTGGCAGCCTTTTTTGTGAGCCGAAGCGATCATGATGTTCAAACGACTCTGTGTAGTACTGCTGGCCTGCATGACCCTGACCGCCTGTGGCGGTGTCGATCCGAATTCGCCGCTGGGCCAGCGCAAGGCGATCTTCAAGCAGATGCTCAAGACCAGCGAAGACCTGGGCGGCATGTTGCGTGGGCGGCTGGCGTTCGACAGCCAGAAATTTGCCGACGGCGCGCTGAAGCTTGATGGCCTGACGCACGAACCGTGGAAGCATTTTCCACAGGTGCGCGAGGAAAAGGACTCCAGTGCACGTGAAGACGTCTGGCAGAAGCAGGCGCGCTTCCAGGAGCTTGCCCGGCAGATGGAGGCCGCCACCGGTGAACTGGTCGCGGTTACCCGTCATCAGCCGCTGACGCCTGCAGAGCTGGCGGCGCCGATGCAAAAGGTTGAGCAGGCTTGCAAGGCATGCCATACCGAGTTTCGCAATCACTGATCAGTTGAGCGCAAGCACTGCATCGCTGACCGGTCGGCGATGCAGGTGACGCCGGCATGCGCCGCGGTCACT
The DNA here is from genome assembly GCF_036348395.1 of Pseudomonas sp. AL 58. NCBI lineage: Bacteria > Pseudomonadati > Pseudomonadota > Gammaproteobacteria > Pseudomonadales > Pseudomonadaceae > Pseudomonas > Pseudomonas sp. AL 58. The sequence continues at coordinate 316,213 of NZ_JAZBQR010000003.1, forward strand.
TTTCCAGTTCATCCAGCGCGTGCTGCAACTCCTTGCGCGACTCTGCCAGTTTGTCCTTGCGCTTGTTGATGCGCTCCGCGTCGCCTTTTTTCATGGCTTTTTCAAGGTCATTCTGGCGCTGGGCGACCTCGTGTCGAGCCTCCAGGACCTTTTTCTCTCGTTCCTTGCGCAGGCCGGTATCGGTGCAGTTGGCTGTCACTTCGCTCAGGGCCTTTTCCAGGCCGGCCTGTTGTTCGCTGTTGCCGTGGGCGCGAGCCTGCTCTATCTGTTCGCTGATCGCCTGGCGTTTGGCTGCGCAGCCTGTCAGGCCGGGTTGCTCTTCAGCGGCCAGCAGCGGTGCAGCCATGAAGCTACAGGCCGCGAACAGGGCAAGAGGTGAAAGCAGTTTCATAGGGGCTCCATAGGGGGCGGGACAGCAGAAGCGTTGATGCTGCCCTGAACCGAGAAATTTAGAAACCCTCGATTGCATGCTGGCGCAGTTGATCGGCCAGCATTTGCAGTTCAGGTGCCTGGAAGAATGCGCTCAGTTGGGCTGCTCGTCTGGGGCCGATACCCGCTTCCTGTTGCCAGCGCGCAGTGTCGCGTTGTGCCAGCTCCAGCCAGTTGTCACCCAGGTCGAGGTGGCTGGGCGCGGGTATGCCCAGGGCGCGGATCCAGCGGGAAAACGGCTGCTGGCGAGCCTGTGCGAAGTTTTGTTGCAAGTGTTTGCTGCTGCGTTCGCCCAGCCCCGGTATGTGTTGCAGTTGGCTGTCGGGCAGGGCTAGCCAATCAACCAGGTGGGTGACATGGCCGCTGTCGGTCAGCCGCTCCCAGGTGCCTTGGCCAACACCGGTCAGGTTCAGCCCTTGCTTGCCGCTTAGCCAGTTCAGTCGGGACAGGAACTGCGCCCGGCAGCCGGGTGTCGGTTGCCAGCAACTGAGCGGATGGTAGGCCGCAGGGTCGGGTACTTGAAGTGGCTGGCGTTGTGGGTTGCGGTGCACCACCGCATCAAGCCTCGGTATGGTCAGGCCGGCCAGGCTGATGGCAACCTGGTCACCGGGCCGGATGTCCAGTTGCTGCCAGCGCTGCAGGGAGCCAACACTCACCTGACGTATCGTTCGGTCGTCCAGTTGCACCGGAGCGACCTGAATGATCGGGTTGATGCGTCCGGTACGACCGATGCCGAACTGCACGTCGCGCACCTCCGCCAGCGCCTGTGCAAGCGGGTACTTCCATGCGGCTGTCCAGTGCGGAGGGTGGGCTTGCCAGCGTTCGGGCGGCGGGTGGCTGCCCTGGCGTAGCACCACGCCATCGCTGGCGAAGGGCAGCGGGGTGCGATACCAGTGCTCGCGCCAGTGCGCGGCTTGGCTGGCGCTGCTGATTGGCTGGCTGTACTCGCCGATCAGGGGGAAACCCAGTTCGGTCAGGCGCGCCAGGCGTTTGGCTGGATCCTGTGGGCCTGCTGGCCAGCCCCAGGCGAACAGACCGATGCGCGCACCGTCCGCGTCACTGAGTTGCTTGCGGGCCAGGCGCCCGGCGACATCGGCTCGGGCATTCAGGCTGCCGCTGTGGGCTTGCACATGGTTGTCCAGTTGCCAGTAAAGCTCGCCCTGGAGCAGCAGGTCGACGGGCTCCGGCAGTGTCTGGTTCACAGCGCTGAGTACGGGGATGTGCCGGCTCCAGTCGTGCCCGTGGGTGCCGTCGCCGCGACTGATGAGGTGTACCAGTCGGCCTTGGCGGTAGATAAGTGTGGCTGCAACGCCATCGACTTTGGGCTGCACCCATACATCGTCCTTTGCCATAAGCCAGGTACGCACGGCGGATTCATCGGGCAACTTGTGCAGGCCTGTGTGTGGGACCGGATGCGCGATGGGGCCGCTTGCACTGCTCAGCGGGTTGGCGGCCGGTGTGTCGAGGGCAAAGCAGCGCTGCCACTGCTGCAGTCGTGCACGGCTCTGGTCATACAGTTCGTCATCGACCTCGGACCGGCCTTGGCCATGGTACTGCTCGTCCCAGGTGGTGAGGCGGCGTTGCAGGTGTTCTATCGCTTGGCGAGCATCGGGTTGCGACCACTCGGGGCAGGTGCTGGCCTCAAGGGTGCCGGTACTGAGCAGCATCAGCAGAAAGGAAAACAGTAGTGCAGGCATGGCGAGCATCCTTGCTCGGCGGGAGGAATACAAAGCCTAGGAAAGTTGCAGCGGCCAATGCGCTTGAAGTTGTCAGTACATATGTATCTGTGGTGCACAAAAAAGCCCCTGCCAGTTACCCGGCAGGGGCTTTGGGGGGAAGCAGAGTACTTACAGACCGGCAGCGGCGCGCAGGGCGTCGGCGCGGTCAGTGCGCTCCCAGGTGAAGGTGGTGAAGGTGTCGTCACCGACTGTCTTCAGCTGCGGAGTACGGCCGAAGTGACCGTAGGCTGCAGTTTCCTGGTACATCGGGTGCAGCAGGTCGAGCATGGTGGTGATTGCGTAAGGACGCAGGTCGAAATGCTCGCGAACCAGTTGGATGATCTTGTCATCGCTGATTTTGCCGGTGCCGAAGGTGTTCAGCGAGATCGACGTCGGCTGAGCGACGCCAATCGCGTAGGAAACCTGAATTTCGCAGCGATCGGCCAGGCCTGCGGCGACGATGTTCTTGGCCACGTAGCGGCCGGCGTAGGCGGCGGAACGGTCAACCTTGGATGGGTCTTTACCGGAGAATGCGCCACCACCGTGACGGGCCATGCCGCCGTAGGTGTCGACGATGATCTTGCGACCGGTCAGGCCGCAGTCGCCTACCGGGCCGCCGATGATGAAGCTACCGGTCGGGTTGATGTGGTACTGGGTGCCTTTGTGCAGCAGTTCGGCAGGCAGGGAGTGCTTGACGATCAGCTCCATCACAGCTTCCTGCAGGTCCTTGTGGGAGACTTCAGGGTTGTGCTGGGTGGACAGGACGACGGCGTCGATACCGACGACCTTGCCGTCTTCGTAACGGCAGGTGACCTGCGACTTGGCATCCGGACGCAGCCATGGCAGCAGGCCGGATTTGCGGGCTTCGGCCTGGCGCTGGACCAGACGGTGAGAGAAGCAGATCGGTGCTGGCATCAGCACGTCGGTTTCGTTGCTGGCGTAGCCGAACATCAGGCCCTGGTCGCCCGCGCCCTGGTCTTCCGGCTTGCTGCGGTCAACGCCCTGGGCGATGTCCACGGACTGTTTGCCGATGATGTTCATCACAGCGCAGGTGGCGCCGTCGAAGCCGACGTCGGAGCTGTTGTAGCCGATGTCGATGATGACTTTACGAACGATTTCTTCGAGGTCGACCCAGGCCGATGTGGTGACTTCGCCAGCAATGATCGCTACGCCGGTTTTCACCATGGTTTCGCAAGCGACACGGGCGTATTTGTCCTGGGCGATGATTGCGTCCAGTACGGCGTCCGAAATCTGGTCGGCGATTTTGTCCGGATGCCCTTCAGACACAGACTCGGACGTGAAAAGGGAGTATTCGCTCATCTCGACGGGTTCCTAAATATTTACCGATGGTGAGTGTCGCCAGTCGGTCGCTGAAAATGGCGGACCTGAATCTGGAAACCATTACGTAAGCCCACATAGAGGCTGTCCCCGGGAGCCAGTCCCGCAGCATTGGCCCAGCGGGCCAGGTCGTCCTGCTCAAAGCCCAGCCAGAGATCACCGCAGGCCTCTCTGGCCCAACTCTGGTCGTGGCTGCACAACTCTGTAACCAACAGGCTGCCGCCTGGTTTGACACGGGTGGCCAGTTGCCGCAGGGCATCGGCCGGAGCACTGAAGTGGTGCAAGACCATGTTCAGCACCACGCAGTCGGCGTCGACATCCGTTGCACTGAGTGCATCGGCCAACTGCAGGTTTACGTTAGCCAGACGCTCGCGCTGGCACACCTGACGCGCCAGTTCGAGCATGGTCGGGCTGTTGTCCAGGGCGGTTACCTGCTCGAAACGCTTGGCCAGTTCGGGTAGGAACTCGCCATCGCCCGGGCCGACTTCAAGCGCGCTGGCGCCGGGGGCGAAGCTTAGCTTGTCGAGCAGGCTCAGCAGGCTCTCGCGGTACTGTGCGAGGCCAGCGATCAGGTCCTGCTGGGCACGAAACTTTTCTTCTACACGCTGGAAAAAATCCTGGCTGGTGGCCGCGCGGCGTTGTTGCACGAGGGCCATACGTGCCTGCACCTCGGCCGGCAACGACAGGCTGTCCACTTCTTCCAGCAGCGCTGCATGCAGCTTGCCACCCAGGCGAAGGCTGTCGGGCAGGGCGCGGCGGTAGAAGATGGCATTGCCTTCACGGCGTGTGGCGACCAGTGTGGCTTGAGCCAGTACCTTCAAGTGGTGGCTCATGCCGGACTGGCCGATCGCGAAGATCTGCGCCAGTTCCAGTACGCCAAACGAATCGTTGGCCAGTGCACGCAACACATTCAGGCGCAGCGGATCGCCGCCGGCCTTGCACAGGGCCGCCAGCTCGTCGCTTTGCTCATGGCGGACTGACGGCACGCGTAGGTTCATGGGGCGGCAGTCTAGTCAGCGACCTCCGCTGTCGCAAGCGCAATATCAAAAAGTTTTGATATTGCGCGATGAGTGGGCTGTGCAAAGGCATGTCCGGCGACAAATTCGGCTGTTTGACCGGGCGATTCGCCAAAACCAACCTCAATCACAGGAAAATCACCCGACAGCGACCATCCGTCATTGCCCCCGAGCCTGTGACTGGGCGAAAATGGCCGCCTTTTTCTGTCCCGTTACTTATTCAAGCCCCAGGAGATAAGCGATGCCCAGCCGTCGTGAGCGTGCCAACGCCATTCGTGCCCTCAGCATGGATGCCGTGCAAAAGGCCAACAGCGGCCACCCAGGTGCCCCTATGGGCATGGCGGATATCGCCGAAGTTCTTTGGCGTGACTACCTGAAGCACAACCCGAGCAACCCGGCTTTTGCCGACCGCGACCGCTTCGTGCTGTCGAACGGCCACGGTTCGATGCTGATTTACTCGCTGCTGCACCTGACCGGCTACGACCTGTCGATCGACGACCTGAAGAACTTCCGTCAGTTGCACAGCCGTACCCCGGGCCACCCGGAGTATGGATACACCCCAGGTGTCGAGACCACCACCGGCCCGCTCGGTCAGGGCCTGGCCAACGCCGTGGGCTTCGCCATTGCCGAGAAGGTGCTGGGCGCCCAGTTCAACCGTGAAGGCCACAACGTCGTCGACCACCACACCTACGTTTTCCTGGGTGATGGCTGCATGATGGAAGGTATTTCCCATGAAGTCGCTTCCCTGGCCGGCACCCTGGGCCTGGGCAAGCTGATTGCCTTCTACGATGACAACGGCATCTCCATCGATGGTGAAGTCGAAGGCTGGTTCACGGATGACACGCCGAAGCGTTTCGAAGCCTACAACTGGCAGGTGATCCGCAACGTCAACGGTCACGATGCCGACGAGATCAAGACCGCCATCGAGACCGCTCGCAAGAGCGATAAGCCAACCCTGATCTGCTGCAAGACCATCATCGGTTTCGGTTCGCCGAACAAGCAGGGCAAGGAAGACTGCCACGGTGCTCCACTGGGTAACGACGAAATCGCCCTGGCGCGCAAAGAGCTGAACTGGAACCACGGTCCATTCGAGATCCCGGCCGACATCTACGCCGAATGGGACGCCAAGGAAGCCGGCAAGGCTGTTGAGGCCGAATGGAATGCTCGTTTTGACGCCTATGCCGCAGCCTTCCCTGAACTGGCCAGCGAACTGAAACGTCGCCTGAGCGGTGAACTGCCGGCCGATTTCTCGGAAAAAGCCGCTGCCTACATCGCCGACGTTGCGGCCAAGGGCGAAACCATCGCCAGCCGCAAGGCCAGCCAGAACGCACTGAATGCCTTCGGCCCGTTGCTGCCTGAATTCCTTGGCGGTTCGGCTGACCTGGCCGGCTCCAACCTGACCCTGTGGAAAGGCTGCAAGGGTGTCAGCGCTGAAGACGCCAGCGGCAACTACATGTTCTACGGCGTACGTGAATTCGGCATGAGCGCCATCATGAATGGCGTGGCCCTGCACGGTGGTTTCGTGCCGTACGGCGCGACCTTCCTGATCTTCATGGAATACGCCCGCAACGCTGTGCGCATGTCGGCGCTGATGAAGAAGCGTGTGCTGTATGTGTTCACCCACGACTCCATCGGCCTGGGCGAAGACGGCCCGACCCACCAGCCAATCGAGCAACTGGCCAGCCTGCGCTGCACGCCGAACCTGGACACCTGGCGCCCGGCCGATGCGGTCGAGTCGGCGGTGGCCTGGAAGTTCGCCGTTGAGCGTAACGACGGCCCTTCGGCACTGATCTTCTCGCGTCAGAACCTGCCACACCAGCCACGCGATGCGGCTCAAGTGGCGGATATCGCGCGTGGCGGTTATGTGCTCAAGGACAGCGTTGGCGAGCCAGAGCTGATCCTGATCGCCACCGGTTCGGAAGTGGGCCTGGCCGTTCAGGCCTACGACAAACTGACCGAGCAGGGCCGCAAGGTCCGTGTGGTATCGATGCCTTGCACCACCGTGTTCGACGCCCAGGACGCTGGCTACAAGCAAGCCGTTCTGCCAGTCGAAGTTGGCGCACGTATCGCCATTGAAGCTGCTCACGCGGACTTCTGGTACAAGTACGTGGGCCTGGAAGGTCGCATCATCGGTATGACCACCTTCGGCGAGTCGGCCCCTGCGCCAGCCCTGTTCGAAGAATTCGGCTTCACCCTGGAGAACATCCTGGGCACCGCCGAAGAGCTGCTGGAAGACTGATCGCGTTGCCCTGTGGGGGCTGGTGTCGGCGTTTCGCCGGCAAACCAGCGCCCACAGGGGCATCGAGATTCCTGTGGGCGCTGGCGTGCCAGCGATTGAACGCACCGCGTTTTCCACAGGCTGCAGAATAACGCTTCTGTTCCGTGAGCATTCTATGTCCCAACCGCGCCCTTATAGAGTTGCACTCAACGGCTATGGCCGTATTGGTCGTTGTGTCTTGCGTGCTTTGTTCGAGCGCGGGTCGAAGGCCGGTTTCGAGATCGTCGCCTTGAACGATCTGGCTGATCAGGCCAGCCTCGAGTACCTCACGCGCTTTGACTCCACCCATGGACGTTTCCCCGGTGAGGTGAAGGTCGACGGCGATTGCCTGCACATCAACGGCGACTGCGTGAAAGTACTGCGCAGTGCAACCCCGGAAGGTATCGACTGGGCTGCACTGGATATCGATCTGGTGCTGGAGTGCTCCGGTGCCTATAACACCCGCGCCGATGGCCAACGGTTTCTGGATGCCGGTGCGCCACGTGTGCTGTTTTCCCAGCCGATGGCGAGCGAGGCAGATGTCGACGCCACCATCGTCTATGGCATCAACCAGGGCTGCCTGACCGGGCATGAGCGTCTGGTCTCGAACGCATCCTGTACCACCAACTGCGGTGTGCCGCTGTTACGGGTGCTGGATGAGGCCTTTGGCCTTGAGTATGTGTCGATCACGACCATTCACTCGGCGATGAACGATCAGCCCGTCATTGATGCCTATCATCACGAAGACCTGCGCCGCACGCGTTCGGCCTTCCAGTCCGTGATTCCGGTTTCCACGGGCCTGGCGCGAGGTATCGAGCGCCTGTTGCCGGAACTTGCCGGTCGAATCCAGGCCAAAGCGGTACGGGTGCCGACGGTGAACGTTTCGTGCCTGGATATCACCCTGCAGACCTCGCGCGACACTGATGCCGCGCAGGTCAATCAGGTACTCCGTGAAGCAGCCTTGAGTGGCCCGCTGCACGGCCTGCTGGCCTACACTGAATTGCCGCATGCCAGCTGCGACTTTAACCATGACCCGCATTCGGCCATTGTCGATGCCAGCCAGACCCGTGTTTCCGGCCCCCGGCTGGTGAACCTGTTGGCCTGGTTCGACAACGAATGGGGTTTCGCCAACCGTATGCTCGACGTCGCCGGTCATTACCTGCGTGTCGCCGACCCCACTTGCACCACTCGCAAACAGCCCTGAAGGACTGCATTCATGACCGTTTTGAAGATGACCGACCTCGATCTGCACGGTAAGCGCGTACTGATCCGCGAAGACCTCAACGTTCCTGTCAAGGACGGTGTGGTTGCCAGCGATGCGCGTATCCTTGCTTCGCTGCCGACCATCAAGCTGGCCTTGGAAAAGGGTGCGGCCGTGATGGTTTGCTCTCACCTGGGGCGTCCGAGCGAAGGCGAATTTTCCGCCGAAAACAGCCTTAAGCCGGTTGCCGACTACCTCAGCAAGGCGCTGGGTCGCGATGTACCGCTGATCGCCGATTACCTCGATGGCGTTGAGGTCAAGGCCGGTGACGTTGTGCTGTTCGAGAACGTGCGCTTCAACAAAGGTGAGAAGAAGAACGCCGATGAACTGGCCCAGAAGTACGCCGCCCTGTGCGACGTCTTCGTCATGGATGCGTTCGGTACTGCTCACCGCGCCGAGGGTTCGACCCACGGCGTTGCCAAGTTCGCCAAGGTCGCGGCGGCGGGCCCTCTGCTGGCCGCTGAGCTGGACGCGCTGGGCAAGGCGCTGGGCGCCCCGGCCAAGCCAATGGCGGCCATCGTTGCCGGCTCCAAGGTTTCCACCAAGCTGGACGTACTGAACAGCCTGAGCCAGATCTGCGATCAACTGATCGTCGGTGGTGGCATCGCCAACACCTTCCTGGCGGCAGCGGGCTACAAGGTCGGCAAGTCGCTGTACGAACCTGATCTGGTTGAAACCGCCAAAGCCATTGCGGCCAAGGTCAGCGTGCCGCTGCCGGTGGATGTGGTGGTTGCCAAGGAATTTGCCGAAAGCGCTGCTGCCACCGTCAAGGCCGTTGCTGACGTTGCCGATGACGACATGATCCTCGATATCGGGCCGAAAACCGCTGAGCACTTTGCCGAGCTGCTGAAGTCCTCCAAGACCATTCTCTGGAACGGTCCGGTTGGCGTCTTCGAGTTCGACCAGTTCGGTAATGGCACCAAGGTACTGGCGCACGCCATCGCCCAGAGCGAAGCGTTCTCCATTGCCGGTGGTGGCGACACCCTGGCCGCTATCGACAAGTATGGTGTCGGTGCTGATATCTCCTACATTTCTACTGGCGGTGGTGCCTTCCTCGAATTCGTCGAGGGCAAGGTCTTGCCGGCGGTCGACATGCTGGAACAACGGGCCAAGGCCTGAATCGTTCAGTGCCTGGCAAAGGGAGCAGCCTGATGGTCAAACTATTGCCTGTGGTGATCCTGGCGGCAGTGCTGAGTGGCTGCTCCAGCACCGCCGCGCCTGAGGCGAACCAGGCGGGTGTGTCGAAGGGCGGCTGCTACCAGTCTGAATGGCAGGCCGAAACCGCGCCGGTCATCAGTAAAAGGCTTGGCCCGGATGGCCTGGAAAAGTATGACGACGAGCATCAGCGTCAGGCGCATGGTTGCCCTTGAGTGATTCAGTGATTCAATGCAACCCGCTGACCGTGTTGTGGTCTTAGAGGACATGTGATGAAACGCGTTCTGGCCCTGATGGGCTTGGCGACATTGGCAGGCTGCGTGAGCAATCCTCAGCCGGTTGCGGGTAACTGGACACGCTGGGTGTGCGACAGTCAGGCAGAAGTGTTCTGGCGCCTTGCCGATAGCCACCAGCAGTCCATGGATGTTCGACTGGGCGGCGGCGATCGGGTCTATCGGCTCAAGCCTGAGCCGGGGGCTTCCGGAGCGCTGTACAGCGATGGTGTATTGGCCTTCCACACCCAAGGTAACGAAGGCCTGGTGTACTGGGTAGCAACCAACGATTTGATAGGACGGGGCTGCAAGGCACCGTGACTGGCCGGGCCAGCGTGCGCTGGTCCACACTACTTGAATAGCAGCCGCCGCTACGGCAGGCTTGCACGATTAACGACCCTCGTCGGGAGAGACACATAACATGGCACTCATTAGCATGCGCCAGATGCTGGACCACGCCGCTGAATTTGGCTACGGCGTTCCAGCTTTCAACGTCAACAACCTTGAGCAAATGCGCGCCATCATGGAAGCGGCCGACAAGACCGACTCCCCGGTGATCGTCCAGGCCTCGGCCGGTGCCCGTAAATACGCTGGCGCCCCATTCCTGCGTCACCTGATTCTGGCCGCAATCGAAGAATTCCCGCATATCCCGGTGTGCATGCACCAGGACCACGGCACCAGCCCGGATGTCTGCCAGCGTTCGATTCAGCTGGGTTTCAGCTCGGTCATGATGGACGGCTCGCTGGGTGAAGACGGCAAGACGCCAACCGACTACGAGTACAACGTTCGCGTTACTCAGCAGACCGTGGCCTTGGCTCACGCCTGTGGCGTTTCCGTAGAAGGTGAGCTGGGCTGCCTGGGCTCGCTGGAAACCGGTATGGCTGGCGAAGAAGACGGCATCGGTGCAGAAGGCGTGCTGGATCACAGCCAGATGCTGACCGACCCGGAAGAAGCGGCAGACTTCGTCAAGAAGACTCAGGTCGATGCCCTGGCCATTGCCATCGGCACCAGCCACGGTGCCTACAAGTTCACCAAGCCGCCAACCGGTGACATCCTGGCAATCGAGCGTATCAAGGAAATCCACAAGCGCATTCCTAACACCCACCTGGTGATGCACGGTTCTTCTTCGGTTCCGCAAGAGTGGCTGGCGATCATCAACCAGTACGGCGGTGAGATCAAAGAGACCTACGGCGTACCGGTTGAAGAAATCGTCGAAGGCATCAAGTACGGCGTGCGCAAGGTCAACATCGACACTGACTTGCGTCTGGCCTCTACCGGTGCGATGCGCCGTCACATGGCGATGAACCCAAGCGAGTTCGACCCACGCAAGTTCTTCGCCGAAACCGTCAAGGCCATGCGTGACGTCTGCATCGCCCGCTACGAAGCCTTCGGTACTGCCGGTAATGCCTCGAAGATCAAGCCGATCTCCCTGGAAGGCATGTTCCAGCGTTATGCCAAAGGTGAGCTGGCTGCCAAGGTCAACTAAGCCCGGTAACCCGGAAAACCCGCAGCGATGCGGGTTTTTTGTTTTTGCGAGCCAAGCACAGGACCGTGTTGGCTCGTTCGGACAGACCGTTAGTCGGTGAGCGCCCGTTTCATTACGTGATCACGGGATGCTGGCTTCAGATTTATGGCTGCCACGACTAGAGTTAGGTTCAGATTTCAGCCGAAGTAGAGATCGGTCTCATAAGAGAAGCAGCATGGATTGCGCGCATACTCAGCATCAAAACGGCAACTCGGTGTTGCTGGTCGTTGATGATTACCCTGAAAACCTGATCAGCATGCGGGCGCTGTTGGCCCGACGAGACTGGCAGGTACTGACGGCAAGCTCCGGGAGAGAAGCGCTGAGCGCGCTGCTCGAGCATGAAGTGGACCTCGTACTGCTTGATGTGCAAATGCCGGAGATGGATGGATTCGAAGTGGCCCGCCTGATGCGTGGCAGCCAGCGTACACGCATGACCCCGATTATTTTCCTGACAGCCAATGAGCAGTCCCAGGCGGCTGTGCTCAAGGGCTATGCCAGCGGGGCTGTTGATTACCTGTTCAAGCCTTTTGACCCGCAAATTCTCAAGCCCAAGGTGCAGGCACTGCTTGAACAGCAGCGCAATCGCCGTGAGCTGCAACGCCTGAGTCGCGATCTGGAGACGGCGCGCGCTTTCAATGCGTCGGTGCTTGAAAATGCCGCTGAAGGCATTCTGGTCGTGGCCGAGAATGGCCTCATCGAATTTGCGAATCCGGCGATTTCACGCTTGCTTGAAATGCCCGTCGAGCGTTTGCAAGGTGTGGGTCTGCTGACCTTCCTGCAGACGCCAGAGGCTACCCTGTGGCGCGATTCAGCGTTCTACCAGGCTTACCAGAGCCGTGAAATCTACCGCCTGCATGATGCTGTGCTGCGTACTGGAACCGGCCAGTTGCTGCCGGTGGCATTGTCCTGCGCGCCACTGCCTGGCGAGCAGCAGGCGATGGTTGTGACGGTGCTGGACATGTCAGTGGTGCGCAGCCTGCATCAGCAGCTTGAACATCAGGCGGTCACTGATCCGTTGACCGGCCTGCTCAATCGCCGGGGGTTCTGTCAGGCGGCGGAAAGCGTGTTGCTGCGCAGTGAGCATTCCCCAAAGGCGCAGGCCCTGATGTACCTGGACCTGGATGGCTTCAAGCGCGTCAACGATACGCTGGGTCATGAAGCCGGCGACCGGGTGTTGCATTGGGTGGCCGAGCAACTGAAGGATTGCCTGGGGGCGCATGCGATCCTCGGGCGCATGGGCGGTGATGAGTTTACCGCCCTGCTTGATGCGCTGGACTACCCGGAGCAGGCGGCTCGTTTCGCGGAAAGGCTGATCGAACGGATGTCGATCTGCCAATTGATCGATGGCATGGAAGTCACCTTGGGTGTCAGCATCGGCATTGCCACGTGTCCTGATTGCGACACAGGCCTTGCCGGGCTGCTGCGTGCTGCCGATGCTGCCATGTACGCGGCGAAACAGGCGGGTCGTCAGCAGTACCGCTATTACGATCAGGAGCTCAATGGGCGTGCACGTTCGCGCTTGATGCTCGAAGACAGCGTGCGTGATGCTATCGAGAACCACGATTTCAACCTGGTCTATCAGCCGCAGGTTGCATTTGCCGATGGCCGCTTGCGAGGCTTCGAGGCGCTGTTGCGCTGGCAGCACCCAAGTGTTGGCGATGTGCCGCCAGGGTTGTTCATTCCGTTGCTGGAGGAGGCGCGGCTGATTACCCGGCTGGCCAGTTGGATCTATCAGCAGGGTGCCGCGCAGCGCAAGGCCTGGGGGAATGTGTTGGGGGCTGAGGTTGTGTTGAGTATCAGCCTGAGTCGGGCCCAGTTCTCGATGCCGAACCTGGCCGAAGAGCTCGGGCGGGTCATTCAGGGCCATGGCCTGATACCGGCGCAGTTGGAGGTCGAGGTTGCTGAAACCTCGTTGAATTTCAGTAACGATATCGCGCTCAAGCAATTGCAGCGCCTGCGGCAATTGGGGGTGCGGGTGGCGCTGGACGACTTTGGCGCTGGCGACTGTTCATTGCGCATGCTGCGCGATTTGCCGATAGACACCCTTAAACTCGACCGTCATCTGGTCGCCAGGTTGCCCGAGTCGACGATGGATGCAGTACTGGTTCGCGCCGTCATTGAGTTGTGCCGGCAGTACGGCATCAGCGTGATTGCCGAGGGGGTCGAGTCACGTGCTCAGGCCGACTGGCTTCAGGCCAATGGGTGTGAGTACGTCCAGGGCTTTTTGGTGGCGCACCCATTGACGACCGAGGATGCGGGGGCTTTTCCGGCGTTTTTTGACTGGCAGCACCGGTAGTTGGTTACACTGCGTCTTTATCTATTCAGCTGTAGCCATGACCGTCCTCAAGTACCTGCAAGCCTACCCCGCCAACCTGCAAGATCAGGTGCGCCAGATGATCGCCAGCAACCGCCTGGGTGATTATCTGGCGCAGCGCTATAGCGAGCGGCATCAGGTGCAGAGCGACAAGGCGTTGTACGCCTATGCCCAGGCCATCAGGCAGGAGTACCTGCGCAATGCGCCGAACCTGGACAAGGTCCTGTTCGACAATCGGCTCGACCTGACACACCGGGCACTGGGTTTGCACACGGCGGTGTCGCGGGTGCAAGGTGGCAAACTCAAGGCGAAGAAAGAGATACGTATTGCCTCGTTGTTCAAGGAGGCGGCCCCGCAGTTTCTGCGCATGATCGTGGTGCATGAGCTGGCGCATTTCAAGGAGGCCGAGCACAACAAGGCCTTCTATCAGCTCTGTGAGTACATGCAGCCAGGCTACCATCAACTGGAGTTTGACCTGCGTGTTTACCTGACCTGGCGGGAGTTGCCTGCCCAGGCCTGACTGACAAGGATTTGCCGATGGATGTGAGCAAGACCAAGACCAGCTTCTACCGCCGCCTTTACGTTGCCTGGTTGATCGACAGCCAGACCGCCAGCAGCGTTCCCGCCCTGATGGAGGCCACTGGCATGCCACGGCGTACCGCTCAGGACACGATTGCTGCGTTGAGTGACCTGGACATCCTCTGCGAGTTCGAACAGCAGGCTGGGGCGCGCAATCATGCCGGGCATTACCGTATTCGTGACTGGGGAGCGATTGATCCTCAGTGGGTCCTCCAGCACCTGGGGCACATCCGCGAGGTGCTGGGTTATCCCTGATACCGCTGCGCAGGCGACTGCGCCATGCGCCGTGGAGGTCAGTGGCTAGCGGCGCATGCCGACATGCGCAATACCGTCCTCCAGGTAGGCCTCACCTGCGACCTTGAAGCCATGACGGGCGTAGTAGTCCTGCAGATGTGCTTGTGCTGACAGGTACACCGGCACGTCGGGCCAGAGCTGCTCGGCATGCTTCAAACCTTGCTCCATCAGTTCATGCCCCAGGCCTTTTGCGCGTGCGTGCGGTGCGATCAGCACCCGACCGATCACCACGTCACCGCCCTGCGACGTGGGGTCGAGCAGGCGCAGATAAGCCACCAGCGTGTCGTCCTGCCATGCCATCAAGTGGCAGGTGTCACTGGCCAGGTCCTCCCCGTCGATGTCCAGATAGGGGCATTTCTGTTCAACGACGAATACTTCCGAGCGCAGTTTGAGGATGGCGTAGAGCTGTTCCTTGCCAAGGTCCGAGTGGTGTTTGCAGAGCCATTCGATGGGCATGATAGGCCTCGTCCTGATGTCAATGACTCATCATGGCAGAGCACTGTGCCCACGACGAGACTGAAGTTGCGGCGGATTGTGTCTGTTGTGCGCCCGATCAACGGTGCAGGCAAATAGCTATTATTTCTGCTGCCCGAGCCCTTCATCTTTGTGTAATCTGAATTCGCCTTCTAGAGTTCTGGCACTAGGTGCATTTTCAGGCAGTTGGACATTGGCGCGGGCAGGGTGCTCGCTAAGGGATTTGAGCATGTCTGTATTGCTTCGAGTCTTGGTTTTGCTTGGAATGCTTTGCGCAACATCCCCCCTGATCGCGGCGGACAAGCTCAGGCTTGTGGCGGATGCCTGGCCTCCGTTCACCGATGCCAGCCTGCAAGGGGGCGGGCTGGCTACGGCGATTGTTACCACAGCGCTCAAGCGTGCCGGCTATGAAAGCGAATTTGAGCAGGCCCCTTGGGCGCGGGCATTGATGGGCGTTGGCGAGGGCCGTTACGACATCCTGGTCAATGCCTGGTACAACGACTCACGTACTCGGATCGGGGAATTTTCGGCCGGGTACCTGACCAACCGCATACGCTTGCTCAAGCGCAAGGATGAAGCGATTACCTTCCAGACCCTGGCGGATTTGTATCCCTATCCGATCGCAGTCGTTCGTGACTATGCATACTCCCTCAGCTTCGATGCCGATAGCCGCTTGCAGAAGGTCCCTGTGCGCAGCTTTTCGGTGGCGGTGCGAATGCTGGCAGCAAGCCGGGTAAGCTTGACCCTTGAGGACGAGTACGTCGCTCGTCATTTTCTCAAGCAGGAACCTGCGCCTGTTCGCGACAGCGTTGAGTTTTTCGGCAAGCCGCTCAGCGAAAACAGTCTGCACATTCTGGTCAGCCTGAAAAACCCTCGTCACCAGCAAATCGTTGCCGCGTTCGATCAGGCTATCGTGGCGATGCAGGCCGATGGCAGCTATGCCCGCCTGCTCAAACAGTACGGTTTGTGATCAGGCCGCAGACTCTTTGATCAGATGCGCCGCCAAGGTGCGCAGCGGGCCCAGTTGGCGGCAGATCAAGGCCAGCTGGGTTTGGACCAGACGTTGGGTTTCGTCGATTTCCTCCGGTACCTGTTCCAGTCTGCTGGCGAGGGCTTCCTCGTCATCGCTGTGAATCGCGACGGGTAGTTTGGTCGACAGGCCGACGGCGATTTCATCGAGGCTGTCTGCCAGGCGTGCCCCGGCCCCTTCGACCAGCTCGGTACGTGCCTCGGCCGCCAGGACGCTATCGCGATGGGCGCCGAGGCCTGAAAGGTAGCTGAGCAGGGTGTGCGACAACACCAGGAATCGAAAACCGACATCCGCCTCCTTTCGGAAATGCCCGGGCTCCATCAGCATGTTGGCCAAGGTGGTCGACAGCGCCGCATCGGCGTTGTGGGCGTTGCGGCGCGCCAGGCGGTAGGCCAGGTCGTCGCGCTTGCCGTTGGCATACTGTTGGAGGATCTGGCGCAGGTAGATGCTGTTGCAACTCAGGGTATTGGCCAGCACCTTGTTCAACCGCCGCCCCTGCCAGTCTGGCAGGAACAGGAAGACTGCGAGGATGGCGATCAGGCTGCCAATCAACGTATCGAACAGGCGTGGCAGGAACAGCCCGTAGCCGTCACCGATCTGGTTGAAACAGAACAGCACCATCAGGGTGATCGCTGCCGTGGCCAGGGTGTAGCGGGTGGTTCGATAGACGAAAAACACCACGCCGGCGACAACCGCGAACATCGACTGGATCAGTGGGTTGGGGAACAGGTCGAACAATGCCCAGCCAACGGTAAGGCCAATTCCCGTTCCAATGATCCGCTGCACCAGCTTGCGTCGCGTGGCGCCATAGTTGGGCTGACAGACGAACAACGTGGTGAGGATGATCCAGTAGCCCTGGGTGGGGTGGATCAGGTGCACCATGCCATAACCGATCGACAGTGCCAGCGGCAGGCGCAGGGCGTGACGGAACAGCAATGACGTGGGCGTCAGCTGTTGGCGTAGCCGATTCCAGACATCCGCCAGGCTGTGGGGCGAGCGGTCGAGCAGGCTGGAGTCACTATTGTCAGCCAGTTTGTCGGGGTTGCTCGCGTCGCTGAGCAGACGGTCCAGTGTGGCCAGGTTGGCCGCCAGGGCGCGAAGCGAACGGAGCAGGCCGCGCCAGGCTGGGTTGTTTTGACTGCGCAGGTGCTCGAGTGAGGCGTGCAGGTCTTCCTGGGCCTGGGCAAAGCCTGTGTCGTAGGTGAATGGCTGACGCAGCTGGATCGATTCTGAAAGCTGTTGGCAGGCCACGCCCTGTTGGCGCAACAGGCGTTGGCAGCGAAACAGGACATCGCTGTGGAAGAACGCCTCGGCCAATGCGTTGTACGGGTAGTGCGACGAGCTGGCGCGCTCGTGGATGTCCTGGGCGAGGAAGTACAGTTTCAGGTAGCGACTGACTTTAGAGCCAGGGCGACCATTGCCGACCCGGTGCAGAATGATTTCCTTGGCGGCATTGAGCGCGGCCACCACCCGACCGTTCTGTTGTGCCAGTTCAAGGCGTCGTGCTTCGACATCCAGCTGACGAATCGGCTCGAACAACGTGGACTTGAGCTTGAGGTAGCGGCTCAGCTCGCGAAACAGCCGGGCCAGGCTTTGCTGCACAGGCTGGTTGGAGAACAGGGCCTGCCAGAGAACCGAGAGCAGGCCGTACCAGGCAGCGCCGGCCACCAGCAGCAAGGGTTCGTGCCAGAAGTCGGTGACTTCGCCGCCGCGCTGGTCTACACCGATCATGGTGTACACCGAGAGAATCAGCGTCGCCGAGGCGATCGCGCCGTAGCGTTCGCCCAGTGCGCCGAGCATGGTCAGGCCGAAGGCCGCCAATGCCATGGCGCAGACAAACACAACGGGGTAAGGGAACAGCATCTCTACCGACAGCGCGGCGACGGTAAAGCAGACCAGGGTAACGGCCAGGGCGTTGAGTCGGCCTTGCCAGCTGTCATCGGTTTCTGCCAGGGCGCTGGCAATAATACCGAGGAACAGCGGGATCAGCAGGCCCATTTCGTCCCGGTACCAACACAGCGCCATGCTTCCGGTCAGGGCGATCGATACCCGGATGCTGTAGCTGAATTTATCCAGAGCCCAGAGGCGACGCAGTGAATGGCGCAACGATGTGGATGACATGGCGGGAGTCAGGCCTGCAGGGCAGTGATCGAAATTGAGCGGGTCGCGACGGCAAGCTGCCGTCGCGGTAATGTCCCAGCAAAATTTGTTCCGTGATGCGCCGATTCTACCGCGAAGGTTAGACGAATTGTGCGGCGGCGTAGGCCGAAGCCCACGCCCACTGGAAGTTGAAGCCACCGAGGTGGCCGCTGACATCCAGCACTTCGCCAATGAAATACAGGCCAGGACTCTTGAGTGACTCCATGGTTTTGGAGGACACCTCGCGGGTGTCGACGCCGCCCAGGGTCACTTCGGCAGTGCGGTAGCCTTCAGTACCGGCGGGAACCAGTTGCCAGGCGCCGAGTTTCTCCGCGACCTGAGCCAGTTCAGCCGGGGTGTACTGTTTCATTGGCTTGGACACGAACCACTGCTCGGCCAGCAGGTTGGCCATTTTCTTGGTGAAGAGTTCACCGAGCAGGGTTTTCAGCTCGCTGTTGGGGCGTTCGGCTTGCTGCTGTTGCAGCCAGGTCAACGCGTCGTGATCCGGCAGCAGGTTGATTTCCAGCGTATCACCGGCTTCCCAGAACGAGGAAATCTGCAGGATCGCCGGGCCGCTGAGGCCGCGGTGGGTGAACAGCAGGTTTTCGCGGAAGCTGACGCCGTTGCAGCTGGCGATACAGTCGACCGAGGTGCCGGACAGCTCGGTGCAGAGCGCCTTGAGCTGGTCGGTGATGGTGAAGGGCACCAGGCCTGCGCGGGTCGGCAGTACGCTGTGACCGAACTGACGCGCCACCTGATAACCAAAGCCGGTCGCCCCCAGCGTCGGGATCGACAAGCCGCCGGTGGCGATCACCAGCGACTGGCATTGCAGCTTGCCTGCACTGGTTTCCAGCAAATAGCCGCTTTCGAGTTTTTCGATCTGATCGATGCGGGTGTTCATGTTCAGTTCGGCGCCTGCGGCGTCGCACTCGGCCAGGAGCATGTCGAGGATGTCGCTGGATTTATGGTCGCAGAACAGCTGACCGAGTTTCTTCTCGTGGTACGGCACGCCATGCTTGCTGACCATCTCGATAAAATCCCACTGGGTGTAACGTGCCAGCGCGGATTTGCAGAAATGCGGGTTCTGCGAGAGAAAATTGCTCGGCTCGGTGTACATGTTGGTGAAATTGCAGCGCCCACCACCCGACATCAGGATTTTCTTGCCCGGTTTGTTGGCGTGGTCGAGCAATACAACCTGGCGGCCACGCTTGGCGGCGGTCAGGGCGCACATCAGGCCGGCGGCGCCTGCGCCGATGATGATGACTTCGGTGGAACGCACTGCAAAATCCTCGGGGTAGAAAGCTGAAACCGTGTCGTCCTGTCGCCAGCCAAGCCGGCTCCCGCAGGGGCGGGAGCCGGCTTGGCGGGTAATGGGATCAGACGATCCGCACGCGCAACGAGCGCCCTTTGATCTTGCCGCTGTTCAGGCGCTGCAAGGCCTGTTTGGCGACCGCGCGTTCCACTGCGACAAAGGCCTGGAAGTCGAAGATCGCGATCTTGCCGACCTGAGTGCCTGGCAAACCGGCATCACCGGTCAGGGCACCCAGAATGTCGCCCGGACGCAGTTTGTCCTTGCGGCCGGCAGCGATGCACAGGGTGCTCATGACCGGCAGCAGCGGGGCGCCGCCCTGGGGCTTGAGGCTGTCGAGCTGTTCCCAGCGCAGCGGCGCCTTTTGCAGGGCTTCGATCGCTTGGGCGCGATGACCCTCGGCAGGCGCCACCAGGCTTACGGCCAGGCCTTTCTCGCCTGCGCGTCCGGTACGGCCGACGCGGTGCACATGAATCTCGGCATCACGGGCCAGTTCGACGTTGATGACCATGTCCAGGGCGTCGATGTCCAGGCCGCGGGCGGCGACATCGGTGGCGACCAGGACCGAGCTGCTGCGGTTGGCGAACAGGGTCAGGACCTGATCGCGGTCGCGCTGTTCCAGGTCGCCGTGCAGGGCCGCGGCGACGATGCCTTTGGCCTGCAGGTGCTCCACCACTTCCTGGCACTGCTGTTTGGTAAAGCAGAACGCCACGCAGGACTGTGGGCGGAAATGCCCGAGTACGCGGGTTACGGCTTCCAGGCGCTGTTCCGGATCAATTTCGTAGAAGCGTTGTTCGATCTGGTTGTCGGCGTGCAGGGCTTCAACCTTGACCTGCTGCGGGTCACGCATGAAGGCTGCCGACAGTTGCTTGATGCCGGCCGGGTAGGTTGCCGAGAACAGCAAGGTCTGACGGCGTTTCGGCGTTTGCCCGATGATGTCGGCGATGGCGTCGTAGAACCCCATGTCGAGCATCCGGTCTGCTTCATCGAGTACCAGGGTGTTGAGCCCGTCGAGCACCAGGGTGCCTTTGCTCAGGTGCTGCTGAATCCGCCCCGGGGTACCGACGATGATGTGCGCGCCGTGTTCCAGCGAGGCGATCTGCGGGCCGAGCGAAACCCCGCCGCAGAGGGTCAGGATCTTGATGTTGTCTTCGGCACGGGCCAGCCGCCGCAGTTCCTTGGCGACCTGGTCGGCCAGCTCACGGGTTGGGCACAGCACCAGGGCCTGGCAGCCGAAGTAGCGTGGGTTGATCGGGTTGAGCAGGCCGATGCCGAAAGCGGCGGTCTTGCCGCTGCCGGTCTTGGCCTGGGCGATCAGGTCCATGCCCTTGAGAATCACCGGCAGGCTCTGGGCCTGAATCGGGGTCATCTGGGCGTAGCCGAGGGCGTTCAGGTTGGCCAGCATGGCGCTGGACAGCGGCAGGGTATCGAAGGCGGTGGCAATGGTGGTCACGAGGCGGGCCTGCAAAACAAAATGTCGCGCAGTGTACCAGCCTCGTGGCCATTCGCCCTAAGGCTCGATTTCAGGTTCCAGACGACGGGCACGCCTTCCGTCCGTCTTTGACAGCTGCATGAAGATCGCTGCGGCCAACATGGCCATCAGGCCGATGGTCAGGAAGGTCAGTTGGAACGCACCCAGTGTGCTTTCCACCCCTTCGGCACTGCCCGCTGCAGTGAACCCGCCCAGCAGCGCACCGGCACAGGCGACACCCAGGCTCAGCGACAGTTGCGCCACCACGGAAAGCAGGCTGTTGCCGCTGCTGGCGCTGGCATCGTCAAGGTCGATCAGGGTCACGGTATTCATGGCGGTGAATTGCAGCGAGTTGACGGCCCCAAGCAGTGCCAATTGGACCAGCAGCACGGCGTAGGGCGTCTGTTCATCGACCAGTCCCATGCTGGCTAGCAGCACGCCCAGCAGCAGGGTGTTGCCGGTGAGGATCGTACGGTAGCCGAGGCGCTCGATCAGGGGTTGGGCCACCGACTTGGCCAGCATCGCTGCGGCCGCCAGCGGAATCATGCTCATGCCGGCTTCTGAGGGCGAATAGCCCAGCGCGACCTGCAGCAGCAGTGGCACCAGAAAAGGCAGGGCGCCACTGCCCAGGCGGGCGAACAGGTTGCCAAGAATACCCACCGAAAAGGTCCGGGTGCGAAACAACCGGGGCGAGAACAGCGGGTCCTCCGTACTGCCGGCGCGCAGCCAATAGGCTGCCAGGCAGGCCATGCCGGCGAACAGCAGCAACATCACCCGCAAGTGCGGCAGGTGCAGCTCGCCCAAGCCCTCCATGGCAATGGTGATCAGCACCATTGCCGCGCCGAACAGCAGGAAACCCATGCCGTCGAAGCGTGTGCGCTCGGTACCGCGCAAGTCGGGGATGAATTTCCACACGGCATAGCAACCCACCGCCCCGACGGGCAGGTTGAGCAGGAAGATCCAGTGCCAGCTGAGTATTTCCACGAGCCAGCCGCCCAGGGTCGGCCCCAACAGTGGGCCGAGCAGGCCGGGAATGGTGATGAAGCTCATGATCCGCACCAGCTCGGAGCGTGGGTAGGCGCGCAACACCACCAGGCGTCCGACGGGCAGCATCAGCGCGCCGCCCAGGCCCTGGATCACCCGTGCGGCGACCAGCATCCCGAGGCTGTCGGCCAAGGCGCAGAGCAGCGAGCCGATACTGAACAGCAAAATCGCGCCGAAAAAGATCCGTTTGGTGCCAAAGCGGTCGGCGATCCAGCCCGACGCGGGAATCAGCAAGGCCACAGTGAGCATGTAGGCGATGATGACAGACTGCATGCGCAGGGGGTCTTCGGCCAAGTCGCGGGCCATGGCGGGCAGGGCAGTGTTGAGGATGGTGCCGTCGAGTGACTGCATGAAGAAAGCGATGGCCACCACCCAGGGAATCCAGCGGGCGGTGGTGCTGTCTAGGGGCGCGCGATCAGGCATAGGGCCTCTCTCCGAGGTGGGGCCTTATCGCCGGTATTGCCGGCGATAAGTAGCTATCACAGGGTCAGCGTCAGGCATTTGACCAGCGCGCCCGGCAGGTGCGTAGAGCGGGTCTGGCGTTGGTCATAGGTGCTGGTCGACAGGATCAGCTCGCGGTCGCAGGTCAGTGCTTCCAGCTGCGTACCGAGCAGGCTGTAGACGCTGTCGTCAAAGCGCATGGTGCTGACCGGTGCCTGGATTTTCCCGTCCTCAACCCAGAAGGTCGCGAAGCGGGTCAGGCCGGTCATGCGCGCTGCTGGCAGGTCTGAGTAGTTCAGGTACCAGAGGTTGCTGATGTACAGGCCCGTGCCCAGTTGGGCGAGGATTGCATCCGCCGCCAGTTCGCCGGGGGCCATGCTCAGTGCGCAGGGTGACTCATCGCTGTCGGCGCCATTGGCCAGCAACTCGAACTCGGCTGCACTGCGGGCACCGACCAGTCGTTGATGGGCCTTGCCCTGTGCGATCAGCGAGAGGTCGCTGCGCGGGTAGCCTTCCTCGGAGAACGCTGGGCTGAGCGAGCCGCTGACCTGTTCGGCGATGCCGATCAGCGGGCTCAACTGTGCATCGCTGGCGTAAAGACGTTGTAGCGGGCTGTCCTTGTTGGCGATGGCCTGGGCGGAAAAACCACCCCAGCAGAGCATGCCGATGATTTCGTCCAGCGCTGCGGGCGCCAGGTAGGCACGGTACTGGCCGGGTGCGAGGACCTTGAGTGGGCGGTCCAGGTAGTCCAGTTGCTCGCGGGCCTGATGCAGGCGCAAGGCCAATGTCGCGGCGTCCCAGCATTGGCCGGCATAGTTGGCTTTGACGGCCTGCCCGTTGGCATGGAACAGGCTCCAGTCGAAGTTGAAGCTGTTGGCCTGATGCCAGCCAAAGGCGCCAAATGAGCTGGCGAAGCCTCGGCAGATCGGGCCTGCGGCGTAGATCCCGACCAGGTCCAGCCCCGTGGCACCTGCGGCGATCTGGGCGAGTACCTCGGCGGTGTCTGGCAGAGGCGTGTTCTGCACGTTGTGGCTATGCCAGACGGCCTCGTTCAGTTTCAGGTAGGGGTCGACCGGGATCAGCGGCAAGGTCTGTCGCAGTTGTGCCAGGGCCTGCTGCAGGCGTTGGAGGTCAACGTCGCTGTCCCCGCTGAGGGTGAGTTGAAAGTCGGCCTGACGTCCGCTGTCGATCAGTTTGAGGCTGGTGCTGGCCTGCGCGACGTTGCCGGCCTGGCGGACCTGGGCATGGTTGAAACGAATGAACTGCGACTGCTCGGCGCTGTAGCTCAGGGTGAAGTGTTCGGGGGCGCGTACGGCATCGCGCAGGCTGTTCACCAGGCGTTGGAAATGTTCCAGGTAGGCCATCAGGCATCTCCTCCGAATACGTCGATCTGGCTGAACACGCAGGCCGGTGAGGCATGCCCGACCCGAATCACCTGGTTGGGTTCGCCCTTGCCGCAGTTAGGTGTGCCGAGTACCTGGAAGGTGCTGGCATCGCCCACGGCGCTGAGGTTGCGCCAGAACTGTGCTGAAACGCCCCGATAATTTGGATTCTTGACCACGCCCTTGAGCTCGCCGTTTTCGATCAACTGGCCCCACTCGCAGCCGAACTGGAACTTGTTGCGCGCATCGTCGATGGACCACGAACGGTTGGTTTTCATCAGAATGCCGTGTTCGATGCCGCTGATCAGTTGCGCCAGGCTCTGTTCGCCCGGCTCGATATTGAGGTTGGCCATGCGGTCGATCGGTGCACGGTTCCAGCCACAGGCGCGGCTGTTGGCAACGCCATCGAGGCCGGAGCGGAACTGCGACAACGCACTGCCCAGGGGGCGTAGCAGCAGGCCGTCACGGATCAGGAAGGTCTTGTGTGCCGGCGTACCATCATCGTCATGGGCATAGCTGGCCAGTTGTTCCGGGATATCGGGATCGAAGGTGACATTCAGCAACGTGGAGCCGTACTGTAAATGGCCGAAGTCGCTGGCGTTGACGAAGCTGGTGCCTGCGTAGTTGCGCTCGTCACCGAGGATGCGGTCCATTTCAAGTGGATGGCCGATGGACTCGTGGATCTGCAGCATCATCTGGTCGGGCATCAACAGCAGGTCGCGCACGCCGCTGGGCGTATTGGGTGCCAGCAGCAGTTGCAGCGCCTGGTCGGCGACCAAGGCGCCGGCACCTATCAGCCCGCAACGCTCGATCACATCGAACCCGCCCTGCTGGCCGAAATTTTCCCGGCCCAGGCTGCGGCTTTGGCTGTCCTGGCCGTCAAAGGCGGTGACCCCGAACCCTGGATAAACGAAGCGCTGGGCCTGGCGCAGCTGCGCGCCAGCGTTGTTCAGGTAAATCTGTTCGACCGTGGTGATGCCCAGGCTGGCCTGCCAATTCACCAGGCGCGAGTCCGCCGGTACGCTGGCTGATTCGCTGGCCAGTAGCGCATAGCAGTCGCTAAGGCTGGGAAACGGCTGCGCAAGGTTGGGGGAGCAGTAGTCGGCCTGAGCGCTGGTCACCGGCTGCTGGCTCAGGTTGAGCAGGGCGTGGCCGTTGATGCTTCGGGCCAGTGTTTCGGCCTGCTCCAGCGCGCGTTGCAGGCCCGCCTGGGACAGGTCGGCGGTTGCTGCATAGGCTTCCACGCCGTTGAGGCGTACTGTCAGCATCGCCCCTTCATCGCAACCCAGGCTGGGTGGCTCGGCGACGTTCTTGCGTACCGACAGGTGTTGTCGGGACTCCTGCACATAGCGCAGCGAGAAGAATTCGGCGGTGCTGCGCAAGGCTGCGAAGCGCTGGCGCAGCAATGCGGTGACATCGAACATGGGTGAACCTCCGTGCGCGCGGTGGCTCCCCCTCAGAACCACTCGTGATGCGCGCTCATTATGGCAGCCCGTTACTTTCCGGGTGAGGAAAAAGCGCGCTGTGCATTGAGTGCCTTTTTTGGGGTTTGGGATGCGTCCTACTTGCCGCTGGGATGCGGACTACATCAAAGGGATTGTTCGATCTGGCTTGATGGCAAACCAATACGTCTCTAGGTCGCAGCCGTGCAAATCGAAATACGCGAACTTCAACTTACGTCAGCGTGTCACGTTCGGCCGAAGCGCCAATGTGGGCAGAAGAAAGGTTTGTACTGAATGAGCGCAAAAGACAGTGGCTGCAAGTCGACGGTGTGGTTTGCATGGGGATGGTTTGATGTTCTCTACATCGCGTTGTACGTGACGACAAATCTACGGCACGACAAAGTGCCGTACCTGGCCGCGTGGGAAATGACATTGGCTTATTGGGGTGACCTGGGGCCTGCCCAAGCGCTGAAGCTCGTGCTGAATTGGGTGCTGCAGGTGTCGTTATTTGTTAGCTGTTTTTTATTCTTGGCCCAGCGAGATGCCGCGAGGTGGGTTGGCTACTTGCAGATGCCCTTGAGGATTTTTTTCATTGCGCCTTCAGTGTCGGTTTTAGTGCTGGGTGCTCAATTTTTTCCGGACCGTAGCACGGTGTTAATGGTGGTGTTGGCTATTGCGTCTGAACTAATGAAATTCTGGAGTCTTCGCACGTTTGGTGGGCGCGCTGCAGCTTGATGATAAAGCCAACCCCCACTGGGGTTGGCGCCAGCCCGCTGTGGCGGTCACTGTCTTTGGCTTGAAAAACAAACCCCCGCTAAAGAGCGGGGGTTTGTCAGCTGTCTGAGGTGCGCGAACGCGCCTCTTTTGCTTGTTTGGGTGCGAATCGCTTAGCCGATGGTCATCAGGCTCGCGTTACCACCCGCTGCAGCGGTGTTGACGCTCAGTGCACGTTCGATCACCAGGCGCTCCAGAGCAATCGTGGTTTCGCCCGAGGACAGGCCCTGGACGCCGACGATGGCACCGGCACGCTTGGCCACCTGCTCGCAAACGCTGCGCAGTTGGTCGGAGTCGCCGTGGTGCAGAACAGCGTCGAATACGACGTCGTCCTTGTTCCACTCGGCCACCAGCTTGATGCGGGCTTGTACGTCTTTTGGCAGGCGAGTGCGCAGGGTTTTGCCCAGTGCATTGTCTGGCCATACCGCCGAACTACCGACCGCCAGTACCGCCGCCAGTTGTGTCAGCAGGTCAGCTTCGCCTTCGGCCAGGCACAGTACATGCTCGCGTGGCAGTATGGTGTAGCTGTTGCGCTCGCCGGTCGGGCCGGTGAGGACGCGTGTGATCCCGCTTTGCGACTGCTCGGCAAACTGCTCGCAGAGTGCGCCCAGCTCGACCATCTGGTTGCTGCCAGCCCAGGCTTTCAGGGCCTGCAGTGGCTTGGTCAGGCTGTCGTGCATCTGGGTGTCTGGCGTGTTTTCGCCGTCGGTACGCTTGAACGATTGTTCGATGGCGTTGGCCGGACGGGTCGACAGCAGGCGGTACAGGTACAGCGGGCCACCTGCTTTCGGGCCGGTGCCCGACAGGCCTTCACCGCCGAACGGTTGTACACCGACCACGGCGCCGACGATGTTGCGGTTGACGTAGACGTTGCCGGCGTTGACGCTGCCGACGACCTTGGCAATGGTCTCGTCGATACGGGTGTGCACGCCCAGGGTCAGGCCGTAACCGGAGCCGTTGATCTGGTCGATCAGTTGGTCCATCTCCTTGCGCTTGTAGCGCACGACGTGCAGTACCGGGCCGAAGATCTCGCGTTGCAGCTCATCGAAGCTTTCCAGCTCGATCAGTGTCGGCATGACGAAGGTGCCGCGTTTGCATTCTTCGGTATCGGCGATAGCCACTTGATAGACCGAGCGGCCTTTCTCGCGCATGCCCTGGATGTGCTTCTCGATGCCGGCCTTGGCTTCGGCGTCGATCACCGGGCCAATGTCCACGGACAGACGTTCCGGGTTGCCCATGCGGTATTCCGCCATGGCGCCCTTGAGCATTTCGATCACGCGGTCAGCCGAGTCTTCCTGCAGGCACAGCACGCGCAGTGCCGAGCAACGTTGACCGGCGCTGTCGAAGGCCGACGTCACCACGTCCATGACCACTTGTTCGGTCAGTGCCGAGGAGTCGACGATCATGGCGTTCTGGCCACCGGTTTCGGCGATCAGCGGAATCGGACGGCCCTGGTTGTCGAGACGACCGGCGATGTTGCGTTGCAGCAGACGCGCGACTTCGGTGGAACCGGTGAACATGACACCTTTGACGCGCTCGTCACCAACCAGGCGGGCACCGACGCTTTCGCCGCGGCCTGGCAGCAGTTGCAGCACGCCTTCTGGAATGCCGGCTTCGAGCAGCAGGCGTACCGCTTGCGCTGCGACCAGCGGGGTTTGTTCGGCAGGCTTGGCCAGTACCGGGTTGCCTGCGGCGAGCGCAGCTGCCACCTGACCGCTGAAGATTGCCAGCGGGAAGTTCCACGGGCTGATGCAGACCACTGGGCCCAGTGGGCGGTGGGCGTCGTTGCTGAAGTCGTTGCGTGCCTGCACTGCGTAGTAGCGCAGGAAGTCTACGGCTTCACGCACTTCGGCGATGGCGTTGGCAAAGGTCTTGCCAGCTTCGCGAGCCAGCAGGCCCATCAGCGGCTGGATATCGGCTTCCATCAGGTCGGCGGCGCGCTCCAGAATGGCGGCGCGTTCTGCCGGAGGTGTGGCCTGCCAGATCGGTGCGGCATTCAATGCACACTGAATGGCGTTGTCGACGTCTTCGATGTTGGCTTCCTGAACGTGACCGACCTGATCGCGATGATCGGCGGGGTTCAGTACCGGCTGCTGAGTGCCTGCGCTGGCAGCGCAACCGAGCATCGGTGCCGCCAACCAGTTGTTGTGGGCGCTGCTGAGCAGAGCACAGGACAGCGAAGCCAGGCGGTGTTCGTTGGCCATGTCGATGCCGGCGGAGTTCGCCCGCTCGCTGCCATACAGTTCGCGCGGCAATGGAATGCGTGGGTGCGGCAAGCCAGCGCTGCCTTCCTGGGTGGCCATGCGCTCGATGGTTGCAACCGGGTCGGCCACCAGCTCTTGAATGGAGATGGAGTGGTCGGCAATACGGTTGACGAACGAGGTGTTCGCGCCGTTTTCCAACAGGCGGCGAACCAGGTAGGCCAGCAGCGTTTCGTGGGTACCGACAGGTGCATACACGCGGCATGGACGGTTCAGCTTGCCATCGGCAACCTTGCCCACGACTTGTTCGTACAGTGGTTCACCCATGCCGTGCAGGCACTGGAACTCGTACTGACCCGGGTAGTAGTTCTGCCCGGCGATCTGATAGATGGCCGACAGGGTGTGGGCGTTGTGGGTGGCGAACTGCGGGTAGATGGCTTCCGGTACCGACAGCAGCTTGCGGGCGCAGGCGATATAGGAAACGTCGGTGTACACCTTGCGGGTGTAGACCGGGTAGCCTTCCAGGCCTTCGACCTGGGCGCGCTTGATCTCGCTGTCCCAGTACGCGCCTTTCACCAGGCGGATCATCAGGCGGTGACGGCTGCGGCGTGCCAGGTCGATCACGTAGTCGATGACGTGCGGGCAGCGCTTCTGATAAGCCTGGATAACGAAACCGATACCGTTCCAGCCCGCCAGTTGTGGTTCGAAGCACAGGCGCTCGAGCAGGTCCAGCGACAGCTCCAGGCGGTCGGCTTCCTCGGCGTCGATGTTCAGGCCGATGTCGTACTGCTTGGCCAGCAGGGTCAGCGACAGCAGGCGCGGGTACAGCTCGTTCATCACGCGCTCGTACTGGGCACGGCTGTAACGAGGGTGCAGGGCCGAGAGCTTGATCGAGATGCCCGGGCCTTCATAGATGCCACGGCCGTGAGAAGCCTTGCCGATCGAGTGAATCGCCTGCTCGTAAGAGGCCAGGTATTTCTGTGCGTCATGCTCGGTCAGTGCGGCTTCGCCAAGCATGTCGTAGGAGTAGCGGAAGCCTTTGGCTTCAAAGCGAGTGGCGTTGGCCAGCGCTTCGGCAATGGTTTCGCCGGTGACGAACTGCTCGCCCATCAGGCGCATGGCCATGTCGACGCCTTTGCGGATCATCGGCTCGCCGCTCTTGCCGATGATGCGGCTGAGCGAAGCGGTGAGGCCGGATTCGTTGTGGGTCGAGACCAGTTTGCCGGTCAGCAGCAAGCCCCACGTGGCCGCGTTGACGAACAGCGACGGGCTGTTGCCCAGGTGTGGCTGCCAGTTGCCGGTGCTGATCTTGTCGCGGATCAGGGCGTCACGGGTGCCTTTGTCCGGGATGCGCAGCAGCGCTTCGGCCAGGCACATCAGTGCTACGCCTTCCTGGGACGACAGGGAGAATTCCTGCAGCAGGCCCTGAACGACACCGGCGCGACCGCTGGCGCTCTTTTGGTTACGCAGCTTCTCGGCGATACCGGCGGCCAGTTTGTTGGCGGCATCGGCCATGGCTGCCGGCAGGCGAGCCTGCTCCAGCAGCATCGGCACGACTTCCTGCTCGGGGCGGCGATAGGCCGATGTAATGGCCGAGCGCAGAACGGACTGCGGCAGGATGCTTTCGGCGAACTCAAGGAAGCACTGGTGCGCGTGATCAGGTTGCACTTCGCCGGCTTCGTCAGCGTGGTTGTGGGCCTGTCCGTCGAGTTCGGTCAGGGTGGCGCCACCCTCGAGCCTTTCCAGGTAATTGAAAATCGCCTGTTTGATCAACCAGTGCGGCGTGCGGTCAATGGACTGCGCAGCTGCTTTGAGTCGTTCGCGGGTCGGGTCGTCGAGTTTGACCCCTAGGGTGGTCGTCGCCATTTCTTATCCTCATTATCGCCACGTGATGTGGCACTAGCTGGCGCAAAGATTAGCTGTGGCGGGGTCAGGGTGCAACCTGGTGCAACCCAATTTTCGTACAAAAAAAGTGCAGCTCGTCCGACAGTTTGAGGTGCTCAGCCGTTTTGGCTGTTTAGGGTGCATTTACTTCTGTAGATCGTGCTTTTTGCTCCATAAGGGAGCAAAAAGTGGTCTTCATCGGAAATATCCGACGAGGTGCAACTGGATTGCAGAAATTGGTTGCACCTTCTTTGCGTTGTTGCATAGCATTCGCGGCCTCGGTGCAACCTCGCTTGAGGTCAGGTGTACCCGTGCGGGGCTTTATCTGGAAGTCTTCGCATCACTCCATGCGCGGTTGGGCTTCAGTGCTACCCGTGACGAGCGTTCAGGGAATGAACGGCTTTGCCGGCGGCATCAGCCAACTGCGGCTACCATAAAAACAAATTCCAGGGCGCAACATCATGAGTGCAAGCAACCCAACCCTGATCACCTTCGTGATCTACATCTTGGCGATGGTGCTGATCGGCTTCATGGCCTATCGCTCCACCAACAACCTTTCCGACTACATTCTGGGCGGCCGCAGCCTGGGTAGCGTGGTAACCGCGCTCTCGGCGGGTGCCTCGGACATGAGCGGCTGGCTGCTGATGGGCCTGCCAGGCGCGATCTACATGTCGGGTCTGTCGGAGGCCTGGATCGCTATCGGCCTGATCATCGGTGCCTACCTGAACTGGCTGTTCGTTGCCGGGCGCCTGCGTGTTCAAACCGAATACAACGGTGACGCGCTGACCCTGCCGGACTACTTCACCAGCCGTTTTGAAGACAAGAGCGGCCTGCTGCGGATCATCTCCGCGGTGGTGATTCTGGTGTTCTTCACGATCTACTGTGCTTCCGGCATCGTTGCAGGTGCCCGTCTGTTCGAAAGCACCTTCGGCATGTCCTATGAAACTGCCCTGTGGGCAGGTGCAGCCGCCACGATCGCCTACACCTTTGTTGGTGGTTTCCTGGCTGTGAGCTGGACCGATACCGTCCAGGCGACCCTGATGATCTTCGCGCTGATTCTGACGCCGATCATTGTTCTGCTCGCCACCGGTGGCGTCGATACGACCTTCCTGGCCATCGAAGCGCAAGACCCGTCGAACTTCGACATGCTCAAAGGCACTACCTTTGTCGGCATCATTTCGCTGATGGGTTGGGGTCTGGGTTACTTTGGTCAGCCGCACATCCTGGCGCGCTTCATGGCGGCAGACTCGGTCAAGTCGATCGCCAAGGCTCGCCGTATCTCCATGACCTGGATGATCCTGTGCCTGGTCGGTACCTGTGCCGTCGGCTTCTTCGGTATTGCCTACTTCTCGGCGCACCCTGATCTGGCCGGCCCTGTGACCGAGAACCATGAGCGTGTGTTCATCGAGCTGGCCAAGATCCTGTTCAACCCATGGATCGCGGGCGTGCTGCTGTCGGCTATTCTGGCTGCCGTAATGAGCACCCTGAGCTGCCAGTTGCTGGTGTGCTCCAGTGCGTTGACCGAAGACTTCTACAAGGCTTTCCTGCGCAAGAGTGCTTCTCAGCTTGAGCTGGTCTGGGTCGGTCGTCTGATGGTGCTGGCCGTAGCGCTGATTGCGATTGGCATCGCCGCCAACCCTGAGAACAAGGTCCTGGGCCTGGTGAGCTATGCCTGGGCGGGCTTCGGCGCTGCCTTCGGTCCTGTGGTACTGATCTCCGTGCTGTGGAAAGGCATGACCCGTAATGGTGCGCTGGCCGGTATCCTGGTCGGTGCGATTACCGTGGTTGTCTGGAAGCATTTCGCCCTGCTGGGCCTGTACGAAATCATCCCGGGCTTCATCCTGGGCGCCCTGGCAATCGTGCTGGTCAGCACCCTGGGTCGTCCGTCGCAAGGTATGGTTGCCCGTTTTGAGAAGGCCGACGAGGCGTTCAAGAAGGGTCATTGATCGGTTAATGCTGGTCTATGCCTGACAACGGCCCGATCTCTTCCAGAGGTCGGGCCGTTGTCGTTTTGCCTGGCCCCTGCGACAGGGTAAACTTGTCGGCCTTGCAGGAGTTGCCATGAACTATCGTCACGCCTTCCACGCCGGCAACCATGCCGACGTCTTCAAACACCTTGTGTTGACCCGCCTCATTGCGCTGATGTCGCGCAAGGAGCAGCCGTTCGCCTACATCGATACCCACGCCGGCCTTGGCTTGTATGACTTGCAGGGCGATCAGGCGACACGCACCGGCGAGTACCTTGAGGGTATCGGGCGCCTGTGGGGGCGTGACGACCTGCCCGAGTTGGCTGCCGATTACCTGCGCATCCTCAAGCGCATGAACCGGGATGGCGAATTGCGCTATTACCCGGGTTCGCCTGAGCTGGCGCGGCGTCTGGTGCGTGATCAGGATCGCGTGCTGCTCAATGAGAAACACCCGGAAGACGGTCGTCTGCTCAAAGAGAACATGAAAGGTGATCGACGTGTTGCAGTGCACCTTGGCGAAGGCTGGCACGTGCCGCGTGCCTTGCTGCCCGTGCAGGAGAAGCGTGCGGTGATGCTGATCGACCCGCCTTTTGAGCAACTCGACGAGCTCAAGCGATGCAGTCAGGCCATGAAAGAGGCCATCGGCCGTATGCGACAGACCGTCGCGGCGATCTGGTACCCGATCAAGGAAGAGCGTCAACTGACGCGCTTTTATCAGGACTTGACCAGTACAGGGGCGCCGAAACTGCTGCGGGTTGAATTGCTGGTGCATCCCTTGGATACCCCGCAAAGCCTGAACGGTTCCGGCCTGGCCATTGCCAATCCGCCATGGGGGCTGGAAGAGGAGTTGCGCGAGCTGCTGCCATGGCTTGCGCAAGTACTCGGTCAGACACAAGGCAGCTGGCGTATGGACTGGTTGATCGCTGAATGAGTCGGCGCGCAGTGCTGGGTTGCGCGCTGCTTTACGTTATAATCCCGCTCTTTGGCTGCCGCTTGCCACACGCGCAGGGGCACATTTTAAAAGTTTGAAGAGGCTAGACCCTTGGCATTGACGATTCTTGGCCTGTCCGGCGCCCTTAGCCATGATCCTTCCGCGGCCCTGTATATCGACGGCAAACTGATTGCTGCCGCTGAAGAAGAGCGCTTCGTGCGCGATAAACATGCAAAGAACCGCATGCCCTACGAATCGGCGAAGTTCTGCCTGGAGCAGGCCGGGATCAAACCGTCCGACGTCGATGTCGTCGCGATTCCGTTTGCCCCGATCAGCCTGTTCGGCAAGGCTCGCTGGCACTACGCCAAGCGTTACTGGTATGCCCCTGATCGTGCCCTTGACGCGATTCTGATGGGCAACCGCCGTTACAAGCGTTACCGCAAGAAAATCGTCTGGTGCCTGGAGCAACTGGGCTTTGATCCGAAGAAGATCAAGATCGAGCCGGTCGAGCACCACCTGGCTCACGCTTCCAGCGCTTACCACTGCTCTGGCTTCAAGGAGAAGACTGCGATCCTCGGGATCGACGGTAAGGGCGAGTACGCCACCACGTTCTTCGGCTATGGCGAAAACGGCAAGATTCACAAGATCAAGGAGTTCTTCGACCCGGACTCCCTCGGCGGCCTTTACGGTGCGATCACCGAGTTCCTCGGTTTCGAAATGCTCGATGGCGAGTTCAAGGTCATGGGCATGGCGCCGTATGGCGATGCCAGCAAGTATGACTTCTCGCGTCTGGCCAGCTTTGAGAATGGCGAGCTGGAAATCAACACCGAATACGCCAACGTCATCGGCCTGCGCCGCCATAAAGAGAAGGGCAAGGGCTTCTACTTCTCGCCAAAACTGATCGAGTGGCTGGGGCCGAAGCGTGAAGGCGATATCGCCGACGAGCCGTACATCCACTATGCGGCCAGCATGCAGGCGCTGTTCGAAAAACTGGCGTTGCAGATGATCGACCATTACCTGGGCGACATCCTCAAGGAAACCGGCAAGCTGGCGTTTGCCGGTGGTTGTGCGCTGAACGTCAAGCTGAACCAGAAGATCATCGCCCGTCCGGACCTGAAGGAGCTGTTCGTTCAACCGGCTTCCGGTGACGCCGGTACCGCTGTCGGTGCGGCGGCCTATGTGTCGCACGCCCGTGGCGTTCCGGTCGAGAAGATGGAGCATGTCTACCTCGGCCCTGCGTACTCCAACGAGGACGTGATCGCCGCCTGTGCCCGTCATCCGAGCCAGCCAAAATGGCGCAAGATCGACGACATGCCGCAGCGCATCGCCAAGATCATGGTCGACGGCAATCCGGTGGCCTGGTTCCAGGGCCGCATGGAGTTTGGGCCACGTGCCCTGGGTGGTCGTTCGATCATCGGCTGCCCGAGCGTGCCGGGCGTGGCTAACCGGATTAACGAGCAGATCAAGTTCCGCGAGCGCTGGAGGCCATTCTGCCCGTCGATGCTCGACACGGTCGGCCCGCAGATGATCAAGGTCGATCACCCGGCGCCATTCATGACCTTCACCTTTGAAGTGGCGGAAGAGTGGAAAACCCGCGTGCCGGAAGTTGTCCATGAAGACGGCACTTCGCGGGCTCAAGTACTCAAGCGTGAGTACAACCCGCGTTACTACGACATGATGAAAGCGCTGGAAGACCTGACGGGTAACGGTGTGTCGCTGAACACCTCGCTCAACCGTCGTGGCGAACCGATGATCTGCTCGCCGACCGACGCCTTGAACATGTTCTTCGGCTCCGACCTGCAATACCTGATCATGGAAGACATTCTGGTGGTCAAGGACGGTGCGGACAGTTATGACACCATCGGCTGAGCGGCATGTCCTGCAGTTCTGTCATGGTTATGACGGGCCGTTCCTGGACTGTGCCCGTCAGTATGCCAGCCTGTTTGCGGGCACGGGTTACCGGGTTACCACGGTTTTCCTGACCGGTGCTGCCGATCCACAGGTGGCTGCTGGCTGTGCGTCTGACGAAGTGCTGTTCATGGAATTCAGCTCGAAGGCCGTTCGCGGCCTGAAGCTGGGGGCGATTCGCGCATTGCGCCGGATTGCTTCCAGCCGCCGTTTCAGCTTCTGCATTGCCCACCGTTTCAAGCCGATCTATGTGGCCTTGCTGGCGACGAATATGCCGGTGATCGGTGTGCATCACGCATTCAGCGATTACAAGCGTGGCAGCCGGCAGTTGTTTGCCAACCTGTTCCGTCGACGCCTGAGCCTGCTCGGCGTCTCTGACGCAGTACGCGACGACATGCGCCACTGTTTGCCGAAGTGGCCGGAGCAGCGTATCCAGACCCTTTACAACCGTGTCGACATCGAGGCGCTGCAGGCCAGCTTGTTGCCTGCTGCCGAAGCGCGTCAGGCCCTGGGGTTGGACCCGCAGGCCTGGATCGTCGCCAACGTCGGTCGCCTGCACCCGGACAAGGACCAGGCCACGCTGCTGCGCGGCTTTGCCAAGGCGCTGCCGGGGCTGCCGGCCGGTGCTCGTCTGGCGATCATGGGCAAGGGGCGCCTGGACGAGAGCCTCAAGGCGCTGGCTGCCGAACTGGGAATCGCCGGACAGGTCGATTTCCTGGGCCAGGTAGCAGACGGTCGTCGCTATTTCCGCGCATTCGATGCTTTTGCCCTGAGCTCCGATCACGAGCCGTTCGGGATGGTTCTGCTGGAGGCCATGGTTGCTGGCTTGCCGCTGTTGGCGACAGCTTGTGGTGGGGCAAAGGAGGTCGTCGAGGGGGTCGGTATTCTGTTCCCGCTGGGTGATGCCGAGCGCCTTGCTCAAGGGCTGCAGCACCTGGCCGGCCTGGATGAGTCGCAACGCCAGGCCTGCGCCGAGCGCATGCTGCAGCGTCTGCGTGAACGTTTTTCCGATGTTGCCGTACGTGAGTCCTTCTGGCAGCTGCCAGCCGTCAGCGCATTGGCTGCGGAGGCTTGATGCTCAATCGAATCAAAGGCTGGCGCGAACGTGGCTGGCACGAAGTAGATGCTGCTGCCTATGAACAGGCCTGGCAGCGTTTTGGTGGCAGCGTTGCCACTCACCCGTTGGTGGTCGCGCAATTGGCTGACCTTGCCGAGATCCCGGTGCGCTACCTGGCCTGGGAAGCACAGGGTGAGCTGAAGGCGGTGATTCCAACCTGGGGGCGCTACCTGGCGCTGTCCAAGGACGTGCTCAAGCGTGCGGGCAAGAAAGGCTTGTTCGACTTGGGTAATGCCGAGTTGATTCTGCCTGCTGCGGCCGATGCTCAGGCGCCGCTGCGGCATGCCGGGCGTTACCTCTCCGAGTTGAATCAGGGCCGTTTCGCCAACCTCAAACCGCAAGTGGAGTCCTTGGCCATGGCCAGGACCCCGGAAGACCTGTCGAAGAAATTCCGTTACAACCAGCGCCGCGAGTTGCGTCTGCTGGAAGAGGCGGGTGGGCAGGTTCGTCCTGTGACCGACTTCAGCAGTGCGGAGCTGGCGGCCATGTACTGCGACCTGTTCCAGCGCCGCTGGACGTTCCCGGCCACCGGTGCCGAGCGTATGGCCGAAGTGCTTGAGCGCTTGCGTGAGCTGTTGATCGGTTCGGTGTTGTTTCTTGACGGTGCCCCCATCGCCATTCAATTGGTGTATCGGGTTGAAGCGCCGGAATGGATCAGCGTTGAGTACGTCAATGGCGGTGTCGATCCCGAAACCAAGGCGTTCAGCCCTGGCAGCGTACTGAGCTTCCTCAACACACAGAGCGCCTGGGAAGACGCCCGTGCGCGGAACAAGCCGTTGCGGTTTTCTTTCGGTCGTTCCGATCGCGAGTACAAGGACCGATGGTGCAACCCCGTTCCGGTGTTTCAGGTGTGAGCCGCAAGCAACAGTTGCTCAAGCGCCATCGGCGCAACAAGCGCCTGGGCTTGCTGCTCGGCCTGCTCGTGCTGCTCGGCGTGGGTGTCGGCGTTCACTGGTGGTTGCCACTGGTGCTGTTGCCGCTGCTGTGGGTGGCCCACGAAGCGTGGTTCGCCGACCACTTGTTCTATTCGCCAGCCGAGGATTATCAGTACACATTCCCTGAAGGCTGTGAGCCGGTTGCGGTGTCACTGGCCGGCCAGGGCCTGCGCGTGACTCAGCCATTGCCAGTAACGGGTGACGAAACATTGATTCTTCAGGTCCGCCTGAAATGTACCTGGCTAGGGCGTTTCTTCGACCCTGCCGTCGAGGTGCTGGGCGGTGACGTCCCGGACCTGCAGACGTTCGAGCGCGGTGTGCGAGGCGTGCGCTACCTCAACCTGACGGGCCAGGCGACGGCTGTAATGGCAGGTAATCTGCGCCTGCGTGGCCGGCATTGTCGGGTGCTGGATGCATCGCAACTGTGGGTCGTGCGCAACGGTGACCTGCACCCGCGGCGGGTGATGGTCATTGCGCCTCATGCCGATGATGCCGAGCTGGCCGCCTATGGCCTTTACAGCAAGGCCGCAGAATCCTGGATCGTGACACTGACGGCGGGTGAGATCGAGGCAGAGCATTACCAGCAGATGGGCCTTGAGCGTGCCGAGGCTGCACGCCTCAAGGGGCGTCTGCGTGCCTGGGACAGTATTGCGGTGCCACGCTGGGCAGGTGTGCCGCAGACGCAGTGCGTACAGTTGGGGTACTTCTGCCTGCAATTGCCTGCTATGCAAGCTGCACCGGATCAGCCGATGGCTTCTCGGGAAGCCGAGATGGCCGACACGCGGCTGTTCCGGCAGTTCAATAGTCTTGCCTTGCCAGGCGATCACGATGGTGCTCCGACCTGGAACAACCTGCTGGCTGACTTGCGAGCGCTGATTGTGCTGGCGCGTCCACAGGTGCT
This sequence comes from Pseudomonas sp. AL 58, assembly GCF_036348395.1. Lineage (NCBI taxonomy): Bacteria > Pseudomonadati > Pseudomonadota > Gammaproteobacteria > Pseudomonadales > Pseudomonadaceae > Pseudomonas > Pseudomonas sp. AL 58. The sequence continues at coordinate 353,721 of NZ_JAZBQR010000003.1, forward strand.
GGTGATGCCGCACCCTACACTCGACCCTCACCCCGATCACGTGTGCGCCCAGGCGGCGGTGCTTGAAGCCTTGCAAGGCCTTGAATGGCAGCCTGAAACCCTGTTGTGCTACGCCAACCACCTGCATGACAACGATCGTTGGCCGATGGGCGACAGCGGTGCAGGCGTGGCGTTGCCACCGCAAATGGAGGCTGGCCAAGGCTGGACTCCGCATAGCCTGGTGCTTGACCTGAATGCACAGCGTGACAAGGCCATGGCGCTGGGCATGATGCATGACCTGCAGCCTGCTCCCCCGTTCAAGCGGCGCCTGCGACGCCTGTTGCAGCGCTGGCTGGCAGGCCGCAAAGCGTCGCCCTACGGTGAGAATGAGTTTTTCCGTAAAGCAGTGCGTCGACATGAATTGTTCTGGCGCCGGGATCTGTAGGTCCAGGGCGTGATTGATAGCGGTAGCGCATGCGCCGTAAGGAAGACAATGAAAGTTCTATTTCTGGTGCAGAAGGAACAGCGGGCCATTCTGGATCGCTTGTACGAAGGGGTTGCTGAGCATTGCGAGTGCGACCTGCGTTGGTTGACCAGCGCCGATCAGCGCAATCTACGTGCGTACTTTCGCCGTGAAATCGACGTCAGCCAGTATGACCGGATCATCTTCTTCCTGCGCTTCAAGCAGGAGATACGGCAGGTCGGTTTCATTCGTACGGTTCCCAACCTGGTCATCCTCGAGCACGATGCTTACCAGAATTACATTCCCTGCAAGTACACCGGTGCTTTCAGCAAGCATTATCGCAAGCTGCCTTGGGCGCGCGTGATCAGCTCCGGCTACATGGTCAGCGAGCGTCTGCGGCAGGAAGGGTTTGATGCGGTGTTCGTGCCCAAGGGGTATGACCAGCAGTTGCTGGCTGATCAGGGGCGTGAGCGGGACATCGAGTTGGCATTCGTTGGCAGCACCAACAGCGTTGCCTACAGCGGTCGCAAAGCCTTGCTCGATGAACTGGCTCAGGTCGAAAATCTGGTCGTTACCCGAACAAAATCGGGTGAAGAGTACTGCGATACGCTTAACCGGATTCGTTTTTTTGTAAGCGCTGATGTTGGCATGGGCGAGTACATGATCAAGAACTTCGAAGCCATGGCGTGTGGCTGCGTACTGCTCGCTTACGATCAGGGCGATGCCGAAAACCGTGCGCTGGGTTTGCAGGATATGCACAACGTCGTGCTGTATGGCAGCATTCCCCAGTTGCAGGAAAAGTTGAACATCCTGCGTGCAGATCCTGCGCTGGCGCAGCGTATTGCTGTCAACGGCCGTGATCTTGCGGTTTCGCGCTTCAGTTTTGCTCAGGTCGGACGCAGCATTGTCGAGCAGTTGCAACCGCCTCTTCGGCCTCGCCCGGCGTTGAACGGTTGGCAGCGCCTACGGCTAAGCCTGGGTTTCTGAGTGGCCCAGGCAATGTGCCGGTATGCCCTGGTTTCAGCAGGCATGCCGGCGTAACGTCTTCGATTACTTCAACCTGAGCCTTTTGCGCTTGAGGGGTTAGCCAGGCGCAGGCGGCGAAGGGCAGAACTGCTCCGCATCAGGCGCTCGGTTTGTGGCAATATCCTGCCTTTTTGGCGTCATGTATTCGTCGTGTTCATGCGCGCTGTTCGGATTGTGCAGTAAAGTGTGGAATGGATTTTATCAATGGAGATGACATTGGCTTTTTCAGTGGATGCGTTCGCCTGTGTCATTTTCGTATGGCGTGAAGCAGAGTGTGCTGCCTCATGAACGTGATCAACATCATGTGGGCTGGTGGCTCGCCTTTTGTTTCAGTGCACAAGGTCCATCAGCAGATTCTTTCGCTGGCGGCGCCCGGAACTTCAGTCATCAACTGGTTGCTGCAAGGCCGTGCCTTGTCCGACAGTGCTGGGTCGCCAAGCCTGGAATGGAACCTGTCCCCGCGCTTGATCAAGGGGCGGCACGTCTGGAAACTGCTTGGCCCTTGGTTGCGCGCGCGTTTTCGCAAGGCCTTGCTGGAGGCTGATGCCGGTGCGGTGCTGCTCGACGGTGTGGGTGTAGCGCGCTTGTTGCTCCCGGTCCTGCGCAGCTTGCCCAGTGTCCGGGTTGCCGTCCTTTTTCATGGCGAGACACGTCTGAGTACGGCCGATGTCTCGTTGCTCAAGTCCCTCCCTACCTCTCAGATGACGTTGGTTGCCGTTTCTCGCACGCTTGCCGATGCACTGCAAGGCACGACAGGCTTGCCGGTGACCGTGTTGCGCAGTGCGCTTGAGCCCTCGTGCTTTGAAGCCGCACTGTTCGCACGTGAACAGGCTCGGCAGACACTGGGGGTGAGTACGGACGGGGTCAGGGTAATGGGCGCTGTCGGGCGTCTGGTCGCTAGCAAGGGTTTCGATTATCTGATCGATGCCTTTGCCCAGGCATCGAGGGCGCACCCCGATCTGCGTTTGTTTATTCTTGGTGAGGGTGCTGAGCGCGTGAATCTTGAAGCGCGTGTCGAGCGACTCGGGCTGCTCGGGAAGGTCATTCTGCCGGGGCACTTTTCTGGCTGTGATCAGCTCTATCGCGCTTTCGACTGGGTGTTGATTCCCTCCTATTCGGAAGGGCTGGGCCTGGTGCTGCAGGAGGCTGTTCTGGCCGGTGTGCCGGTGCTATGCAGCGATCTGGCCGTTTTCCGCGAGCAACTGGGCGAGGATGGATGCTACGCGCCCGTGGGTGATACCCAGGCATGGGCGCAGGCCATCGAGCGCTGTGCTGCGCTACCTGTCGTCGAGGTAGCGAGTGCCCAGTACCGAGCCTTGGCACCCGTGCAGGCCTGGCAAACGTTCAGCCAGACCTCCCGCGATCTGCTGGCTCCGGTGTCTGCTTCAGCGGGCCAGTAACGCATGTTCCAGCTCAACGAGTGGAAACGCTTCGCTGAGCTGCTCGCGAGACAGGTAACGGGCAAAATGCTGCACGTTGCGTTTGATCATGCGTTCAGGCAAGGGTGCCCGGAGAAATTTCATGTCCGCTACGTCGATGAGCCCCAGGTGACTGTCGGGTGTCACGACGATATTGCCCAGGTGCAGTGAACGAAAATAGATCCCGCAGTGGTGCAGCTTGCGAATCAGCGACACCATTTCCGGCAGCGTTTTCTGCCAGCTGAAGCCGGGCTGTTGGCTGATTTGGCGCAAGGTCTTGCCGGGCAGCGGGCGGTACAGCACTGCAGTCTTGCCGGGTTCGTCGAGTCGGTAATGGGCTAGTACATGCAGTGTGGGGATGCCAAATGCTTCCAGGCGTACGGCATTGTCGATGAAGCGACGGGAGTAGGGTCGCAGCAGCGCCGAAGAGAAAAAACGCTTGCGCCTGAAGAGTTTAAGAATATTACCGTTCTCGAGCAGGTAGACTTTCGCGCCAAAGCTATCGGCCTCCAGGATCTGGGCGCCGAGTATCAGCTGTTCGAGGTCGGCCTGAGTGAGCCGGGAGCATTGCATGGTTGAGGCCTTGTTGAAAATGGCACGCAAAATGACAGGCCATAATGCCGAAAACTTCAGGAATGCACCATGGCAGGATGCTTTGATTCATTGGCAGCGCGGGCATCATGAGCCTGTGATTGCGCTTTACGGTGAGCCGAGTTCCTGTGATGGCATGCCCATCACGTCGGCTGTGATAAAATTTTCCGTTCTACCAGAACAGTGAGCTCGAAGATGGCTGAAACACCGCGAGAGGCGGAGCAGGGCTCCAGTCTGAAAATTTACTTTCGGCTGCTGAGCTATGTGAAGCCTTATATAGGCATTTTCCTGCTGAGCATTGTTGGCTTTGTGATCTTTGCCTCGACCCAGCCGATGCTGGCGGGCATTCTCAAATACTTCGTCGACGGCTTGAGCAACCCCGAAGCGGTGTTGTTCCCCAATGTGCCGTACCTGCGCGACCTGCAGTTGCTCCAGGCGGTGCCCTTGCTGATCGTGGCCATTGCCGCGTGGCAGGGGCTTGGCTCCTTCCTGGGTAACTACTTTCTGGCCAAGGTCTCCCTTGGCCTGGTGCATGACCTGCGGGTTGAGCTGTTCAACAATCTGCTGGTTCTGCCCAATCGCTACTTCGACAGCCACAACTCCGGCCATCTGATCTCGCGGATTACCTTCAACGTGACCATGGTCACGGGGGCGGCGACCGATGCGATCAAGGTGGTGATTCGCGAAGGCCTGACCGTTGTTTTCCTGTTCATCTACCTGTTGTGGATGAACTGGAAGCTGACGCTGGTCATGCTGGCGATCCTGCCGCTTATTGCAGTCATGGTCGGTACCGCCAGCAAGAAATTCCGCAAGCAGAGCAAGAAAATCCAGGTGGCGATGGGGGATGTGACCCATGTCGCTTCGGAAACCATTCAAGGCTATCGCGTGGTGCGCAGTTTTGGTGGTGAGCGCTATGAGCAGGAGCGGTTTGCCAATGCCAGCCAGACCAACACCAACAAACAGCTGCGGATGACCAAGACCGGTGCGATCTATACACCAATGCTGCAATTGGTGATCTATTCGGCCATGGCCGTGCTGATGTTCCTGGTGCTGTTCTTGCGCGGAGATGCTTCTGCCGGTGATCTGGTGGCTTACATTACTGCCGCGGGCTTGTTGCCCAAGCCGATTCGCCAGTTGTCGGAAGTCAGCTCGACCATCCAGAAGGGTGTGGCCGGGGCCGAGAGTATTTTCGAGCAGTTGGATGTTGAGCCCGAGTGTGACACTGGGACGGTGGAGCGTGAGCGCGTCAGCGGTCGCCTTGAAGTGCGCAACCTGAGCTTTACCTACCCGGGCACCGAGCGTCAGGTGCTCAATGACATCAGTTTCAGTGCCGAGCCCGGTCAGATGATCGCACTGGTGGGGCGTTCCGGCAGCGGCAAGTCGACCCTCGCCAGCCTGCTTCCGCGGTTCTACAACCACGAGCAGGGCCAGATCCTGCTGGACGGCGTGGAAATCGAGGAGTATCGCCTGCGTAACCTGCGTCGGCACATTGCCCAGGTCACCCAGCACGTCACCTTGTTCAACGATACTGTGGCCAACAACATCGCCTATGGCGACCTGGCCGGAGCACCGCGTGAGCAGATCGAAGCAGCGGCTGCCGACGCCTATGCCAAGGACTTCATCGAGCAGTTGCCGCATGGTTTCGACACCGAGGTCGGTGAGAACGGCGTGCTGTTGTCTGGTGGCCAGCGTCAGCGCCTGGCAATTGCTCGGGCATTGCTCAAGAATGCCCCGCTGTTGATTCTTGACGAGGCAACCTCGGCGCTGGATACCGAGTCGGAGCGGCACATTCAGGCTGCGCTGGATCAGGTCATGAAAGGTCGAACCACCCTGGTGATCGCCCACCGACTGTCGACCATCGAAAAGGCCAACCTGATTCTCGTGATGGATCAGGGGCGTATCGTCGAGCGCGGTACACACAGCCAGTTGATCGCGGAGAACGGCTATTACGCCCGCCTGCATGCGATGGGGCTGGACGAGCCAAGCAAGGCCGACATCACCTGATGCATGAATGCCGGGGCCTGCTGTGCCCCGGCTGCCAATCGGCGTGTGAGCGCCCGCGTGTGCGGCGGCAATCAAGCCTCTGTTTCGCCTGTGCTAATATTCCGCCCCTGTTCATTTTGTATATGGGTTACCCATGAAGTTGTCCATGCCGCGTTTCGATCAAGCCCCGGTATTGGTGGTCGGCGATGTCATGCTCGACCGCTACTGGCATGGCGGCACCTCACGTATTTCGCCTGAGGCCCCGGTGCCGGTGGTCAAGGTCGAACAGATCGAGGACCGCCCGGGCGGTGCAGCGAACGTTGCCTTGAACATTGCTGCGCTGGGTGCGCCGGCGTTGCTGATCGGCGTTACCGGCCAGGACGAAGCGGCCGACAGCTTGACCAATAGCCTGAAGGCGGCCGGTGTCCGTTCGATCTTCCAGCGTATTGCCCATCAGCCGACCATCGTCAAATTGCGGGTGATGAGTCGTCACCAGCAGTTGCTGCGTATCGACTTTGAAGAACCTTTCGCCACCGACCCGTTGTCGCTCGGTGCCGAAGTTGATGCCTTGCTGGACGGCGTCAAGGTGCTGGTGTTGTCGGACTACGGCAAGGGTGCGTTGAAGAACCATCAAAGCCTGATCCAGGCCGCCCGTGCCAAAGGTATTCCGGTGTTGGCTGATCCCAAGGGCAAGGATTTCTCCATCTACCGTGGTGCCAGCCTGATCACGCCCAACCTGAGCGAGTTCGAGGCCATCGTTGGACGTTGCGCTGACGAGACCGAGTTGGTCGCCAAGGGCAGTCAGTTGATGCGCGAACTTGAATTGGGTGCGTTGCTGGTGACTCGTGGCGAGCATGGCATGACCCTGCTGCGTCCAGAGCAACCGGCCTTGCACTTGCCTGCGCGTGCGCGTGAAGTCTTCGACGTCACCGGTGCTGGCGATACGGTCATTTCCACACTGGCGGCGGCCATCGCGGCCGGTGAAGCGCTTCCGCAGGCAGTGGGCCTGGCTAACCTGGCCGCCAGTATCGTGGTGGGCAAGCTCGGTACTGCAGCCATCAGTGCACCGGAGCTGCGCCGCGCCATTCAGCGCGAGGAAGGTTCCGAACGCGGCGTGTTGGGCTTGGAGCAGTTGCTGCTGGCCATCGATGATGCCCGGGCGCACAACGAGAAAATCGTGTTCACCAACGGCTGTTTCGACATTCTGCACGCGGGCCACGTGACCTACCTGGAGCAGGCGCGTGCCCAGGGTGATCGACTGATCGTGGCGGTAAACGATGATGCATCGGTCAGCCGCCTGAAAGGGCCAGGTCGCCCGATCAACAGCGTGGACCGGCGGATGGCAGTGCTGGCAGGCCTGGGTGCTGTCGACTGGGTCATCAGCTTCCCTGAAGCGACCCCGGAGAACCTGCTCAGCCAGCTCAAGCCGGACGTGCTGGTCAAAGGTGGCGACTATGGTATTGACCAGGTGGTCGGCGCCGAGATCGTCAGGGCCTACGGCGGAACCGTGAAGGTGTTGGGGCTGGTGGAAAACAGCTCGACCACAGCGATCGTCGAGAAGATCCGCAAAAACTGACCCGAACAGCCTGCGCTACTTGTGCAGGCTGCCACGGGCCATCTGCAGCAGTTGCCTGGCCTTGCCCGTCAGGCGACTCAGCCCAGACTCGCTGCGGGCCGGGCTCAGGCCTTCCTGCCTGAGCCAGTCCTTCCAGCGAATACGCTCTTCCTTGACGACCCAGCCGTCCTGCCGGGCAAAACTCTCAGCCAGATACACGCCGCGGGTGCTGGCCGGGTTCAGACGATCCTTCTTCAGCGTGTAGAGCTCAGCCAGGGGTCGTCCGTCTTCGAGTGGCATCAGGTAAAGGTCGGGTCGGCTGCGATTTAGCCGAGCGACCAGTTGGTCGCCTTCCAGGCGTTCGTCGACGTGGAACAGGCTCAGCGACCTCGCTTCCTTGGGTACCTGAAGGCGCAGGTCATAGACCAGTTGTAGCGACGCCGTGGGTAGATGCACATAGGCCCGTGGCCGTTCCAACAGTTGCAGGTTGGCGCAGCGTACGGGCCGTGCGGCACCTGAAAGTGGCGTCACGACAAAGGGCAGGGCGTCACGGTAGTGCAGGGCTTCAGCATAGGGCGCCGGTAACCAGGTTTCGTTGAAGCGTCCACTCAGCCACCCCTCGGGCGTCTCCAGCAGGCATTCCTCGGCCACTTCCTGTATCGCAGTGTGCAGCGGCAGGTTCAGTTCCTGAGCGGGGACATAACCGGAGATCAGCTTGAGCACGACATCGCCCCGGTCCTGACGGCGCTGGCGCACCAGTACCCAATAGTCGCGGTTCTGCCATTGCAGCGTCAGTCGCACCGACACCCCGAGGTTGGCCAGCTCGGCCACGAAGTGTTGGTGATCGCCCAACTGGATGGGTTTGCGCCGCTGCAGGGTCTGGGCAAAATTCAGCGGTTTGCCGATGCTCTGGTAGCTCAGCCCTTCCGGGCTGGCTTCGACATGGAGCGGCAGTGTCTTGAAGTTGCTGGGGTTCTTGCGGATCAGCGTTCGCGGCATGTCGGCTCCTTCTTGCGTTGGGGTCGGCCGCGACGGCGGCTCAGCGCTTGCTTAATACCTGGGCAACGGTGGCCACGTTATGGGCCAGGTGTACGGGGTTGATGGTGCCGACAATAGCACTGCTGACGCCGGGATGGGCAAACAGTAGCTCAAAGCTGGCACGTACGGGATCTTCGTCCGCGTGCAGGCAGACATGGCCGCTGGCCAGTGCCTTCTTCACCAGAATGGCTTTGCCGTGCGCGGCGGCATAGTCCAGCACCGGTCGTTCGCCCTGCTCGTTGAGATTGTAGGTGACCATGGCGCAATCGCCTTGTTCCAGAGCCTTCAAACCACCGGCGACGGTTTTTCCGGAGAGGCCAAAGCCGCGGATCTTGCCTTCCTGCTTGAGCTGCGCGAGGGCTTCGTAAACGCCTTCCTGCTCAAGGATATGCAGATCGTTGCCGTCAGAGTGCACCAGTACCAGGTCGATACAGTCGGTTTCCAGGCGCGTCAGGCTGCGCTCGACCGAGAGGCGGGTATGGGCCGCGCTGAAGTTGAAACTCGAAAGGCCGTTGTCGAACTCTTCGCCCACTTTGCTGACGATCACCCACTCATGCCGCTGGCCACGCAGCAGCGGGCCAAGGCGTTCTTCGCTGCGGCCATAGGCGGGTGCTGTGTCGATCAGGTTGATGCCCAGGTCGCGGGCCTGGTCGAGCAACTGACGGGCTTCACGGTCATCCGGGATCGTGAAGCCGTTGGGGTATTTCACGCCTTGGTCGCGGCCCAGTTTGACGGTGCCCAGGCCCAGTGGCGAGACCATCAGGCCCAGGCTGCCCAGCGGGCGGTGCAGGTCATGCAGGGTGGCTTGGTTCATGGCAGCAACTGTTCCCAGACAGGTGGGGCAATGGGCGGCTTTGGCAGTTCCGGCAGTGTGCTACAGGCCCCGGGCGTAATACCGTCGCGCGTCAGGCTGGCCATTACGCGATCGGCGAAGTCGGGTGCCAGCGCCAGTTTGGTTGGCCAGCCGACCAACAAGCGTTGCTGCTCGGCGAGGAAGGCGTTGTCTGGGCGTACCAGTCCTGATTGTGCCGGCTCTGCCCGATCAACCCGCAGGGTTGCCCAGCGCACCTGACTGAGATCGACCCAGGGTAGCAGGCTGGCCACTTCCTTCTTCGCTGCCGCGACCTGTGCATCCGGTTCGCGTGCAACGCCGTCTGCTTCTGCAAGGTCGCCGCCCAGGTACCACACCCACTGGCCATCGGCCGCCGGGTGGGTGGTGACGGTGACGCGTGGTTTGGGGCCGCCACCGAGGCAATGGGCATAGAGGGGTTTCAGGCTTGGCCCTTTGGCCAGCACCATGTGCAGGGGGCGTGTTTGCATGGCCGGCTGGCTAAGGCCAAGTGCCGTGAGCAGTTCGGCGTTGCCGGCGCCCGCGCTCAGCACTACGCGCTGCGCACGGATCTCGCGGCCATCGACCCGCAGGCCGACCAGTTCATCGCCTTCGCGCAACGGCTCGATCCGCTCACCGGCGAGCAGGCTGTCACCGGCCAGGGTCGCCAGGCGATCGAGCAGGCTGGGTACATCAATGACCAGTTCGGCCAGGCGGTAGACTTTGCCTTTGAAGGCGCGATCCTGCAGGGCAGGTGGCAGCTGCTCGCCCTTGACCTGATCGACCCGGCCGCGCACGGCCTTGCTGGCAAAGAAACTGGTGAGATTGCCCGCCAGGGTACCCGGGGACCACAGGTAGTGCGCTTCTGACAGCAGGCGCACGCCGGACAGGTCCAGTTCGCCGCTACCGGCCAGGGCTTCGCGCCAGCGCCGAGGCATGTCGGCAATAGCTTCCGAGGCACCGGTCAGGGCGCCGTGCAGGGCGTACTTGGCGCCGCCATGGATGATCCCCTGGGATTTCAGGGTTTGCCCGCCACCGAGGCTGTCGCGCTCTACCAGAACCGTCGAATAGCCCTGACGACGCAGGCGCGCATTGAGCCAGAGGCCTGCGACCCCTGCGCCGACAATCAGGACGTCGGTAGAAATAACCGATGGCATGTACAAACCTCACAAGCTGGGACAGGAGCGCAGTATACAGCCTGCGGCGGTTTGCACCCTGCCTGGCATCAATGCCCGGCGGTTTTTGAGAACACCTGAATTACTACCACGCCGCCGACAATCATCGCCATGCCCAGGATGGCGGGGGTATCGAGCTTTTGGCCATAGAGAAGCAATGCGGCGATGCTGATCAGGACGATACCCAGCCCTGACCAGATTGCGTACGCGATACCCACCGGAATGCTGCGCACGACCAGGGTCAGCATCCAGAACGCCACGGCATACCCACAGACCATCAGCAGCAGGGGCAGTGGTGTGCTCAGGCCTTTGACAGCTTTCATGGAGGCGGTGGCAATGACTTCCGCGAAGATGGCAATAGCGAGGTAGGTGTAGGCATTCATGGTGGGTGTCCTCCGTAGTTGGTGGGCATTCTAGAGGATGGTCGAATGCGGTAAAGTCATTAGCTATCTATATTGGAGATAGGTTGCGATGAGCGAGCAGTGGAGTCTGGAGCAGGTGCGGCTGTTCGTGCGCGTGGCGGAGTTGCGCTCGTTTTCCGCTGTTGCCCGTGAGCAGCGCAAGGCGCAGTCGGCGATCAGCAGTGGCATTGCCTTGTTGGAAGAGGACCTGGGGGTCGTTCTGTTCGAGCGCAGTAGCGGCCGCCAACCGCGCCTGACCGAAGCAGGCGCGGCGTTGCTGGAGGACGCCCGCGAACTGTTGCGCCAATGCGAGCGCCTGGATGGCCGGGCCCTGGCGCTGATGCGCGGGCAGGAGGCGCAATTGCGTGTGGCCCAGGATGAGGCCATGCCTTATCAGCCGGTGATCGACAGCCTGGATGAACTGGCCCAGCGTTTTCCGCTGCTTGAAGTGCAGTTGGCCAGCGGGGCGCAGGGGGATGTAGCGCGCAAGTTGGTTGAGCGTCGGGCAGACCTTGGGTTGCTGTTCCATCATGACCATATGCCTGCCGCGCTGGAACGTCGGGCGTTGGGTAGCGTCGAGATGGTCACGGTGTGTGCGATCCATCACCCGTTGGCGCAACTGCCGTGGGTCAGTCGGCAGCAATTGGCGCAGCACCGTCAGTTGTTGATTGCCCCTCAGGAGAGCGGCTACCCCGGTGGTGAGCCGATCAGCCCGCAGATCTGGCGTGCAGACAGTTTCTACGCCATCGCCGAGTTGCTGATGCGAGGTCTGGGATGGGCCTGGTTGCCCCGGCATGTGGTGCAGTACCCGACTTACCAGACGCAGATGGTCGAGTTGGCCAGCGAATGGACGCCGCCAGCATTGGTGGTGGAACTGGCATGGCGGCGGGATGAGCCTCTGGGGCCGGCCGCACAGTGGTTGGCTGAACGCTTCGCACTGCACTTGCGCGCCATTGGCTAGTACACTGCGGCGCCATGAACAGAACCCTTTATACCCTGTTGTTTCACCTGGGCCTGCCGCTGGTCGCGCTGCGCCTGTACCTGCGCTCGCGCAAGGCGCCAGCCTATGCGAAGCGTATCGGCGAGCGCTTTGCCAAGGGCCTTGCACCGATGCAGACCGGCGGCATCTGGGTGCATGCCGTGTCGGTGGGCGAAAGTATTGCTGCAGCGCCGATGGTGCGGGCCTTGCTCAAACGTTATCCACAGCTGCCCATCACCATCACGTGCATGACCCCGACCGGCTCCGAGCGGGTCAGGGCGATGTTTGCCGATGAGCCGCGCGTTCAGCACTGCTACCTGCCGTACGATCTGCCCTGGGCGGCGGCACGTTTTCTGGATCACGTACAGCCGCGCCTGGCGGTGATCATGGAAACCGAGCTCTGGCCCAACCACATCAACCAGTGCGCCAAACGAGGTATACCGGTGGCCTTGGCCAATGCCCGGTTGTCTGAGCGCTCTGCGCGTGGCTACGGGCGATTTGCCAGGCTGACCCAGCCGATGCTGGCGCAGATGAGCCTGATTGCGGTTCAGACCGAGGCCGAGGCCGAGCGTTTCCGTCAGTTGGGCGCCCGTCCCGAATGTGTTGAGGTTACCGGGTCGATCAAGTTCGACCTGAGCATCGATCCTCAGCTGTTGGTCCGTGCCGGCCAGTTACGTGCACAGTGGCAGGCGGATCGGCGCCCAGTATGGATCGCGGCGAGTACCCATGAGGGCGAAGACGCGATCATTCTGCAGGCGCACCGGCAACTGCTGGAACACCACGCCGACGCCTTGCTGATTCTCGTGCCCCGTCACCCAGAGCGATTCAGCGCTGTGTTCGAGCTCTGTCAGCAGCAGTGTGTGACACAGCGCCGCTCCAGTGGCGAAGCGGTCACTGAACAAACCCAGGTACTGCTCGGTGACACCATGGGCGAGTTGCTGTTCCTGTATGCGTTGGCAGACATTGCCTTCGTCGGCGGTAGCCTGGTCGCCAATGGCGGGCATAACGTCCTGGAACCGGCGGCCTTGTCCAAGCCGGTGCTCAGTGGGCCGCACCTGTTCAACTTTCTGGAAATCGCAGCGATGTTGCGTGAAGCGGGGGCTTTGCAGGAAGTGGACGACGCGCAAGGCCTGGCTGCACAGGTGCGCCGCTTGATTGAATTGCCAATCGACGCTCGGCGCATGGGTGATGCGGGGTTGTCAGTGATGCGCGCCAACCAGGGTGCATTGCAGCGCTTGCTGGACGGGTTGGCGCGGTTGTTCTGAGGGTGTCACCGGCGCGCCAGCACGGTCCATTGCGGTCCCGTGTGCGGCTTGCCGGTGATGCGGTCAGGGGCGGCGCTCGAAGTTCGCTTGTGCGGCCTTGGCCAGGTCCGGCGGCAGGAAGTCCTTGTCCGGGTTGTAGTCGGCTTTCAGGTAGCGCGTCAGGTCTTGCAGGTCCTGCGGGCTCAGTGTGCCAGCGGCTTGCTTGAGGCGCAGGTTGTCGAGGATGTAGTCGTAGCGGGTGTTGTTGTAGTCCCGCACCGAGGTGTACAGCTGACGCTGGGCATCGAGTACGTCGACGATGTTGCGTGTCCCGACCTGGTAGCCGATCTCGGTCGCTTCCAGTGCGCTCTGGTTGGAGATGATCGACTGCTTGCGCGCTTGCACCTGCTCCACATCGGTGTTCACTGCGCGGTGCAGGTTGCGGGTGTTTTCCACCACTTGGCGGCGCAGGCTCTCGCGTTGCTGTTCAGTCTGGTTCAGGCGCTGGTAGGCCTCACGCACCTGCGAGCTGGTCAGCCCGCCACTGTAGATCGGAATGTTCAACTGCAGGCCAATGCTGCGTTGTTCGACATCGCCTCCGTATCGAACACCCGGCGTTGGGTTGCTGAACCCCAGGTTGTCGTTGTCGCCTTTCTGATAGTTGGCCACTGCATCGAGCGTCGGGGCATGCCCTGCCTTGCGTTGACGCAGGGTTTCCTCCGCGGCGCTGACGGCATAGTTGGTCGCCTGCAAGGTCAGGTTCTGCCGTGCGGCGGTGTCGACCCAGGCGGTGGCGTCGTTCGGAACCGGCACCTGCACGGGCAGGGTATGGACGATGCCCTGGATCGCGTTGTACTCACGGTTGGTCAGGGTGATCAGTGCCTGGAAGGCGTCTTCGACCTGACGTTGGGCAAGGATCCGGTTGGCCCGCGCCGTGTCATAACTGGCCTGGGACTGCAGTACGTCGGTCTTGTCCGACAGGCCCACGTCAAAGCGTTCGTTGGATTGGTCCAGTTGGCGCTTGAACGCGGCTTCCTCGGCCTTGGTCGCCGCCAGATTGTCCTGGGCACGCAGCACGCTGAAATAGCTGTCTGCACTCTGCAGAATCAGATTCTGTTCGGTAGCCGAAAGCTCCAGTGCCGCTTGTTCATTGACGGCCTGTGCCGCTTGTAACTGGAACCAGCGGTCGGCACGGAAAATCGGCTGCGACAGGGTCGCTTGCCACGAGTTGCCACTGCGGTTGGCGGTGGTCGAGGGTTCATCGAACTGGGTGCGGCTGCTCTGCATCTCGGCCCCGGCCGAGAGGTTTGGCAGTAGCCCGGCACGCGCCTGCGGTACGACTTCGCGGCGAGCACCGTAGTTGGCCTGGGCCGCTGCCAGATCGGCGTTATTGTTGACTGCTTCTTGATAGACGCTGACCAGGTCGGTCTTTGCGGACAAGGGCGCTTCTGCTGCCCAGGCCATTCCGTTGGTAGCACAAGACACGGCAAGGGCCAGTGAAAGTTTGCGCAGCATAGGGCAATCCTTGAACGAGTTAGATAGTCGCTTAGTTCAGAGCGTAGTGCAGTGTAGTTGCGCTGACATGTTGCAACAATCTGCCATATCCGCCATTGATCGTACGCAGTTTTACAGTGGTGGCTTTACGCGTCACTCCAGTCTAGACTGACCCGGTTCTTGTCGGGGTGCCTTGTGTTGAGGCTGAGATCGGATAATTCCGGATCCCGTTGAACCTGATCAGGTTAGCGCCTGCGTAGGGAACAAGATTGCTCGCCTTCCCGCGAGCCCTCTTGTGCCAGGGTCCGGGAATGTCGAGTCAGCTTCAGGCTGCCAGGCATCGCCGACTATGGCACAGCACCAGTCCAGGTGCGTCCGTGCCTTTCAGGTTCACTCCGACATTCCACCGCTGGATGCCGTCTGGAGAGCCTGTGATGAGTAAACAAGAAAAATACGCCAACCTGAGTGAATCGGCTCAGGTCGATCAGCAGTCCGTGCAACCTTTTACCCGTTCGCGAAAAATTTATGTCGAAGGCTCGCGCCCTGACATTCGTGTGCCGATGCGTGAAATCAGCCTGGACGATACGCCGACCGACTTCGGTGGCGAGCCTAACGCTCCGGTGCTGGTCTACGATACTTCGGGCCCTTACACCGACCCGAACGTGGTGATCGATGTGCGTAAAGGCCTGGGCGACGTGCGCTCGGCCTGGATCGAAGCCCGTGGCGACACCGAGCGCCTCGACGGCCTCAGCTCGCATTTCGGCCAGCAACGCCTGAGTGACCCGGAGCTGACCGCACTGCGTTTTGCCCACGTCAAAAACCCGCGTCGGGCCAAGGCCGGTGCCAACGTCAGCCAGATGCACTATGCGCGCAAGGGCATCATCACGGCCGAGATGGAGTACGTTGCCCTTCGCGAAAACATGAAGCTGCAAGAAGCCCGTGCCGCAGGCCTGCTCAACCAGCAGCACGCCGGTCACAGCTTCGGTGCCAGTATTCCGAAAGAGATCACCCCTGAGTTCGTCCGCGAGGAAATCGCCCGTGGCCGTGCGATCATTCCGGCCAACATCAACCACGTTGAACTGGAACCGATGATCATCGGCCGTAACTTCCTGGTGAAGATCAACGGCAACATTGGCAACAGTGCCCTGGGCTCGTCCATTGAAGAAGAAGTGGCCAAGCTGACCTGGGGTATTCGCTGGGGTTCGGACACTGTCATGGACCTGTCCACCGGCAAGCACATTCATGAAACCCGCGAGTGGATCATCCGCAACTCGCCGGTTCCGATCGGTACTGTGCCGATCTACCAGGCATTGGAGAAGGTCAACGGTGTCGCCGAGGACCTGACCTGGGAACTGTTCCGTGACACCTTGATCGAGCAGGCCGAGCAGGGCGTGGACTACTTCACCATCCACGCCGGCGTGCTGCTGCGTTACGTGCCACTGACCGCCAAACGTGTGACCGGTATCGTCAGCCGTGGTGGTTCGATCATGGCCAAGTGGTGCCTGGCGCACCACAAGGAAAACTTCCTCTACACCCATTTCGACGAAATTTGCGAAATCATGAAGGCCTACGACGTCAGCTTCTCGCTGGGTGACGGCCTGCGTCCGGGCTCGATTGCCGACGCCAACGACGAAGCGCAGTTCGGTGAGCTGGAAACCCTTGGCGAGCTGACCAAGATTGCCTGGAAACATGACGTTCAGTGCATGATCGAAGGCCCTGGCCACGTGCCGATGCAGTTGATCAAAGAGAACATGGACAAGCAGCTGGAGTGCTGCGACGAGGCGCCGTTCTATACCCTCGGCCCACTGACCACGGACATCGCTCCTGGCTATGACCACATCACCTCCGGTATCGGTGCGGCGATGATCGGCTGGTTTGGCTGCGCCATGCTCTGCTATGTGACGCCGAAAGAACACTTGGGCCTGCCGAACAAGGATGACGTCAAGACCGGCATCATTACTTACAAGATCGCTGCGCATGCTGCCGACCTTGCCAAGGGCCATCCGGGGGCGCAAATCCGTGACAATGCCTTGTCCAAGGCGCGCTTCGAGTTTCGTTGGGAAGACCAGTTCAACCTTGGCCTGGACCCGGACACTGCACGCAGCTTCCATGACGAAACCCTGCCGAAGGATTCGGCCAAGGTCGCGCACTTCTGCTCCATGTGCGGGCCGAAGTTCTGCTCGATGAAGATCACTCAGGAAGTGCGCGAGTACGCCGCCAACCAACGCATCGAAGCGCTGGATGTATCGGTCGAGGAAGGCATGCGTGAGCAGGCCGAGCGGTTCCGCCAGGAAGGCAGCCAGTTGTACAAAAAGGTCTAAGGACACCCTGGGGCGGCGCGCCATGCGCACCGCCTCGCAACCAGGCCAACCCCTACAGACACTGCACATGCCGGTGCCTGTGGGGGTTGGCTTGGCCGCAATGGGATTCAAACGACTACCTGACTCTCTCCCTGTCGAGACCATCGCCGTGAGCACATCCAGCCACTACTCCCCCGACCATCCTGTTCCCAGTCATCAGCGTACCTTCGGTGCACGTGACCTGTTTTCCCTGTGGTTTTCCCTTGGCATTGGCCTGATGGTGCTGCAGACCGGCGCCTTGCTTGGTCCGGGGCTGGGGCTTGCGGGTGCGTTACTGGCGATTATCCTCGGCACGGCCGTGGGCGTGTTGTTGCTGGCGGCGGTCGGCGTCATCGGCAGTGATACCGGCCTCTCGGCCATGGCCGCTTTGCGGTTGAGCCTGGGGCGGCAGGGGGCGGCTTTGCCGGCACTGTTGAACCTGCTGCAACTGATCGGTTGGGGCGCGTTCGAGATCATTGTGATGCGCGATGCCGCTAGCTTGTTAGGGGCGCGGGCGTTCGGTGACGGGAGCCTCTGGGCCGGTCCGTTGCTTTGGACGCTGTTCTTTGGTGGCCTGGCGACCTTGCTGGCCGTCAGTGGCCCGTTGACCTTCGTACGGCGGATCCTGCGCAAGTGGGGCATCTGGTTGCTGCTGGGTGCCTGCCTGTGGCTGACCTGGAACCTGTTCGCCAAGGCAGATCTGGCCAGCCTCTGGCAACGTACGGGAGATGGTTCGCTGTCATTTGCACTGGGTTTTGATATCGCGATTGCGATGCCGTTGTCCTGGCTGCCGTTGATTGCCGACTACTCGCGTTTCGGTCAGCGTGCTTCGCGGGTGTTCGGTGGCACGGCGCTCGGCTTTTTTATCGGTAATTTCTGGCTGATGAGCCTGGGCGTAGCGTACACCCTGGCATTTGCCCCAAGCGGTGAAACCAATGCACTGCTGTTGGCCCTGGCCGGCGCTGGCCTGGGCATTCCCTTGTTATTGATTCTGCTGGACGAGTCGGAAAACGCGTTTGCCGACATTCACTCGGCCGCTGTTTCGACAGGCCTGCTGCTGCCCTTGAAAGTCGAGCATCTGGCCTTGGTCATCGGCCTGGTGTGCACACTGATCGCGTGTTTGGCGCCACTGGCGCAGTACCAGAACTTCTTGTTGCTGATTGGCTCGGTGTTTGCCCCGCTGTTTGGCGTCGTGCTGGTGGATCACTTCATCTGGCGCCGTCGCCGTGCGGACATCAGCATACGGGCACTGCACTGGGGGGCGTTGCTGGCCTGGTGTGGCGGTGTGCTGATCTACCACCTGTTGGCGAATTACTCCCCTGAAGTCGGCGCAACCCTGCCGGCATTGCTGTCGGCAGGGTTGTTGTACGGGCTTTCAGTGGGCGTATTCAGCCGCGGCCAGGAAAAAGCTCCGGCTTGAGGATGCCGTTCAGGCGCGGGTAAGGGATCTTCAGCTCAGTGTGGCCCATGGAGTAGGGCGCGATGGTGTAGACCTCATATTTGAGTATCAGCGCGCCGTACGTCAGGGCAATGTGTGGGGTCTTGCGGAAGGGCCAGGTTTGCACGAACTCCGGGTCCTGATCCATCTTGACGCTCGCCAGCCAGCTCTTGTGAGCCAGTTGCGCCTGCTGCCAGAAGGCCTCCTCCTGGCCAGGCAGGAGCATGTCCTGCAACGTCAGCACCTTGTCCTGTTGGCGCGAGTAGTTGATGAAGCCGCGTCCGGGCATACCGTGGGCGCCGCCGGTGTCCAGGTAGCTGGACAGTTCAATGATCACCAGTCCGTCATGCTGTTCGCGTACCTTGGCTTGCAGGTAGCTGCTGTTGCGGCTTTCTGCGTCACGCAAAAACTGTTCTTCGTAGGCTTTGAGCGAGGCAGGCAGTGCTGTGCGGTTGTTGTCCTGGGTCATTTGCAACAGGCGTCGCTCGACGAGTGCATCCAGCTTTGGCTGTGCCGGGAAGTGAATCGTGTCGATGTTTACCAGCGGGCAGTCGGTGTTGTTGCAGCCTGGCTTGATGTGTTCCCAGGCCTCGCGTTTGACCTCCAGTGGCGTACGCATGTTGGGCTGGAACACGCTTTGGCAAGCGCCCAGCGCCAGTGCCAGTACGGCCACGGAAGTCAGTTTCGCAAGCGTCATGATGGTCCCTGTAAGGCTAAGGTAATCGGGCTTTGACCGTCGGCGGCGCCTTCGGTTCGCCACTAAGCTGAATAGACCAGCGGGCTGCCTATCCTCGCAGCCTCGCCGGTATCTTTAAAGAGGTGAAAGCTGGCCGAGTGCGCGTTAGGATGGCGCCAAGCGGTACACCGAAGCAATGAGGATTTCCATGACAGACAAGGCTAGTGCTGTGCCCAGCGCCGTTGAGATCGTTCAACGGGACAACTGCTACAAGGGCTTTTACCGGCTCGATAAGGTGCGCCTGCGTCATGAGCTGTTCGCAGGCGGCATGGGGCGGGAGATAAGCCGTGAGCTGTTTGTGCGTCACGATGCCGTGTGTGTGCTGCCGTACGACCCGCAGCGTGATGAAGTAGTGCTGATCGAGCAGTTTCGCGTCGGTGCCATAGGCAAGGTTGAGAACCCTTGGCTGATAGAACTGGTTGCTGGTCTGATCGACAAGGACGAACAACCGGAAGAAGTTGCACACCGCGAAGCCGAGGAGGAAGCTGGCCTGAAGTTCACTGCCCTGTGGCCCATGACGCGGTATTTTCCATCGCCGGGCGGCAGTGATGAGTACGTTCATTTGTACCTTGGCCGTTGCAGCAGCGTGGGGGCGGGTGGCTTGTACGGTTTGGAGGCTGAGGGCGAAGATATTCGCGTGAAGGTCTGGGCATTCGAGGATGCCCTTCAGGCCGTGCGCGATGGGCAAATCATCAACGCGGCAAGCATCATTGCCTTGCAATGGTTGGCGTTGAACCGCGATGAAGTCAGGGGGCTATGGTCGTGAATCTGTTGCGTGAGCGCTATCGGGTCGATCTGGTGGGCTTGCAGGCTGCCTGCGAGGCCAACTATGCGCGCCTGATGCGGCTGTTGCCGGATATGCGCAACACCCAAAGCTCGCGCCGTATCGGTATGACCCAGGGCGACCAGATGCTTGGCGTTCTGGTGCTCGATGTTGTCCTTGCCTGTCCTTACACCACCACGCTCCGTGTACGTCAGGAACACAGCCTGCCCTGGTTGCCGGTGCCGCAGTTGGAGGTGCAGGTCTATCATGATGCGCGCATGGCTGAAGTGGTCAGCGCTGAGCATGCCCGACGCTTTCGCAGCATCTACCCTTATCCGAACACGCAGATGCATCAGCCGGATGAAAAGGCTCAGCTCAACCTGTTCCTCGGTGAGTGGCTGAGCCACTGCCTGGCCTGTGGACACGAGTTGGCGGCGGTACGTTAAAAATGTGAAGCCGGTCGTGTAACGGGTTTGCTCCGACGTTTCGTCGCCACCATAATCGTGCCGAATCCGCCCCAGGAGCGAGCCTTGCAGCCTCAATCGACTTCCACCAGTGATGCCTCAGTGCTACTGGTCCAGCTTTCCGACAGTCATCTGTTTGCCGATGAAGGCAGCACGCTGCTTGGCATGAACACCGGTGACAGCCTGCAGCGGGTCATCGGGCAGGTGCTGAACGAGCAGCCACGTATCGATCTGGTGTTGGCAACGGGCGATCTGTCCCAGGACGGTACGCAGGCGTCCTACGAGCGGTTTCGCCAGATGAGCGAGCAAATTTCTGCACCGGTACGCTGGTTGGCGGGCAATCATGACGAGCCCTTGCCCATGGCGCAGGCCGCGCAAGGCTCGGATGCGCTTGAACCGGTCATGGATATCGGCGCCTGGCGGGTCATTCTGCTCAATTCGGCGGTGTCGGGTGCCGTGCCAGGCCTGCTGGCCGATGATCAACTGCAATTGCTTGAGCAGGCGCTGGCCACGGCGCCCGAGCGCCATCATCTGGTCTGCCTGCATCATCATCCGGTCTCGATTGACTGCGCCTGGTTGGCGCCGATCGGCCTGCGTAATGGCGATGCCCTGTTCGCCGTACTTGAGCGTTATCCACAGGTCAGGGCAGTACTCTGGGGGCATGTCCATCAGGAGTGGGATGAACAGCGTGGTGACATTCGTCTGCTCGCCTCACCGTCCACCTGTATTCAGTTCGAGCCAGGCAGCGAAGACTTCACCGTAGGCGCACAGGCGCCGGGGTACCGCTGGTTGCGACTCCACGGCAACGGTCAGATCGATACCGGCGTGTCCCGTGTCAGCGATTTTGCCTTCACGGTGGACTACGGTAGCACGGGTTACTGAGTACAAAGTGTTGCGAAGTCTCCAAAGCTGATCCAACGCCCGCCGGACACGCTAAACTGCATGCTTTTGCGCCCGCAGTGCGGGCCATGTCGATGCGCGGGGGTGGTATGTCGGGTTCGATTCTTTATATCCACGGGTTCAATAGCGCGCCGTCATCGAAAAAGGCCACTCAGTTGGTGGCGGTCATGCAGCAGCTGGGCTTGGAGGAACAGCTTCAGGTTCCGGCGCTGCACCACCATCCCCGTGAGGCAATCGCGCAACTGGAAGCAGCCATCGCCGAACTCGGTGCGCCATTACTGGTCGGCAGCTCACTCGGCGGCTACTATGCGACCAGCCTGGCCGAGCGCCACGGTCTGAAGGCCCTGTTGATTAACCCGGCAGTCAATCCGCACCAGTTGTTCGACGGCTACCTGGGTAGCCAGCAGAACCTCTACACCGGTGAAACATGGGAACTGACGGTCGATCATGTGCATGCACTGGCTGAACTGGAAGTGGCCCCGCCACGCGATGCCGAGCGCTTCCAGGTCTGGTTGCAGACCGCTGATGAAACCCTTGATTATCGCCGTGCCGAAGCCTTCTACCGGGCATGCGCCTTGCGGATCCAGGCAGGGGGCGACCATAGCTTCCAGGGCTTCGCCGAACGTTTGCCGGCCTTGCTGAACTTTGCAGGAATTGCGCCGAAACAGTATCAAACGCTCGATTTTTCTGTATTTTGATTGCTTATTTTTACCTACGAATGACGACGAGAACCCATGGCCAATCCCAGCGCTAGCGCCTATAACGCAGACGCCATCGAAGTCCTCTCCGGCCTTGACCCTGTGCGCAAGCGCCCGGGCATGTACACCGATACCAGCCGGCCGAACCACCTTGCTCAGGAAGTCATCGACAACAGTGTCGACGAGGCCTTGGCCGGGCACGCCAAGTCGGTTCAGGTAATCCTGCACGCCGACCATTCTCTGGAAGTCTCGGATGACGGTCGTGGCATGCCGGTGGACATCCACCCTGAAGAAGGGGTCAGCGGGGTCGAGCTGATCCTGACCAAACTGCACGCGGGCGGTAAGTTTTCCAATAAGAACTACCAGTTCTCCGGCGGTTTGCATGGGGTCGGTATTTCGGTGGTCAACGCCTTGTCCAGCCAGGTTCGGGTCAAGGTCAAGCGTGATGGCAACGAGTACCAGATGACCTTCGCCGACGGCTACAAGGCCAGCGAGCTGGAAGTGGTCGGTACGGTCGGCAAGCGCAACACGGGTACCAGCGTCTACTTCGCGCCCGATCCAAAGTACTTCGACTCGCCGAAGTTCTCCATCAGCCGCCTCAAGCATGTGCTCAAGGCCAAGGCGGTGTTGTGCCCGGGGTTGCTGGTCAGCTTCGAGGACAAGGCCAGTGGTGAGAAAGTCGAGTGGCACTACGAAGACGGCCTGCGTTCCTACCTGGTCGACTCGGTCAGCGACTACCTGCGTCTGCCGGACGAACCGTTCTGCGGCAGCCTGGCCGGTAACAAGGAAGCCGTGGACTGGGCCTTGCTGTGGCTGCCCGAAGGCGGCGACAGCGTTCAGGAAAGCTACGTCAACCTGATCCCGACCGCCCAGGGCGGTACCCACGTCAACGGCCTGCGTCAGGGTCTGCTCGACGCCATGCGGGAGTTCTGCGAGTTCCGCAACCTGCTGCCGCGTGGGGTCAAGCTGGCGCCTGAAGATGTCTGGGAGCGCATTACCTTTGTGCTCTCGATGAAAATGCAGGAACCGCAGTTCTCCGGGCAGACCAAGGAACGCCTGTCCTCACGCGAGGCGGCTGCGTTTGTCTCCGGCGTGGTCAAGGATGCCTTCAGCCTGTGGCTCAACGCCCACCCAGAGCTGGGCATGCAACTGGCCGAACTGGCGATCAGTAACGCCGGGCGTCGCCTCAAGGCGAGCAAGAAGGTTGAGCGCAAGCGTGTCACTCAAGGGCCGGCCCTGCCCGGCAAGCTTGCTGACTGCGCCGGGCAGGACCCGATGCGCGCTGAACTGTTCCTGGTCGAGGGTGATTCGGCAGGCGGCTCGGCCAAGCAGGCACGGGACAAGGAGTTCCAGGCGATCCTGCCGTTGCGCGGGAAGATCCTCAATACCTGGGAGGTCGATGGTGGTGAAGTCCTGGCTAGCCAGGAAGTGCACAACATTGCAGTCGCCATTGGTGTCGATCCAGGTGCCAGTGACATGAGCCAACTGCGTTACGGCAAGATCTGCATCCTGGCCGACGCCGACTCCGACGGCCTGCATATCGCCACCTTGCTGTGCGCGTTGTTCGTTCAGCACTTCCGCCCGCTGGTCGAGGCGGGCCATGTCTACGTCGCCATGCCGCCGTTGTACCGGATCGACCTGGGCAAGGAGATCTACTACGCCCTCGACGAGGCGGAGCGCGATGGCATTCTCGATCGCCTGGTCGCCGAGAAGAAGCGTGGCAAGCCTCAAGTGACGCGCTTCAAAGGTCTGGGTGAGATGAACCCGCCACAACTGCGCGAAACCACGATGGACCCAAACACCCGGCGCCTGGTTCAACTGACGCTGGATGATTTCGCGCAAACCAGCGAGATCATGGACATGCTGCTGGCCAAGAAGCGTGCGGGCGACCGCAAAAACTGGCTGGAAACCAAAGGGAATCTGGCCGAGGTCATGGCTTGATTCGTTCGCTGTTGGCGAGCGTGCTGCTGCTTTTCGCCTTGCCGACGCTGGCTGCGCCCTGGCCGGAACTGACACTCCAGGCCGAGCATCCTGTCGACGGCATGCGTGGCGGCAACCTCTCGGGCCTGGCCTTGTGTGGCAAGGACCTGTGGGCGATTTCGGATCGTGATGATGACCTGCTGTACCGCCTGGACACCTCGGCGCCCGTCTGGCAGTCCATCGCTAGCACGATGGTGTTGCCCCCTGCGCCGAACAGCGCATTGCCTTGGGGAGTGCGCATGCGTAATTGGGCTGCGTCCTGGGTACGGGGTGGCTCGATTGATTTCGAAGCCGTGAGCTGTGACGCCACTGGCAACAAGTACCTGGTCAGCGAGGCCCATGCGGCCGTACTTCAGGTGCCGGTTGATGGTGCGCCAAACTGGTTGAAAATTGACCCCGGCGTTATTCGTCAGGCCCGTGGCAGTGGCATGCTGCTGCACTTCAATGCCTTGTTTGAGGGGCTTGCCGTCAACCCGTCCGGTGACCGTATCTGGCTGGCTGCCGAGCGCGAAAGGCGCGGTCTGCTGTTGATTAAACGACAGCAGACGACCTGGGACTGCAATGGCGGTTGTGTATTGCTCAGTGAAGGCGGGGCTGAACTTCAGCCGGCGCAGATGCCCAACGCGAAAGCCTGGGAGCGTGATTTTGCCGACCTGGCGTTGTTCAATGACAAGCTGTTCACCCTGGAACGCAATGCGTTTCGAATCTGCCGCCGAGACCCGGCCACGGCTGTGGTCGAGCGCTGCTGGTCGTTTGCTGCTGAAGCTTTGACGGAGCCGCGTCGCTATTCACAACCCTTCGGCCTGGCTGAAGCGTTGGTGATCGACGCTGAAGGTGCCTGGGTAGGCCTGGATAACAATGGTGGCAGCCGTGCCGATGGCGAAAGCCGCCCGATCGTCTGGCGTTTTGCTGCGCCCAAGGACGGTTGGAGCGCCAAGCCATGAGCCAGGCCCCGGGCAAGCGTGCCGGTCGGGTGTTCCTGATACTGGCGTGGGCCGCCGGTCTGTTTCTGGCGACACGCTTTTTCGGGCAGTGGGAGCAGCGTCAGGAAAACCCGAACAAGGTCGTCAGTTCGGTGCGGGGCGAGGATTACATCGAGGTGCAACTGGTCGGTAATGGCCAGGGTCACTTCGTCGCCGATGGCCAGATCAATGGTCAGGCGGTGCATTTTATGCTGGATACCGGGGCGACCGATGTGGCCATCCCCGAGCGTCTGGCAACCCGGCTCGGTCTTGAGCGCGGCGCTCCGGTCACCCTGAGCACTGCCAATGGCCGTACAGAGGGTTACCGCACGCGGCTGGACGAACTGCAGTTGGGCGATATTCGCTTGCTCGATGTGCGTGCCCTGGTGGTGCCGGGGCTAGGCGGCGAGCAGGTGCTGTTGGGCATGAGTGCCCTGAAACGACTTGAATTTACCCAGCGCAGCGGCACCTTGCTGCTGCGCCAGACCTTGAAATG
Source organism: Pseudomonas sp. AL 58 (assembly GCF_036348395.1). NCBI lineage: Bacteria > Pseudomonadati > Pseudomonadota > Gammaproteobacteria > Pseudomonadales > Pseudomonadaceae > Pseudomonas > Pseudomonas sp. AL 58. Next base: position 378,672 of record NZ_JAZBQR010000003.1, read on the forward strand.
ATGAGGCCCGCATGAGCGACTCCCTTGATCTCAGCCTCGATGGCGTAGAGCGCCGGTCACTGGCTGACTTCACCGAACAGGCCTACCTCAACTACTCCATGTACGTGATCATGGACCGTGCGCTGCCACATATCGGCGATGGCCTGAAACCGGTGCAGCGACGTATCGTCTATGCCATGAGCGAGCTGGGGCTGGACGCTGACGCCAAGCACAAGAAATCGGCACGTACTGTTGGTGATGTACTCGGCAAATTCCACCCCCATGGCGATTCGGCCTGTTATGAAGCCATGGTGTTGATGGCCCAGCCGTTCAGCTACCGCTACACACTGGTCGATGGCCAGGGTAACTGGGGGGCACCGGATGATCCGAAGTCCTTTGCCGCCATGCGTTACACCGAGGCACGCCTGTCGCGTTACTCCGAAGTACTGCTCAGTGAGCTGGGCCAGGGTACCGCCGACTGGGTGCCAAACTTTGACGGCACCCTCGACGAACCTGCCGTGCTGCCAGCACGTTTGCCGAACATTCTGCTCAACGGTACCACCGGTATCGCAGTGGGCATGGCGACTGACGTGCCGCCACACAACCTGCGCGAAGTGGCCAGTGCCTGTGTGCGGCTGCTCGATGAGCCGAAGGCGACCGTCGAACAGCTGTGTGAGCATATCCAGGGCCCAGACTATCCGACCGAGGCGGAAATCATTACGCCACGGGCCGACCTGCTGAAAATCTACGAAACCGGTCGGGGTTCGGTGCGCATGCGCGCGGTCTACCGCATCGAGGATGGCGATATCGTCGTTACCTCGTTGCCGCATCAGGTCTCCGGCGCCAAGGTGCTGGAGCAGATCGCCGCGCAGATGCAAGCCAAGAAGCTGCCGATGGTGGCCGATCTGCGGGACGAATCTGACCATGAAAACCCGTGCCGGATCGTGATCATCGCCCGCTCCAACCGGGTCGACCTCGACGAGTTGATGCAGCACCTGTTTGCGACCACGGATCTGGAGTCCAGCTACCGGGTCAACATGAACATCATCGGCCTTGACGGTCGCCCTCAGCTCAAGAATCTGCGGGCGCTGCTCAGCGAGTGGCTGGAGTTCCGGGTTGGTACTGTGCGTCGTCGTCTGCAGTTCCGCCTGGACAAGGTCGAGCGGCGCCTGCATCTGTTGGAAGGTTTGCTGGTGGCGTTCCTCAACCTGGATGAAGTGATTCATATCATCCGCACCGAGGATCAGCCGAAGGCTGCGCTGATCGCCCGTTTCGGCCTGACCGAAACCCAGGCGGAGTACATTCTCGAAACCCGCCTGCGCCAACTGGCGCGGCTGGAAGAAATGAAAATTCGCAATGAGCAGGACGAGTTGGCCAAAGAGCAGGCTCGCCTGATCGCCTTGCTGGGTAGCGAATCCAAGCTGCGCAAGCTGGTGCGCACGGAACTGATCAAGGATGCCGAGACTTACGGCGATGATCGCCGCTCGCCGATCATCGAGCGTGCCGAGGCCAAGGCCCTCTCGGAAAACGAGTTGATGCCGACCGAGCCGGTTACCGTGGTGCTCTCGGAGAAGGGCTGGGTGCGTTGCGCCAAAGGTCACGACATCGATGCAACGGGGCTTTCCTACAAGGCCGGCGATGGTTTCAAGACTGCCGCTGCGGGGCGTTCCAACCAATTCGCGGTATTCATCGACTCGACAGGCCGCAGCTATTCGGTGGCGGCTCATACCCTGCCGTCGGCGCGGGGGCAGGGAGAGCCGCTGACCGGCCGACTGACACCGCCGCCAGGGGCTACTTTTGAGTGCGTGCTGCTGCCTGACGATGACGCGCTGTATGTGATCGCTTCCGATGCCGGCTATGGCTTTGTGGCCAAGGGCGAAGACCTGCAGGCCAAAAACAAGGCGGGCAAGGCGCTGCTCAGCTTGCCGAATGGTGCCAAGGTCATTGCGCCGCGTGCGTTGGCCGACCGTGAGCAGGATTGGCTGGCAGCCGTCACGACCGAAGGTCGGTTGCTGGTGTTCAAGGTCAGCGACCTGCCGCAGTTGGGCAAAGGAAAGGGCAATAAAATCATTGGTATTCCAGGTGAGCGGGTTGCTAGCCGCGAAGAGTACGTCACTGATTTGGCGGTCGTTCCTGAGGGTTCAACCCTTGTATTGCAGGCCGGCAAGCGTACCCTGTCTCTCAAGGCTGATGACCTGGAGCACTACAAGGGTGAGCGAGGGCGGCGCGGTAGCAAGCTGCCACGTGGTTTCCAGCGGGTTGACGCGTTGCTGGTCGAGAGCCTTGGCTAGTGTGCTCGTGGGCCGCATACCCGGCTTTTTTGGTCGGGTATACGGCACAAATGCTGGAGTCGGGCCGCATATTCGCGGATGATAGGCGCCTTGTGGTGCCCAGGTAGCTGGGTGCCCGAGTGAATTTATGTGTATCACTGCGGTGAGCCGAGTGGCGACCGCCTGGATGGGATGATGACTTTTCTGCGCCTTCCATTTGTTCTACTGCTGGCAGGGGTATTGGGCCTGGCTGGCTGTAGCATGCATCAACCGGTTGCGCTGTATCAGCTCGACGATGGTCAGCCTGAGCAGCCTAAACAGGCGGGCGGCATGGCCGTTGTGCTGGGGCCGGTGTCGGTTGCTGATTACTTGCAACGTGAAACCTTCCTGCAGCGTCAGGCGGATGGCAGCCTGACTGCTGCCACCGATGGTCGTTGGGCAGGCAGCCTGTCGGCTGACATCGATCAACTGCTGGTACGTCAGTTGGCCTGGCGTCTGGACAGCCATCGCGTCGTGCTGGCGCCGGCCACCTCGGGTTTCAGCCCTGACGTGCAAGTGCTGCTGTCGATCACACGTCTGGATTCAGGCGTGCATCAGCCTGCCATCCTGGATGCCCAGTGGCGTTTGATTGACCGTCGTGGCAAGGTTCGTGACAACCGTATCATCCACCTTGAGGAACGGCATCTGGGTAGCTCTGCTGATCAGGTCAAGGCTCAGGGTGTGTTGCTGCAGCGATTGTCTGAGCAGTTGAGCGCTGCGCTCAAACCGCTGGCCAATCAGCCGCCTGTGGTCGAAGAAACACCACGCAAGGCTGCTCCTGTGCAGGTGCGCAAGGAGGGGCCTGAAAAGTCGAAGATCCCGCTGGCTTCGCCAATCCGCACCGAAATGGAAGTGTTCCGCTTCTGAAGAACGAGCCCGCAGCGATGCGGGTTCAGGCTGTCGATGCTGCGCACTTACGGGTGCCCATGCTGACGCCATCGCAGGCAAGCCTGCTCCCACAGGGAAATGTAGCGTTCTGCGCGGCCCCCTGTTGGCTTGCCAACGATGCAGGCGCTGCGCACTCGCTGGCACCGCGCTGATGCCATCGCAGGCAAGCCTGCTCCTACAGGAAATTCGGTGTACTGTGCGGATCCCTGTGGGAGTTGGCTTGCCAACGATGCAGTCGCCTCGCACTCACTGACACCCGTGCTGACGTCATCGCAGGCAAGCCTGCATCGCTGGGTAGGCTAGTTCTTGACGCGGCTTTCGTGCATGCGCGCAAGCTGGCGTTCCAGCATCGATGGATAAGGTTCCATCAGTCGCTCGACACAGCAGGCCCCTTCAGGGCTGGCGATCGGGCGAATGCGGGCGCGCTGGCGAATCAGGGCGTCGTCGCTGATCTTGCGTTCGACCAGTAACAAATTGCGGCTGTGCTGGGACAAGGCCAGGGCATCCTGGGCCTTTTCGGTCAGCAGCAGGTCGATCTGGCTCAGGCCATGCAGGCCTTCACCCAACACCAGACCCAGCTGCAGTTGCAGGGTGATGCCGCTGTCCGCGACCTCGATCTGCAGTGCATGGCCGAGTGCGCGCAGCAGTTCGCCGCAGCAAATGGCGTTGGTCAGGTAGTCGTCACCGCTGTCCTGGCGGTGGAACAGCATCAGGGTGCTGCCGTCATTGAGTGTCTGCACTTCGCCTTCATACAGCGAGGCGGCCTGGTCGAGGCAGTCGCGGTAGCGTTCCAGCAGTTCAGTCAGGCGCGCGCGCGGCAGGCGACGCAATTGTTCCTGCGAGCCCAGTTGTATAGCCAGAACCGCACTGGCCTGTGGTGGGCGTGCCACTGCTTGCTGGGCTGGACGAGCGACATCGGTGTCATCATGCAGGTCGGCGAACGCCTCGTCGTCCTCGTCCTCGTCCACGACAGCTCGGACGGTAGGGTGTGCAATGGCTGGGGTTTCGTCAAAGCTTGGGTCGCGCAGATTACGAACTTCAAATGTCGGTTCGTCTGCCTCGCTTTCCAGCGAGTCGTCATCCTCTGCTTCTGGCTCTACCTCACGTGGCGGCGGCGCGAAGCGGGCATGCAGTTGGCGCGCCAGGTCGCCAATCTCGTCCTGGCGCTCAGTGGCCGGGGTGAATTCATTCAGGTCACGCAGCCATACGCGCAGTTGCAGCAGCGGTGTGGAGATGAAACGCCCCAGACGAAGGCTCAAGGCCAGTGCCAGTGCCAGCAGGATACCGGCCAGAATGCCCATGCTTTGCAGGCTGATGGTCAGCGGCTGCTGAAACTGGCTCATGTCCAGGCTGATGCGCAGTTGCCCTGCCGTCACGTCCTGGAAGGTGATTTTGGTCTGGTAGAGGCCTTCCGCTTCGCCCAGCAGGCCGTTTTTCGGGCGCTGGCCAGCCTCGGCCAGAATCCGGTTATCGACGCTGTAGATGGCCGCGTGGGCCACCAGCGGGTTCTTCACCAGGTTGCCCAGCAGCACGTTGAGACTGAGGATGTCGTTGGACACCAGCAGTTCGGTAGCCGAGGTGGCCGTCTGGGTCGTCAGGCTCTGGCCCAGGGCATCAGCCTGTTCATGCATGGCTTCCTTGAACTGCAGGCCCATCACAACGGCATAGATCACCAGTGCCAAGGCGACCAGGAAGACGTTATGGCAGGCGATCCGCAGCGCCAACGGTACTCGGCGCTGGCGCAGGGCACGAAAGATCAGCAGGAAGAAGTTGTCGGTTTTTACAGGCGTAGGCCGGTTCACAGAGCGCGGCTCTTTATGTCGGTTAAGTTGCTGCGCAGTATAGCGAGCAGCTACAGGGCGGCAAAGTATCGGCGGTGCCCGATAGTCAGTGAAAGTCGGTAGAATGCGCTTTTTTTCAACGAGTCGGAGCCCGTCTTGCGCGAAATCGTCCTGATCAACATCACTGGTGAGGACCGTCCGGGTCTCACCGCCGCCATCACCGGTGTCCTGGCGAGGAGCGGTGTGAACATCCTCGATATCGGTCAGGCGGTGATTCATGACACCCTGTCCTTTGGCATTCTGGTCGAAATTCCAGAAAGCGAGCATGCCTCTTCGGTCCTCAAGGACATCCTGTTCGCTGGCTACGAGCTGGATCAGCAGGTGCGTTTTACGCCGGTTTCCGAAGCCGATTACCAAGCCTGGGTAGAGGGTCAGGGCAAGCCACGGCATATCGTTACGTTGCTGACCCGCAAGGTAACCGCTGAGCAAGTGCAGCGAGTGAGCGCGATTACCGCGCAATACGGCCTGAATATCGACCACATCGACCGTCTGTCCGGCCGCGTTGCGTTGGATACGCCGGTGGAAAAGAGCAAGGGTTGCATCGAGTTCTCGGTACGTGGCGAACCCGCCGACCCCCAAGCCCTGCGCGCCGAATTTCTCAGCGTGGCTCAGGAGCTGAACGTCGACATCGCTTTCCAGCAGGACTCGCTGTTCCGCCGTAACCGTCGTCTGGCGGTATTCGACATGGACTCCACCCTGATCGAAGCCGAAGTTATTGATGAGTTGGCCAAGGCTGCGGGTGTGGGTGAGCAGGTCTCGGAGATCACCGAGCGCGCGATGCGCGGCGAGCTGGATTTTCGGGCCAGCTTCAAGGAGCGCCTGGCGTTGCTCAAAGGGCTGGATGTCAGCGTGCTGGATGAAATCGGTGCGTCGCTGCGTTTGACCGAGGGTGCCGAGACCCTGTTTGCCGAGCTCAAGCGCCTGGGCTACAAGACCGCCATCCTGTCCGGCGGCTTCACCTACTTCGCCAAGCAGTTGCAGGCCCGTCTGGGTATTGACTATGTCTATGCCAACGAGCTGGAAGTCGTCGATGGCAAGGTCACCGGTGTGGCGGTAGAGCCGATTGTCGATGCACAGCGCAAGGCTGATCTGCTGACCGAGCTGGCACGCAAGGAAGGCTTGCAGATGGAGCAAACCATTGCCGTGGGCGATGGTGCCAATGACCTGCCAATGCTGGCCATTGCAGGGCTGGGTGTTGCGTTCCGGGCCAAACCGTTGGTCAAGCAGTCGGCCAAACAGGCGATTTCGACATTGGGCCTGGATGGTGTGTTGTACCTGCTGGGCATGCGTGACCGCCACGGTCGTGGCTGATCACGCTGCTGGTTAGCCCCGCATGACATGCGCCCCCGGCCTGGGGGCGCATGTCTGTCTGTAGCGTCAGGCTTGTGCAGGCAGTGCCAGGCCTTGGCCCATCCGTACAGCAGAACCTGCTGTCAGCTCTTCGGCCCATTTCACTTGATCCTGACCGAACAGCACGATAGCGGTCGAACCCAGTTTGAAACGTCCCAGCTCCGCACCCTTCTCCAGGTGGATCGGCGCACGTGCGGCGTCGTCGTAGCGGAAGGTTTTCAGCTCGCGCTTCGGCGGAGTCACCAGGCCCGCCCAAACGGTTTCGATCGATGCCACGATCATTGCACCCACCAGCACCACGGCCATCGGGCCACGTTCGGTGTCGAACAGGCAGACCACGCGTTCGTTACGGGCAAACAGCTCCGGTACGTTTTCGGCGGTAGTCTGGTTGACCGAGAACAGGCGACCCGGTACGTAGACCATCTCGCGCAGTGTGCCGGCCAGTGGCATGTGCACGCGGTGGTAGTCCTTCGGCGACAGGTAGATGGTGGCGAACTGGCCGCCCATGAACGGCGCAGCAAGTGCTGGATCGCCGCCCAGTAGCTCCAGGGCGCTGAAGCTGTGGCCCTTGGCCTGGAAAATGCGTCCGTGCTCGATAGGGCCGAGCTGGCTCACAGCACCGTCGGCTGGGCAGAGAATCGCCCCTGGAGTTGTGTCCAGCGAGCGTGCATCCGGTTTCAGCGCGCGGGTGAAGAAGGCGTTGAAGTGCTCGTAGGCGGTCACGTCTTCGACCAGCGCTTCACTCATGTTGACCTGGTAGCGTTTGGCGAACCATTGGGTGAACGCATTCTTGAACCAGCGCACGCGGCACTCGGCAATACAGCCTGCCAGGCGCGAAAGCAGGTGATGCGGCAGCAGGTACTGGCTGATGATGAACAAGCGGGATTTCATTGGGTTTCCTTAAACTTCTACAGGCGTGTCCGGATGGTTGCCCCATTCGCCCCACGAGCCGGCATACGCCTTGACCCGCGGGTAGCCGAGGGCCTTGGCCACCAGGTAGGTAAAGCCGGAGCGGTGGTGTGTCTGGCAGTGGGTAACCACTTCCTTGTCTTTGCTGATGCCCAGTTGCTCGAGGATCTGTGGCATGTCTTTGCGGATACGCAGGGCATTGTCGGTGTCCATGCCCTTGGTCCACTCGAAATTGACCGCACCGGGGATATGTCCGCCCTTGGCGGCGAGGACCTTTTCACCGCTGTATTCCAGTTGGCTACGCGCATCCCAGATTGCCAGGTCGGCTGCGCCGAGGCGGCTTTGCAGGTATTCGCGGGTGGCTGTCGGTGCGTCGTTCAGGCGCAGGCTGACCGGGCCGCCAGCGCTGGCCGGCACATCGGTGGACAGGGCCAGGCCTGCCCCATGCCAGGCATGCAGGCCACCATCCAGGTAGTGGTAACGCGTGTGGCCGATTACGTCCAGCAGCCAGATGAAGCGCCCGGCCCAACCGCCACCTTCGTCGTCATACACGACGTAGACGGCATTGGGGTTATGCCCGAGCTCGCCGAAGAGCTTTTCCAGGTCAGCTTTGGCCGGCAGCAAGCCTGGCGCTGGAGGCTGACCCAATTGCGTGCGCTTGGGATCAACGAAGCGCGCCCCCGGGATATGTCCACTGCCGTAGCGGTTGACGCTGGTCAGATCGACCAGAATCAGCTCCGGGGCCTCAAGGCGAGCCTGCAGGTCAGCGGGCTCGATCACCAGGGGCAAGCCAGAAAAGTCAGTCATCCAGGGTCTCCACGTCGAAAGAGAGGGGGCGATTGTAGCGCATGGGTCAGGCACTGCGATTGCTGAAGTTGTTCAGGGCGCGTTCGATGCATTGCGCGGTCTTGCCGAAGGCTTGCACGCTGATTTCCGAGAAGGGCGCGCCGCCTTGGTCGGCCACCAGCAGCATGACGACCCGGCCATGGCTCGACAGCGAGCGCAACAGCACGTGACTGCCCTTGAACAGGCTGCGCAGGCTGGCCGGCAACAGTGCAGAAAACTGCGCGTTGTTTTCCGGGGTCAGGCGCAGTTGGGCTGACTGAGTCAGCAGGCGTTGCAGCACTTTGCTCTGATCGATCTGCAGGTTCAGGCTGGCAGCCTCTTTGGCCAGGCCGGCAATTTGATGAACGCGCAGGTGGGTCAGGTTCTTGTCGGTCATCAGTAGCATCACCCGCTGCATGCCGCAGGCGAGCAGCGCGTCCCGGGCGTGAGTCGTCAGGTGCATGGCGTTGGTGAAGGGGCTGGGTTCGGCCAGCAGTTCGGCGCAGTACTTGCGCCAGGCACCCAGTGCCTCGGTTGACGGCGGCGCCGCTGGCAACAGGCCGCGCGGGATACGGCGTGCCTCCCACGGCCAGATCAATGCTTCCGCCGGGTGGAACAGGTCGGCGTCTGCGTGGCTGCGGGCACTGCTGGCGGCGTGTTGGTGAATCTGCTGCTGTACCGCGTCGATAGGTTCTTGCAAGTACAGGCTGATCAGGTACTCCCAGCGAACGTTGTGCGGGCTGGTCCAGGCCACCTGGGCCGACAGCGCCAAACCATTGGCCAGTAGCACCGTGTTGGCCGGCTGGTTGAACCAGCGTCGCAAACCGGGATCATCGTCCAGTTGCTGTTGTTGATGCAGCGGGTCGTCATCACGCGCAATGTGGGTGACCTTGGCCAGCAGTTCGCGCTCCTCCTGCAGCAAGTGATAGCCCTGAGTGACCCAGTTTGGCAGGCGCCAATGATTGGCCAGGGCCTGGAAGATGGCGAGCAGGCGCACACCGAACAACTCGTGCTCAACGGCTGTTGATGACTCGCTCTTGTGGACAACCCGCACTTCCCATTCTTCAAGCAACTTGGGGTAAGTGATTGCCAGAGGCCAGAGCGGTGACAGAAACAGCAGGCTGCCCCAGTGGATTTCCTGCCACAGTCGCGCCAGTCGATTGGCGAACAGGCCATTGGCTTGCGTGCAGGCATGCTGGCTGACCATCTGCAACTGCCGCAGGGGTTGCGGGATCTGCGCCTGATCCAGGGTGGGCAAGCGCTCAAGCAGTTCTTCGGTACGCTTGAGGCCCAATCTGTTCAGGGCGATTTCCAGGCTCTCGGCCGGTTCACTCATGCTCGAATGAGTGTGTTGATTAGCCTCGCGAATCACGCTCAGCACCAGCGCTGGGCTGCCCTGCATCAGCTCGGCAATGTCACGTAACGAGCTTCGGTTGTCGCTGATTGCCGCACGAACCCGTGCATGGCTGTCGCGGGGTACCGGAAGGCGAGCGCTGTCTAGAAGCCTGACCCAGGCATCGAGTGTTTTTGGGATTTTATTTGGCACGATAGTTTCATTAGGCATGCTGTAGGGCGCCTGAACTGGCTTTTCGCCTTGACTGGCTATAGTCTGGCGCAGAAGTGCCGATAAGTAGAAGAAGAGTTTTCGAGCTTCCGCCCCCCCGACCCTGACCACGACAGTAAGTGCTTTAAACTATGGCTAAAATTATCGGCATCATCGTCGTATTCGCGAGTGTGCTTGGCGGATATGTGCTTTCTCACGGCAAAATCGCTGCGTTGATTCAGCCTTTCGAAGTGCTGATCATCGGGGGTGCTGCATTCGGTGCGTTTTTGCAGGCCAACCCTGGCCATATGACCATGCACGTGGTCAAAAAATCGTTGCAGATGTTCAGCACGCGCTTCACCCACACCTTTTATATCGAGGTGTTGGGCCTGGTCTACGAGATCCTCAACAAGAGCCGTCGTGAAGGCATGATGGCGATTGAGGCCGATATCGAAGACGCGGCGGCCAGTCCGATTTTTGCCAAGTACCCGGCTGTGCTCAAGGATGAACGCATGACCGCGTACATCTGCGACTACCTGCGCATCATGTCTACCGGCAACATGGCTCCCCACGAGCTGGAAGGCCTGTTCGACATGGAATTGCTGAGCCTTAAGGAAGAGCTTGAGCATCCGTCGCACGCGGTGACGGGTATTGCCGACGGTATGCCGGGTTTCGGTATCGTGGCTGCCGTACTGGGTATCGTGGTGACCATGGCCTCGCTGGGTGATGGCGATCAGAAATCCATCGGTCTGCACGTGGGCGCGGCGCTGGTCGGTACCTTCTTCGGTATTCTCGCGGCCTATGGTTTCTTCGGTCCACTGGCCAATACGCTGCGTCATGACGCCCGTGAAGAACTCAATGTCTACGAGGCCATCAAGGCTTCGCTGGTCGCCTCGGCGTCGGGCATGCCGCCATCGCTGGCTGTAGAGTTCGGTCGCAAGGTGCTGTTCCCGTCGCATCGTCCGAGCTTCGCTGAGCTGGAACAAGCGGTTCGCGGTCGCTAAGCCATGGAGAACAATCAGCCCATTATCGTCAAGCGCGTCAAACGCTTTGACGCTGGCCATCACGGTGGCGCCTGGAAGATTGCGTTCGCCGACTTCGCGACGGCGATGATGGCGTTCTTTCTGGTGCTCTGGCTGCTGTCGACGGCCACGCCGGAACAGAAGCTTGCCATCGCTGGCTACTTCAAGGACCCGATAGGGTTCTCTGAAAGTGGTACGCCGTACATTATCGACCTGGGCGGTTCGCCTCAGTTGGCCCCTGAAAAGACTATCAACCCTGAGGTGAAGTCCGAGCCAACGCCTGACACCAGCATTCAGCTGGATAAGGACAAGGTCGAAACCATGGCCGAACAGGTTGAGCGTGAGCGTCTGGAGTTGTTGCTGCAGGAGCTGCAAAACAAGGTCGAAGAAAACCCGCAGCTACAGAAATTCAAGGATCAGATCCTCTTCGAGATTACCCAGGACGGCCTGCGTATCCAGATCATGGATGCGGAAAACCGGCCTATGTTCGATTTGGGCAGTGCGCGCTTGCAGCCTTATTTCGAAGATATCCTGCTGGCCATGGCCGATACCATCAAGGCCGTACCGAACAAGATCAGCATCAGTGGCCACACGGATGCCAAGCCGTTCGCCGGTACGGGTGATTTCGGTAACTGGGAGCTTTCTGCCAACCGTGCCAACGCCGCTCGGCGTGCGCTGGTGGCGGGTGGTTACCCGGACACCCAGGTCGCTCGGGTAGTGGGTTATGCGTCGTCGTCGCTGTTTGATCGCGCTAACCCGTTCAATCCGGTTAACCGTCGTATCGACATCATCGTGCTGACCAAGAAGGCCCAGCGAGCGATGGAGGGTGAGCAGGCGCCTGCCGCGCCGGAAGGCACTCAGCCAGGTGTTGCACCGGTTTCGCCGGGCGGCTCCAGCGGTGCAACTGCGCCAGAGCCCGAGCCTATGCAGCCACACGAGCTGCGCCAGAAGCTGAATATCTTCGAGGATGGTGTGTTGAAGATGGACGAGCCGGGCAAGCGTTAAGTCCAAGGCACTCAAAACGCCCGCGCAGAGCGATCTGCGCGGGCGTTTTGCTGTGTGCTGACGGGCTCGTTATTGCTTAGTAGCTGTCTTGCGGCAAGCTGGCAATGATCGAGCGGTAGCTGTTCATGCGCTGCTGCTGGATGCGCCCGTCTTCCAGTGCCTTGAGCAGGGCGCAGCCGGGTTCGCGATCATGCTTGCAGTCGCGGAAGCGGCAGGTGCCGAGCAGGTCATTGAACTCGATAAAGCCCGACTCGACATCAGCGCGGCTGACATGGCCCAGGCCGAACTCACGGATACCCGGTGAGTCGATCAGTTCGCCACCCCCGGAGAAGTGGAAGAGGCGGGCGGTCGTCGTGGTATGGGTGCCTTGGCCTGACCATTCGGACAGCGCGCCAACACGGGCTTGCACCTCGGGTAGCAGGCTGTTGACCAGCGATGACTTACCCACCCCCGACTGGCCGACGAACACACTGATATGGCCGTCGAGTTGGGACTGCAACTGTTGCATGCCGTCGCCATGGTGGGCCGAAACCTCCAGCAGCGGGTAACCCAGTTGCCGGTACACCGCCAGCAGTGCATTGAGTGCCGGGGCGTTCTGTTCGTCGATCAGGTCGGCCTTGTTCAGCAGGAGCAAGGGGCGAATACCGGCGTGTTCGGCGGCTACCAGGTAGCGGTCGATCAGGTTGGCATGCGGTTCGGGCATTGGTGCGAAGACGATCACGATCAGGTCGACGTTGGCCGCCACCGGTTTCAGCTGGCCGCGCGAGTCTGGGCGGCACAGTTCGGTGCTGCGCGGCATCTGCGCCACGATAACGCCAATGCCCTGGTTGCCTGCGCGCCAGACGACGCGGTCGCCGGTTACCAGTGCGGGCAGGTTCGCGCGCAGGTGGCAACGAAAGACCTGGCCGACCTGTTCGCCGTCCTGGGCCTCGACTTCAACTTGTACGCCAAAGTGGGCGATTACCAGGCCCAGTTGCTCGGGCCCCAAGTCGCCACCTTCGAGTACCTCCATGGCCTGTTGTTCGCGTTTGGCGGCGCGTGCAGCGCGTTCGCCCTGGATTTTTTCGATACGCCAGTTCTGGCGACGATTGAGCTGGCGTTTGGCCATGAAGGTTCCGTGCGGGAGGCAATATTAAATCGGTCTGGAGTTTAGCATGCTCCACTAGGCTAAACTGCGTAGCTACGTTGAGGAGCACACTGTATGCAGAACCCCCAGAACCTGATCTGGATCGATCTGGAAATGACCGGTCTGGACCCTGATCATGATGTCATCATCGAGATGGCCACGATTGTCACCGACAGTGACCTGAATACCCTGGCTGAAGGGCCGGTCATCGCGATCCATCACAGCGATGAGGTGCTGGCGCGCATGGACGAGTGGAACACTCGCACCCACGGCGCTTCGGGCCTGACTCAGCGCGTGCGTGAGAGCAAGGTCGACATGGCCGCCGCCGAAGCACAGACCCTGGCCTTCCTCGAGCAGTGGGTGCCGAAGGGCAAGTCGCCGATCTGTGGCAACAGCATCTGTCAGGACCGCCGCTTCCTCTACCGCCACATGCGTGAGCTGGAAAACTATTTCCACTACCGTAATCTCGACGTCTCAACCCTGAAGGAGCTGGCTGCACGCTGGGCGCCTGAGGTCCGCGACAGTTTCAAGAAAGGTGGAACCCATCTGGCACTGGACGACATCCGCGAATCCATTGCCGAGCTGCGTCACTACCGCGAGCACTTCATCAAGTTCTGATGCGGCGTGCACCCGGGGTGTGCGGATTATCCTCCGTGCGCCCCCTTTTGGTGCCGCGGGCAACTGGGTAGACTGCGCGCCCCTTTGCTCGGATCTGCACCATGTTGTTGATGCTCTACTTGATTGCAATCACCGCTGAAGCCATGACGGGTGCGTTGTCGGCCGGTCGTCGCGGCATGGATTGGTTCGGCGTGGTGCTGATCGCCTGCATTACCGCACTGGGCGGCGGCTCGGTGCGGGATGTACTGCTGGGGCATTACCCGCTGACTTGGGTCAAGCACCCCGAGTACCTGGTGCTGACCAGTGTTGCGGCGCTGGTCACTATCTTCATTGCCCCCTTGATGCGCCACTTGCGTTCGCTGTTCCTGGTGCTTGATGCGCTGGGGTTGGTGGCCTTCACCCTGATTGGCTGCATGACCGCTCTGGAAATGGGCCAGAGCTTTTTGGTTGCATCGATCAGTGGGGTCATTACCGGGGTCTTCGGCGGCATCCTGCGCGACATCTTCTGCAACGACATCCCACTGATATTCCGTCGTGAGCTCTATGCCAGCGTCTCTTTCGCAGCGGCCTGGTGCTACCTGGCCTGTGTTGCGCTGGAGTTGCCAGGCGAGCAGGCCATTCTGCTCACCTTGTTCGGCGGCTTCCTGTTGCGCCTATTGGCCATTCGCTTTCACTGGGAAATGCCCAAGTTCCATTACAACGACGAGCAATGATCAAACCGACAGGGGTGACAACCGCTCGGCATGTTGCCTTAGTGCCCACTCGACGTGCTCGCGTACCAGATCGGAAGGGTAGTCGCGACGCGCCTTGAGGGCTTCCAGCACGGGAATGCTCGAGGGTGCGTTGCCCAGGCCCACGGCAAGGTTGCGCAGCCAGCGCTCATAGCCGGCCCGGCGCAACGGCGAGCCCTCGGTGCTGGCCAGGAATTTTTCTTCATCCCAGAGAAACAGTTCGGCCAACTCGGCGTTGTCCAGGTTGTGTCGCGGTTTGAAGTCGCGCTCTTCGGTTGGGCGAGCAAAGCGGTTCCAGGGGCAGACAATCTGGCAGTCGTCGCAACCGAATACCCGGTTGCCAATGAGGGCGCGCAGGTCTTCGGGGATGGCGTTTTTCAGCTCGATGGTCAGGTAGGAAATGCAGCGTCGGGCATCCAGTACATAGGGGCCGACGAAGGCTTTGGTCGGGCAGATATCCAGGCAGGCACTGCAGCGACCACAATGCTCACTGGCCTGTGCCGGGTCGACGGGCAGTGGAATGTCGACGAACAGTTCGGCAAGGAAGAAGTAGCTGCCGGCCTTGCGGTTCAACAGCAGGGTGTTTTTGCCGATCCAGCCGAGCCCGGCCTGCTCGGCGATGGCTTTTTCCAGCACCGGGGCACTGTCGACAAAGGCGCGAAAGCCAAAGGGGCCAATAGCCTGCTGGACACGCTCGGCCAGTTGCTGAACGCGCTTGCGGACCAGCTTGTGATAGTCGCGGCCCAGGGCGTAGCGGGAAATGTACGCTTTTTCGGGTTGTGCCAGGCGCTGTGCCATCTGGGTGTCGCCTGGCAGGTAGTCCATGCGCAGCGAAACCACCCGTAGCGTACCGGGCACCAGTTCCTCAGGGTGCGAGCGCTTGCTGCCGTGGGCGCCCATGTAGTCCATCTCGCCGTGGTAACCGGCTTCAAGCCAGCGCTCCAGGTGTTTTTCATGCTCGCCAAGTGCCACCCCGGCGATGCCGACATGGGCAAAGCCAAGCTCGCGGCCCCATTCCTTGATGGATTGGGCCAGGGCGGGAAGATCAGTGACAGGAACAGGCATGCTAAACAAGGCAATCAGGACTCAGGTGCGTATAATTCTGCCAGACATCGGAGCCCAGTACGCATGCCGCATACCAAACACATCGCAAAAGACGTGCTGACGCTTGAGGGCGACAGCCTGCCGCTGCTGGCAGCACGACCCGTTGATGCACATAAGGGCCAGTTTGGTCATGTGCTGGTAATCGGCGGGGATCGCGGCACCGGCGGTGCCGGGCTTCTGGCGGCAGAGGCAGCCCTGCGCTGTGGTGCCGGGCTGGTTTCACTGGCGACCCGTGGTGAACACCTGGCTGCAGCGCAGGCGCGGTTGCCGGAAGTGATGAGCCTGGGTGTGCAGTCGGCCAGCCAGTTGATGGCGCCGTTGTCACGTGCCTCGGTGTTGGTGGTGGGGCCAGGTCTGGGGCAGGCGGCTTGGGGTCGTAGCTTGTTGTCAGCCCTTGTTGATGTGGGGTTGCCGCAGGTGTGGGATGCCGATGCGTTGAACCTGTTGGCGCGCTCGCCCTTGTCGGTGCCCGCCCATAGCATTCTGACCCCGCATCCGGGTGAGGCCGCACGTTTGCTGGGTATCGCCACCGAAGCGGTGCAGGCGGATCGGGCCGGGGCGGCGCGCAAGCTGGCGCGCAAATATGCGGCGGTGTGCATTCTCAAGGGCGCCGGCAGCCTGGTTGCTGCTCCGGATGGTCATCTGGCCCTGTGTCAGCATGGGCATCCGGCCATGGCGACAGCAGGCTTGGGTGATGTGCTCAGTGGTGTGCTGGGGGCACTGCTGGCGCAGGGAATGGCACCATGGCAGGCCGCCTGTCTTGGTGTTTGGTTGCATGCCCGTGCCGGAGAGCGGCAGGGTGAAAAAGGGCGTGGCCTGGCGGCCAGTGACCTGATTCCAGAGATTCGTCAGTTGTTGGAGGAGCATTCAGCGTGTCAGGTGTAACCCTGTTTATGGCCGATGAGCAGGCCATGGTCGATTTCGGCGCACGTATTGCCGAGGTGACTGAAGGTCGTGGCGTGATCTTTCTCGAGGGCGACCTCGGGGCGGGCAAGACTACCCTGTCGCGCGGCATTATCCGTGGGCTCGGGCATCGTGGCGCGGTGAAAAGCCCGACGTTTACCCTGGTTGAACCCTATGAGATAGGTGACAAGCGCGCCTTCCACTTTGACCTGTATCGTCTGGTCGATCCCGAAGAGCTCGAGTACATGGGCATTCGTGACTATTTTGATGATGACGCCTTGTGTCTGTTGGAGTGGCCCCAAAAGGGGGCGGGCATTTTGCCAAAGCCTGACCTGACCATTACCATAAGCCCACAAGCGGGCGGTCGTTCGCTGAACCTGTTGCCGCAGGGCTCGCGCGGCGAAGCCTGGTGTGTCGCTCTGGCCTTGGAATTCAAATAGAAAATGGGGATAGGTATGCGCATTCGCGCACTGGTTGCCGTCGTAGGACTATTGCTTACGGTCGTGACCGTTGACGCTTTGGCCGTCACTCAAGTCAAAAGCGTGCGTTTGTGGCGGGCGCCGGACAACACGCGGCTGGTATTCGACCTGTCGGGGCCTGTGCAGCACAGCGTATTCACGCTGAGTGCGCCGGATCGCCTGGTGATCGACATCAACGGCGCTACCATGGCCGCGCCGCTGTCGCTTCCCACTGCCAATACCCCGATTACCAGTGTGCGCTCGGCGCAACGTACCCCGACTGACCTGCGTGTGGTGATTGACCTTAGCAAGGCAGTCAACCCCAAGAGTTTCATTCTGGCTCCGAATCAGCAGTACGGTAACCGCCTGGTGGTCGACCTGTTTGATCAGGACGCCGATACCTCGCCGTCGACGCCAGCACCGCCGCCGGCCACTGCAACCGCGCCTGCCGTTCCGGTCACACCTGCGCAGCCTGCGATCAAATTGCCGCCGGTACCGAACGGCAAGCGCGATATTGTCATCGCCATCGATGCCGGTCACGGCGGTGAAGACCCGGGCGCCTCGGGCTCGCGTGGCCAGCATGAGAAAGACATTGTCCTGGCGATCGCCAAGGAACTGCAGCGCCAGATCAATACCGAGAAAGGCTTTCGCGCCGAACTGACCCGTACCGGTGACTACTTCATCCCGCTGCGTAAACGTACCGAGATTGCCCGCAAGAAAGGCGCTGACCTGTTCATTTCGATCCACGCCGACGCGGCGCCCTCCACGGCAGCTTTCGGTGCCTCGGTGTTTGCCTTGTCCGACCGTGGTGCGACGTCGGAAACCGCGCGCTGGCTGGCGGACAGCGAGAACCGTTCCGACCTGATCGGTGGTGCCGGTAACGTCAGCCTGGATGACAAGGACCGCATGCTGGCCGGCGTACTGCTCGACCTGTCGATGACCGCCTCGCTGAGTTCCAGCCTGAACGTTGGGCAAAAGGTGCTGGGTAACATTGGCCGTATCACCCCGTTGCACAAGCGTCGGGTTGAACAGGCAGGCTTCATGGTGCTGAAGTCGCCGGATATCCCGTCGATCCTCGTGGAAACCGGGTTTATCTCTAACGCCAACGAGGCGTCCAAGCTGGCCACGCCTAGCCATCAGCAGTCGCTGGCGCGTTCTATCCACAGTGGCGTGCGGCAGTTCTTCCAGCAAAACCCGCCGCCGGGCACCTATGTGGCCTGGTTGCGTGACAGCGGCAAGATCGCCCAGGGGCCACGTGAACATGTGGTGCGTCCTGGCGAAACGCTGGCGATGATTGCTGTGCGTTATCAGGTCAGCGTGGCGACGCTGCGCAGTGCCAACAGCCTCAAGACCGATGAACTGAAGGTTGGTCAGAACCTGGACATTCCCAGTGCCACCCTGGCGGCCCAGCAATGAGTACCAGCGCTCGAATCGAGCTGCTTAGCCCTAGGCTCGCCAACCAGATTGCCGCCGGTGAAGTTGTTGAGCGTCCGGCTTCGGTGATCAAGGAACTGTTGGAGAACAGTCTTGATTCCGGCGCCCGGCGTATCGATGTGGACGTGGAGCAGGGGGGTGTCAAACTGCTGCGCGTGCGCGATGACGGTAGCGGTATCTCTGCCGATGATCTGCCACTGGCGCTGGCACGCCACGCTACCAGCAAGATTCGCGACCTCGAAGACCTGGAACGGGTAATGAGCCTGGGTTTTCGCGGTGAGGCGCTGGCGTCGATCAGCTCGGTTGCACGCCTGACCCTGACCTCGCGCACCCGTGACGCCGACCAGGCCTGGCAGGTCGAAACCGAGGGGCGCGACATGGCGCCAAGGGTGCAGCCTGCGGCGCATCCGGTAGGAACGTCGGTGGAAGTCCGGGACCTGTTCTTCAATACGCCGGCCCGGCGCAAGTTCCTCAAGACTGAAAAGACCGAATTCGATCACCTTCAGGAAGTCATCAAGCGCCTTGCGCTGGCACGTTTCGATGTGGCGTTCCACTTGCGCCATAACGGCAAGACCATCCTGAGCCTGCATGAGGCCAATGACGATGTGGCCCGGGCGCGGCGCGTTGCCGCGGTTTGCGGCCCCGCGTTCCTTGAGCAGGCGTTGCCGATCGAGATCGAGCGTAACGGCTTGCACCTGTGGGGCTGGGTCGGCTTGCCGACCTTCTCCCGCAGCCAGGCAGACCAGCAGTATTTCTTCGTCAACGGTCGGGCCGTGCGCGACAAGCTGGTGGCTCATGCGGTACGCCAGGCCTACCGCGACGTGCTGTTCAACGGCCGGCATCCGACCTTTGTGCTGTTCTTCGAAGTTGACCCTACGGGTGTCGACGTCAACGTGCATCCAACCAAGCACGAAGTGCGCTTCCGTGACGGCCGTATGGTGCATGACTTCCTCTACGGCACGTTGCACCGGGCGCTGGCTGATGTTCGTCCGGAAGATCAGGTGGCGGCGCCTGCGGCAGTGCCCGAAGCGATTCGGCCGAGTGGGCTGGCGGCGGGCGAGTTTGGTCCTCAGGGCGAGATGCGCCTGGCGGCCAACCTGCTCGAGCAGCCTGTGGCCGAGCCTGCGTCTCGTCCGGCAGGCAGTGGTTCGGGTGCCGGTTACGGGTATCAGTACACCCCGCGCCCTGCTTCGCCGATGCCAACGGCGGAAACCCAGAGCGTCTACCGCGAGTTCTTTGCCCCGCTGCCCGAAACTGCAGCGGTCGCCTTGCCGGAAGGCCAGGGCGACATTCCGCCGTTGGGCTATGCCCTGGCCCAGCTCAAGGGGATCTATATCCTGGCTGAAAACGCTCAGGGGCTGGTGCTGGTGGACATGCATGCGGCCCATGAGCGGATCATGTACGAGCGCCTGAAAATCGCCATGGCCAGTGAGGGGCTTAGTGGGCAGCCGCTGTTGGTGCCGGAGTCGCTGGCATTGAGTCAGCGTGAGGCTGACTGTGCTGAAGAGCATGCCCAGTGGTTCCAGCGCCTGGGCTTCGAGTTGCAGCGCCTTGGCCCGGAAACCCTGGCAATCCGGCAGATTCCGGCCTTGCTCAAGCAGGCTGAAGCCAATCGCCTGGTTCAGGATGTCTTGGCCGACCTGATGGAGTACGGCACCAGTGACCGTATTCAGGCACACTTGAACGAGTTGTTGGGCACCATGGCCTGTCATGGCGCGGTGCGTGCCAATCGCCGCCTGGCGGTGGCAGAAATGAATGGCTTGCTGCGCGATATGGAAAACACCGAGCGCAGCGGTCAATGTAACCATGGTCGTCCGACCTGGACCCAATTGGGCCTGGATGACCTGGACAAACTGTTCTTGCGTGGTCGTTGATATGCCTGCTTCCAGGCCACCGGCAATTTTTCTGATGGGCCCGACTGCCGCGGGCAAGACCGATCTGGCCATCGAACTTACAAAAGTATTGCCCTGCGAACTGATCAGCGTTGACTCTGCGCTGGTCTATCGCGGTATGGATATCGGCACGGCCAAGCCGTCCAAGGATATTCTGGCGGCTCACCCGCATCGCCTGATCGACATTCTGGACCCCGCCGAGAGCTACTCGGCCGCGGACTTCCGGCGCGATGCCCTGGAAGCCATGGCTGAAATCACTGCGCGGGGCAATATCCCGCTGTTGGTGGGCGGTACCATGTTGTACTACAAGGCGCTGCTCGAAGGGTTGGCCGATATGCCGCCTGCCGATCCGCAGGTGCGGGCGGAAATCGAAGACGAAGCCCTGCGCCTTGGATGGCAAGCCCTGCACGATCAACTGGCGGCCATCGATCCGGTATCGGCGGCGCGTATTCACCCCAATGACCCGCAGCGGCTGATGCGTGCGCTGGAGGTCTATCGGGTCAGCGGCTTGAGCATGACGGCCCATCGAGAGCGTCAATCTGCGCAAAGTAGCGTACTAGGCGCGTCGGGACAGGGGCAATTGCCCTATACTGTCGCCAGTTTGGCGATCGCACCGAAGGACCGGCAGGTTCTGCATGAGCGAATTGCACTGCGCTTTGGTCAAATGTTGGAACAGGGCTTCGTTGATGAGGTCCGATTGCTGCGTGCCAGAAGTGACTTGCATGCCGGATTGCCGTCTATACGAGCAGTCGGTTATCGCCAGGTATGGGATCATCTCGATGGCAAGTTGACTTCAGTTGAAATGCAGGAGCGCGGCATTATTGCCACTCGCCAGTTGGCGAAGCGGCAGTTTACCTGGTTGCGTAGTTGGGCTGATCTGCACTGGCTGGATAGCCTGGCTTGCGACAATCTGTCTCGCACCTTGAAATACTTGGGATCGGCCTCCATATTGAGCTGAGTCCTTGCAATTGCCGTCTATCCTTGGGGTGGGGCGGCCTGAGCCATCAGTTTTTTTTGAATTTTCTTACTATTGATCCTTACAGGAGTGCGGCACATGTCAAAAGGGCATTCGCTACAAGACCCTTACTTGAATACTTTGCGAAAAGAAAAGGTCGGGGTCTCGATCTATCTGGTCAACGGCATCAAACTGCAAGGCACGATCGAATCGTTTGACCAATTCGTGATTCTGCTGAAGAACACCGTCAGCCAAATGGTTTACAAGCACGCTATCTCGACAGTGGTTCCAGTGCGTCCAATCCGTCTGCCAAGCGCAGCTGATGCCGAACACGGTGACGCTGAGCCAGGTAACGCCTGATAGGAGTCTGCTTTGTTCTTTGAGCGCCACGGTGGTGGTGAACGGGCGATCCTCGTTCACTTGGAAGGTCAGGACCCTGAGGCGCGCGAAGACCCGCAGGAGTTTCAGGAGCTGGCAGTGTCGGCAGGTGCCGATATCGTTGCGTTCGTCACGGTGACGCGACACCAGCCTTCCGCCAAATTCCTGATTGGCACTGGCAAGGTCGAGGAGTTGCGCGACCTGGTCAAAGCCGAAGAAGCGGACCTGGTGATTTTCAATCACACCCTGACGCCCAGTCAGGAACGTAACCTCGAACGCGTTTTCGAGTGTCGCGTGCTTGACCGTACCGGTTTGATTCTCGATATCTTCGCCCAGCGCGCACGTACCCACGAAGGCAAACTGCAGGTTGAGCTGGCTCAGCTAGAGCACATGAGCACGCGCCTGGTACGCGGCTGGACCCACCTCGAGCGACAGAAGGGCGGTATTGGTCTGCGAGGCCCGGGTGAAACCCAGCTGGAAACCGACCGTCGCCTGTTGCGAGTCCGTCTGCGGCAAATCAAGGCACGCCTGGAAAAGGTGCGCAGCCAGCGAGAGCAGGCGCGTCGTGGACGCAAGCGTGCAGACATCCCGTCAGTCTCGCTGGTGGGGTATACCAACGCCGGCAAGTCGACCCTCTTCAATGCCCTGACCGCCTCCGAGGTGTATGCAGCCGACCAGCTGTTCGCCACCCTCGACCCGACCTTGCGCCGCCTTGAGCTCGACGATGTCGGGCCGATCGTGCTGGCCGATACCGTGGGCTTCATTCGTCATCTGCCGCACAAGCTGGTTGAAGCTTTTCGAGCTACGCTCGAAGAGTCGAGCAACTCTGATTTGCTGTTGCACGTGATCGATGCCCATGAGCCGGAGCGCATGGCACAGATCGAGCAAGTCATGGCCGTGCTCAGTGAGATCGGTGCTGAAGGCTTGCCGATACTTGAGGTGTATAACAAACTCGACCTGCTTGAAGGTGTAGAGCCTCAGATTCAGCGTAACCAAGAAGGTAAACCGCAACGTGTCTGGGTGTCGGCACGTGACGGACGCGGTCTGGAGCTGGTCGGGCAGGCGATTGCCGAATTGCTGGGGGATGACCTGTTCATCGGTACCTTGCGCCTTGAGCAGCGCTATGCGCGATTGCGTGCGCAGTTCTTTGCGCTCGGTGCGGTGCAGAGCGAAGAACACGATGAAGAAGGTAACAGCCTGCTGGCGGTGCGGTTGTCGCGAATAGAGTTCAATCGACTGGTCAGTCGTGAAGGGATGAAACCGTTGGATTTCATCGAGCAACACACTTTGCAATAAATGCCAGGCCTAGCGGTCAGGCAGCCGTGACAGGCATTCTGTAGCATTGGACGGCGCGCCGTGAGCGCGTCTTTGCTTTATCAGATGGAGAGCGCTATGGCTTGGAATGAGCCGGGTGGCAACTCGAACAATCAGGACCCTTGGGGTGGCCGCCGTGGTGGCGACAAGAAAGGGCCGCCGGATCTCGACGAAGCCTTCCGCAAGCTGCAGGACAGCCTGAACGGTATGTTCGGCAGTGGCAAGAAACGTGGCGGCGACAGCGGCACCAACAAGGGCGGTGGTTTTGGCCTGCTGGGTGTCGGTCTCGCCGTGTTGGCGGCTATCTGGCTTTACAGCGCCGTCTATGTGGTTGACGAGCAGGAGCAGGCAGTCGTTCTGCGCTTCGGCAAATACTACGAAACGGTTGGCGCGGGCCTGAACATCTACTTCCCGCCGATCGATCGCAAGTACATGGAAAACGTCACCCGCGAGCGTGCCTACACCAAGCAGGGGCAAATGCTGACTGAAGACGAGAATATCGTCGAAGTGCCGTTGACCGTGCAGTACAAGATCACCAACCTGCAGGATTTCGTGCTGAACGTCGATCAGCCTGAAGTCAGCCTGCAGCACGCGACCGACAGCGCATTGCGCCACGTGGTGGGCTCCACCGCGATGGATCAGGTGCTGACCGAAGGCCGTGAACAGATGGCGGTCGAGATCAAGGAGCGCTTGCAGCGTTTCCTCGACACCTACCGTACCGGTATCACCGTCACTCAGGTGAACGTGCAGAGCGCGGCAGCCCCGCGTGAAGTGCAGGAAGCTTTCGATGACGTGATTCGCGCCCGTGAAGACGAGCAGCGTGCCCGCAACCAGGCTGAAACCTACGCCAATGGCGTGGTGCCGGAAGCCCGTGGTCAGGCGCAGCGTATCATCGAGGACGCCAACGGTTATCGCGACGAAGTGGTTTCTCGTGCCAAGGGTGAGGCGGATCGCTTTACCAAGCTGGTGGCCGAGTACCGCAAGGCGCCTGAGGTGACCCGTCAGCGTCTGTACCTGGACACCATGCAGGAAGTCTACAGCAACACCAGCAAGGTGCTGGTCTCTGGCAAAGACGGCCAGAGCAACCTGCTCTACCTGCCGCTGGACAAGATGATCGAAAACACGCGCAGTAGTGCTCCTGTGAGCAGCGTGCCGGTCTCGGTCAATGATGCAGCCAACCGTGCTGCCACTGACCTGCAACAGCAGCAACGTGAGTCGCGTTCTAGGGAGAGCCGCTGATGAGCAATAAATCGCTGATCGCCCTGATCGTTGGCGTAGTGCTGGCGATCGTGGCCTGGAACAGCTTCTACATCGTTGCCCAGACCGAACGCGCCGTGTTGCTGCAATTCGGTCGTGTGGTGAAAACTGACGTTCAGCCTGGCCTGCACGTGAAGGTGCCGTACGTTAACCAGGTGCGCAGGTTCGATGCCCGCCTGATGACCCTCGATGCTCCGACCCAGCGTTTCCTGACGCTGGAGAAGAAAGCCGTGATGGTCGATGCCTACGCCAAATGGCGGGTCAAGGACGCCGAGCGCTTCTACACCGCTACCTCGGGCCTGAAGCAGATCGCCGACGAGCGTCTGTCGCGTCGTCTGGAAAGCGGCCTGCGTGACCAGTTCGGTAAGCGTACCCTGCACGAAGTGGTGTCCGGTGAGCGTGACGCCTTGATGGCGGACATCACCGCTTCGCTGAACCGCATGGCCAACAAGGAGCTGGGCATCGAAGTCGTCGATGTTCGGGTCAAGGCCATCGACTTGCCGAAGGAAGTGAACCGCAGCGTGTTCGAGCGCATGAGCACCGAGCGTGAGCGTGAAGCCCGTGAGCACCGTGCCAAGGGTAACGAGCTGGCTGAAGGTATCCGTGCCGATGCTGACCGTCAGCGCCGTGTGCTGCTGGCTGAAGCCTATCGCGAGTCGGAAGAGGTGCGTGGTGATGGCGATGCCCAGGCAGCGGCCATCTATGCCAAGGCCTACGGCCAGGACCAGGAGTTCTACGCGTTCTACCGTAGTCTCAAGGCCTACCGTGAGAGCTTCGCGAACAAGAGCGACGTGCTGGTACTCGACCCAAGCAGCGATTTCTTCCGCTTCATGGGCAAGACCAAGCCTTGATGATGTACCCCGCCGGGCGGCTAATACCTCTGGCGGGGTGATCCTGCGCGAAAACGGGTGTATGATGCGGCAGCCGGGAAATTCCCGGCTTTTTTGCGTCTGCATGTTTGATCGGCAGCGCAGCAAGGTTTTCGAGGGTATCGCCCCGGCTTGAAGCGCCTGTACAGGCGGCGTCAGGCGATACCTGCTTCACTCAAGGCGGGCCTGCGGACAGGCCGTCGGGACCCAAGGGGAATGGCGTAATGGCAACGGTAGACCGCTGGCTGCTGCCAGATGGCATCGAAGAAGTACTGCCACCGGAAGCGGCGCGCATCGAAATCGCGCGTCGTCAGGTGTTGGATCTGTTCCAGAGCTGGGGCTACGAGTTTGTCGTAACCCCTCATATCGAGTACCTGGAATCGCTGCTTACCGGTGCCGGCCAGGACCTGGACCTGCGTACCTTCAAGGTCGTCGACCCACAATCCGGTCGGCAGATGGGCTTCCGTGCCGACATCACGCCGCAGGTGGCGCGTATCGACGCGCACACCCTGCGTCGTGAAGGCCCAAACCGACTGTGCTATGCCGGCAGCGTGCTGCATGCGTTGCCTCGGGCGCTTTCGACCTCGCGCAGCCCGATTCAGCTGGGCGCCGAGCTGTATGGCGATGCCAGCCCGGTCAGCGACGTCGAGGTGATCAGCCTCATGCTCGCAACGCTGCAACTGGCTGACGTGGCGGACGTCCACATGGACCTCGGGCATGTCGGTATCTACCGCGGCCTGGCGCGTGCCGCCGGGTTGTCCGGTGCGGTTGAGCAGCAGTTGTTCGACGCACTGCAGCGCAAGGCCGTCGACGAAGTTGAAGCACTCACGGCAAACCTTCCGGCAGAGCTGGGCGGCATGCTGCGCGCCCTGACCGAATTGTGCGGCGGGCGAGAAGTGCTGGAAGCGGCGCGTGTGCGCCTGGGGCGTGCACCTGCAGCGGTACTGGCTGCGCTGGATGATCTGCTGGCGATTGCCGAGCGCTTGTCCGCGCGTTATCCAGACCTGCCGCTGTATTTCGACCTGGGTGAGTTGCGTGGTTATCACTACCACACCGGCGTTGTGTTCGCCGTGTTCGTTCCGGGTGTCGGTCAGTCGATCGCCCAGGGCGGCCGCTACGATGACATCGGCGCGGATTTCGGTCGGGCGCGCCCGGCCACCGGTTTCTCTACGGATTTGAAGACCCTGGTCACACTGGGGCGAGCTGAAGTCGTGTTGCCGTCTGGCGGGATCTGGATGCCCGACAGCAGCGATGCCGCGCTTTGGCAACAGGTCTGCCAGTTGCGTAGCGAAGGTCAGCGTGTGGTTCAGGCATTGCCTGGGCAACCGTTGTCCGCCGCCCGCGAGGCAGATTGTGATCGGCAATTGATTCAGCAAAACGGGCTTTGGCAGGTTCTGCCACTGGCCATTTGAGTTTTCCCGCCGGCGATGCCCGGCGCCAAGTTTGCGCGAATGAGGACAAGTGTTATGGGTAAGAATGTCGTAGTCCTGGGCACCCAGTGGGGTGATGAGGGCAAAGGCAAGATCGTCGATCTGCTGACCGAACATGCTGCCGCCGTAGTGCGCTACCAAGGCGGTCACAACGCCGGTCACACCTTGGTGATCGACGGCGAGAAGACCGTGCTGCACCTGATTCCATCGGGCGTACTGCGCGAAGGCGTGCAGTGTCTGATCGGCAACGGCGTGGTGGTTGCACCAGACGCCCTGCTGCGTGAAATCACCAAGCTGGAAGAAAAAGGTGTACCGGTGCGTGAGCGCCTGCGCATCAGCCCATCCTGCCCGCTGATCCTGTCCTACCATGTAGCGCTGGACCAGGCCCGTGAAAAGGCCCGTGGCGAGCTGAAGATCGGCACCACCGGTCGTGGCATTGGCCCGGCCTACGAAGACAAGGTTGCCCGTCGCGGCCTGCGTATCGGTGACCTGTTCCACCGTGAGCGTTTCGCTGCCAAGCTCGGGGAGCTGCTGGACTACCACAACTTCGTGCTGGTCAATTACTACAAAGAGCCTGCGATCGACTTCCAGAAGACCCTGGACGAGTGCATGGCCTTTGCAGAAGAGCTGAAGCCGATGATGCTCGACGTCACTGCCGAGCTGCATGCTCTGCGTCGCGACGGCAAGGACATCATGTTCGAAGGTGCCCAAGGTTCGCTGCTGGACATCGACCACGGCACCTACCCGTATGTCACCAGCTCGAACACCACTGCTGGCGGTATCGCCACCGGTTCCGGTTTTGGCCCGATGTACCTGGACTACATCCTGGGTATCACCAAGGCCTACACCACTCGCGTTGGCTCCGGTCCATTCCCGACCGAACTGTTCGACGACGTTGGTGCTTTCCTGGCCAAGCGTGGCCATGAGTTCGGTGCTACCACCGGCCGTGCCCGCCGTTGTGGCTGGTTCGACGCCGTGATCCTGCGTCGCGCCATCGAGATCAACAGCATCTCCGGCCTGTGCCTGACCAAGCTGGACGTCCTCGACGGCCTGGAAACCATCCGTATCTGCGTTGGCTACAAGAACGAGAACGGTGCCGTTATCGATGCACCGACCGATGCCGACAGCTACATCGGCCTGGAGCCGGTCTACGAAGAAATGCCGGGCTGGAGCGAGTCGACCCTGGGTGCCAAGACCCTGGAAGAACTGCCGGCCAACGCCCGTGCCTACATCAAGCGTGTGGAAGAGCTGGTCGGCGCGCCGATCGACATCATCTCCACCGGCCCTGACCGCAACGAGACCATCGTGCTGCGTCATCCGTTTGCCTGATATACGTTTGCGTTAAACACAAACCCCCGCTTTTTAGCGGGGGTTTTTTTTAAGCCAAAGACTGGTGCTGATCCCACAGGAAGCGCAGTGCTCAGGCATTTTATCGGGAGTGCGGCATGGGGATTGCTAAGAGAACCGTTACAGGTGAGCCATCATTTTAATGGCGCCAGAAAGTAGAGGGTTCTTTCGTGTCAGCCGTTCTCTCACTGTTACGAAGCCGCCTGTTGCGGCCTGTCTTTGTTGCCCTTGGTATCGCTCTTTTGGTGCAAGTGCTGGTAGCGGTAGCGCTTACCCGGAGCACGGTGACCACGCTTGAAGCGGATTTGGGTAATCGTTTGGGGGTCGACAGTCAGAAATTGTCGGCTGAATTGGAGCGTGCGGAGCAGGAGGTCAGCTCCGGTCTGGACAGCCTTTCGGCCAGTACACGTCAGCGCCTGACGGGCGGGCTCTCGGCTCGCCTGGAAAGCGAGCAGGCGCAGTTACGAGCCACCCTGGAAAAAAACCTCAAGGACTCGGCCAATGACATGGCTGAGTTGCTGGCCTCTGTGGCGCCAAGAGCGATGTGGGACAACGATGTGCCGACCCTGTCGGAGTTCTCGCGACGGGCCCAGCGCAATCCCAATGTGCTCTTTGTGGTCTACGACGATGCTCAGGGTCAGCACTTGACTCGTTACCTGAACCGGCAAAACCCGATCAACCAGGCCTTGCTGGAAAAGGGTGAGGGAGAGCGGGCGCTGGACAAGGTGGTCAATGCTGCGCGCAACGATCCGTCGGTGTACTTCGTCGAGGCGCCGATCAACCCTAATGGTGTCGAGATCGGCAAAGTGCTCATGGGGGTATCCACGTCGTCAGTCGAACACGAACTGCAGGCCTTGGATCAGCGCTTCGCGGCGTTGATCGCCAGCGGTGATCAATTGGTGGGTGAGAGCCTGATGGGGGCAGCGGCAGACAGCACCAAGGCCTTGCGTGCGCGTTTGGAGGCGGCTCAGGCCAGTGCTGCGGGCATGCAGGCGAACACCTCGCAGAGCGTTCAGGAAGCCGCTGCTACGTTGCGTTGGAACATTGGTCTGGGGCTGGCGTTGGTCGGTCTTGGTGTGCTTCTGGTTGTGGCGGTGGTGCTGGGCCATCGGGTCGTCAGCAAGTTGCGTTTGCTCATTGCCGCGCTTAACGACTTGGCCGCTGGCGAGGGTGATCTGACCAAGCGTGTGCCGATTGATAGCCGTGACGAAATTGGTGACATGGCGACGGCGGTCAACCGCTTTGTCGACAAGTTACAGCCGATTGTTCGCGAGGCGGGTGAAGTGGCACAGCGTACGGGCATCGAAATCGGTGTCATGGCCCAACACAATGCCGGCGCCGATGCTGCGGCCGAGTTGCAGCGTGATGAAGTGGCCGAAAGCCTGCGTGCCTTGTCGGCCATGGCTGATGAGGCGCAGAACGAAAGTCAGGTAATGCAGTCTGCCCTGCAACAGGTTGTGGACATTCGCCAGGCTACGGATGAAGGCAGCCGTACCTCGGCTCAGGTGGCCGGCCTGATCGAGGCCTTGGCCGGGCAGGTGCAGACCGGCTCGAAAGTGATCGAGCGACTGGCTGAGCAGAGCGAGCAGATTGAAGTGGTCTTGACGGTGATTCACGGTATTGCCGAGCAGACCAACCTGCTTGCGCTTAATGCGGCCATCGAGGCGGCTCGTGCGGGTGAAACAGGCCGGGGCTTTGCCGTGGTCGCGGATGAGGTGCGCGCGCTGGCCAGCAAGACTCAGAGCTCAACGGGTGATATTCAAGCCCACATCGGGGCCTTGCAGCAGGGCGCGCGGGAGGCCGTTGCGGCGATCAGCCAGGCTGGGCGTCAAGCCAGCGAGGGGTTGCTGGTGCTGCGTGACAATGCGCGGGTACAGCAGGCCGTGCAGGCCTCGGTCGAGCAGGTGCATGCGGCCATCGGTATGGCAACCCGTGCGGCTGAGGAGCAGGCCAAGGGTGCGCAGGCAGTACGTGGTCGAGTGGAAACCATTCATGAGCAAGCTGAGCGCGCTGCCAGGGTGGTTCAGCAAACGACGGCCAGCAGTAAAGTGCTGGACGATCTGGCGGCTCAGCTCAAGGCCAGCCTAGGGCAGTTCCGTGCCTGAACAACTGATCGACAGCCGCTGATCGATCAGCGGCTGTCGGCAGTGTCAGGCCCGGTTCAGGTACATGCGTGTGGTCAGCAGATACACCGGCAGGCCCGAGACAAGGATCAACAGGGCTGCATAGGGCGCTGCTGCCGCAAACTCGACGTTGGCGGTGTGTGCCCATACCTCGGTAGCCAACGTGGTCATGCCTGTCGGGCTGAGCAGCAGGGTTGCCGTGAGCTCTTTCATGGCATCCAGAAAGACCAGCGCAAAAGCTGCTGCCAGTGCCGGGAAGATGATCGGCAGGGTCACCCGGCAGAAGGCGCCAAACGACGTTGCGCCAAGGGTGCGTGCCGCCTCTTCCAGTTGCGGGGAGGCCTTGTTCAGCGCCGTGCGCACCGGCGCCTGGGCCAGTGGCAGGAACAGCAGGGCATAGGCCAGCAGTAACAGCCCGGTGGTCTGGTACAGCGCGGGCACGTAGTGCAGCGCGAAGTACACCAGCGTCAGGGCAATCACCAGCCCCGGCAGGGCATGCAACAAGTACGGCAGGCGCTCAGCCCAGAGTGCCAGGCGTCCCTTGTAGCGCACCACCAGGAAGCTCACTGGCAGCGCCAGCAGCAGGCTTACCCCGGCACCGCCCAGCGATAGCGACAATGAGGAGACCAGTGCCCGGCTGATATCGGCGACCGGGAAGGCTGCCGAAGAGCCGACACTGAGCCAGTACGCGAGCATGCCCAGCGGAATGCCGCTGCCCAACAACATCAGTATCAGGCAGAACAGCTGTGCGATGGGCGTCCACGCACGCAGGCGCACGGGAGCCGCACGACGTGCCACGCCTTGGCCGATACGTACATGGCGTGCCTTGCCGCGCACCCTCAACTCCAGCCATAGCATCAGCAGGCACATGAACAGCAGCACGGCTGACAGCATGGCTGCATTGGCATTGCTGAACTCCAGCTCGAATTGCTGGTAAATCGCCGTGGTGAAAGTTTGTAGCCCGAGGATCGACAGGGCGCCGAATTCCACCAGCATGTGCAGGGCGATCAGCAGGCTGCCGCCGAGCATCGACGGCCAGAGCAGTGGCAGGGTGATTCTGAAGAACACTCCCCAGCGATTCTGGCCCAGGGTGCGTGCCGACTCCTCCAGGGAGGTGTCGAGGTTGCGCAGTGTTGCGGCCACCGGCAGGAACACCAAGGGGTACTTGGACAGCGCCATCACCAGAATCGCCCCGCCCAGCCCCTCGAAACGCGGGCTCAGGGATACCCAGGTAAAGCCGCTGACAAACGCGGGCACGGCAAATGGCAGGCACAGGACTACGCCCCACAGGCGCCTTCCCGGCAAGTCGCTGCGCTCCAGTAGCCAAGCCAGCGCCAGGCCGAGTATCGCGCACGCAAGTGTAACGCCGACCATCAGCAGCAGCGTGTTGCGCATCAGGCCCCATACAAAGGGTCGCCAGAGCAGGCGCAAGGCTTCGTGCAGCCCGGCCTGCCAGGCCTTGAGCCCAACATACAGCAACGGCAGCAGGCTGAGCCCGACCAGCAGCAGAACCGGTAGCACCACCCAGATCGAGGGGCGCTTTCGTCGCGGTACATAGGCGGCGGAGGCCGCCAAGGGCAGGGCGGCGCTCATCAGAGCAGGCCAACTTCGCGTTCGAGTTCCAGTGCTTCCTCGGCGTTACCCAGATCGGCCGGGGTGATTTTCGGTGGACGCAGGTCTTCGAATGGCTTCAGGCCCTGATCAGAGACCATGCCTTTGTGCAGCGGGTATTCGGCGGTGGTTTGCGTGATCACCCGTTGGCCTTCTTCACTGGCCATCCAGGCCAGCAGCGCCTGGGCTTCCTGTGGGTGCTTGCTGGCCTTGACCGCTGCCGCGCTGGAAATGGTCACCAGGCCGCCGGCATCGCCATCGGCAAGGTAGTAGAGCTTCGAATCGAGCTGGCCGCGCTCTTTTTTCAGGGCGTACCAATAGTAGTTGTTGACCAGTACCGCGGCGACTTCACCATTTTCCACGGCTTTGAGCGCGACCATGTTGTTGGTGTAAGTCTTGCCGAAGGCTTTCAGGCCGGTCAGCCATTCCTCGGCGGCTTCGCGGCCGTGGAGCTTGAGGATTGCAACGGCCTGTTCCTGGAAGGCGCCGCTGGTAGGGACGAAACCGATCTTGCCGTCCCATTCCGGGTTGGCGAAATCCATGACCGAAGGCGGCAGCGACTTTTCGTCGATCACTTTGGGGTTGAAGGCGACGACGCGCGTACGTGCGGTTACACCCATCCAGGTGCCGTTGTTGGCAACGTATTCCTTGGGTAGAACCTGCAAGGTCGCATCGTCGATCTTGGCCAGCAGGCCGAGTTCACCCAGGTTGTTAAGGGGGGGCGACTCTTCGGTGTAGATGACGTCGGCGGGGGAGCGATCGCCTTCCTCGATGATCTGGCTGGCCAGCTGGTTGCTGCTGCCCTTGCGGATATTGATGTGAATGCCGGTCTTGGCCTCGTAGGCTTTGGCGATGGCTTCACCGATTTCCTTGTGTTGGCCGTTGTACAGGGTCAGCGACACAGGGTCGGCGGCCATGGCCGGAGGGGTACCCAGTGCCAGTGTGAACAGGGAAGCGGCCAGGCCGCGCAAAATCGGTTTGATGCGAATCGTCATGCGGGTACTTCCTCGCTTACGGGTACAAATCTGGAAACAATAATAAACGATATTGTTTCTCAAGTACGCCTGTGAGGAAAAATTCATGAGCAGGCTATCGTTGCCATTCGCCTTTACTGAGAGGGAGGGGCGTAGCTGCAGGTGGGGGATAAGTACTTTTCGCGAGGCATAAAAAAACCCGCTTTCGCGGGTTTCTTTAGAAATATGGTGCCCAGAAGAAGACTCGAACTTCCACGACCGTAAGGTCACCAGCACCTGAAGCTGGCGTGTCTACCAATTTCACCATCTGGGCAAAAGTAAAGCGTTGGAGCATGAAACGGTGTAGCGTGTTGCATAAATTCCAGATGCTTTAGGCTAATCTGAAATTTGAAATTGGTGCCCAGAAGAAGACTCGAACTTCCACGACCGTAAGGTCACCAGCACCTGAAGCTGGCGTGTCTACCAATTTCACCATCTGGGCATTTCGTTAAGGTCACATGATGCTTCACATCACGTTGCTTCTCAACTATAACGACGGTGTCCGTCGCTGTGGTGCGCATAATACGGATGCTCAAAACGGCTGTAAAGCCCTCTTTGGAAAAAATCTTAAAAAATTCAAGTTGTTGTCCAATGACAGCACTTATAGCCCCTCACAGGGCTCTGGCGGGGCTGTCCAAGGCCGAAATTTCCGGTTTCAATACGCCTATGCCAAACTAACCCTTATATAGACAAGGTGAACCCCTCCTAATGGCCGATTGGCAGACCCTCGATCCCGAGGCCGCTCGTGAAGCGGAAAAATACGAAAACCCCATCCCCAGCCGTGAGCTGATCCTGCAGCACCTCGCCGAACGAGGCTCGCCAGCTGCCCGTGAGCAGTTGGTGGAGGAGTTTGGCCTGACGACCGAGGACCAGATCGAAGCCCTGCGCCGCCGGTTGCGTGCCATGGAGCGTGATGGTCAGTTGATCTATACCCGGCGCGGCACTTATGCCCCGGTGGACAAGCTGGACCTTATCCTCGGCCGCATCTCCGGCCATCGCGACGGTTTCGGCTTCCTGATCCCGGATGACGGCACTGAAGACCTGTTCCTCAGCCCGGCGCAGATGCGTCTGGTGTTTGACGGTGACCGAGCCCTGGCTCGCGTTTCCGGCGTTGACCGCCGTGGTCGCCGCGAGGGTGTGCTGGTCGAAGTCATCTCCCGTGCCCATGAAAGCATCGTTGGCCGTTACTTCGAGGAAGGCGGCATTGGCTTCGTAACGCCGGATAACCCGAAAATCCAGCAGGAAGTGCTGGTGACCCCGGGGCGCAGTGGCAACGCCAAGATCGGCCAGTTCGTCGAGGTGAAAATCACCCACTGGCCGACACCCCGCTTCCAGCCTCAAGGCGACATTGTCGAAGTCATCGGCAACTACATGGCGCCGGGCATGGAGATCGACGTCGCGCTGCGTAGCTACGACATCCCGCATGTCTGGCCGGAAGCCGTCATCAAGGAAGCCCGCAAGCTCAAGCCGGACGTCGAAGAGAAGGACAAGGAAAAGCGCATTGACCTGCGCCACCTGCCGTTCGTCACCATCGACGGTGAAGACGCCCGCGACTTCGACGATGCGGTCTACTGCGAGAGCCTGGGCAAGCTGCGCCTGTTCTCCGGAGGCTGGCGCCTCTATGTCGCAATCGCCGACGTGTCCAGTTATGTTCGCCTCGGTTCGGCACTGGATGCCGAGGCGCAGGTGCGCGGCAACTCGGTGTACTTCCCCGAGCGCGTCGTGCCGATGCTGCCCGAAGAGCTGTCCAACGGGCTGTGCTCGCTGAACCCGCATGTCGACCGCTTGGCGATGGTCTGTGAAATGACCATCAACAAGTCTGGCCAGATGGTCGACTACCAGTTCTATGAAGCGGTGATCCACTCCCATGCACGCCTGACCTACAACAAGGTCAGCAGCATGCTTGAGCATTCGCGTACGCGTGAGGGCAAAGCCCTGCGTGACGAGTACAGCAACGTGGTGCCGCACCTCAAGCAGCTCTATGCGCTGTACAAGGTGCTGTTGACCGCTCGTCACAGCCGTGGCGCGATTGATTTCGAGACTCAGGAAACCCGGATCATCTTCGGTTCCGAGCGCAAGATCGCGGAAATTCGACCGACTGTGCGCAACGATGCTCACAAGCTGATCGAAGAGTGCATGCTGGCGGCCAACGTTGCCACTGCCGAGTTCCTCAAGAAGCATGAAATTCCGGCCTTGTACCGGGTCCATGACGGTCCGCCACCGGAGCGCCTGGAAAAGCTGCGTGCCTTCCTCGGTGAGCTTGGGCTGTCGCTGCACAAGGGCAAGGATGGTCCGTCGCCGAAGGATTACCAGGCGCTGTTGGCACAAATCGCCGACCGTCCGGACTTCCACCTGATCCAGACCGTCATGCTGCGCTCGCTGAGCCAGGCGGTGTACAGCGCCGATAACCATGGTCACTTCGGCCTGAATTACGAGGCGTATACCCACTTCACCTCGCCGATTCGCCGTTATCCCGACCTGCTGACCCATCGGGCCATCCGCAGCGTGATCCGTTCGCGTCAGGACACCCCGCACGTCAAGCGCGCCGGGGCCATGAGCATTCCGAAGGCACGGATCTACCCTTACGACGAGAACACCCTGGAACAGCTGGGTGAACAGTGCTCGATGAGCGAGCGGCGCGCCGACGAGGCGACCCGCGACGTGGTCAACTGGCTCAAGTGCGAGTACATGAAGGACCGCGTGGGCGAGAGCTTCCCGGGCGTGATCACGGCCGTGACCGGTTTCGGCCTGTTCATCGAACTGACCGACATCTACGTGGAAGGCCTGGTGCATGTCAGTGCCTTGCCGGGCGATTACTACCACTTCGATCCGGTTCACCATCGGTTGTCTGGTGAGCGTACCGGTCGCACGTTCCGTTTGGGTGATACCGTTGAAGTGCGGGTCATGCGTGTCGATCTCGACGAGCGCAAGATCGACTTCGAGATGGCCGAGAAAACCCTCAGCGCGCCGATCGGTCGCAAGCAACGCTCGGGCTCCGAGCCTGCTGCCGAGAAGGCCGCTGCGCCAGCGCCAAGCGCCGAACCGTCGCGTCGCAGCAAGAAAAGCGAGACCGCCGAGGCTTACTTCCCGTCCCATGCGGCGGCGAAGAATGCCGAGGTGCGCAAGAGCCGCGAAATGAAAAAGGCCTTGATGGCCGACGCCAAGGGCAGTCACGCCGCTGGCAAGTCGTCGTCCGGCAAGCCTGCGGCCAAGCCAAGCAAACACCGCAAGGGGCCGCCGAAGTCTGGCGCTGCTCCGCGTAAGAAGGGCAAGTCATGAGTCAGTTGGAAAAAATCTACGGCGTGCATGCCGTAGAGGCCCTGTTGCGCCACCATCCCAAGCGGGTCAAGCAGATCTGGTTGTCTGAAGGGCGCAGCGAGCCACGCATCCAGGCGCTGCTGGAGTTGGCCGGGCAGAACCGCGTAGCGGTCGGTCAGGCGGAGCGGCGTGAACTGGATGCCTGGGTCGAGGGCGTTCACCAGGGCGTGGTAGCCGAGGTCAGCCCAAGCCAGGTCTGGGGCGAGAACATGCTCGAGGAACTGCTTGAGCGTACCGAGGGTTCGCCGTTGATCCTGGTGCTCGATGGCGTAACCGACCCGCACAACCTGGGTGCCTGCCTGCGTACCGCCGATGCGGCCGGTGCAACCGCGGTGATCGTGCCCAAGGACAAGTCGGCGACCCTGACGCCTGTCGTGCGTAAGGTGGCCTGCGGTGCCGCCGAGGTTATCCCGCTGATCGCGGTGACCAATCTGGCGCGGACACTGGAAAAGCTCCAGCAGCGTGGCTTGTGGGTCGTCGGCACGGCCGGCGAGGCCGAGCAGGAGTTGTATCAGCAGGACATGACCGGCCCGATCGTGCTGGTCATGGGTGCCGAAGGCAAAGGCATGCGTCGCCTGACTCGTGAGCACTGTGACTTCCTGGTGAAATTGCCGATGGCCGGCAGTGTCAGCAGCCTGAACGTCTCGGTGGCTACAGGTGTCTGCCTGTTTGAAGCGGTGCGCCAGCGCCGCGCATGACGGCCTGCCAAGGCCCGCGTCTACAGCGATGCTGCAGGCGCGGGCCTTGTCGTTAAGGGCTGTAGAGCGTCGCGCTTCTCTTGCGCAACGTTGTTCAAATAATCACCAATTACCTTGCTTGTCTGCGGGCGCTTCTCTACAATTGCGGCCCTTGTCGTGTTGGCAGGCGCGCATGTGCCTCTTTCCAAGGCAGGACATACAAGTGTCATTCACTCCTTGTCTGACCACTCTGGTGGCAGACTACAACCCGTAAGGAGCATTCATGCGTCATTACGAAATCATCTTTCTGGTCCACCCTGACCAGAGCGAGCAAGTCGGCGGCATGGTTGAGCGTTACACCAAGCTGATCGAAGAAGACGGCGGCAAAATCCACCGTCTGGAAGACTGGGGCCGTCGTCAACTGGCCTACGCAATCAACAATGTTCACAAGGCTCACTACGTGATGCTGAACGTTGAGTGCACCGGCAAGGCCCTGGCCGAGCTGGAAGACAACTTCCGTTACAACGATGCCGTGATCCGTAACCTGGTCATCCGTCGCGACGAAGCCGTTACCGGCCAGTCCGAGATGCTCAAGGCTGAAGAGAACCGCAGTGAGCGCCGTGAGCGTCGCGACCGTCCTGAGCATGCTGACAGCGCCGAAGGCGATGACAGCGACAACAGCGACAACAGCGATAACGCTGACGAGTAATCCACGGACCTTTTGAGGAGCCAATTACATGGCACGTTTCTTCCGTCGTCGTAAATTCTGCCGCTTCACTGCTGAAGAAGTGAAAGAGATCGATTACAAAGATCTCAACACCCTGAAAGCTTATGTATCCGAAACCGGCAAGATCGTTCCAAGCCGTATCACCGGTACCAAAGCTCGTTATCAGCGTCAGCTGGCTACCGCTATCAAGCGCGCCCGCTTCCTGGCCCTGCTGCCCTACACCGACAGCCACGGCCGCTGAGACCGGGTCGTCGACAAGTAGCAAGGGATAGAACGCATGCGCGCCTTGGCTGATTTCATCATGCGCGGTCGCGTGCAGGCCACTTTAGTGGTGGTTGGTTGTGCGGCAATGCCGCTGCTGTTCTGGTTGAGTGCCGCCGCCGGGAGCCTGGTGTTCCTGCGGCGCGGTTTCAGTGACGCCTCCGGTGTCCTCGCCTGGGCTTTGTTGCCCGCGTTGGCCTGGTGGTTCTTCGGCGACCCCCGCATCTTGATGGTGCTGGCGGGAACGCTTGGCCTGGCTGCGTTTTTACGCGCGGGGCAGTCCTGGAACAGGGTGCTGTTGATCAGCACTGCCTTGGGGTTGGTGTACGGTGTGGTTCTTGGGTCGGTTTTCCGCGAACCGGTCGAAGCATTGGCACAAGCGCTTGAAAAAGCCTTGCCGCAAATGCTCGACGGGCTCTACCAGCAGTTGACGGTAGAAGAGCGAGCGCACCTGGGGAGCCTTATCGCGCCAGTCCTCTACGGCCTGATCGCCGCGTTGTTGCAAGCCGTCAGTCTGTTGGCCCTGATGTTGGGTCGCTACTGGCAGGCAGTGTTGTATAACCCGGGTGGCTTCGGTCGCGAGTTTCGCGCCGTCAGACTACCGCTGGTGCCGGCGCTGGTGCTGCTGGCGTGCATGCTGATCGGGCCCAATTTTGGGGCCGGGTTGGCGATGTTGACGCCGATTTGCAGCGTACCGCTGATGTTTGCAGGGGTTGCCCTGTTGCATGGGCTGGTGGCGCAGGGCCGGTTGGCAAGGTTCTGGCTGGTTGGGTTGTACGTGACACTGCTGCTGTTCATCCAGCTGATTTATCCGTTGCTCGTGGTGTTGGCCATTGTCGACAGCCTGATTGATTTTCGCGGCCGCGGGGCGCCAAAAAATGGTGCCGACAACGGTTCCGCGAACGGTGAAGGTTAAAAGTTAAGAGGTTATTACCAAATGGAACTGATCCTGCTGGAAAAAATCGCCAACCTGGGCAACCTGGGCGATAAGGTAAATGTTAAGGCTGGTTACGGCCGTAACTACCTGCTGCCGCAAGGCAAGGCCACCGTTGCCAACGCTGCCAACCTGGCTGCGTTCGAGGAGCGTCGCGCCGAGCTGGAAAAACTGGCTGCAGACAAGAAGTCTTCTGCTGAAACCCGCGCTGCCCAACTGGCCGAGCTGGAAGTGACCATCACTGCCACCGCTGGCGACGAAGGCAAGCTGTTCGGTTCGATCGGCACCCACGACATCGCTGATGCCCTGACCGCCTCCGGCGTTGAAGTGGCTAAAGCTGAAGTTCGTCTGCCGAACGGCACCATCCGTAATGTTGGCGAATACGACGTTGCCGTGCACCTGCACAGCGATGTTGAAGCCACCGTTCGCGTGGTTGTTGTCGCAGCCTAAGCTGCACCAATCGGCTGGCACCTCGCGTGTCAGCCGGTTAACATCGGGCACGATCCTGCTAGGCAGGTCGTGCCCTTTGTCTTTTTCGTCTCCCTGATTTCCGTGTGGCCATGAA
Source organism: Pseudomonas sp. AL 58 (assembly GCF_036348395.1). Taxonomy (NCBI): domain Bacteria; kingdom Pseudomonadati; phylum Pseudomonadota; class Gammaproteobacteria; order Pseudomonadales; family Pseudomonadaceae; genus Pseudomonas; species Pseudomonas sp. AL 58. Next base: position 417,388 of record NZ_JAZBQR010000003.1, read on the forward strand.
CGAGATATCCGCTCCCGAACAATACGATCTGCAAACCGCTGCCCTGAAGGTGCCGCCGCATTCCATCGAGGCCGAACAGGCTGTGCTCGGTGGCCTGATGCTGGACAACAACGCCTGGGAGCGCGTGCTGGATCAAGTCTCGGATGGCGACTTCTACCGGCATGACCACCGCCTGATCTTCCGTGCGATCTACAAGCTGGCCGATCAGAACACCCCGTTCGATGTGGTAACCCTGCATGAGCAGCTGGATCGGGAAGGTCTCAGCTCCCAGGTGGGTGGGTTGGGTTACCTCGGTGAGCTGGCCAAGAACACGCCATCGGTCGCCAACATCAAGGCCTATGCGCAGATCATTCGTGAGCGGGCAACCCTGCGTCAGCTGATCAGTATCAGCAGCGAGATTGCCGACAGTGCCTTCAACCCGCAGGGTCGCAACGCGGCAGAGATTCTCGACGAAGCCGAACGGCAGATCTTCCAGATCGCCGAAGCGCGTCCGAAGACCGGTGGCCCGGTTGGGGTCAACGAGCTGCTGACCAAGGCCATTGATCGTATTGATACCCTGTTCAACTCCGACAGCGATATCACCGGTATTTCCACGGGTTATACCGACCTGGATGAGAAGACCAGCGGTCTGCAGCCCGCTGACCTGATCATCGTCGCCGGCCGTCCGTCGATGGGTAAGACCACCTTCGCCATGAACCTGGTGGAGAATGCGGTGCTGCGCAGTGACAAGGCGGTACTGGTGTACTCTCTCGAGATGCCAGGCGAATCGCTGATCATGCGTATGCTCTCGTCGCTCGGGCGTATCGACCAGACCAAGATCCGTTCCGGCCAGCTCGATGACGATGACTGGCCGCGCCTAACATCGGCTGTCAACCTGCTCAATGATCGCAAGCTGTTCATCGACGATACGGCCGGTATCAGCCCGTCGGAAATGCGTGCCCGTACCCGTCGTCTGGTGCGCGAGCATGGCGAGATCGGCATGATCATGATCGACTACCTGCAGTTGATGCAGATCCCGGGCTCCAGCGGTGACAACCGTACCAACGAGATCTCCGAGATCTCCCGCTCGCTCAAGGCGCTGGCCAAAGAGTTCAACTGCCCGGTCATCGCCCTGTCGCAGCTTAACCGTTCCCTTGAGCAGCGGCCGAACAAGCGCCCGGTGAACTCCGACTTGCGGGAATCCGGAGCGATCGAGCAGGATGCCGACGTGATCATGTTCGTCTACCGCGATGAGGTCTACCACCCGGAAACCGAACACAAAGGCATTGCCGAAATCATTATCGGCAAGCAGCGGAACGGCCCGATCGGCTTTGTCCGGCTGGCGTTCATCGGTAAATACACGCGCTTCGAGAACCTGGCGCCGGGTAGCTACAACTTCGACGACGACGAGTAATTTTCGCAGCGCCAATTCCGAGCTGCAGCGTCGGAATTGGTCAAAATTTGTGCTATAGTCCGCGCCCGCGATTTTCCTGTACTTCAGAACCGGTCACTGACATGCAAGCAGCCAAACCACTTTTCGACTATCCCAAGTACTGGGCCGAATGCTTCGGACCAGCACCGTTCCTGCCGATGAGCAGGGAGGAGATGGATCAGCTCGGCTGGGATTCCTGCGACATCATCATTGTGACCGGTGACGCCTATGTCGATCACCCGTCGTTCGGTATGGCCATCATCGGCCGTCTGCTGGAAGCCCAAGGGTTCCGGGTGGGGATCATTGCCCAGCCGAACTGGCAGTCGAAAGACGACTTCATGAAGCTGGGTGAGCCGAACCTGTTTTTCGGTGTCGCTGCGGGCAACATGGACTCCATGATCAACCGCTACACCGCCGACAAGAAGATCCGTTCCGACGACGCCTATACGCCGGGTGGCCTGGCCGGCAAGCGTCCGGATCGCGCCAGCCTGGTCTACAGCCAGCGCTGCAAGGAAGCCTACAAGCATGTACCGATCGTGCTGGGTGGCATCGAGGCTTCGCTGCGCCGGATCGCGCATTACGACTACTGGCAGGACAAGGTGCGTCATTCGATCCTGATCGACGCCTGTGCCGACATCCTGCTTTACGGCAATGCCGAGCGGGCCATTGTCGAAGTGGCCCAGCGCCTGTCGTACGGCGAGAAAATCGAAACCATTACCGATATTCGTGGCACGGCATTTGTTCGTCGGGACACCCCTGAAGGCTGGTACGAGGTCGACTCCACACGTATCGACCGTCCGGGCAAGATCGACAAGATCATCAACCCGTACGTGAATACCCAGGACACTCAGGCCTGCGCCATCGAGCAAGAAAAAGGCCCGGTTGAAGACCCGAATGAACCGAAGGTCGTCCAGTTGCTGGCGAGCCCGCGGATGACCCGCGACAAGACCGTGATTCGCCTGCCGTCCTTCGAGAAGGTCCGTGGCGACGCGGTGCTCTACGCTCACGCCAACCGAGTACTGCACCTGGAGACCAACCCAGGCAACGCCCGGGCGCTGGTGCAGAGACACGGTGACGTGGACGTCTGGTTCAACCCTCCGCCCATTCCGATGACCACTGAGGAAATGGACTATGTGTTCGGCATGCCCTATGCGCGCGTGCCGCACCCGGCGTATGGCAAGGAGAAGATCCCGGCCTACGACATGATCCGTTTTTCGGTCAACATCATGCGCGGCTGCTTTGGTGGCTGCACCTTCTGCTCGATCACCGAGCACGAAGGCCGGATTATCCAGAACCGCTCCGAAGAGTCGATCATTCGCGAGATCGAAGAGATTCGCGACAAGGTGCCAGGGTTTACCGGGGTCATCTCCGACCTTGGCGGCCCTACCGCGAACATGTACCGAATCGCCTGCAAGAGCCCGGAAATCGAGTCCGCGTGCCGCAAGCCGTCGTGCGTGTTCCCCGGTATTTGCCCGAACCTGAACACCGACCACTCGTCGTTGATTCAGTTGTACCGCAGTGCGCGTGCCTTGCCGGGTGTGAAGAAGATCCTGATCGCCTCGGGCCTGCGTTATGACCTGGCGGTAGAGTCGCCGGAGTACGTCAAGGAACTGGTGACCCACCACGTTGGCGGTTACCTGAAGATTGCGCCGGAGCACACCGAAGAAGGCCCTCTGAATCAGATGATGAAGCCGGGTATCGGTACCTATGACCGCTTCAAGCGTATGTTCGAGAAATTCTCGAAAGAGGCGGGCAAGGAACAGTACCTGATCCCGTACTTCATTGCGGCGCACCCGGGCACTACCGATGAAGACATGATGAACCTGGCCCTTTGGCTCAAGGGCAATGGCTTCCGTGCTGACCAGGTACAGGCGTTCTATCCGTCGCCAATGGCGTCGGCTACCGCCATGTACCACTCGGGCAAGAACCCGCTGCGCAAGGTCACCTACAAGAGTGACCCGGTCACGATCGTCAAGAGCGAGGCACAGCGTCGCCTGCACAAGGCATTCCTGCGGTATCACGATCCGAAGGGCTGGCCGATGCTGCGTGAGGCGCTGGAGCGTATGGGCCGTAGCGACCTGATCGGCCCGGGCAAGCACCAGTTGATCCCGTTGCACCAGCCTGCAACCGACAGCTACCAGAGTGCGCGACGCAAGAACTCGACACCGGCAGGCAGCCACAAGGTCGCCAAGGATCAAAAGATCCTGACTCAGCACACTGGCCTGCCGCCGCGTGGCAGCGATGGTGGCAAGCCGTGGGACAAGCGCGAAGAGGCCAAGGCGGCAGCGTTCGCCCGTAACCAGGATGCGGCCAAGGCGCGCAAAGACGCCGCCAAGGGCAAAGGCAAGAAGAAGCCGCGTCAGCCGGTACTGCCGCGCTAACCTGGCCTTGGCCCGCGCGCCGGGGTGGTGCGTTGCCCGTGCGGCAAGGCACGATTCTGGTGCGCCAATAGGCTAAGCCGTGCGCAGGCACGGCGTAGCCGCTCATGGCACAACTCTTGCGCGCTTCAGGGTTGACCTTGGCCCTTGAGCGCTGCCATGCCTGACCAGCCTGACTCCTACCATGAACTGTTGCAGGGCGACGGAGCGGTACGCCCGCACTGGCAGGCGCTGTTCGCGCAGTTGCAGCGCAGCAGCCCCGAGCAGTTGGCGCAGCGTCAGGCGCTGTTGACCCGCCAGCTTCAGGAAAATGGTGTCACCTATAACATCTACGCCGACCCCAAGGGCGCTGATCGCCCGTGGGAGCTGGACCTGTTGCCGCACGTGTTGTCTGCCGAGGAATGGCAGCCACTGGCCGCCGGTATCGCTCAGCGCGCGCGTCTGCTCAATGCGGTACTGGCCGATACCTACGGACCGCAACGGCTGCTGGCCGACGGGCTTTTACCTCCGGAACTGATCTACGGGCACAACAATTTTCTCTGGCCTTGCCAAGGTATCGAGGTGCCTGGCGGAACCTACCTGCATGTCTACGCCGCTGACCTTGCACGCGCGCCGGATGGGCGCTGGTGGATCACTGCAGACCGTACCCAGGCGCCTTCCGGTGCTGGCTATGCCCTTGAGAACCGCACAATTCTTTCGCGGGCCTGGCCGGAGCTCTACCGCAGCCTCCATGTACAGCACCTGGCGGGTTTCTTTCGAACCTTGCAGCAGACTCTCGCCGAGACGGCACCGAGTGAAGGGGAGGCGCCGCTGGTGGTGCTGCTGACCCCCGGGCGATTCAACGAGAGTTACTTCGAACACCTGTATTTGGCGCGGCAACTGGGTTACCCCTTGGTCGAGGGTAGCGACCTGACGGTGCGCGATGCCACCGTGTACCTCAAGACACTGGATGGTTTGCGTCGTGTTCACGGCATTTGGCGGCGTCTTGACGATGACTTCTGCGACCCGCTGGAGTTGCGCACGGATTCGGCATTGGGCGTTCCTGGTTTGCTCGATGCCGTGCGTCAAGGGCGCGTGCTGGTGGCCAATGCCTTGGGCTGCGGTGTGCTGGAGTCACCCGGCCTGCTTGGTTTTTTGCCCGCTATCAATGAGCACCTGTTCGGCGAGGCCTTGAGCCTGCCCTCCGTTGCCAGTTGGTGGTGCGGCGAGCCTCCGGCATTGGCACAGGCGCTGGAGAAACTGCCAGACCTGGTGTTCAAGCCAGCGTTCCCTTCGCAGCGGTTCACGCCTGTGTTGGGAGGCGCACTTGATGCTGAACAACAGCGGGCACTGGCAGCGCGTATCGGTGCGCGACCGGCTGTCTATGTTGCCCAAGAGCGGGTGCAGTTGTCCCAGGCGCCGGTCTGGCAGGTCGATCAACGTACGCTGCAATCCCGCTCGGTGGGTATGCGCGTGTACGCCGTGGCTTGTGCCGACGGCTATCGGGTGTTGCCTGGCGGGCTGGTGCGGGTGTCGGCACAGGCCGATGCCGACGTGATCTCGATGCAGCGCGGTGGTGCCAGCAAGGATGCCTGGGTGTTGGGTGAGCAGGCCTGCGCCGGTGAGCAGTGGCGGACGCGGCACAGTATTGGCGTGGCAGACCTGATTCGTCGCGACCCGTACTTGCCCTCGCGGGTGGTGGAAAACCTGTTCTGGTTCGGCCGTTACTGTGAGCGCTGTGATGTGGGGGCGCGCCTGTTGCGCATTCTGTTGACCCGTTACCTGGACGATGACAGTCCACTGGCGCTGGAGGGGGCTGTGGCGTTGGCGGACGGCTTGTCATTACTGCCAGAGGGCGCAAGTCTGCCCGAACGTTTGCGTGCTGCGCTGCTGGATGCCAAATGGGGCTTCGGTTTGCGCGCCAACCTGCAGCGTTTGCAGGGCGCAGCCGCTCAGGTGCGCGGCAAGCTCTCACGGGAAAACTGGCAGGCGCTGCAGGAGTTGCAGCGGCAAGCGCGAGTGCTGGAGAACGCGGAGGCGGGCTTCGGTGAGCTGCTGGAAACCCTCGACCGTCTGGTCATGTCGTTGGCGGCGCTGTCGGGCTTCGCCCTGGACGACATGACCCGTGATGAGGGTTGGCGCTTCCTGATGATCGGGCGCCGACTGGAGCGGCTGCAAGCCTTGAGCGACAACCTGGCACTGTTCTTGAGTGGCCCGGCAGTGTTTGATCAGGCCGGGCTGGAGGCCTTGCTGGAGCTGGGCAACAGCAGCATCACTTACCGCTCGCGTTACCTGGAGGTCGCTCAGTTACTGCCGGTGCTCGACCTGCTCGTGCTTGATGAGCAGAACCCGCATGCCCTGTTGTTTCAGCTCAAGCTCACGACGACCTCGCTCAACCGCCTGCACCGTGACCTCGGTACACCGCTCGAGCCCGAACTGGTTAGCCTGGCTGAACGGTTGCGCCGCTATGACCTGGCGACGGTGCAAGGTGCATCGACGGTCAATGTCGCGCTTGCTGAACTGGTTGGTTTGCTGGAAGGCATTTCTTCGGCATGTGCTCACGTGGCTGAGCGTTTGGCGTTGCGTCACTTTGTGCATGTCGACGATCTTAGCCAGCAGACGGTGTCGATCTGATGAGTGTCCGTTACCAGGTGGTTCATGAAACCCTCTATCGCTACACCAGCCCGGTGTCGTTGGCCCAGCAACTGGTTCATTTGTGGCCGCGCGACTGTGCCTGGCAGCACTGCACTGAGCGGCACATGCAGATCAGCCCGGCGCCGACCCGGCGCAGTGATGCGCTGGACGTCTTTGGCAACCCGTTGACCCGCCTGGCGTTTGATTGCCAGCACGACGAACTGCGCATCGAGACCCGACTGACGCTTTGTGTGTACGCCAGGGCGTTACCGGATCTGGCTCGCTCGCAACCCTGGGAGGCGGTGCGAGAGGCGCTGAGTTACAGCAGTCGACCGTTTTCCGCCGAGCGCCTGGAGGCCTGTTGCTATCGCTTCGAGTCGCCACAGGTGCGGCTCAAGCAACGGTTTGTGGCCTATGCAGATAGTTGCTTCGTGCCGGGGCGTCCATTGCTGTTGGCGGTGCAGGCGTTGATGGAAAAGATCTTCAACGAGTTCACCTTCGATGCAACGGCAACACAGGTTGCCACGCCGCTACTGGAGGTGCTGGAGCGACGTCGTGGTGTATGCCAGGACTTTGCCCACCTGATGCTCGCCTGTCTGCGCTCGCGGGGCCTGGCGGCGCGCTATGTCAGTGGTTACCTATTGACGCGACCGCCACCCGGCCAGCCGCGCCTGATCGGTGCTGATGCGTCGCATGCCTGGGTTTCGGTGTTCTGTCCGGAGCAGGGCTGGGTGGATTTTGACCCGACCAACAACCTGCGGCCTGCGTTGGAGCACATCACCTTGGGCTGGGGACGCGACTTTTCCGATGTCTCGCCGCTGCGTGGGGTGATTCTTGGCGGTGGCAGCCATGACCCGGAAGTACGGGTCACGGTCACCCCCTTGGCTTGAAATCAGGCGGGCTGCTGGTCGGCCCACTTGGGTGGCACTACCGGCTTCCAGTGCTCAAGGGCATCGAGCAGGGCGTCAGGCGAGGTGTTTTTCTGTAGCAGCGTGCGGTGTTGTTCACGGACGAAGCCTTCGCTGACCATGTGGTCGAGAAAGCCGGTCAGCTTGTCGTAGAAGCCGTTTACGTCCAGCAAACCGAGTGGTTTGCCGTGGTAACCCAGTTGGCCCCAGGTCCAGACCTCGAACAGTTCTTCGAGTGTACCCAGGCCTCCGGGCAGTGCGATGAAGGCATCACTGAGTTCGGCCATGCGCGCTTTGCGTGCGTGCATACCGTCGACCACTTCCAGGCGGCTCAAGTTGGGGTGGCCGATTTCAGCACTTTTCAGGCGCTCGGGAATGATCCCGACGACCTCGCCACCGGCCGCCAGGGCCGCATCGGCGACGATCCCCATCAGGCCCACGGCACCGCCACCATAAACCAGTGTCAGGCCGCGTTGGGCAATCGCCTGACCCAGCGCTTCGGCGGCTGCCCGGTAAGCGGGGCTGGCGCCGGTACTGGCACCACAAAACACACAAACGGAACGTAACGACATGGCGCTCTCCTGATTGTTGAGCGCGACAGGGTAAAGCGCCATTGGGTGCCTTCCAAGTGCTGTGTCATTCCGGGCGGGAGAACTCACAGGCGGCGCCGCTGGCGCCACAGGCGTAGGCGGCCAGCAGGCTGCGCATCAGACTATTGAGGGACATTACAATTACTCCTAAGTGAGCGGTTGTTTCATCGTCCAACAAAGGGGCATGATGGGCACGTTGATTGTCTTGATGAGCACCATAGAACAAATTCACTGCCCGGCTAACGATGCAGCGCTTGACCCATATCACGGGGCTTGCCATGCGTATCGGGCAGTCTGAAGACGATAAAAAACCCTGCCATGGAGATTCACGATGTTTGCCAAACTTGTTGCCGTATCCCTGCTGAGCATTGCCAGCGCCCAGGTCATGGCCGCTGAATGCAAGGTCACGGTCGACTCCACCGACCAGATGTCCTTCAATACCAAGGAAATCGCCATCGACAAGAGCTGCAAGCAGTTCACGGTTGAACTGACCCACTCCGGCAAATTGCCGAAGAACGTCATGGGCCACAACCTGGTGGTGAGCAAGGAGGCCGACATGCAGGCCATCGCTACCGACGGCATCGGCGCCGGTCTCGACAATAACTACCTGAAAGCAGGTGATACCCGGGTTATCGCGCACACCAAAGTCATCGGCGCTGGCGAGAAAGACTCGCTGACGATTGACGTTTCCAAGCTGGCGGCTGGTGAGAAGTACGGTTTCTTCTGCTCGTTCCCAGGCCACATCTCGATGATGAAAGGCACTGTCGTTCTGAAGTAACACCACTGCCTCTGCATCGCGGGCAAGACCCGCTCCCACTTTGTTGGAGCAGGCTTGCCTGCGATGCTGTCAGCGTCTACGTACGTCTTAGGGTGCGAACGGCACCACGCGCTTGTGGTGGGTTTTCTCGAAGGTTGTCCGGATGATCTCGAAGGCTTCCTGGCTTACCGGCTCGCCATGCAGGAAGGCATCGATCTCCTGGTAGGTCACCCCGTGGGATGCTTCGTCCGGCTTGCCCGGTGCGAGGTCTTCCAGATCGGCCGTTGGTACTTTCTCGACCAGTGATTCCGGTGCACCGAAGCTGCGTGCGATTGCCCGTACCTGATTTTTCACCAGGCCGCTGAGCGGTGCCAGGTCGCAGGCGCCGTCGCCGAATTTGGTGAAGAAGCCCATCACTGCTTCAGCGGCATGGTCGGTACCGATCACCAGGCCTTGGCGTGCGCCAGCGATGGTGTACTGGGCGACCATGCGCATGCGCGCCTTGGTGTTGCCGAGGACGAAGTCGACCATGCTTGGCTTGCCCCCTTCCAGCGCCTTGACCTCGGCTGCCAGCGCCTTGACGGCTGGGCCGATGTTCACCGTATGGCACTCGTCGGGCTGAATGAAGTCGATGCAGGCCTGGGCGTCATGTTCATCGTGCTGCACCTGATAAGGCAGACGCACCGCGATGAACCGGTACTGCTCGTCACCGGTCTTGCTGCGCAGTTCGTTGATTGCACGTTGCGCCAGCAGGGCAGCCGTCAGCGAGTCGACCCCGCCACTGATGCCCAGTACCAGGGTTTTGAGCCCGGCAGCTTGCAGACACTGCTGGATAAAGGCGATGCGTCGGGCCACTTCGGCCTTGAGCGCGGCATCGTCGGCGAACGGCGGCTGCACCTTGAGCTGCTGCGCAATCTCTAGCTGGACGGCTTGCATGGGTTACTCCTTGCTGGGAACTTTGAATACGTGGCGCAGGTAGGCGACGAAGTTCTCGTCGCGGCATTGGATCTTTGCCGCCTCGTCGGAAATCTTGGCGACAGGCTGGCCGTTGCAATCGGTCATTTTAAGCACGATGTTCATCGGCGCCACCCCGGGAATGTCACAGGTCAGGTTTGTGCCGATACCGAAGCTGACATTGATCCGTCCGCGCAGTGCGCGAAAGATCTGCAGCGACTTGGTCAGGTTCAGGCCGTCTGAAAACACCAGTGTCTTGCTCATCGGGTCGATGCCCAGTGTTCGGTAATGGGCGATGGCTTTCTCGGCCCAGAGGATGGGATCGCCCGAATCGTGGCGCAGGCCATCGAACAGCTTGGCGAAGTACAGGTCGAAATCGTTGAGAAAGGCATCCATGGTGATGCAGTCTGTCAGCGCGATCCCCAGTAGCCCGCGGTACTCGCGGACCCAGCAGTCGAGTGCGGCGATCTGGCTGTCGATCAGCCGAGGCCCTAACTGCTGGTGCGCCATGATCCATTCGTGGGCCATGGTTCCCAAGGGTTTGATATCCAGTTTCCGTGCCAGATGCACATTACTGGTGCCGACGAAACGGGCCGGAAAGTCCTCCTTCAATACGCGCACCACTTCTTCCTGAACGCGGTAGGAGAAGCGCCTGCGGGTGCCGAAATCGGCCACCTGCAACTCGGCCAGCTCGTCTGCGCTGGCATTGGCCTTGAGCCAGTCGAATTTGCGGTACAGCTGTTCGCGTGCCTGCTCCAGTTTGACCTGCGGATACCGGTGGCGATTGCGTACTTCGCTGATGATCGCCAGCAACGGGACCTCGAAAAGAATCACATGCAGCCAGGGGCCGCGCAGGCGCAGGTAGAGCTGGTCGTTTTCTATACCCAATTGCAGGTAGCGCAGGTCGAAACGAAACAGCCCGAGAAAGCGCAGGAAGTCGGGTTTGAGAAAGCTGATCTGCTCAAGGAAGCCCAACTGCCCGTTGCCCAGGCTCAGTTCCGGCAAGCGCTCGATCTGCTCGCGGATCTCTGCCAGGTAGGGGCGCAAGTCTTCACCGTTGCGGCAGCGAAACTCCCATTCGACATCGACGTTCGGGTAGTTATGCAGGACGGCCTGCATCATGGTCAGTTTGTAGAAGTCGGTGTCGAGCAGGTTTTGCACGATGCGATCAGCGAAGGCGCTTTCGCTCATAAAAGGCTCCAGATGGGGCGCAGGATGGCTTCATTGTGCCAGCCTTTTTTCTCTAAAGGCTGGGAAAACCGGTAGCAGGCTATGGGTAACGGTCTGTTGCGGAGCATTGAGCCTCCCTGCGATGGTGCCCGTTGTAGCAGTCGCGCACCAAGGATGTGCAGTTCGGTTACGCATGCTGTAACAGGTTGGTTGCACGTAACCCAAAACGGTGGTTGCAATGATGGCACTTGCGGGTTGCCCTTTTTCCGGGTTTCAGGTGGCGCCAAAGCGGATGTAGACGGTTGCACGGCCTGTAAAAAAAGGCCGCAAATCCGCAGCCTTTGCTTTGCATGTGAGTTTTTTCGGAATGTAAAACCGATGGCACGGCCCTTGCTCATAGCTAGTGCTGAAAGTTGTAGTGCCAACCAAAAAAACTCTAGGAGCACCACCTCATGTCGCAGACGTTTTACAAGAAAGGCTTCTTGGCCCTTGCCGTTGCTACGGCGCTGGGTGTTTCTTCGTATGTTCAGGCCGACATCAAGATCGGTGTAGCGGGCCCGATGACCGGTGCCAACGCGGCGTTTGGCGAGCAGTACATGAAAGGTGCCCAGGCGGCAGCGGACGAGATCAACGCCAAGGGTGGGGTCAACGGCGAAAAAATCGTGCTGGTGAAGGGCGATGACGCGTGCGAGCCGAAACAGGCCGTGGCTGTCGCCAACCGCCTGGTCGATCAGGACAAGGTGGCGGGCGTCGTCGGGCACTTCTGCTCGTCTTCGACCATTCCTGCGTCCGAGGTGTATGACGAAGCAGGTGTGATTGCAATCACCCCAGGTTCCACCAACCCGGCCGTCACCGAGCGCGGCCTCGGTGCGATGTTCCGCATGTGCGGCCGTGATGACCAGCAGGGCATTGTCGCGGGTGATTACATCGTTGACGTGCTCAAGGGCAAGAAGGTTGTCGTGCTGCACGACAAGGACACCTACGGTCAGGGTCTGGCTGACGCAACGAAGGCCCAACTGGAGAAACGTGGCGTGAAGCCTGTGCTGTACGAGGGCCTGACCCGTGGCGAGAAAGACTTCAGCGCCGTGGTCACCAAGATCCGTGCTGCGGGAGCCGACGTGGTTTACTTCGGTGGCCTGCATCCAGAGGCTGGCCCACTGGTTCGGCAGATGCGTGAACAAGGTCTGAAAGACGTGAAGTTCATGTCCGATGACGGCATCGTGACCGACGAACTGGTGACCACCGCTGGCGGCCCACAGTACGTCGATGGCGTGTATATGACCTTCGGTGCCGACCCGCGCCTGCTGCCAGACAGCAAGACGGTGGTCGATGCCTTCCGCAAGGCCGGCACCGAACCTGAAGGCTACACCCTGTACGCCTATGCCTCGGTCCAGGCCCTGGCCGCCGGTTTCAACGGCGCCAAGTCGAACAAGGGTGAAGACGCCGCCAAGTGGCTGAAGGCCAACCCGGTCAAAACCGTCATGGGCGAGAAGACCTGGGACGCCAAAGGCGACCTGAAAGTCTCCGACTATGTGGTCTACCAGTGGGACAAGGACGGCAAGTACCACCAGCTGGAAAAACAAAAATAACACCGGCTTCCGGCCTGGGCCGCAGTGGCTGCCCGGGCCGTTACCCGCTTGATTGCCGTACCTGTCTTTTCTCGTAGATCTGCACAACCCTGCGCTGCGAGGGTCGCTTCATCCAGGGCCCACCGTAGTCGGCGCTTGTGCAATCTCAAATACGTGAGATTGCGTTATGGATGGTATTTTTCTGCAGCAACTGATCAATGGACTGACCCTCGGGTCTGTCTATGGTCTGATCGCCATCGGCTACACAATGGTCTATGGCATTATCGGCATGATCAACTTCGCGCACGGCGAGGTGTATATGATCTCCGCTTACCTGGCGGCGATCAGTCTGGCATTGCTGGCGTACTTCGGTATCGAATCCTTCCCGCTGCTGATGCTCGGGACGCTGATCTTCACGGTCGTGGTCACCGGTGTTTACGGTTGGACCATCGAGCGCATTGCCTACAAACCCCTGCGTAACTCCACCCGTCTGGCGCCCTTGATCAGTGCCATCGGGATCTCGCTGATCTTGCAGAACTATGCACAGATCAGTCAGGGTGCACGTCAGCAAGGTGTGCCGACGCTGCTCGAAGGTGCCTGGCGCCTGGAAGTGGGCAGTGGTTTCGTGCAGTTGACCTACACCAAGATCTTCATTCTGGTGGCCGCCTTCGTGGGTATGGCGCTGCTCACCTATATCATCAAGTTCACCAAGTTGGGGCGCATGTGCCGTGCGACTCAGCAGGATCGCAAGATGGCCTCGATCCTGGGGATCAACACTGACCGGGTGATCTCCTACGTGTTCATCATCGGCGCAGTCATGGCTGCACTGGCTGGCGTGCTGATTACCATGAACTACGGCACCTTCGACTTCTATGCCGGCTTCATCATTGGCATCAAGGCATTCACCGCAGCGGTACTTGGCGGCATCGGCTCGCTGCCAGGGGCCATGCTCGGCGGAATCATTCTGGGTATCTCCGAGTCGCTGTTCTCTGGCTTGATCAACTCCGACTACAAGGATGTGTTCAGTTTCTCGCTGCTGGTGATGATCCTGATCTTCCGTCCCCAAGGCCTGCTGGGTCGCCCACTCGTGGCGAAGGTGTAAGTATGTCTGCTGCCAATAACTCTGCTATCGATATCAAGCGCAGCCTGATCGACGCGATTCTCGCCGGGCTGATTTCCCTGATCGTCTTCGGGCCCATCGTCGGTGTGGTACTGGACGGTTACAGCTTCAACCTTGAGCCCACCCGTGTCGCCTGGCTGGTGGCCGGTGTCATGGCCGGGCGTTTCCTGCTCAGCCTGTTCCTGCAGACCGAGAAGGGCCTGAGCATCCTGCAAGGCTTCGAGGGCGGCGGTTCCGGTGTACATGTGCTGGCGCCGGACTACAAATCGCGGTTGCGCTGGATCATTCCAATGCTGATTGTGATTGCCATCGTCTTCCCGTTCTTTGCCAACAAGTACCTGCTGACCGTGGTCATCCTCGGCCTGATCTACGTGTTGCTCGGGCTGGGCCTGAACATCGTGGTCGGCCTGGCCGGGCTGCTCGACCTGGGTTACGTGGCGTTCTATGCCATCGGCGCCTACGGCCTTGCGCTGGGCTATCAGTACCTGGGCCTGGGCTTCTGGACAGTGCTGCCGCTGGCGGCGATTGCTGCTGCGATGGCCGGTTGCATACTGGGCTTCCCGGTGTTGCGAATGCATGGCGACTACCTGGCCATCGTGACCCTGGGTTTCGGTGAAATCATCCGTCTGGTGCTGAACAACTGGTTGTCGTTCACCGGCGGCCCGAACGGCATGCCCGTGCCATCGCCGACCTTCATGGGCCTGGAGTTCGGCCGTCGGGCCAAGGACGGTGGGGTGCCATTCCACGAATTCTTCGGCATCGATTACAACCCCAACGTGAAGTTCCTGTTTATCTACATCGTGCTGTTCATCGTTGTGATGGCCGTGCTGTACATCAAGCACCGTCTGACCCGCATGCCGGTCGGCCGTGCCTGGGAAGCGCTGCGCGAAGACGAGATCGCCTGCCGCTCGATGGGCCTCAACCATGTGCTGGTCAAGCTCTCGGCATTTACCCTGGGGGCCTCGACTGCAGGCCTTGCCGGTGTGTTCTTCGCCAGCTATCAGGGCTTCGTCAACCCGTCGTCGTTCACCTTCTTCGAGTCGGCGTTGATCCTCGCCATTGTTGTACTGGGCGGTATGGGTTCGACGGTGGGTGTGGTCATTGCAGCCTTTGTCCTGACCGTGGCACCTGAACTGTTGCGCAGCTTCTCCGAGTACCGGGTGCTGCTGTTCGGCGTGCTGATGGTGTTGATGATGATCTGGCGACCGCGTGGGCTGATCCGCATCAGCCGTACCGGTGTGACCCCGCGTAAAGGAGTGGCGCCATGAGCGACGACGTTATTCTCTCGGTCGATAACCTGATGATGCAGTTTGGCGGTATCAAGGCGCTCAGTGATGTCAGCCTGAAGGTCAAACGCAACGACATTTTCGCCCTGATCGGCCCTAACGGTGCAGGCAAGACCACGGTGTTCAACTGCCTCACCGGCTTCTACAAGGCCAGCGGCGGCAAGATTGAGCTGAACCTGCGTGGCAGCCGTACCAACGTGATTCAGCTGTTGGGTGAGCGCTTTCAGGTGGCGGACTTCTTCTCGCCAAAGCGCTTTGCCAACCGGCTGTTCTACAAGATGTTTGGCGGTACCCACCTGGTGAACCGTGCCGGCCTGGCGCGTACATTCCAGAACATTCGCCTGTTCAAGGAAATGTCGGTGGTGGAGAACCTGCTGGTTGCCCAGCATATGTGGGTAAACCGTAACCTGCTGTCTGGGGTGCTCAACACCAAGGCCTACCGCAAAGCCGAGAGTGATGCACTGGACCATGCGTTCTACTGGCTGGAAGTGGTCGATCTGGTGGATTGCGCCAACCGTCTGGCCGGCGAACTGTCCTATGGCCAGCAACGGCGCCTCGAAATTGCCCGCGCCATGTGTACCCGACCACAGATCATTTGCCTGGATGAGCCTGCCGCGGGCCTCAACCCGCAGGAAACCGAGGCGCTGAGCAAGATGATTCGGGTGCTGCGCGATGAGCATGACCTGACCGTCGTGCTGATTGAGCATGACATGGGCATGGTCATGAGCATCTCCGACCATATCGTGGTGCTCGACCACGGCAACGTCATTGCTGAGGGCGCGCCTCAGGATATTCGCCACAACCCGACGGTAATTGCCGCCTACCTGGGTGCTGATGAAGAGGAGCTGGTATGAGCGCACCCATTCTCGAACTGAAAGAACTCGATGTGTTCTACGGGCCGATCCAGGCGCTGAAGAAAGTTTCGATGCACATCAATGAGGGGGAGACCGTCAGCCTGATCGGCTCGAACGGCGCCGGTAAATCGACCCTGCTGATGTCGATCTTTGGCCAGCCACGGGCGGCCAGCGGGCAGATCATCTACCGCGGTACCGACATCACCCACAAGTCGTCCCACTACATTGCGTCCAACGGCATTGCGCAGTCGCCGGAAGGGCGTCGGGTGTTCCCCGACATGTCGGTGGAAGAGAACCTGATGATGGGCACCATCCCCATTGGCGACAAGTACGCCAGTGAAGATATGGAGCGCATGTTCGAGCTGTTTCCCCGGCTGAAAGAGCGGCGTAACCAGCGTGCCATGACCATGTCCGGTGGTGAGCAGCAGATGCTTGCTATTGCCCGTGCCTTGATGAGCCGACCGAAGCTGCTGTTGCTTGATGAGCCGTCTTTGGGGCTGGCGCCGATTGTGGTCAAGCAGATCTTCGCCACCCTGCGTGAGCTGGCCAACACCGGCATGACCATCTTCTTGGTGGAGCAGAACGCCAACCATGCGTTGAAGCTCTCGGACCGGGCTTATGTGATGGTCAACGGGCAGATTCGCATGACCGGTACGGGTCAGGAGTTGCTGGTCAACGAGGATGTGCGAAACGCGTATCTCGGCGGGCATTGATTGCCGCTTGGTAAAACGCCCCGGTATCCCCGGGGCGTTTTGCTGTCTGCTGATAATGTGGACAAGTCGTTGGCGCTTGTGCACAGCACGTGACATCGGGTCGCTGCAGTTGGCTGTAGTTCAAGATGGATGAGTTGTCCACGTTTCGTGTGGAAGCGGCTGTGGGTAACTTGGTAGCAGGTGTCTACAGCCCACGTATTACAAGGCGTTGAGAGTGTTGATTGTTTTTTGATCAGTCTTTTTAAAGTGTTACTCAATAGCATTTGTCAAGGATTTTGTCCTGCTGAACTTGCGCCTGAAAACAGCTGTAAAACCTGTGGATAACTCTGTGAGTAAGCACTGGAAAGACTGACGCGACCGGCAGAACTACAGGCTTGGCGCCATCACCGTGCTTTTCGCGGATTGTCCCGCGGGTCAACTCGCAGGCGGGGCGTCAAGGAAAATACTTTCTGTTGAGCCTCTGCACGTTGTTCACAGCGGTTCAGCGGTGCTGAAAGTTGCCCCCAGACTGTGTGGAAGGGGCTGTGGATAAGGTGCGTAAAACACGCGCCAGGCCCTCTGGGACGGTACTTTTGCGTGATTGCTCGTTTTTTGTACAGGCGTAGAATCGACTTGCTGCCCTGAGGCTGGGCGGGCATGCTGCAAACCCTGCCGCCCGCCTGCCTGTGGGCAAGTCAACTCAAGGAGAATCGCATGACTTCCACCGTTTTCATCACTGGCGCTACGTCGGGGTTTGGCGAAGCCTGTGCGCGCCGCTTTGCCGAAGCGGGTTGGTCGCTGGTGCTGACCGGTCGCCGCCAGGAGCGTCTCGATGCTCTGTGCGCTGAGCTGTCGAAACAGACCGAGGTATTGGGCCTGGTGCTGGACGTTCGTGATCGTAAGGCCATGGAACAGGCCATTGCCAACCTGCCGCCGTCGTTCGCCACACTGCGTGGGCTGATCAACAATGCGGGCCTGGCGCTGGGCGCCGACCCGGCGCCGACGTGCGATCTGGATGACTGGGACACCATGGTCGACACCAACATCAAGGGGCTGATGTACAGCACCCGTTTGTTGCTGCCGCGACTGATAGCCCATGGTCGTGGTGCGACTATCCTCAACGTCGGTTCCGTGGCGGGTAACTACCCTTATCCCGGCAGCCACGTGTATGGCGGCACCAAGGCGTTTGTTGGGCAGTTCTCCCTGAGCCTGCGCTGTGACCTGCAAGGCACAGGCGTGCGGGTTACCAACATCGAGCCGGGGTTGTGTGAGAGTGAGTTCTCGCTGGTGCGTTTCGGTGGCGATCAGGCGCGTTATGACGCCACTTATGCAGGGGCGGAGCCGATCCAGCCTCAGGACATCGCCGAGACCATTTTCTGGATCATGAATCAGCCGGCCCACATCAACATCAACAGCCTGGAGCTGATGCCGGTGAGCCAGGCATGGGCAGGGTTCTCGATCGATCGTTCCGGCAAGGCCTGAAGGGCCTGATCGCGGGCAAGCCCGCTCCCACAGGTGTCAGTAGAGCATGCCTGTGGGGGCCGCGATCGCGTCAGACCTGACGCTGGAGTCCTTCCAGGCAGGTCGCCAGATGATAAGGCGTGGTCGAAGGCATATCGTTGCGGCTGACTTCGCCGCTGGCATCTCGGCACTCGTACCAGCCGCCCGCATGCAGGAAGTGCGCTTGCAGCGCTTTCAGCTGCGCCAGCACCTTGGCCTCGGCCCCTGGCCGCAAGGCCAGCGCCCGCAGGTATTCCGCCTGGGCCCAGATGCGCTGGGTAGCGTCGCGCACCTCGCCTTGGGGGGTGAGCATCGCCAGCACCGCCCCGGCCGTCACGCCATACTGCTCGGCATAGTCGAACGCCCGCTCCAGTGAGTGGTGCAGCGCGCTGCCGCGCAGCAATGGCGATGACGCCAGCAGGTAGTACCACTCGAACTGATGGCCTGGCTCGAACCAGTTATCCACAGCTGCGCGCGGTTTTTCCAGCATGACCCCGTGTTCAGGGTCGATGAAGTGGGCCTGCATTGCCTCGGCCAAGGCTTCCAGCGCCCGCTGTACGGCTGTGTCCTTGCGGATGCTCAGGGTCGCCAGAAACGCCTCGGCCAGATGCATCAGCGGGTTTTGCAGTGGGCCGCTGTCCAGGCTCGACCAGTCTTCGGCCAGGCTGGCTTCGTACAAGCCGTCATCGCGGCTGAAGTGTTCACTGACCACGCTCAGGGCCGCGTTGAGGGTCGACTCCACCAGCGGCTCGCGGACTTTGCCCCAGTAATGGGCGCAGGCGAAGATGATGAAGGCGTGGGTATACAGGTCCTTGCGACGGTCGAGCGGCGCGCCCTGGGCGTCGATGCTGTAGAACCAGCCACCATGCTCGGCATCGTGGAAATGCCGTTGCAACGAGCGAAACAGCGCGGCGGCGTGTTCACGGGCGCCTGGCTGCTCGATACGGCTGGCGAACAGGTACAACTGTCGGGCGCAGGCCATGGCGCGGTAGCGTTGCACGGGCAGTGGTTGGTGCTCTGGGCTCAAGGCCTCGAAGGGCAAGGCCATCTGTGCGTTCCAGCCCGGACCTTGCCAGAGTGGCACGATGCGCTGGGCGAAGTGCTGCTGGACGTCAGTCAGCAGGGCGGGCAGTTCGGGCTGGGCATTGCGCAGGTCGGGCATGGGTCTAAATCGTCGCGGCAGGTGCGTTTGCGCGCATGGTAGCAGGAAACCGTGGCCGGCTTCTGCTGTGCTCACCCTGGCGTGCCAAGCCCTTGCCAATGCTTGGCGCCGATGAAGATGAAGCGCAGTTGCTGGATGATCTTGGCCTCGGGGGTCAGGTGGTGTTCCAGCGGTTCGGCCGGAGGGTCGATCAGTTCCGGCAGGGTGGCGAACACGGTCTTGACCACCAGGTCGGCAAGGACGGCCAGTGCGGCGGCATCCAGATGGTGCCAGCGCGGCATCAGCGCCAGGTCGGCCGCGAGGTCCGAACTGATGCCTTCGCGCAAGGTGGCAATGGCCTGGCGAACCGTTTGCGAGCCGCCGTACTGCTCACGGGCAAGGAAGAGAAATTGCGCACGATTGGCGGCCACGATATCCAGGAAAATGCGCACCGACGCATCGGTGATGCCACCGAGTTCGAATTCATTCTGTCGGACCAGACGAATGCTCTGGCGGAAGGTTTCATCCACCTCGCAGACCAATGCCAGGCCCAGTTCATCCATATCGCTGAAGTGCCGGTAGAAACCGGTCGGGACAATGCCGGCGCTTTTGGCGACTTCACGCAGGCTGAGGCTGCCAAAGCCGCGTCCGCTCTCCATCAGTTGGCGAGCCGCATCAAGGAGGGCATGGCGAGTCAGTTGCTTTTGTTCGGCGCGCGGCAGCATGGGACGTGTCGATCCGCAAATTAAACGGCCCTGCACTGTATTGCCTTGGCCCGGAAAAACAAAGCCCGGTTCAAATGACCGGGCCAGGAGGGGAGGTGTTCGCGCGTTTGGTGATCTTGTTGTTCGGCATAGGCATCAGCTCACGCGCTGGTTTCTTTCGATGAGGCGATCAGCACCCCCCTCGGCGACGCGCTCACGCTGCAGCAGGCGGTCGGCGCCGCCTTCGGCAACACGGTTGCGTTCGATCAGGCGGTCGGCGCCGCCCTCGGCAACGCGGTTACGTTCGAGCAGACGGTCCGCGCCACCTTCGGCAAGGGTATCCAGAGGTTGGCTGATCACGGCGCTGCTGGAGCGTGCTTCGGCGGACGGGGCTTGTTCAACTGCCGGCAGTGCAAACGCGTTGGCAGCCAGAAGGGATAAAGACAGGCTAAGCAGCAATGGGTGTTTCATGGGATGGCGCTCCTTGAAAGGATTGGAAAGTGAGTACGGCGCCAATGCTACTCCCGGAAATCAGATGGAAAAGTGCATAAAGCTAATGGTAACAATCAACAGGATTGATAGTTCTCCGCGCCCCCTCTAGCCCGTGCGTTTCCAGCCATGCTGCAACGGCAGAGCGGCCTGCTGCGTCGCGTTGCAAACGGACGTACGGCGTGAAGTTGGCAGCCGGGTCAGAAAAAAACGCCGGTATCATGCACGCCGGATTAAACCCCTGCGTATTTCGTTGGTCCCAATCCAAGAGTGCTATCAAAGCGCCCGCTTTTTGCCATGCAGTGACTGGAGAATTGTGCAATGACGCGCCCTGCCAAACTGTTTACCTGGGTCTTCGCCAGCCTGTTTCTGGTGTTGACCGCGTTGGCCGTGTTCATCGCCACGTTCGACTGGAACCGAATCAAACCGATGCTCAGTGCCAGGGTTTCCGAAACCCTGAATCGACCGTTTGCAATCAATGGCAATCTGGCCGTTCGCTGGCAGCGTGATGCCGAGCTGGAGGGCTGGCATGCCTGGGTGCCCACCCCTCATGTCCTTGCCGAAGACCTGAGCCTGGGCAATCCGGACTGGTTGGCGGGTACTGAAATGATCGGCCTCAAGCGTGTCGAATTTCGTCTGTCGTTGTTGCCACTGCTGGTACGCCAGGTGGTCATCCCGCGTATTGACCTGAAGCAGCCGACCGCCAGCCTCAAGCGCTTGGCCAACGGGCGCGCGAACTGGACCTTTGAGCGGGCCAACAAGGTCGAGCAGGACGAGCCTTCTGCGTGGACGCTGGAGATCGGGACCATCGGCTTCGACAAGGGGCAGGTACGCCTGGACGATCAGACCCTCAAGACTCAACTGAACCTGGTGATCGACCCACTGGGTAAGCCTATCCCTTTCAGTGACATCGTCGGTCAGGCGTCAGCGCAGAAGACCACCACCCAGGACTATGCATTCGGGTTCAAGGTCGAGGGCCTTTATCACGGCCAGCCATTGACCGGGCATGGCAAAGTCGGGGGGCTGCTGGCCCTTCAAGACGTGCGCCAGCCGTTTCCGCTGCAGGCGGATCTGCGTAGCGGCGACACCCATGTCACCCTTGCCGGCACATTGACTGATCCGCGTAACCTTGGCGCGCTTGACGTGCGTTTGCGTCTTGCCGGGGCGAGTCTGGCCAACCTGTACCCGTTGACCGGGGTGACCTTGCCCGATTCCCCCGGCTATTCAACCGACGGCCATTTGACCGCCAAGTTGCGTGAGCCGGGTGGTGCAGTGTTCCGTTATGAGGGCTTCAACGGCACGATCGGTGAGAGCGACATTCACGGTGATCTGACCTTTGTTGCCCATCAGCCACGGCCCAAGCTCAGTGGTGCGCTGGTGTCCAATCAGGTGCTGTTCAAGGACCTGGCACCGCTGATCGGTGCCGATTCCAATACCGCGCAGAAGGCCCGCGGCGGCGCCAGTGTGCAACCCGCCGGCAAGGTACTGCCAGTGGAGGCATTCCGTACCGAGCGCTGGCGGGCAATGGATGCCGACGTGAGCTTTAGCGGCAAGCGCATTGAACACGGTGCGAGGCTCCCTTTCAGCGACCTGTCGACCCACGTCCTGCTCGACGATGGCGTGTTGAGCCTTGAACCGCTGCGCTTTGGCATGGCCGGTGGCTCCCTGCGGCTCAAGGTGCATCTCGATGGCCGCACCGAGCCCATGCAAGGTAGCGCTCAGCTCAGTGCCCGCAACCTCCAGCTGAAAGCGTTGTTTCCGGGCTTCGAACCCCTGCAGACCAGTTTTGGTGAGCTGAACGGGGATGCTGACCTGAGCGGGCGCGGCAACTCGGTGGCGGCCCTGCTGGGCACTGCCAATGGTGAACTGAAGATGCTCATCAACGATGGTGCGATCAGCCGTGACTTGATGGAAATCGCCGGCCTCAACGTCGGCAACTATGTGATTGGCAAGTTGTTTGGCGACAAGGAAGTGAAGATCAACTGCGCCGCCGCCGATGTCGGGATCAAGGAGGGGCTGGCCACAAGCCGGTTGTTTGTCTTCGACACCGAGACTGCGATCATCAATATCGAGGGGACGGCCAACCTGGCCGAGGAGCAATTGGACCTGGACATCGACCCTCAGTCCAAGGGTGTGAGGTTGTTGTCGTTGCGCTCACCGCTGTATGTGCGCGGGCCCTTCGCCAAGCCGAGTGCCGGGGTGCAGGCCGTGCCGTTGATGCTGCGCGGTGCCGGTCTGGTCGCGCTGGGGGTGGCGGTTGCCCCGGCAGCTGGCTTGCTGGCGTTGGTCGCTCCCAGTGGTGATCAGCCCAACCAATGCACGCCTCTGCTGGCGCAGATGCAAGCGGGCAAGACTGACGAGATCACGTTTTCGGCCCCCTAGGGGACTCGATTGCGGTTGTCGTTGCCGGGGTTGTAATGTGGAAGCCTGTGCACAGATCAGGAGCCTGATGCGATGTCGCAACCGCTTGCCACGCGTTATCCACTGGTGCTGGTGCCGGGCATGTTTGGTTTTGTGCGCCTGCTGCTCTACCCCTACTGGTTTGGCATTGTTCCAGCGCTGCGCCAGGGGGGCGCCACCGTATTTGCAGTGCCCGTCTCGCCCCTGCATGCCAGTGAGGTCCAGGGTGAGCAACTGTTACAGCACATCGACGCGATTCGGCGCCAGACGGGTGCGGAAAAGGTCAACTTGCTGGGCCATAGCCAAGGCGCCCTGAGTGCGCGTTATGTGGCGGCCAAACGCCCGGAATGGGTGGCTTCGGTGACATCGATTGCCGGGCCCAATCACGGCTCGGAACTGGCCGATCACCTGCACGCGCGCTATCCCGTCGGCTCCGTCAGGGCGCGGCTGCTCAAGGTTACCCTGCACGTCTGCGGGGTGTTGATCGTATGGCTGGAAACCGGTTGGCGCGGTCCTCGGCTACCGATTGATGTACACGCCGCGCACCATTCACTGACCACGGCTGGCGTTGCACTGTTCAATCAGCAGTATCCCCAAGGGTTGCCGGACACCTGGGGCGGGCACGGGCCGTCCTCGGTAAATGGCGTGCGCTACTACTCCTGGTCCGGCACGCTGCAGCCAGGGTTCACCGATCAAGGCTTGAACCGCTTCGATGGCAGTAACCGTTTCTGCCGTCTGTTCGCCCGAGCCTTTGTGCGCGAGGCGGGGCAGTGTGACGGTATGGTCGGGCGCTACAGCTCGCACCTGGGCGAAGTCATTCGTGACGATTACCCGTTCGATCACCTGGACATCGTCAATCAGTCGCTCGGTGCAGTCGGCAAGGGTGCTGAACCCGTGCGGTTGTTCAGTGAGCATGCGGCGCGCCTGAAAGCGGCAGGGATGTAACTTCGGCCCTTGGCTGGACGCAAGCGTGTAAAAACCTTGTCTACACTCTCGGCGAGGCCGTGCGCAGGGTGCGGCGACAAGGAGACGACTCCATGAAAATGCTGCACGTGCCGTTGCTGGTGGTGGGTTTGTTGCTGTGTTCGCAAGGCTTTGCGGCCACGGCGCAACAGGAAAAAATGACGACTTGCAACGCCGAGGCGACTGCCAAGAGCCTCAAGGGCGATGAGCGCAAGGCGTTCATGAGCACCTGCCTCAAGGCGGCACCTGCTGCGCCCATGAGCCAGCAGGACAAAATGACGATGTGCAACAAAGTTGCCGGTGAAAAAGCGTTGAAAGGGGACGAGCGCAAGGCCTTCATGAGCGATTGCCTGAAGAAGAAATAACACTGGCTTTATCGGTTGATCCGCTACGCGCAGCCCCTTGAGGGCAAGGGTTTCAGGTGAGGTCCTGTGACAGGTCACTATGCCTGCCCGTCGAAGGCTGGCAGACTGCCGTCTTTGTGACCGTACCCGGACGAGGTTGTATGACGTTCACCCAGCGCCAAGTCACCCTGGCCAGTTGGATCATCGTGTTTTCCGGCCTGTTGCTGGTGTTGCCGCTCAAGCTGCTTCCCAGTCTTCTGGCCGGCTTGCTGGTGTTTGAGCTGGTCAACATGCTGACCCCGAAACTGCAGCACCTGATCGCGGGGCAGCGAGCACGTTGGCTCGCTGTCGCCTTGTTGGGAACCCTGGTGGTCAGCACCCTGACCCTGTTGTTTGCCGGGGCAATCAGTTTCCTCCTGCATGAGGCCGAGAACCCCGGCGCATCGCTGGACAAGTTCATGCTGCTGGTGGACCAGGCGCGTGGGCAGCTGCCGCCCTTTATCGATGCCTACCTGCCGGCCAGCGCCGCCGAATTCAAGGTGGCCATCGGCGAGTGGCTCAAAACCCACCTTGGCGAGCTGCAACTGGTGGGCAAGGGAGCGGCGCATATGTTCGTCACCCTGCTGATCGGGATGATCCTGGGGGCTATCGTGGCCCTGCAGAAGATTCCTGACATCTCCAAGCGCAAGCCGTTGGCCGCCGCGTTGTTCAACCGGCTGGCGCTGCTGGTGCAGGCGTTTCGCAACATCGTCTTCGCCCAGATCAAGATCTCCCTGCTCAATACCTTCTTCACCGGGATCTTCCTGGCCCTGGTGTTGCCGATGTTCGGTGTGCACCTGCCGCTGACCAAGACCTTGATCGTGCTGACCTTCCTGTTGGGGCTGTTGCCGGTCATTGGCAACCTGATATCCAACACCCTGATCACCATCGTGGGTCTGTCGCTGTCGATCTGGGTGGCCATGGCCGCACTGGGTTACCTGATCGTCATTCACAAGGTCGAGTACTTCCTCAACGCGCGGATTGTCGGCGGGCAGATCAGTGCCAAGTCGTGGGAGCTGCTGTTGGCTATGCTGGTGTTCGAGGCCGCGTTCGGCCTGCCCGGTGTGGTGGCTGGGCCGATTTACTACGCGTACCTGAAGAGTGAGCTGCGCCGGGCCGAACTGGTCTGATCGTCGTCATGGCAGGCATGTTGCCCGCGCCTACGGGGTGGTGACTCGCTCAAGCCGGTCGATCCCCTTACCGGCAAACAGCGAGAAGGGGCGACCGATGAAGGCGATGATGTTTTCGCAGTCTTCGCTCAGCCTGTACATGCGCCAATCTGGGCGCTGGTCCAGCCAGAGCCGATGCCTGCCGAGCCTGGCGTACTCCAGTGACAAGGTGAAACCGGCCGCTGGGTTTGCGTCCAGTATGACGGTTTCCTGCCAGGGCCTGACTTCGCCGCGCTCGATCTTTTGCCGCAACGAGGCGTCCTTGAACAGGAAATGTGCGGGAATTTCTGCAGGCGGGTAGCCCGTGTTCCGTGAGTAGCGCAGCAGTGCACGTTCCGGTGGGCTGCCGGGCAGTTGGGTGATCCCAAGCAATTTGAACGGCGCGGGGCCCGAGACATCCGCAGAGAAATGGCAGTCCATTTCGGTTTCCACTTCAGTACCGTTCAGGCGGGCTTGTCGACGCTCCGCCGCTGCGGCGCTGGCGTACATTTTCAGTTGCGGATCGAGCTTCAGCGTCAGGCCGATCGGTTGCGTGAAGTGGCTCAGCCGTTGCCGCTCCTGCGTACTCAAGCCAGCAGCTTCCTTGGCATCCGGCTCCAGCACCATGTCGACCTCCCAGGAGGTGGCTGCGCGTGCTTTTGGAATTTCCTCGAGCAACGCTTGCAGGGTCGCACGTTGTTCGGCGCCCAGCGAGTCGCTCACCTTCAGATGAATGACCCTGTTGTCGTTTTCGTCCAGCTCCAGATCGACCTGTTCAGGATCAATGCCACGGGCATTGATCGCGGTATAGAGCGAATTGAGATAGGTATCATTGACCGCTTTGTAGAGGTCGTGGCTGTGTACCGGCGTTTGAAAATGCAGGGTCAGGAATGTGTCCTTGCAGCCGGTCAGCGCCAGCGTGAAGGCAAGGATCAGTACGCGCATGTTCATCTTTCCGTTCCTTGTGAAGATCCCGTCCTTGGGCATTGATGTACGTGTGGCGCCTGTTAGCCGTAGCGCTTGCGTGCCTCGATCGCCAGGCCGCTGCCGATACTGCCGAAGATGTTGCCTTCGACATGGCGAGCATTGGGCAGCATCGCTGCCACGCTTTGGCGCAGCGCCGGGATGCCGCTGGAGCCGCCGGTGAAGAACACCGTATCGACCTGTTCGACACTGACACCGGCCTTGCCCAGCAGCTCATTGACACTGCCACGCACGCGCTCCAGCAGGTTTTCGATAGAGGCTTCGAACAGGGCGCGAGTGAGGTTCACGTCCAGCCCCGACTCGATTCGGCCAAGGTCAACGCGGCGGTTGTCGGCGTGGGTCAGCTCAATCTTGGTTTCTTCCACTTCCATGGCCAGCCAGTGCCCGGCGCGCTGTTCGATCAGCTTGAACAGGCGGTCGATGCCACCGGTGTCCTCGATGTCGTAGCGCATGCTGCCCAGGGCCAATTGGGACTTTTGCGAGTACACTGAGTTGATCGTGTGCCAAGTGGCCAGGTTCAGGTGATAGCTGGTAGGCATCAGCGCCTGGCTCTTCATGCGGCTGCCATAACCGAACAGCGGCATGACGCCTTGCAGGCTCAGTTGCTTGTCAAAGTCGGTACCGCCGATATGGACACCGCCGGTGGCGAGGATGTCGCTGTGCCGGTCATCGAGCATGTGCCGCTCCGGTGCCAGGCGCACCAGGGAGAAGTCCGAGGTACCACCGCCGATGTCGACGATCAGCACCAGCTCTTCACCGCTGATGCTCGACTCGTAGTCGAATGCAGCCGCGATGGGCTCGTACTGGAATGAGACTTCCTTGAAGCCGATCTTGCGGGCCACTTCGGCCAAGGTGTCTTCGGCTTCCTGGTCGGCCACCGGGTCGTCATCGACGAAATGCACCGGGCGGCCCAATACCACTTCGTCGAAGGCTCGGCCGGCGTTGGCCTCTGCACGCTTCTTCAGCTCGCCAATGAACATCCCCAGCAGGTCTTTGAACGGCAGGGCGGTGCCGAGTACGCTGGTGTCGTGCTTGATCAGCTTGGAGCCCAGCAGGCTCTTCAGCGAACGCATCAGGCGGCCTTCATAGCCTTCCAGGTACTCGTGCAGGGCCAGCCGACCATAAGCCGGGCGGCGTTCTTCAAGGTTGAAGAAAACGACCGACGGCAGGGTGATCTTGCCGTCCTCCAGAGCGATCAGCGACTCCACGCCAGGGCGATGCCAGCCGACGGTGGAGTTGGAGGTGCCGAAGTCGATGCCGCAGGCACGGGCCGGGGATGCGTGATTCATGGAATGCGGTTCCGGGGGAAAAACGGCCGCGCAGTTTATGCCAGCCACCGGCAGAATCAAGACCGAATATCTGTCCGGGAGCAAACCGCAGTGCGTCTTGAAAGGCTATGCTTGACCCCAATCTCTATAAGCAGTGATGCATTCGATAACTGATGGTGATTCCTTAGATGGACTTCAAAGACTATTACAAGATTTTGGGCGTAGAGCCGACAGCGGATGACAAGGCGATCAAGACCGCCTACCGCAAGCTTGCGCGCAAATATCACCCTGACGTCAGCAAGGAGCGTGACGCCGAGGAAAAATTCAAGGAGGCCAACGAGGCCTACGAGGCGCTCAGCAGCCCGGAAAAACGCGCCGAGTACGATGAGTTGCGCAAGTACGGTCAGCATGGTCGACCGTTCCAGGGGCCACCGGGTTGGGAAAGCCGTGGCGGTGCCGGGGCCGGTGGCGGTTTTGCCGGTGGCGACTTCTCCGAGTTTTTCAGCTCTATCTTCGGTGCTGGCGGGCGTGGCAACGGCAGCCCGTTTGGCCGTGGTCAGCAGCAACGCAGCGCTGGTCGGCGAGGGCAAGACGTGGAAATGGAACTGGCGATTTTCCTTGAAGAGTCCCTGGCCAGCGAGTCGAAGCAGATCAGCTTCAAGGTGCCGCAGTACAACGGCCATGGTCAGCGCACCGGTGACACCACCAAGACGCTGAACGTGAAAATTCCCGCCGGTGTCACCGACGGTGAGCGCATCCGCCTCAAGGGCCAGGGTGCGCCGGGTATTGGTGGTGGCGCAAGTGGCGACCTGTACCTGACCATCCGCATGGCACCGCACCCGCTGTTCGATGTCGAAGGCCATGACCTGATCATCACCGTGCCGCTGGCACCGTGGGAGGCGGCGCTGGGTACCAAGGTGGCCGTACCGACCCTGACCGGCAAGATCAACCTGACCATTCGTCCGGACAGCCAGAGCGGTCAGCGCCTGCGGGTCAAGGGCATGGGCCTGGCCAACAAGCAGGGCGAGCGTGGCGACCTCTATGCGCAGTTGAAGGTGGTGATGCCAAGCCAGTCCGATGCCGCCACCCGCGAACTGTGGACCAAACTGTCGGAGAAGGCCGGGTTCAATCCGAGAGCACAATGGAGTAGCTGATTATGAGCACCCTGATCGTTCAACTGGACATGCAGACCTTTTGTCAGGAAGCCGATCTACCGGCGGCCTATGTGATCGAAATAGTCGAACACGGCATTGTTGAACCGTCAGGGCGAACGCCTGAGGAATGGCTGTTCGACGAACAGGCGTCGGTCCTGGCCAGGCGCGCAGCGAAATTGCAGCGCGACCTTGACCTGGAGTGGGAGGGCGTAGCGCTGGCGCTGGAGCTGCTGGAGGAAGTGCAGCAGTTGCGCAGCGAAAACAGCATGCTCAGGCAGCGCCTGGGGCGCTTTTTAAAGGTCTGAGCTTGTGGCCCGGGCGTCGCGCCAGCCGTGTCGGCGCTTCGACGACGCAGGCTGCCGGTTACAGTAATTTGTAATACAAGGCTGTCGGTCGGTAGGTGCCGTCCGGCCCACAGGCATAGTCCGGGATTTCACCGGCACGGGTGTAGCCCTGGGACCGGTAAAACGCCTCTGCCTCCGAGCCCGCCTCGGTGTCCAGGTACAGCAGGCCGCGCCGTTCCTTGCGCGCCGTGTGCTCCAGCGCCTGCATCAACTGCTGGCCCAGCCCGCGTCGGCGAGCATTGCCATGCACCAACAACTTCTGCACTTCGGCACGGTTAAGGCCATTGGGCTTCTGGCACAAACCGAGTTGAACACTGCCCAGCACATCCTTGTCCTTGCTCACGACCCACAGCAGCAACTCACCCGTGGTCAGGCGTGCCTTGACCTCATCGAAGTAGTTGTTGGCCTGCTGGGCGTCGATATCCGCGAGAAAACCAACCGATGCGCCCTGACGAACCGCGTCAAGCAACAGCGCCACCAGGCCGTCGCGGTAATGCGCAAAACTTTCGTGGGTCACTCGGTGTAACTGGGCAGCGTTCATCAGCGGTCACTCCATGGGCTGTGCACCCGGGTTGAGGATCAATTGCATGAAGGTCAGGTCCAGCCAGCGGCCAAACTTCACGCCCACCTGAGGCATGTGTCCGTTCAGGGTGAAACCCAGGCGTTCATGCAGGTGAATCGACGCCTGGTTGCCGCTTTCGATAGCCGCCACCATCACATGTTTGCCGCTGGCCCGTGCACGTTCGATCAAGGCCTGCATCAAGGCCGGGCCGAGGCCTTTGCCACGTTGATCGGCGCGGATGTAGACCGAATGCTCGACCGTGTGGCGAAACCCCTCGAAAGGACGCCAGTCACCGAATGATGAGTAGCCTAGCACCTCACCGGCTGCGTCGACGGCCACCAGGATCGGGTACTGCTGTGTTTGGCGCGCCTCGTACCAGGCCTGGCGATTGTCCAGGTCGACCGGTTGTTCGTTCCAGATCGCCGTGGTGTTCAGCACGGCGTCGTTGTAGATATCACGGATGCCCGGCAGGTCGGCGTGAACGGCATCGCGGATCAGGTAGGTCATGGCAGGTTCTCAAGGCGTAAGGCAGGTGTTCAGGTTAAATGGTTACCAGCCCGCGTACACCCTCGGCCTCCATGTTTTTGCCGCGACCCTGCTGGACGATCTCGCCTCGAGACATCACCAGGTACTGATCGGCGAGTTCGGCGGCGAAGTCATAGAACTGCTCCACCAGCAGGATCGCCATGTCGCCACGCGCTGCCAGCGTGCGGATCACCGCACCGATTTCCTTGATCACCGAGGGCTGGATACCTTCGGTGGGCTCATCGAGGATCAACAGGCGAGGGCGGCTGGCCAGCGCCCGGCCAATCGCCAATTGCTGTTGTTGGCCACCGGAGAGGTCGCCGCCACGACGGTGTTTCATCTGTAGCAGTACCGGGAACAGCTCATAGATGAACGCCGGTACGCTTTTGGCCTCTTTGGCACTGAAGCGAGAGAGCCCCATCAACAGGTTTTCCTCCACGCTCAGGCGTGGAAAGATCTCGCGCCCCTGAGGCACGTAGGCAATCCCAGCCTCTACCCGTTGATGCGGCTTGAGTGCAGTGATGGGGTTATGCTCCCACTGCACCGTGCCCTCACGAACCGGCAGCAGGCCCATCAGGCAGCGCAGCAGGGTGGTCTTGCCGACACCGTTGCGGCCCAGCAGGCAGGTCACCTCACCAACCTTGGCCTCGAACGACAGGCCGCGCAGGATGTGGCTACCACCGTAGTATTGGTGAAGCGAATCGACTTTCAGCATGGCAATCTCCTAGCGGCCCAGATAGACCTCGATGACCCGGTCATCGGCCTGTACCTGTTCCAGTGAGCCTTCGGCCAGCACGCTGCCCTGGTGCAGTACCGTGACGTGGTCAGCAATGGCACCGACGAAGCCCATGTCGTGTTCGACCACCATCAGCGAGTGCTTGCCCGCCAGGCCCTTGAACAGCTCGGCGGTGAACTCGGTTTCCGCGTCGGTCATGCCTGCGACGGGCTCGTCGAGCAGCAGCAGTTGCGGGTCTTGCATCAGCAGCATGCCGATCTCCAGAAACTGTTTCTGACCATGGGAAAGCAGGCCCGCAGGGCGCAGGGCTGAGCCGTCGAGGCGGATGGTCTTGAGCACCTCGTCGATCCGGTCGCGCTGCTCTGCACGCAGGTGCGCGCCAAGGCAGGCCCAGACCGATTTGTCGTTCTTCTGCGCCAGCTCAAGGTTCTCGAACACGCTCAACGCCTCGAACACCGTTGGTTTCTGGAACTTGCGCCCGATGCCGGCCTGAGCGATTTGCACCTCGCTCATGCGGGTCAGGTCCAGGGTATCGCCGAACCAGGCGTTGCCGGTGTTGGGACGGGTCTTGCCGGTAATCACGTCCATCAAGGTGGTCTTGCCCGCCCCGTTGGGGCCAATGATGCAGCGCAACTCGCCGACGCCGATGTACAGGTTGAGGCTGTTGAGGGCCTTGAAGCCATCGAAACTGACGCTGATATCTTCCAGTGTCAGTACCGTGCCGTGGCGCACCTCCAGCCCTTCGCCGCGACGTTGGCCGAGGCCAATGGCATCACGCCCGCTGCCGGCGTCCAGGATGGGCTCGAGCATGAATTCCGGATGAACCACCGGCAGTGGTGTCGTTCTCATTGTTCGCCCCTTTTCTTCAGCAGGCCGACCACGCCCTTGGGCAGGTACAGGGTGACCAGAATGAACAGTGCCCCGAGGAAGAACAGCCAGAACTCCGGAAACGCCACGGTGAACCAGCTCTTCATGCCGTTGACCAGGCCGGCACCGAGCAGCGGCCCGATCAAGGTGCCGCGCCCGCCAAGGGCGACCCACACCGCTGCTTCGATGGAGTTGGTCGGTGACATTTCACTGGGATTGATGATGCCCACCTGTGGCACGTACAGGGCGCCGGCCAGGCCGCACAGCACGGCGCTGAGCACCCAGACGAAGAGTTTGAAACCACGAGGGTCGTAACCGCAGAACATCAAGCGGTTTTCAGCATCGCGCAGGGCGGTCAGAACCCGGCCGAACTTGCTGCGCGCCAGCCGCCAGCCGATGTAGAGGCTGGCCAGCAACAGCGCGACGGTCAGCAGAAACAGCACGGCGCGTGTGCCTTGGGCGGTGATATCGAAGCCCAGAATGCTGCGGAAACTGGTGAAGCCGTTGTTGCCGCCAAAGCCGGTCTCGTTGCGGAAAAACAGCAGCATCCCGGCGAACGTCAGGGCTTGGGTCATGATCGAGAAGTACACGCCCTTGATGCGCGAACGAAAAGCGAAGAAGCCGAACACCAGCGCCAGCAGCCCGGGTGCCAATACCACCAGGCACAGCGCCCAGGCGAAGTGCTGGGTGCCGGCCCAGTACCAGGGCAGTTCGCTCCAGGACAGGAAGGTCATGAAGGCCGGCAGGCTGTCACCGGCCGCTTCGCGCATCAGGTACATGCCCATAGCGTAACCGCCCAGGGCAAAAAACAGCCCGTGACCGAGGGAGAGCAGGCCGGCATAGCCCCAGACCAGGTCCAGCGCCAGGGCAACGATGGCATAGCAGAGGATTTTGCCGACCAGGGTCAGGGTGTAGGCCGATACCTGCAGGCTGTGGCCGTCGGGCAGCAGTGACAGTAGCGGCAGTGCCAGCAGGGTTAGCAGTACCGCAGCGCCGACGGCCAGCGAGAGGCGCGGCCCGGCTTTCTGTGTGGCGCGGATCAAGAGTGGCTGGTTCATCAGTCGATTACCCGTCCCTTGAGTGCAAAGAGGCCTTGCGGGCGTTTCTGGATGAACAGAATGATCAGCGCAAGGATCAGGATCTTGCCGAGTACCGCACCGATCTGCGGCTCCAGCAGTTTGTTGGCCACGCCCAGGCCGAAGGCCGCCCAGAGGCTGCCGGCAAGTTGCCCGACGCCGCCAAGCACCACCACCAGGAACGAGTCGATGATGTAGCTCTGGCCGAGGTCCGGGCCGACGTTACCGATCTGGCTCAGGGCTACGCCGCCGAGGCCGGCGATGCCCGAACCAAGGCCGAAGGCGAGCATGTCCACACGCCCGGTGGGTACGCCACAGCAGGCGGCCATGTTGCGGTTCTGCGTCACTGCCCGCACGTTCAGGCCAAGGCGTGTGCGGTTGAGCAGCAACCAGGTCAGCAGTACCACGAACAGGGCGAAGCCGATGATCACCAGGCGGCTGTACGGCAGCACCAGGTTAGGCAATACCTGCAGCCCGCCAGACAGCCAGGCCGGGTTGGCGACCTCGACGTTCTGCGCGCCGAACAGCAGGCGGATTGCCTGAATCAGCATCAGGCTGATGCCCCAGGTCGCGAGCAGGGTTTCCAGCGGGCGACCATACAAGTGACGAATCACCGTGCGCTCCAGCAGCATGCCGACCCCGGCACTGACGCAGAACGCCACCGGTAGCGCCAGCAACGGATAGAACGGTAGTGCCTCGGGCATCAGGCGTTGCACGAGTACCTGCACGACATAGGTCGAGTAGGCGCCAAGCATCAGCATCTCGCCGTGGGCCATGTTGATCACGCCCAACAGGCCGAAGGTAATCGCCAGGCCCAGCGCCGCCAGCAACAGGATCGAGCCGAGTGACAGCCCACTGAATGCCTGGCCGAGCAGTTCACCGATCAACAGCTTGCGCTTGACTTGGGCCAGGCTGGTTTCAGCGGCGGTGCGCACGGCTTCATGGGTTTCCACCGCTGGGTCAAGCAGGCTCTCCAGGCGGGTGCGGGCCATCGGGTCGCCGGTTTCGCCGAGCAGGCGTACAGCGGCCAGACGCACCGCCGGGTCGCTGGCGGCCAGTTGCAGGTTGGCCAAGGCCAGGCCGAGGGCCGCGTGCACGGCGCTGTCTGCTTCGCTGGCGAAACGGCGGTCGAGAAAGGCAACCTGGGCCGGCTGCGCGCTTTTCTGCAACTGTTGCGCGGCACTGAGCCGTACGCGGGGATCCTCGACCAGCAGTTGATGGCTGGCCAGTGCGTTATCCAGCAGACCGCGCAGACGGTTGTTCAGGCGCAACTTGCGGCTGTCGTCCGGGCTGATGCGGCCTTGCTGCAACGACGTGAGCAGCGCCAGCCGGGCCGGGTCGGGTTGTGCCGCCCACGCCTGCAGCAGGCGGGCCTGTTCGGTGGCGTTGGCAGCGACGAAATAGTCGGCATCGCCGGCCTCTGCGGCCAGAGGCAACAGCAAGGCGAGGCCGATGATCAAACGGTACACGGCAGTGAGCATAGTGATGTCTCTTGAGGAGGGCCTGCAGGCACCGGCTGTGCCAGTACCTGCAGGGAGGGACTACTCAGTTGCCCTTCACTGCATAGTCCGGGCGCTTGTCGTTGCCAGGGATAAAGGGGCTCCAGGGTTGCGCGCGCAGCGGTTGCTCGGTCTGCCAGACCACGTTGAACTGACCGTCGTCCTGGATCTCGCCGATCATGACCGGCTTGTGCAGGTGGTGGTTGCTCTTGTCCATGGTTAGGGTGAAGCCTGACGGTGCCTTGAAGGTCTGGCCGGCCAAGGCTTCGCGGACCTTGTCGACGTCGGTGGACTTGGCCTTTTCCACGGCCTGTGCCCACATGTGAATGCCAACGTAGGTGGCTTCCATCGGGTCATTGGTCACGGCCTTTTCGGCACCTGGCAGGTTCTTCGCTTTGGCATAGGCCTTCCAGTCGGCGACGAACTGGCTGTTCACCGGGTTTTCCACTGACTCGAAGTAGTTCCAGGCGGCCAGGTGCCCGACCAGCGGTTTGGTGTCGATGCCGCGCAGTTCTTCTTCGCCCACCGAGAAAGCCACGACCGGTACGTCGGTCGCTTTCAGGCCCTGGTTGGCCAGTTCCTTGTAGAACGGCACGTTGGAGTCGCCATTGACGGTGGAGATCACTGCGGTCTTGCCGCCTGCGGAGAACTTCTTGATGTTGGCGACGATGGTCTGGTAATCGCTGTGCCCGAACGGCGTGTAGACCTCTTCGATGTCCTTGTCGGCCACGCCCTTGCTGTGCAGGAAGGCGCGCAGAATCTTGTTGGTGGTGCGTGGGTAGACGTAATCGGTGCCAAGCAGGAAGTAGCGCTTGGCCGCGCCGCCTTCTTCACTCATCAGGTACTCCACCGCCGGAATGGCCTGCTGGTTCGGCGCTGCACCGGTGTAGAAGACGTTCGGTGACATTTCCTCGCCTTCATATTGCACGGGGTAGAACAGCAGGCCGTTGAGCTCCTCGAACACCGGCAGCACGGATTTGCGCGATACCGATGTCCAGCAGCCGAATACCACGGCGACCTTGTCCTGGGTCAGCAGTTGGCGGCTCTTCTCGGCGAACAGCGGCCAATTCGAGGCCGGGTCGACCACGACAGGTTCCAGCAACTTGCCATTGACCCCACCCTTGGCGTTGATCTGTTCGATGGTCATCAGCGCCATGTCCTTGAGCGACGTCTCGGAAATCGCCATGGTTCCCGACAGCGAATGCAGGATGCCGACCTTGATGGTCTCGGCGGCCTGGATACTCCAGCTCAAGCCCATCGCGGCGATGGATGCGCTCAGGGTAAAGGCCTTGATCAGACTGCGACGCTTCATAGTGCTCTCTCCATTGAATTCGATTGTTCTGTTTGGCAGATGGCGACTTCAGGAGAGAGCGTTAGCAAGCGCTGTGCCGACTTGTGTACAGGCTGGTGGGCTGCGTGTTTACAGGTTCAGGGGCAAATGGAATGCACTGTGATGACGCCCCGGTACGCTCGTTACGGGGGCGATTGCACAGGAATGGCTCATGGCTGGTATTGAGGCCGGAACTAAGTTGGGCTGGCCCGAGGTCAGGTTGCGGGTGCCAGGACGCGACGGCCCAGCCCTCGGTCCAGCAGCCATACCACCAGCATCGAGGCACCCACCAGCGGGAAGGCAATGCCCAGGCCGAGCATGATCACGGTGGCTGATTTCCAGCGCGGCAGGTCATGCCGCAGGGGCGGTACGCCCAGCCCGCCCTGAGGTCGGCGTTTCCACCAGATCACCAGCCCGCTGACCGAGCCCAGCAGGATCATCAGGCAGATCAGCAATACGATGAGCTGGTTGACCAGGCCAAACAATTTGCCCTCGTGCAACATCACCCCCAGCTCAGTGGCTCGGGCAACGCTGTTGTAATCCTGCCAGCGCACATCCACCAGCACCTTGCCGGTGTATTGGTCGACATGCAGGGTGGCGTCGTTACGCGGGTCGTCGGCGAACACGGCAATGGTGAAAACACCTTCGGCCGTGCTCGGCAGGGTGATGCTGTAGCCCGGTTCAACCTGGCGCGCAGTGGCGATGTCTTCGACCTGTTGCAGGCTTACCTGTGGCAACGCGGGCGCCGAGTTGGCGGCCATGTGACCGGCATGTTCAGCGTGCGCGCCGGATTGTGGCATTGGCGTGTTCTCCACGGCCCAAGGCACGGTCTGCCGGTTGGCGTTGTTGAGGGTGCGGGCCTGCTGGTCGGACTGCGGTACGTCGTTCCACATGGCCGCCGGAAAGCGGTTCCACAGGTCGGCGTATTGTTTGCCCCAGAAGCCGGTCCAGGTCATGCCACTGAGTAACATCAGCAACAGCAAGGCTGAGCCCCAAAAACCGCTGACGGCATGCAGGTCGCGCCAGAACAGACGCCCGCGTGCGCCCAGGCGCGGCCACAGCACGCCAGCCGAAGCTTTGCCGCGTGGCCACCACAGGTACAGCCCAGACACCACCAGGACGATGCCCCAGCCTGCGGCCAATTCAACCACGCGGTCACCGACCGTGCCGATCATCAGCTCGCCGTGTAGCGCACGGGCCACCGCTTGCAGGTTGCGCTTGGCATCCTGCGCGCCGAGTACAGTGCCGGTGTAGGGGTCGATGAATACATTCAGTTCTCGCCCGCCCTCATGCACCACGAATTGCGCACTGCGATCGGTCGCCGTGGCTGGCAGGTATTGCCCGACATGTCCCTGTGGGTAGGCGTGTTGTACGTATTGTTGCAGGGTGTCGGCGCTTTGCCGGTGATGGCCCGCCTCGACCACCATCAGGTCACGGTACATCAGCGGATCAAGCTGTGGCTTGAACAGATAGATGATCCCGGTGATGGCCAGCAGGATCATAATCGGAGCCACGAACAACCCAGCGTAGAAGTGCCAGCGCCAGGCCAGGTTGTAGAAAGACGGTTGTACTTTTTTCATTGCACGCTCCAGCGGTGTGGGCGCGGCTTTTCAGCCGCGCCCGGCTGCATCAGAAACTCAGGTCGACTTTGGTCCAGAACGTACGGCCTGGCTCGTTGATCGCTTGTGGGTCATTGGCCGGATAACCGAAGCCGGCGTTACCCGCCAGGTTCAGGTGTTCGGCGTAGGCTTTGTCGAACAGGTTGTCGACGCCTGTGCTGAGCTTGAGGTTCTTGTTCACGCGGTAAGCGCCGTTGAGCGAGAACACGCCGAAGCCCCCGCTCTTTTCATAGTCCTTGCCGACCACGTTGCCCTTGTTTTCATCAATGCGGTTCTGCGCCGCTACCACGCGCCACAGCGCGCCGGCACTCCAGTCATCGCGGCTGTAGGTCAGGCCCAGGCGGCTTTCCAACGGCGGCATTTGTGGCAGGGCCGCGCCATCGCTGCTGTTCTTGCCCCAGGCGTAGGCCAGGGAGGCATCGGCTTTCCAGTTGGAGGTCAGCTTGTAGGCGGCACCGAGTTCACCGCCCATGATCCGTGCATCGATGTTCTGGGCCTGGGAGCTGTTCTGGGTGTAGTCGAACAGGATGTAGTCGCGCACCTGGCCAACGTAACCGGAGGCCCAGGCCTCGACCACGTCGGTCTGGTACTGGATACCGAAGTCGAGCTGGGTGGTTTTCTCCGGTTTGATCGCGTCGAAGGCATTCACCGAGCCGTCAGGGCCGGATTTGGGCGAGAACAGTTCCCAGTAGTCCGGGAAGCGCTGGGCATGCCCGAGGCCGATGTAGGTGGTAGCCGGGATGGCCGCGAGGTCGTGCTCATAGCGTACAAAACCGCTGGGCAGGGTGTCGGCACGGGTGTCACCGTAGGTGGGGTTGGGCCGCGGCATCATGCCTGAGGTGGTCTTGCGATAGTCTTTGGCCGAGGCGCGGTCCAGGCGTGCGCCGGTGATCAGCCGATCCTGCTGGGTGGTTTCCCAGGTCAGTTCACCAAACACGCCGTAGTTGTGGAAGTCAGCATCTTTGCTCCACGGTTTGTCCTTGTGTGCATCGATGCCCATGCCGCCACGTTTGCGGTGTTCGTTGGTCTGCGCATCGATACCGCTGATCAGCGTCACATCGGCCCAGCGCCAGGTTGCCTTGATCCGCGCGCCCATGGTGCGGCGGTCGACGTTGCTGACCATCGGCCCGGCCATCATGCCGCTGGTGGGCGGTGTACGCAGGCTGTAGTTATCCATCACGTGATCGGCGTAGTTGTAGTAGACCTGCGCTTCGACCTTGTCGAGCACGTCGCCAAGGTTGGATTTCTCGAAGCGCAGGCCCAGGCTTTCGCGTTTGAACTGCGACCCGTCCATGCCTCGCCCGGCATACCGCGCTTCACCGTCGCCCTTGCCGGCGGTCAGCTCCAGCAGGGTGTCGGCGTCTGGCGTCCAGCCGAGGGCGACGTCGCCGTTCCACTTGTCCCAGCGGGACGGCACCGTATCGCCGTTACCATCCTCGTAGTCATCCGAGTGCGATTGGTTGCCGATGACACGTACATAGCCCAACTGGCCGCCTGCTGCAGCGTCCAGCACCTTGTCGAAGCGGCCGTTGGAGCCGGCCAGCACGCTGGCGTTGACCCGGCTGCCAAGTTCACCGAATTGCTCGGGCTCGCGCTCGAAAAGGATGGTTCCTGCTGATGCGCCCGGCCCCCAGAGGACGGTCTGCGGGCCTTTGATCACGGTCAGGCGGTCGTAGGTTTCCGGTGCGATGTAGGACGTCGGCGCATCCATGCGGCTTGGGCAAGCGCCGAGCATTACGCCGCCGTTGGTGAGGATGTTCAGGCGTGAACCAAACATGCCGCGCAGCACCGGGTCGCCGTTGGTGCCGCCTGCGCGAATGGCGGAGAAACCGGGGATGGTCTTCAGGTAGTCGGCACCGTCGCTGGCGGGTACGGGCTGGCGAGGGTCCTTGGGGTTGGTGACCACGGTAAGCGGTGAACTGGGCGCCACAGCGGTGATGACCGTGGGGCTCAGTTCGGCTGGGTCTTGAGTGTGGTTCTCATGGCCTTGCTCGGCGGCCAGGATGAACGGGCTGAGCAGGGAGCCACAGGCCACGGCGATAGTGCCGCGCAGGGACAGACGAAACATAGCGGTGCAGCCAGACATAATCATTCCAACGTTTTTCAGTCAAAGGCAGACGTCGACCTTCGGGCAGACGCCCGGGCCGAGTTCGATAACAAGTGGGTTCAGACTGAAAACGGGGTAGGCGGAGCGCGGGTTCGGGCGCCAGGGAAGATCGCTTGGCGGGCATGGCCTTGGCGAGGCTGGACGATCAGCCCTGTGCTGGCCGGTGTGACGGCGCTTTCCAGCAGGCTGTGCGTCTGGGGCAGGGCCGGGCAGTGGAAGAACAGGCTGCAGTAGCCGCACTTCTCCCACAGGACGTGCAGTGACGGTGAGGCCTTGTGTGCGCTGGTCGCCTGAGCACCCTCGTGACAGGCCATCTCCATGCCCATTTCCATGCCCGCAGGCATGGAGGCGCGATGATCCATCGGCATCGACTGAGAAATCAGTGGGCCGATGAAGATCATCAACATGGCGAACAGGCTCAGCCAGCTGCCGCGAGGTGATGCGGGCCGGATCTGGCGTTGGCGCAAGGTGCTCATCGCGGGGACGCGTCAGCGATCAATGGCTGTGGGCAGCCTCTTCGGGCGGCTGCTTCTGTACCGCGACCTCAACCGTGATATCGCCGGCCTTCTCGAAATGCAGCGTGAGTGGAAAGCGCTTGCCGTCGCGCAGCAGGCTGCGGTCCTTGGGTTGCATGAGCATGACGTGATAGGCGCCAGGGGCGAAGACCAGGTCGCTGCCGGCGGGAACGACGACGCTAGGCACCTGCTGCATCTTCATCAGGCCGTCCTTCATCAGGTGCTCGTGCAGCTCGGCATTGTCGCTGATGGGGGAGGCGACGCTGAGCAGGCGGTCGGCACTGTTGCCCTTGTTGTGAACAACGAAATAGGCCGCCACATTGGGCGCGTTGGGCGGTAGTTCTTGCGACCATGGGTGCGCGATGTGCAGATCGCCCTTGGTGTATTCATGGGCGTTGGCAAACGTCACCGGCAGCAGCAGGGCGGCCAGGGCAAAGGCTTTCAATAGCATGGTAGTTCTCCAGTCGATTCGGTTTCGCAACGGATAGCGTAGAGAATCAAACCAGAGGTGGGGCACGAGGATTGAGGGCGGGCCACAATTGCCGCGGTGTTGGCTGAAGCGTGCTGGACAGGGGTTGCGGTATGCCGAACGCCTGTTCGGGCAACAGCAGCTGCGGTGCCTGTGCCGGTAGCGCCAGCACGGGTGCCGATCCGGAGCAGCACCAGCAGTGCTGCATCACGGAATGATCGTCATTCGACGGCCCAGGCTCGGTCTGGCCCAGCGAAATCGCTACCATCTGCGTACCGCTGCCGGAGCAGAACGCCCCCCAGAGCAGTTGCTCGGCTTGCCCCTTCGGCGCGGCCGCGGACAACGGCATCGCCAGCATGTTCACCAATACGGCGATGCAGGCGATCCAGGCATAGGCAAGCCGTTGTCGTGGCATGGAAAGATCCGGTCAGGAATCGTGAGTGTTGGCCATTTAGCCAGAAGTGCCAGTATAAGTACAAAAGCCCGGGTGCGATGAAGTGCCGCAGGCTGAGCCTGCCGGACTGACCGGGCGTTTAACGCAGCGCCTCCAGCAATGCCTGTGTCGACCAGAACAGGCGGTCTGCCTCCGGCAATGCCGGGCGCTTGAGAATCAACACCGGCACCCCGCGCTCGCGCGCCACGTCCAGTTTGGGCTCGGTGGCGCTGCTGCCACTGTTCTTGCTGATCAGCACGTCGATCTGCCGACGCTCAAACAAGGCACGTTCGTCGTCGATGCGGAACGGCCCGCGTGCACCGATGATTTCGCAGCGGTCGTTGCCGGGGCAGCTCTCCAGTGCGCGCAGGGTCCAGAATTGCTGCGATGGTATCTCGTCCAGGTGCTGCAACGGCTCGCGGCCCAGGGTGAACAGCGGGCGCTGGAAGGGGGCCAGCGCCTGCATCAGTTCGCCCCAGTCGGCCACTTCACGCCAGTCATCTCCAGGTTGTGCTTGCCAGGACGTGCGACGCAGTGCCCAGCACGGGATGCCCACCTGCTTGGCCGCGAGAACCGCGTTGTGGCTGATTTGTGCGGCGTACGGGTGCGTGGCGTCGATCAGCAGGCGGATGCCTTCTGCCTGTAGGTACGCCGCCAGCCCTTGCGCGCCGCCGTACCCGCCAACACGTACCTGGCAGGGCAGGTCCTGCGGTACGCGCCCAACCCCCGCCAGGCTGTAGACGTGCTCGGGGCCCAGTTGACGTGCAATGGCCAAGGCTTCGGTGACGCCTCCGAGCAGCAGGATACGTGGGCTCATTGCACACCCGCCTGGCCGACAATGCCGCCTTGGCGGTCGATGGCGAAGACTTCCACCTGCACCTG
This sequence comes from Pseudomonas sp. AL 58, assembly GCF_036348395.1. Taxonomy (NCBI): domain Bacteria; kingdom Pseudomonadati; phylum Pseudomonadota; class Gammaproteobacteria; order Pseudomonadales; family Pseudomonadaceae; genus Pseudomonas; species Pseudomonas sp. AL 58. The sequence continues at coordinate 458,787 of NZ_JAZBQR010000003.1, forward strand.
GGGTGGGACGATGGTTTGCGCGAAGGCCCGGGCATGAGCGCAGACGGCATCGCCCAAGGCTACGCCCGCCGCGTGAGCCAGCGCCAGCGCCTGCTGGCTGGTGTTGGCCTGGATGATGGCCGCCTGTAGCTCGGCGTCGGCACCAATGGCAGCGGCCCACCCGGCCAACTGTGGCAGGTCGATACTGGAGTGGCGGCTGTGCAGGTCCATGTGCCCGGCGGCCAGCTTGCTGATCTTGCCGAACCCCCCGCAGATACTCAGCTTGTCCACAGGCACCTTGCGCAGGTGCTTGAGCACCGCACCGACGAAGTCGCCCATTTCGATCAGGGCGATTTCCGGCAAGTTGTAGTACTGGCGCATGGTGTCTTCACTGGCATTGCCGGTGCAGGCTGCGATGTGCAGGTAACCGTTGGTTCTGGCGACATCGATGCCTTGATGAATCGAGGCGATGTAGGCTGCGCAGGAAAACGGTCGGACGATGCCGCTGGTGCCGAGAATCGACAGCCCGCCGAGAATCCCCAGGCGTGGGTTCATGGTTTTCAAGGCGAGGTTTTCGCCATCGCGGACATTCACAGTCACTTCAAACCCTCCGGCGTAGGCGGCTTCCTCTGCCAGCCGTTGCAGGTGTTCAGTCATCATCTTCCGAGGCACAGGATTGATGGCTGGCTCGCCCACCGCCAGCACCAGCCCGGGGCGGGTCACGGTGCCGACGCCGCTGCCCGCGACAAACCGTACGCCCGGCTGTGCTTGCAGGCGAACGCGGCTGTAGAGCAGCGCACCGTGGGTGACATCCGGGTCGTCACCGGCATCCTTGAGGGTTCCCGCTTCGGCGCCATCGTCGAGCAAACGGCAGAACTCCAGGCGCATCTGCACGACCTTGCCCTTGGGCAGGGTGATCTGCACCGCATCACTGGCTTGCCCCGTCAGCAACAGGCGAGCCGCCGCCAGGCTGGTGGCTGTGGCGCAGCTACCGGTGGTCAGGCCACTGCGCAGTGGCGCGGGTTGTTCGGCCGTTTCGTCACGCATCGAGGGGTTTGACCAGATCGAGCAGGGTAATGGGGAGCGCCTGGCGCCACGTGTCGAACTCACCCAGCGGCTGCGCCTGGGCGATGTGAATACGGGTCAGTTCGCCGCCGTGGCGCTCACGCCAGTCGGCCAGGGTGGCCTCGCTTTGCAGGGTCACGGCGTTGGCGACCAGACGGCCCCCGGGGCGCAACTGATTCCAGCAGTGCTGCAGCACACCCTCACGGGTGACACCGCCGCCGATGAAGATCGCATCGGGCTGCTCCAGGCCTGCCAGCGCGTGCGGTGCGCGCCCACGGATCAGTTGCAGGCCGGGTACGCCGAGTGCATCGCGGTTGTGTTCGATCAGCTGTTGGCGGCCTTCGTCGGCCTCAATGGCCAGAGCCCGGCAACTGGGGTGCGCGCGCATCCATTCGATGCCGATGGAGCCGCTGCCGGCGCCAACGTCCCAGAGCAGTTCGCCAGGTTGCGGGGCGAGCCGGGCGAGGGTGATGGCGCGTACATCGCGCTTGGTGATCTGGCCATCATGACGAAAGGCGGAATCCGGCAGGCCGGCCAAGGGCGACAGGCGCGGCGCGTCGGGGTCGGCCTGGCAGTCGATGGCAACGACATTCAGTGCTGCGACGTCCGGGTTGGACCAGGTATTGGCATGCCCTTCGTGTTGGTGCTCCAGCGGGCCACCCAAGTGCTCCAGCACCACCATGCGGCTGGCGCCAAAGCCTCTGGCACGCAGCAGTTCGGCCAGCGCTGCAGGGCTGCTGGCGTCGTTGCTCAGCACCAGCAGGCGCTGACCGGTATAGAGGTGAGCGGCCACCGCGGCGACCGGGCGAGCGACGACCGAGAGGGTGACAACGTCTTGCAGCGCCCAGCCGAGCCGGGCCGCCGCCAGCGAACAGGAAGACGGTGCCGGTAGCACGGTCATTTCACTGGCCGCGACCTGGCGTGCCAGGCTGGCGCCCACGCCATACAGCATGGGGTCGCCACTGGCCAATACACACACCGCTTCACCGCGCAGCGCCAACAACGGCGTCAAGGAAAACGGGCTAGGCCAGGGCTCGCGTTCAGCGCCGATGCAGCGTGGCAGCAAGGCCAACTGCCGTGGGCTGCCAAACACCCGCGCAGCGCCGAGCAGCGCCCTGCGGGCTTGCTTGCCGAGGCCGTTGAAGCCGTCTTCGCCGATTCCTACCAGGGTGAGCCAGGGGGCCATGCCGCATCCTCTACACTGCCAATCCGACCAGCAGGCTTATCCTGCTGCCGGACAAAGCAGGCATAATACCGCGCCTTCCAACGACCAGCGCCTTTTGACGATTATCGGGTGATCTTTTGAACGAGCTACAGCCGTCCCCTGCGTTACGCCCCTCGGCCTGTCCGGGGTTGTGGCGCATCGTCCAGGCGCTGGATGGCGGTATTTCCCGGATCAAGCTCAATGGCGGCGAAATCAGTGCCGGCCAGGCTGATGCGGTGGCCGAGGCGGCCGAGCGTTTTGCCATCGGAGTGATCGAGCTGACCAACCGCAGCAACCTGCAGATTCGCGGCATCGGCACCGAGCGCGACGCGTTGATTGCCTGTTTGCTCGCGGCGGGCCTGGGGCCGACCCAGATGGCCGGTGATGATGTGCGCAACCTGATGCTCAGCCCAACGGCGGGCCTGGACCGCGCCATGCTGTTCGATACCCGGCCATTGGCCCGGCAGATTCTCGATTCGTTGCAAAGCAGCCCACGTTTTCAGCAACTGTCACCCAAGTTCGCCGTGCAGCTGGATGGCGGTGAAGCGATGGCCATGCTCCGTCACCCTCATGACCTGTGGCTATCGGCACTGAGCCTGGAAGGTCAGCCCTGGCTGGCATTCGGGCTGGCAGGGTGCCCGAGTGAGGACGCCGCATTGGGCGCGGTGCCGTTGGCACAAGGGCATGCGCTGGTGCTGGCGGTACTGAACACCTTTCTTGATCTGGCCTCGCCCGAGCAGGCGCGTATGCGCCAGTTGTTGGCGACAATGGACGTGGAGGCGTTCGTTGCCCGTTTGCCCCTGACGCTACGGCGCGATGTTGCCGTTCGCCAATGGCGCAGGGGCGTGGGTGACCTTGCCCAGCCGCTGGGAGTCTACCCACAGCTTCAGCCTGATCATGCGGCCGTCTGTGCAGTGGCCCCATTGGGACGCTTGAGTGCCGAGCAATTGCGTGGTGTTGCGCGGCTTGCGCGCGAGTGGGGTGACGGTAGCCTGCGCATGACGCCGTGGCAGGGTGTGCTGTTGCCGAACGTCGCCGTGGAGCAGGCCTCGGCGGCCTTGGCCGGTTTGAGCGCACTGGGGTTGCTGTGTGACGTGCGTGAACCCATGGCCCGACTAGTCGCGTGCACCGGTTCGACGGGCTGTGCCAAGGCGCTGTCCGACACCAAGGGCGATGCCCAGCGGCTGGCCCCGCTGCTATCCCGATCGGGCCCGCTTGGTGCTGTTCACCTCAGCGGCTGCCAGCGCTCCTGTGCCATGGCCCATGCCGCGCCAGCCACGCTGCTGGCCGTGGGCCCCGGTCATTACGACCTGTATTTTCACGACCCGGCGCAGCCGGGCCTGGGCGTCCTCAGCGGGCGCAATCTGACAATAGAAGAAGCGGGCGTTTATCTGGACACCCGCTTATGGAGCAACATCGATGATTGATTACATCCGCGACGGCCAGGAGATTTATCGCAACTCCTTCGCCATCATTCGCCAGGAAGCCCGTCTTGAGCGGATTCCGGCTGACCTGGAAAAGCTCGCGGTGCGGGTGATTCACGCGTGCGGCATGGTCGAGGTGGTTGATGCCCTGCGTTTCTCCCCGGGCGCGGGCAAGGCCGGGCGCGATGCGCTGGCGGCGGGTGCGCCGATTCTCTGTGATGCGCGGATGGTTGCCGAAGGCATTACCCGTGCGCGCCTGCCGGCTAACAACGAGGTGATCTGCACCCTCAAGGACGACAGCGTGCCGGACCTGGCCCGCGAGCTGGGCAACACCCGCTCGGCGGTGGCGCTGGAGCTGTGGCGCCCTTACCTGGAAGGCAGTGTGGTGGTGATTGGCAATGCCCCCACCGCCTTGTTCTACCTGTTGGAAATGATTGATGCCGGGGCGCCCAAGCCCGCGCTGATCCTGGGGTTCCCGGTGGGCTTTGTCGGTGCTGCCGAGTCCAAGGCCATGCTCGCCGCCGATAGCCGTGGCGTGCCGTTTGTGATCGTCGAAGGCCGCCGTGGCGGCAGCGCCATGGCCGCAGCGGCGGTCAACGCCCTGGCCACGGAGGTGGAGTGATGCAGGCTCGTGGACGTTTGCTTGGCCTGGGCGTCGGCCCGGGTGATCCGGAGCTGATCACCGTCAAGGCTTTGCGCCTGCTGCGCGAGGCGCCGGTGGTGGCGTACTTTGTTGCCAAGGGTAAGCGTGGCAACGCATTCGGCATTATCGAAGCGCATTTGCAGGATGCCCAGACCCTGTTGCCACTGGTCTATCCGGTGACCACCGAAGCACTGCCAGCGCCATTGTCCTATGAGCAGGTCATCAGCGATTTCTACGATCAGGCCAGCCTTGACGTGGCGGCGCACCTGGATGCCGGTCGCGATGTGGCGGTGATCTGCGAAGGCGATCCGTTCTTCTACGGCTCATACATGTACCTGCACGACCGCCTTGCCGAGCGTTACGACGCGCAGGTGGTGCCGGGTGTCTGCTCGATGCTGGGCGGTGCTTCTGTGTTGGGCGCGCCGCTGGTGTATCGCAACCAGAGCCTGTCGGTTCTCTCGGGCGTGTTGCCACACGAAGAACTCAAGCGCCGCTTGGCCGATGCCGATGCGGCAGTGATCATGAAGCTGGGGCGCAACTTCCCCAAGGTCCGTCAGGTGCTGAGCGAACTGGGGCTGGCCGAGCGTGCGTTGTATGTCGAGCGGGCGACCATGGCCAATCAGAAGATCGTCGCGTTGGATGAGGTCGACCCGCAATCGTCACCTTATTTCTCGCTGATTATTGTGCCGGGTGAGAGGTGGCAAGGGTGATGGCGCGCAAGGCTCCGGCCATCGTGATTCTCGGCAAGGGCAGCCTGGCCACTGCCCGGAAAATCCAGCAGGTGTATCCCGACGCCCTTATCCATGGCCTCGCGGGCCGGGTCGAGGGTGCCGACCTGAGTTATCAGGCGTTCGGCCAGACCCTGCGCCAGCTGTATCAGCAGGACACGCCGATTATCGCCCTGTGCGCCGCTGGTATTGTCATCCGTACCTTGGCCGACCTGTTGCTGGAGAAGGGCGCTGAGCCTCCGGTGCTGGCCGTGGCCGAAGATGGCAGCGCCGTGGTGCCGTTGCTGGGGGGGCTGGGTGGCGTCAACGTAATGGCCCGTGAAATTGCCGCCGGCCTGGGCGTCGCGGCGGCGATCACTACCAGCGGAGAATTGCGCTTTGGCACCTGTCTGCTCAACCCGCCCAGTGGTTATGCCTTGGCTGATCTTGAGCTGGGTAAGCGCTTTGTCTCCGACCTGCTGGCTGGTGAACCGGTGCGTATTGAAGGGGCGGCGCCTTGGTTGGCTCAAGCCCAACTGCCGCACGATGAACAGGCGCAGCGTTCGATCCATGTCGGCTGTGAAGCCCGTGAGCCTTCGCCCCATGAGCTGTTGATCCATCCGCGCTGCGTATTGGTGGCAATCAGCGCAACACTGCCTGAACCGGCTCAGGCCGTGCGCGCTGCCCTGCAGGCGGCGAAGATTGCCGAGCCCGCGCTGGCCTGCCTGTTGGCGGCAGACAGCGAGATGAGCAGCCCGGCGCTGCGTGATGCCGCAGCTGAGTTGGGCGTTGCCTTGCGTTTCGCCCCGGCGGCTGACAGTGTCGTGGCACTGGCGGCACAGGCCCTGCCTCAACTGCTGCTGCCTCAGGCGATGGGTGACGGCATTGCGATTGCCGTGGCCAGTCAGCCTATCGACGTTCAGTCGATCGGCCGTGCCCGTGGTCGACTGGCGGTGATTGGCCTGGGGCCAGGTGCTGCGCAGTTCATGGTGCCGGCGGTCAAGGCCGAGTTGGCCCGTGCCAACGATGTGCTGGGTTACGAGACCTACGTGCGTATGGCCGGCCCGTTCCGCGACGATCAGGTGCTGCATTGCACCGATAACCGCGAAGAGATGCAGCGCGCGCGTCACGCGTTCGAGTTGGCGGTCCAGGGCCGTTCGGTGGTGGTGGTATCGTCGGGTGACCCCGGCGTGTTCGCCATGGCCTCAGCGGTACTGGAAGCCCTTCATGAGTCAGACGACCCGGCCTGGCATGCGGTTGACTTGGAGATCCTGCCGGGGGTTTCAGCCTCGCTGGCCACCGCCGCTCAAGCGGGTGCGCCATTGGGCCATGACTTCTGTGTGCTGTCGCTGTCGGACAACCTCAAGCCGTGGTCGATTATCGAGAAGCGCCTCGACCTCGCGGCTCAGGCAGACCTGGCGCTGGCTTTCTATAACCCGATTTCGCGTTCGCGGCCTTGGCAACTGGGGCGTGCCCTGGAAATCGTACGTCAGCACCGTACGGCGCAGACGCCTGTAGTCCTTGGCCGTGATATCGGTAGGCCGGGGCAAACATTGCGCGTCATCACCCTGGGGGAGCTGACCCCTGAGCAGGTGGACATGCGCACCATGGTGTTGGTCGGCTCGTCCACCACCTGCGTGTTCCCTCGTCCTGAGGGCGGCCAATGGGTGTACACGCCACGCTGGTATGGCGACAAGCCAGCTAGCTGAGCGGGATCACCCGGGAAGTGTTTCTGTCCTGAATGACCTGGATCGTTGTCTTAGTGTGGGCGCAGAGTCATCACTGGCTCTGTTACCACTAACGATCAAGGACGAATCAATCATGAACAACCCAATCTTGGACACCTCCAGCGATGTTGCAGAAGTAGCAAGTGGAGAAGTACTTTCGTTTGTCAAAGGCATGTCGCTGAGCAACCGCGAAGCAGCCAAGTACTGCCATCTGTTTGCAAGCCAGGCAGCCACCGCCGCTCATCACCCGAATGAGGAAGGGCAGAAGTGGTTTGAGGTTTACATTCAAACCATGCAGGCCTGCGGCTGGGTTTCGATCAAGTACACCTACAGCAAGGAGAAGTCCAGCAACCGCGAGTTCACCATGGATGGTCTTATGGTTCACGCTCTGGCGGGTGCTGTGAGCCTTCTGGGCTCCGGCGGTACCAGTGCTTCTGTTTTGCCGGTTGTTGCAGGCAATGCCCTGAAGGCACTGGACAAGGCTGACGAGGCTATCAGTGTGATTTCCCGTAATGCGGTGAGCAAGCAAGGTACCAGCCTGAGTGTGGCGTCTTGCATGGAGCAGCCTAACGGTGAGGTGATCATGACCGTTGGTGCCGTGCAGGTAAACCAAACGCCAGACAAGAAAACCGGCTTGCTGTTTTTCAGCTGGAGCGGCAGCAATGCCGAGACGTATACCGGTTCTGCTGCTTTCACTTTCCACCGCTCGCTGTATGAGCGTAACAAAGACGTGGTCGAGGGTGAGGTAGCCGACAACGCCCGGAAAACCCTGTTGAGCCTCAAGCTCAAGCGTTGATATCCGCCAAAGGAGGGGGGACGTATTGCCCCTCTCCTTGTTAGCAGGGAGCGCTGACATGCAAATAGAGTACGAAGAGTTTCTCTGTGGTAGTACGTTGTTGCTGCTGTCCCGCGCGTTGTCGAAGCAAGAACGCAGTGATGTGCTGGATACGCAGCTTTTTGCCCGGTTAAAGGCCGACAGCGAGTGCTCGATGTTTCTCGACTATGAAGGCTGGCTAGCGGTACATCGAGAGGCGCAATCAGCGTTAGGCTGGCTTGTATCAGCGCAGCGCTATCGCATCGAGAGGGATGTCTACTGCGGTGTATCCAAGCCTGTCGAGGACTTTACGGAGGCGCTGGTAGCGCTCGTTTCGACCTTATCAAGGTGCCGCGTCAGGGACGTGCTACAGCGCTTTATCGAGTTACCGACTCAACACCACGTCAAGCAGTCGCTAATCCGTTCAGGCAGTCAATCAACGAAGGGTTGCAGCCAGTTGGCGCTGGGCATTGTGGTTGTCGAACCTGGGCCTGTTCTGCTTGGAGGCAACTTGCTCCTGGAGAGTTCTCAAACCTTTCAAGACCTGTGTTTGGGGCTCTTGAAGGGCAGCATCCACACGTCGCTTTACACGGCTGAGCTTCACGAGAGCACCTTTGCAACGATCCGGGAAGACTTGGCCATGATGATGCGTTCGGAACGCGATAGCTCAATGACGTCGATAGACGTCTAACGGTACTTCACAAGGATGGGAGTATGAACATGCTGGATAAGCGAGAGGATAGCGCCGTCGTGGTGGACGGAAGCGTAGCAACGTTTCTGCCAGGCGTTATGGGCGATGATCGGGAGGACGTCCTGCTGGCTAACTTGTATGCGCAGCGGGTGACTCGGGATCTTTTCAACAAAGGTCAGATCGAGGACTGGTTTGCCTATTACAAGAACACGCTCAAGTACCTCGGGTGGGACGCTACGCCCCCTGCAGATGCCCCGCTGCCTGGCCCGGACCGTGAGCGAGTGGTGGACGCGGCGCTGGCCATGATCGGTCAGGATGGGCGCGAGCACTATGCACAGGCTTGCGATCTTGCAGTGAAGCGGCTTGCCAATGATGACAAGGCGCTTACCTTGTTCGAAAGCAGTGCCCGTTCCCGTGATGAGGTGCGCTTTCAACTGCTGCCCTGTATGCAGAGCAAAGCTGGGCAGGTCGACTTGGTGCTCTTTCATCAGGAAATCCGGGTGCCGCAAAAGCAGCAGGGGTTTATCTTTCTGCAGCGTTCCAGCTTGGTCGAGGTTTTTCAACCGCGTGTCGAGTTGGTGCGGTTCAATACCCGCTTGTTCCGGCAGGAGCGACGCGCTGTTGTCGCTCGCAAAATGGCGGAAGCATCTCGGCAGTACATCATGCTTGTGCGCGGTCAGTCTCAGCCGGGTAACAGGTAGCCCTTTATCCCGGTAAAGATGATTTGCGCCGCCAGGGCGCAGACGAACAGCCCCATCAACCGGCTGACGATCTGCAGGCCCTGGTCGCCGAGCAGGCGTTCGATGCGGTTGGACAGGTAGAGCACCAGGCCGACCGTGAGGCTGGCTGCAGCGATACTGATGATGGCCAGCAGTTTGTCGTCCCAGTGCGGTTGACCAACCCCCATCACCAGCAGCGCACCGATGGTACCTGGGCCGACCGTCAGCGGTATGGTCAGTGGCACGATGGTGACGTCCTGCTGCACGCTGTCGGTCTGCACCGCAGACTTGCCCTGTGCCATGCCCAGTGCGGAAATGAACAGCACGCTGCCCGCACCAATGCGAAAGGCATCGGCGGTGATACCGAAGATGCCGAAGATTACCCGTCCGAACAGGTACAGCAGAACGCTGGAGACGAGCACGCCAATGGCGACTTTCCAGGCCAGGTGCTTGCGCTCCTTGCTGGAGTAGCCACGGGTCAGGCTAATGAAACAGGACAGAACAAAGAACGGGCTGTAGAGCACGAGCATTTTCAGGTAAACGCTGAACAACTCATGAAGCATGGCGTGGGCTCGCGGCTGATGGACTCAACGAAGTGTATCAGTGCCTGTCGCCTGGCTGGCCTCTTGTTCTCGGCGGGCCACCCATTGTTCGATCAGTTCACGCAGTTGTGACAGCTCAACGGGCTTGGCCATATGCCCGTCCATGCCCGACAGGCGTGCACGTTCCTTGTGTTCGGCAAGGATATGCGCGGTCAGGGCGACCACTGGCGTGCGTTTGCGTTGGGTGTTGGCTTCCCAGGCGCGTAACTGCTGGGTGGCGGAAAAACCGTCCAGCACGGGCATTTCGCAATCCATCAGGACCAGGTCATAGCGCTGCGCTTTCATTGCCGCCAAAGCCTCTTCACCATTGCTGGCCGTATCGGGCTCCAGGTTGAGCTTGCCCAGCATGCCCCGAATGACCTTGGTCGAAATGCTGTTGTCTTCGGCAACCAGAATGCGAAAGTCGCTGGGCATCTGGAGTGGCTGATGGCTGAACGATGCGGCGTGCGGCAGGTGTGGCCCTTTGGCCCGCTGGCTGAGTTCCTCGGCCAGGGTCGTCTTGAGGGTATAGCCGGCCACAGGCTTGGCCAGGATCCGCTTGACCCCGGCGTTGCGCGCGATGATCTTGCTTGGCGCATTGCTGATGCCGGTGAGCATGATCAACAGGATGTCGTGGTTCAGGCTCGGGTCTTCCTTGATTTTGGCGGCAAGTTGCATCCCGGTCATGCCTGGCATGTTCTGGTCGAGCAGTACTGCATCGAAGTAGTCCCGCAGGTGGGCCTTGGTGCGCAGCAGGGCCAGTGCTTCCTTGCCTGATGGCACGGCACTGACGTTCATGCCCCAGGCACTGCACTGCTGTACCAGTACTTTTCGGCAAGTGTCGTTGTCATCCACCACCAGCACGCGGGCGTCACGCAACGGGCCGTCCAGGTCGGCGGCGGGTTGTTCCAGGCGCTGCGGATCCAGCGGCAGGGTTATCCAGAGGGTGTTGCCCTGATTGGGGCTGGTCTTGATGCCGAACTCGCCGTGCATCAAGGTGACCAACTGCTTGGCGATGACCAGGCCCAGATGCCCGCCCAGCTTGCTTTCGGAGAGGTAGTGCCGGCTGTTCAGCTCGGCTTGCAGCAAGGCATCGCGATCACTGTCGGCCATCGGTTGGCCGCTGTCCTGTACGGCAATGCGCAAGCGAGGAGTGTCAGTACGTTGGTCCAGGGCGATCACCAGTAGAATTTCGCCCTGATCGACCGTCTTCAGCGCATTCTCCAACAGGCCCAGCAGGGCCTGGCGCAGGCGTGTCGGATCGCCACTGATAACCCGGGGAACTTGCGGCTGGGTGAAGCTGATCAACTCCACATTCTGCTGTTCGGCCTTGGCCCTGAAGATACCCAGGCAATCTTCGATCAGGGCATTGAGGTCGAACTGCACGTCGTCGAGTTCGATCTGCCCGGACTCCAACTTGGAGATGTCGAGGATTTCGTTGATCAGGGTAAGCAGTTCGTTGCCGGCGCTATGAATGGTTTGTACGTAGTCACGCTGCTTGACCGACAGCGGAGTGCCCAGCAGCAGTTCAGTCATGCCCAGCACACCGTTCATGGGCGTGCGGATTTCATGGCTGATCCTGGCGAGAAACTCGGCCTTGGCGTTGACCTCTGCATTGCTCGCGGCCAATGCGCGGCTGGCACTGAAGCGCGCTTCTCTGATGGTACGCAAGCGCTCACTGACGGCCATGTTCAGCAGCAAGCCACTGAGCGCGGTCAGCCCGAGCAGGATGAACAGTAACCATTGGGTCGGCGTACGTGTGAGCACCAGCAGGGCCGGGAGCACGACCAGGCAGCCGATGTTGAACACCAGCATGGCCAGGGTGAGCAGCCTGGCTGGCGCATACCCCTTGTAGCATTGATAGCTGGCCACCAACAGCATGCTCAGGCTGCCTAACGCCATCAGGGCGTAGGTCATCAGGTTCAGCGGCAGGGTATCGACAAACAGCAGCACCAGGCCGCAGAGGCTGATCAGGAGCAGGTCTGCCTGCAGCAGGCGAGTCAGGCGAGGCTGATCGAAGCCATTGAAAAAACGAGCGGTAAAGACCAGGCCGCACAGCGTTGCCAACAGCGCTGTCAGGTACGCCGCAGGGGTTTGGGCAGAATGCCAGAGGTTGATCCAGGGGCTGCCGAGGTTCAGCAGAATCAGTGCGCTGAACAGCATCAGGCCCTGATACGCGGCCAGTGCCAGGCTGGTGGTTGAGCGTGAATAGGCGAAACGGGCGAGGTTGTGCAGTATCAGCATGCCAATGCAGCCGAACAGCAGGCCGAACATTACGGCTTCACGCTGGTCGGCGGCGGCTTCGGCAGCAGGTTGCAGGGTTATGTCGGGGCGCAACTGGTGTTCGGAAACCAGCCGTAGATAGACATCCAGTGGCTTTGCACTGTTGGGCAGTCGTAACAAGTGGTCACTGCTACGCAGCACGGGTTCGCTGGTGTCACCGACGCGGCCGTTGAGAGACTGCTTTAGCAGCACGTTGCCATCCAGCACATACAGATCAAGGCTGGACAAGTCCGGAGCGAAGACACGCAACAGTTGTTCGTTCTCGCCCGGGGGTAGGCGATAGTGCAACCACAGTGCGTGATTGGGGGCGGCAGCGTTGAGTCGGCTGATCTGGATAGGGCTGAACTGGTTTCGGTAGCGTTCGGAGCGTACATCGCTCAGTTGCAGGTTGGCTTGCTCGTCAAGCAAAACGGCCCAGCCACCGCTATGTTCGGCAGACGCCGGAAACAGGCAGAACAGGGTCAGCAGGCTGACGGTGAGGCCAATGGCAATCCTGAGCCAACGCACGACGAAATCCCTTCCTTAGCTGAATGCCGGGGTACCACTATGCGCGGCGGGCCGAGACGAAGGCAAGGCCCGCGCGGGGCCTTGTCGTCTGGTCGGGTACGCCAGGCGTACCCGTGGTCTCGTTTTACTGCTGATGTTCACCGCGCTCACGGGCAATGGCACGGTAGCCAATGTCGTTGCGGTAGAAGCTGCCTTCCCAGCTGATTTCACGGGCCAGGCGGTACGCTTGCTGCTGTGCGGCTTCAACGGTTTCGCCCAGCGCTGTGGCACAGAGTACACGACCGCCGGTGGCGACGATTGCGCCATCCTTGAGTGCGGTACCCGCGTGGAACACCTTGCCGGTCAGTTGGGCAGCAGCGTCCAGGCCGTGGATCGGTGCACCTTTGGTGTAGTCGCCCGGGTAGCCGCCAGCTGCCAGGACCACGCCCAGGCTTGGCTGCGGGTTCCACTGTGCTTCGACCTTGTCCAGCGCCTTGGCGAATGCGGCTTCGATCAGCAGCACCAGGCTCGACTCCAGGCGCAGCATGACGGGCTGGGTCTCCGGGTCGCCGAAACGGCAGTTGAACTCGATGACCTTCGGGTTGCCCGCTTTGTCGATCATCAAACCGGCATAGAGGAAGCCCGTGTAGACATTGCCTTCCTCGGCCATGCCGCGAACGGTCGGCCAGATCACCTGGTCCATAACCCGCTGATGCACCTCGGCAGTGACGACCGGTGCTGGCGAGTAGGCACCCATGCCGCCGGTGTTCGGGCCGGTATCGCCGTCGCCGACGCGCTTGTGGTCCTGGCTGGTGGCCATCGGCAGCACATTCTTGCCGTCGACCATGACGATGAAGCTGGCTTCTTCGCCATCGAGGAATTCCTCGATCACTACGCGCGAACCGGCTTCACCGAAGGCGTTGCCGGCGAGCATGTCGCGTACGGCGTCTTCGGCTTCTGCCAGGCTCATGGCAACGATCACGCCTTTGCCCGCGGCCAGGCCGTCGGCCTTGATCACGATTGGTGCGCCTTTTTCGCGCAGGTAGGCCAGTGCCGGTTCGATTTCAGTGAAGTTCTGGTAATCGGCGGTCGGAATCTTGTGGCGTGCCAGGAAGTCCTTGGTGAACGCCTTGGAGCCTTCCAGTTGGGCGGCACCCTTGGTTGGGCCGAAGCAGTCCAGACCACGGCTGCGGAACAGGTCGACGACGCCAGCGACCAGCGGGCCTTCCGGGCCGACGATGGTCAGGGTGACGTTTTTCTCGGCGAAGTCAGCCAACTGCTCCAGCGCGGTGACGTCGATGGCGACGTTCTCGCACTTGGCTTCGGTAGCGGTACCGGCGTTGCCTGGGGCGACGAAGACTTTCTCGACGCGTGGGTCCTGGGCAACTTTCCAGGCCAGGGCGTGTTCACGACCGCCGCTGCCAATAATCAAAACCTTCATGTCAAAACCTCGATGACGCTAATTCTGGAAACTGCGGGAGCCAGCGTTGTGGCGATGGGCGCGTTGCAGTCCTGGGGACTGCACGCGGCCTGTATCGCTGACAACGCCGGCGCCTGAGCGCTTAGTGGCGGAAGTGGCGCATGCCGGTGAAGACCATTGCAATGCCGGCTTCGTCAGCGGCAGCAATGACTTCTGCATCGCGCATCGAGCCGCCTGGCTGGATCACGGCAGTGATACCCACTTTAGCTGCATTATCGATGCCGTCACGGAACGGGAAGAACGCGTCCGAGGCCATGACCGCGCCCTGCACCTGCAGGCCGGCGTGCTCAGCTTTGATCGCAGCAATGCGCGCGGAGTTGACGCGGCTCATCTGGCCTGCGCCAACACCGATGGTCTGACGGTTCTTGGCGTAGACGATCGCGTTGGATTTGACGAACTTGGCGACTTTCCAGGCGAAGATCAGGTCGTTGATTTCCTGTTCGGTCGGCGCGCGCTTGGTCACGACTTTCAGGTCGTTGGCCGAGATCATGCCATTGTCGCGGCTCTGCACCAGCAGGCCGCCGTTGACGCGCTTGTAGTCCCAGGCGGCAGCGCGCTCGGCAGGCCATTCGCCGCAGGTCAGCAGGCGCACGTTGGCTTTGGCTGCAACCACGGCGCGGGCTTCGTCGCTGACGCTTGGGGCGATGATCACTTCGACGAACTGACGCTCGACGATGGCTTTGGCGGTTTCGCCGTCCAGTTCGCGGTTGAAGGCGATGATGCCGCCGAAGGCCGACTCGGTGTCGGTGGCGTAGGCCAGTTCGTAGGCCTGGCGAATACCGCCCTCAGGGCTGACAGCCACGCCGCACGGGTTGGCGTGCTTGACGATGACGCAGGCCGGCTTGACGAAGCTCTTCACGCACTCCAGCGCGGCGTCGGTGTCGGCCACGTTGTTGTACGACAGCTCTTTGCCTTGCAGCTGTACGGCCGTCGAGATGCTGGCTTCGGCTGGCTTGGCTTCAACGTAGAACGCCGCGCTCTGGTGCGGGTTCTCGCCGTAGCGCATTTCCTGGGCTTTGACGAACTGGCTGTTGAAGGTGCGCGGGAATTCGCTGCGGCCTTCGGTGGTCAGGGTTTGCGCCGACTGGTTGATGGTGCCCATGTAGTTGGCAATCATGCCGTCGTAGGCTGCGGTGTGCTCGAAGGCCTTGAGCATCAGGTCGAAACGCTGAGCGTAGGTCAGGCCGCCGGCCTTGAGGTTTTCCAGGACGCTGGCGTAATCGCTGGCGTTAACCACGATGGCGACGTCTTTGTGGTTCTTGGCCGCCGAACGCACCATGGTCGGGCCGCCGATGTCGATGTTCTCGATAGCGGTCGGCAGGTCGCAACC
This sequence comes from Pseudomonas sp. AL 58, assembly GCF_036348395.1. Taxonomy (NCBI): domain Bacteria; kingdom Pseudomonadati; phylum Pseudomonadota; class Gammaproteobacteria; order Pseudomonadales; family Pseudomonadaceae; genus Pseudomonas; species Pseudomonas sp. AL 58. The sequence continues at coordinate 473,920 of NZ_JAZBQR010000003.1, forward strand.
TGGCTTGGTGATGGTGGCTTCGAAGGGGTAGAGGTTGACCGCGACCAGATCGATCGGTTTGATCCCGTGCTGTTCCATGATCGCATCGTCGGTACCGCGACGACCGAGGATACCGCCGTGGATTTTCGGGTGCAGGGTCTTGACCCGGCCGTCCATCATTTCAGCGAAGCCGGTGTAGTCGGCGACTTCGACTGCAGCAACGCCGTTGTCCCGGAGCAGCTTGAAGGTGCCGCCGGTGGACAGGATCTCGACACCGAGTTGTTCCAGTTCGCGGGCGAATTCAAGGATCCCGGTCTTGTCGGAAACGCTGATCAAGGCGCGGCGGATCGGCAGGCGGGTGGTCTGGTCGGTCATTTCAGATTCCATAACGCGGTGGTTTCAGCAAAAAAGGCGACCTCATCGAATGGGAGCCGCCTTTTCTGGTTTGGATTCATGCTTAGAGCAGGTCGTACTGCTTGAGTTTCTTGCGCAGCGTGCCACGGTTGAGCCCGAGCAGTTCACTGGCTTTGGTCTGGTTGCCCTTGACGTAGTTCATCACGCTTTCGAGCAACGGCGCTTCGACTTCCGAGAGCACCAGGTTGTACACGTCCGTGACGGCAGCACCCTCGAGGTGCGCGAAATAGTTGTGCAGCGCCTTCTCCACGCTCCCGCGAAGGGTCTGGCCCTCTTCGCTCGGGGTGTTGAGGTGCTGTTTCAGGTTGACGTTGTCGCTCACGGGCGTTGTTCCACTCACTAAAGTCTCGGTCATCATCGTCATGCGGCCACCCCTTGTCCGTCCTCTGTCTCAAGGCTTTGTTCACGTTCACGGAAAAAGGCGTGAACGTGGGCGCACTGCGCTTGCGTATCGTCCAAACGATTGAACTGGGCGCGAAACTCCTTGGCGCCCGGCAGCGTTGCCAGATACCAGCCGACATGCTTGCGGGCAATGCGTACGCCCATCACATCGCCATAGAAGGCGTGCAGCGCGGCCAGGTGCTCCAGCAGAATTCGTTCCACTTCATCCAACTGCGGTGCCGGCAAGGTTTCACCGGTGCGCAGGTAATGCTCGATCTCGCGAAAGATCCATGGCCGCCCTTGGGCAGCCCGGCCGATCAACAGGCCGTCGGCTCCAGTGGCGTTCAACACCACACGGGCCTTCTCTGGCGAGGTGATATCGCCGTTGGCAAAAACCGGTATCGACACCGCCTGCTTGATCGCCGCGATGGTGTCGTATTCGGCTTCGCCGGTATACAGATCGGCGCGGGTGCGTCCATGGACCGCCAGCGCCTGGATGCCGGCCTGCTCGGCGATTTTCGCCACGGTCAGGCCGTTCTTGTTTGCACGGTCCCAGCCCGTGCGGATCTTCAGGGTGACAGGTACGTCCACCGCGGCAACCACCGCATGGAGGATTTCACTGACCAAGGCTTCATCTTTCAATAAAGCAGAGCCTGCGGCTTTGTTGCAGACTTTTTTTGCCGGGCAACCCATATTGATATCAATGATCTGGGCGCCAAACTCGACGTTGGCCCGGGCCGCCGCCGCCAGCATCTGCGCGTCACCACCGGCGATCTGTACCGAGCGTGGCTCGGGATCACCTTCGTGGATCATGCGCAGACGCGACTTGCGGCTGTTCCACAGGCTCATGTCGCTGCTGACCATTTCCGAGACAACAAGCCCCGCGCCCATGCGTCGGCAAAGCTGACGAAAAGGCTGGTCCGTCACCCCGGCCATCGGCGCGAGGATCAAGGCATTCTGCAGTGTGTAGGGGCCGATGCGTACCGCCGACATAGGAGTTCCCTGTTGTGGGGCCGGATCATTGGAGTTCGAAAAAGGGATCGCATGATACCCGCTCTCGATGACTGGATAAAGGTCGATTTGGATAAAATCTGAACAGCTATGAGCTTATTCCGACCGGTTACGAGGGCTCGGCCGGCGCCACGAATGTGGCGCCGGAGCCCGGAATTACTCGGGCGAGCGGAAACTCAGGCTGTAATTGACGGCCTTTGGCCCCGGATCGAGGATGTCCAGTGCGATGTGAATAGGCGTCTGGCTGGGCATTTCCCCCTTGCCCGCCAATTCGCCACTGAGGTATTCGGCCGGCTTGAAGCGGCGACTGGCAATCAACTGGCCATTGAGGTCGGCGAAGCGCAGTTCCAGCAGGGGAAACGGCTGGGAGAAGGGAGCACGGTTGTAGATGATCGCGTCGACGATCAGGGCGCCAGTGAAATCCGGGTGGCTGCGGACCACCAGGTTGCTGCTCTTTATTCGAGCGATATCGACTTTTGACGGCACGTTGCAGCCCAATTGCGGGCACAGTTGCTGGAACCACGGGCGGTACTGATCCTGGCGAGCCAGTTCATCGAAGTGGTACGCAATGTACTGGGCGGCGAGGCCGGAGGCGGCCAGCAGGATCAACAGGCTCCAGAGCAGGCGACGGCCCCACGAGCTGCGTGGCTTTTGCCAATCGAGCTGCAAAGGGTCGTCTACCAGGTCAAGCAATGGCTCCTTGCGCGCGGGTCGACTGGACACTGCCCCCAACGCGGGTTCCTGACGTTCCTGTTCGACCGCTGGTGCTTCATCATCGGCATGCAGGGTGTCGTGTGCCGACAGACGGTCGCTCGGCAGGTCGGGCTCATCGTCGTCGGCGCCATGCGCGACGCGTGGCTCGTCATCGAAGTCGTTTGAGTCGAGCGACAGGGAGGGTTCTGTTCGCGCCCCCTGAGCCGGTTCGTGGTCTACCGGCTCATTGTCTATCACGGTGGGATGAGACGCTTCCTCCGCGGCTACGGGTGGCTCGTCTGCCGGGTTGCCGAACAGGTCGTCGGCCAGTGGCGGTTCATCACCGTCGCGGCTGGCGCTGAGGCCGGTATCACGTCGTGCTGGCCCCTTGAGCTCGGTGATGGGCTGGATTTCGCGCTGTTCCAGGCGCGCCAGCTCTTCATCGAGGTCAAGGTGGTCGAGGTCCAGTTCGGCTGCGCGCCATTCCCGTTGGCTGATCGCCGGGGCTGGCGGATTTGCCGCCGGCGCGCTGAGCGGCGCAGGTGGCTGCTCGGTTTCGGCGGCCTTGTTTGCAGCCTGCTGCTCAAGCAGTTGGCGGGCAGCGTTGAACACTTGCAGACAGTTGCCGCAGCGCACCACACCGCGCGCCACACTCAGTTGAGTGTGGCTGACGCGGAAACTGGTCTGGCAATGGGGGCACTGGGTGACGAAACTGTCGGTCATGCGGCGATCCGAATTGTGCAAGCGTCCATTCTAGGTGCTCTTAGCGACGGCGACCACTGATACGCACCCAGCCATCGCGTTCGACGATTGGGTCCAGCTCGAAGTCATTGGCATAGGCGGCTGCGACCTCTGCGCCTTGCTCGGCGAGAATGCCGGACAGCGCCAGCAAACCACCGGGGCGAACCAGGCTGGAGAGTTGCGGCGCCAGCGAAACCAGTGGGCCGGCGAGAATGTTTGCGACCAGTACCTCGGCCTGCATGGCGGGCATCTGCTCTGGCAGGTACAGCGGGAAGCGTTCATCGGCGATGCCGTTGCGCCCGGCGTTGTCGCGGGAGGCCTCGAGGGCCTGCACGTCGATATCGGTACCGACGGCCTGGCGCGCACCCAGCAACAGTGCGGCGATGGCGAGGATGCCCGAGCCGCAGCCGAAGTCGAGGACTTCACGGCCTTGCAGGTCCTGGCCGTCCAGCCATTCCAGACACAGCGCGGTGGTCGGGTGGGTGCCGGTGCCGAAGGCCAGGCCCGGGTCGAGCAGCAGGTTGACCGCTTCGGGCTCTGGTGCGGCATGCCAGCTTGGCACGATCCACAGGCGCTTGCCGAAGCGCATTGGCTGGAAGTTGTCCATCCAGCTACGTTCCCAGTCCTGATCCTCGATCACCTCGGCGTGGTGCTCCGGCAACTCGGCGCCGGTCAGCAGGCGCAGGTGGGCAAACACCGCGTCGGGCTCGGCATCGGCTTCGAACAGGGCCAGCAGGTGGGTGTGCGACCACAGTGGGGTGGTGTTGAGGTCCGGTTCGAAAATTGGCTGGTCTTCGGCATCCATGAAGGTGACGGAGACGGCGCCGACTTCGAGCAGGGCGTCTTCATAGGTTTCGGCTTGTTCCGGGCTGATAGCCAGACGTACTTGCAGCCAGGGCATGGCGTTTACCTTTGGGAAATCTACAGGGGCAGCCAACGGCTGCGTCAAGCGCGCCAGTTTACATGAGTGCGAAGGGTTTGGCGTAGAGGGGATGCATCACCGGCAAGGCCGGAGCCTGCAGACGCGCAGGCACCGACATTGTTGGTGTGATTCAGCGTTTTGACGGCGAGACGATGATCTTCACGTTTTCCTCTTTATTGTTCACCAGCTCGTCAAAGCCGCGCCCGACGATCTGCTCCAGGTCGATGCGCCCGGTCACCAGCGGGGTAATGTCCAGCCGCCCGTCGGCGATGAACGCGATGACGTCAGCAAACTCACCGTTGTATGCCAGGGCGCCGAGGACCTGTTTCTCGGTCGAGACCAGCTCAAAGAAATTGAACTCGCTCGGCTCTTCGAAGATCCCCACCAGTACGCACTTGCCTGCCTTACGGAGGGTGTCGATGGCCAGTTTGGCGGTGTGCTTGTTGCCGATGCACTCGAAGCTGACATCGGCACCCAAGCCGTTGGTCAGGGCACGGATCTCGGCCAGGGCATCGCACTCCTTCGGATCAAGCACCGCGCTGGCGCCCACCTCCAGGGCCTTGGCCTTGCGTGCGGAGGACATTTCCAGGGCAATCACCTTGGCTGCGCCTGCCGCTTTGGCACACATGATGGTGCACAGGCCGATGGTGCCGGCGCCAACCACGACGACAGTCTGGCCAAGCAGGTTGCCGGCTTTCTTGACCGCATGCATGCCCACCGCCAGGGGCTCGATCAGTGCGCCGGCCTCCCGAGGGAAACCGGCCGGGAGTTTGTACAGCAGGTTGGCCGGTACGTTGACGCGCTCGGCGAATGCACCGTTGTTCATCAGCCCGGTAAAGGCCAGGCGCTCGCAGATGTTGTACAGGCCGTGGGTGCAGTAGTAGCAGGTGCCACAGTGCTGGCAGGCATCGGCGGCGACCGGGTCGCCGACGGCATAGCCTTCGACCCCGTCGCCGAGCTTGAGGATTTCGCCACAGAACTCATGGCCCAGGATGCATTGGCCCTGGATGCCGGTCAGTGGGTGCGGGGCTTCGACCGGAATGAATACCGGGCCGGCCACGTATTCATGCAGGTCGGAACCGCAGATGCCGCACCAGTCCACTTTGATCTGAACCCAGCCCGGCGGTGGGTCGGCGGGCAGTGGTACGTCTTCGACGCGGATATCGTGGCGGCCATGCCAGACGGCGGCACGCATGCTAGCGGTGTTGGAAAGGTCGTTCATGGCGTTATCTCCCTGATTGCTCGACGGCCTGAAGGAATGCCAGCAGGCACTGGTTGACCTCTTCGGCGGCTTCCATCTGCAGCATATGCCCCTGGCCGGGGAGGATCTTGACCTGTGCCGGTAGACCGTCCACATGGGTGGCCGGGATGATTGCGTCTTCGGCGCCCCAGAGCAGCAGGCTCGGCTGCTGCTCGACCACCGCACGCAGGTCATGCCGTTGTTGGCCGTTCTCGCAGATCATTTGGGCCAGTTGTCGCAGCGCGCTGTCTACGCCTTCAAGGCGCTTGAACTTGAGCATGTCTTCGAGCATTTGCCGGGTGACCAGCCCGGGGTCGGAGAACAACTGCACCAGTTGCGGTTTGAGTGCGTTGCGGTTGCTGGCCTCGACAAAGCCTTGCAGGTAATCGGCATTGATTTCCCGGCCCAGGCCTGCGCTGGCCAGCAGGCTCAACGAGTGCACCCGGGATGGCGCCAGGCGTGCCAGGTTCAGTGCTACCGCGCCGCCCATGGAGTGCCCGGCCAGATGCACCCGTTCGATGTCCAGATGGTCGAGCAGGGCCAGTACGGTTTGGCTCAACTCATCCAGATCGCCCCGTTGCAAGGTCTTGCCGGACTCGCCATGACCGGGCAGGTCTAGGGCAATGACGCGGCGTTCGGCGGCCAGGCTTGGGTGATTGAACAGCCAGTTGTTCAGGTCGCCGCCAAAGCCATGCACCAGCACCAGGGGCGTGCCACCCTGGCCGAGTTCGAAATAGCGCAGGGTGCGCCCGTCCAGATCGATTTTCTGCGGTGCCGGGCCGCAGTCCTGTTCGCCATCGCCGCCGGGGACGAACGCCTCCTGGAAGCGCTGCACAACCTGATCGATGTCTGTGTCGCTGGCCTCGCCTTCGACCACCACCGCGAGCAGGGCACCGACCGGCAAGGTTTCGTCGGGCCGGGCGATCTGTCGGCGCAACACCCCGCTGAACGGCGCTTCGACGCTGCTGGAGATCTTGTCGGTCTCGACATCCAGCACTTCGTCGCCCTTGTTGATTTGCGCGCCTTCTTCCACCAGCCAGGCATCGACCCGGCCTTCGGTCATCGACAGGCCCCATTTGGGCATGGTCAGGGTGTGGATCTGGCTCATGCCGCCTTCCTCCCGGCCATGACCTTGTGCACCGCGGCTTCGATCTTCGCGGCTGTCGGGATATAGAGGTCCTCAAGGGCATCGGAGAATGGCACCGGTGTATGTGGTGCGGTGACCATTTCAATCGGTCCTTTCAATGCGGCGAAGGCTTTTTGCGCGACCAGCGCGCTGATGTCGGTGGCCATGGAACAGCGCGGGTTGGCTTCGTCGATCACTACCAGGCGACCGGTTTTTTCCACGCTTTCCAGAATGCTGTCTTCGTCCAGCGGGCTGGTGGTGCGCAGGTCGAGTACTTCGCAATCAATGCCCTGGCGGGCCAGGCTGGCGGCGGCGTCCATGGCCAGATGAACCATGCGCCCGTAGGTCACCAGGGTGATGTCGTCGCCGTCACGCAGGTAGTTGGCCTCACCGAACGGGATGGTGTAGAGCTCTTCCGGCACCTCGCCCTGCATGCTGTAGAGCAGTTTGTGTTCGCAGAAGATCACCGGATCGTTGTCGCGGATCGCCTGGATCAGCAGGCCCTTGGCGTCATAGGGCGACGATGGGCAGACCACTTTAAGGCCGGGGATATGTGTCCACAGTGAGGTGAGCATTTGCGAGTGCTGGGCGGCCGCACGCAGGCCCGCACCCACCATGGTTCGCATGACCAGCGGGGTGACCGCCTTGCCACCGAACATGTAGCGGAACTTGGCCGCCTGGTTGAGGATCTGGTCGAGGCAGCAGCCGGCAAAGTCGACGAACATCAACTCGCACACCGGGCGCAGGCCTTGGGTGGCAGCCCCGACAGCGGCGCCGACATAGCCGATCTCCGACAGCGGGGCGTCCAGTACGCGCCCCGGAAATTGCGGGTACAGGCCTTTGGTTACGCCCAGTACGCCACCCCAGGCATCCTCGGCGCCGGGTGCGCCGGCACCGCCTGCGACGTCTTCGCCAATGATGAAAACGCTGGTGTCGCGACGCATTTCCTGGGCCAGGGCTTCATTGATGGCCTGCTGGTAAGTGATCTTTCTCGCCATGATGATTCTCCACGTATTCTTGTTGTTGGGGTGGCTCAGGGGTAGGACACGTACACGTCGCTGAGCAGGTCGGCGGCTTCGGGTTTGGGGTCGGACTTGGCGCGGCGTACCGAGTCTTCGATCAGGTCCTCGACCTGGCCATCGATCTGGTCCAGTTGCTCGGTGCTGAGCAGGCCGGCGCGCACGGTGCGGTCACGGAATTGCATGAGGCAGTCACGGGTTTCTCGCAGGTTTTTCACCTCGTCCGGGGCCCGGTAGGTCTGGGCGTCACCTTCGAAGTGGCCGTAGTAGCGGGTCAGCTTGACCTCTACCAGTGAGGGGCCTTGCCCGGCGCGGGCGCGGGCAATGGCGGCACCGGCAGCTTCATGTACGGCAAAGAAGTCGTAGCCATCGATGGTCACCCCCGGCATGCCGAAACCGGCAGCGCGGTCGGCGATGTGATCGCAGGCCACCGACCAGTTCGACGCGGTGGCTTCGGCATAACCGTTGTTCTCGGCGACGAAGATGCAGGGCAGGTTCATGATCGACGCCAGGTTCATGGCCTCGAACACTGCGCCTTCGTTGGAGCCGCCATCGCCGAAGAACACCACGGCAACGTCATCGGTGCCCTTGAGTTTGGCCGCCAGTGCCGCGCCTGCTACCAGCGGCGCACCCGCACCGACGATACCGTTTGCTCCGAGCATGCCTTTCTCCAGGTCGGCGATGTGCATCGAGCCGCCCTTGCCGCCGCAGACGCCGGTTTTCTTGCCGTAGATCTCGGCCATCATCCCGTACACATCGACGCCCTTGGCAATGCAGTGGCCGTGACCACGGTGGTTGGAGGCGATGCAGTCGCTGTCGCGCAGGTGCGCCATCACCCCGGCAGCGGATGCTTCCTCGCCGGCATACAAGTGGACGAAACCAGGAATCTCGCCGGTGGCGAACTCCACGTGCAGGCGTTCTTCAAAGGCGCGGATGGTGCGCATGACCTGATAGGCATGCAGCAGTTGTTCGGTGGACAGGTGAGTGGACATCTTGTTGTTCTCCAGGGTTGTCTCAGCACGGTTGATTCGCAGGGTGTTGCGGGTGTTCACGGCCAACGGCCAACAGGCGATGGCGGGCGGCGTAGGCGAGTACCGCTTCGACATCGATGCTCAACGGGCCATGGCCGTCGAGGGTGATGGTGGGGCGGTCCTGCTCGCTGAACTCGATTTCGCGTTCACCGTCCAAGGCCAGGGTGCCGCTGGCAAGGCTCAGTGAGTGGGCCACGCCAGGTGTCAGGGTGCCGGCGGCGGTGACTCCGCAGCCCAGCAGCAGGCCGGGTGCCAGCGGTGCCAGCAGGGCCTGGTCGGCGTGGGGGTGCAGGCGTACCCAGGCGCCCTCGGGGGCATTTCGAGGTACCGGACACCACAGCCCGCACAGTGCCGAGAGGCCGATGGCATGAGGTTCGGCGAAGGTCACGAAGACTTCCGCAAGGTCTTCCGTGCGGCTGATGGCGCGGGCACCGACAAAACGTTGTGGCGACACCGCGACGTCCACCAGCGCCCATTCACAGATACCTCGGTTGGGTTCGCGCACGAGCAGGCGTTTGTTGCGCCGCAGGCTGACCGGTGCCGGCACCCGGCCACTGGCATAGAGGCCACCGGCCAGGCCTGCGCTGGTGGCTTCGCGCAGTTCAGGAAAAGCATTGTTGGTGCCGGTGGAGAGCGTCAGCAGTGGGATGTCACCTACCTCGGCAGCCACTGCCTTGTGGGTACCGTCGCCACCCAGCACCGCAATGAGCGTGGCGCCCTGCTCGACCATCAGGCGGGCGGCCAGGCGGGTATCTTCGACGGTCTGGCGCAGCGGCATGTCGAGGATGCGCAGCTGTGGCCAACGCTGCTGGGCAGCCTGTGGCCCGAGGCCCGCCTTGAGTACGGCAGCGGCGATGCCGGTCATGTCCGGCGGCAGCAGCACCTGGTCAACCCCGGTCGCGGCAAAGGCCGCCAACAGGCGTTGCACGGCCGAGGCCTTATCGGTGCTGGAATAGAGCCCAGCGTTGGCAGTCAGTCGGCGCAGATCGCGACCCGAAGCCGGGTTGGCGATGATGCCTACGGTGAGAACGGGATGGCTCATGGGCACACCTTTGGTTTTGTTTGTCAGGGCTAGAGCAAGCGCGGTGCCAAGGTGCCTTGATCGATGCGCAAAGGGCCGCTCCAGAGCGGTTTTGTAGTGAGGTTGTGCATGCGCGTGGCACGGTGCGGCAAGACGCTGGGTGTCAGTCGCAGGGGTTGTTGGCTGAGACGCCGAGACGCTGCGTCTCACAAAGGCCGTGGCGCAGGCAGTGCTTGTCGAGGGCCGGCAATGGGCGCTTAATGAGCCGCATAACGATAAGAACACGAGAAACGGAGGCCCCATGCTTGCCGCGAACTCCAAGGCCCACGTCGATTGCGTCAGCCGTGTGCTGAAGAACGCCGATCGTCTGCCTCAAGCGCCAGTCCCGGCGCCTATCCTCGACTCTTGGCGCCGCTCCATGGAGCAGCACCGTCTTGACCCGGCCTCGCTGCAAGGGCCGCGTATCCTCTCGCAAAGCTCGCTGAATGAATGCCGCGAGCGTGCCGAACTGTTCCTGCGCATCGCCAGTGATGCTGTGGCGCGCCTGCATGGGCGGGTGCGTGATGCCGACTACTGTGTGCTGTTGACCGATGCCCAGGGGCGCACCATCGACTACCGCGTCGAGTCGACGATTCGCAATGACTGCCGCAAGGCGGGCCTGTACCTGGGTACCTGTTGGTCGGAAGGCGAGGAGGGCACTTGCGGCGTGGCCGGGGTGCTGACCAGTCACGCACCGGTCACTGTGCACAAGCGCGATCACTTTCGAGCAGCCTTCATCGGCCTGACCTGCTCGGCTGCCCCGGTATTTGACCCTCAGGGCGCCCTGTTGGGCGTGCTCGATGTCTCGGCGCTGCAATCGCCGGACGACCGTCGCAGCCAGCACTTGATCCGGCAGATGGTGGTCCAGAGTGCGCGTGAGATCGAGAACGCCTTTTTCATGCACAACGCCGAACAGCATTGGGTGTTGCGTGCTCACAGTGCGCCCGGCTACGTCGACAGCCAGCCAGACTTTCTCCTGGCCTGGGATGCCGACGGGCGCTTGCAGGCGCTAAACAGTGTGGCCCGGCGGGTGGTGCTTGAGCAGTGCGGGCAGGTGCCGGAGCACATTGGCCAGTTGTTCGACCTGGAGACCCTGCGGGCCGCGACCGACGAGGCGGCCCAGCGTTTGAACTGGACTGCCGCCGGTGGCGAAGTACACGCCCGGGTCAGTTCGCCACGACGCCAGCCAGTGCGGCGGGCGACCCGAATTGGACAGCTTGCGGTCGATCCGCGAGTGACGGAAGCCTTGCGCCTGGCGACGCGGGTCAAGGACTGCAACCTGGCGGTGCTGGTCCAGGGTGAGACAGGCTCGGGCAAGGAGGTTTTTGCCCGCCAGTTGCATCAGCGCAGTGCGCGAGCGGAAGGGCCTTTTGTGGCGCTCAACTGTGCGGCAATCCCCGAGAGCCTGATCGAGAGTGAGTTGTTCGGCTACGTCGCCGGAGCCTTCACGGGGGCCTCGACCAAAGGGATGCGTGGGCTGCTGCAGCAGGCTGATGGCGGTACGCTGTTTCTCGATGAGATCGGTGACATGCCGTTAGGTCTGCAAACGCGTCTGCTGCGGGTGCTGGCTGAGGGCGAAGTGGCCCCTCTTGGGGCTTCCCGGCGCGAGCGTGTGGATATTCAGGTGATCTGCGCCACGCACCGTGACCTGGTTGCAATGGTGGCTGCAGGCAGTTTTCGAGAGGACCTGTACTTTCGGTTGGCCAACGCCCGTTTTGAACTGCCGCCGTTGCGCGAGCGTAGTGACTTGTTGGTGTTGATCAATCAGGTGCTGGAGGAGGAGGCGAAAGCCTGTGGTGTGCAGGTGGGGCTTGGGGCGGCGGCGCTGGAGTGCCTATTGAGCTACCGCTGGCCGGGTAATTTGCGTCAACTGCGGCAGGTGTTGCGGTATGCCTGTGCCGTATGCAGTGCCGGCACCTTGCAGGTGGAGGACCTGCCGCTGGACGTGCGCGGTGCGCAGTGCCCGGCACCCGAGCAGCAGCGGGTCAGCCCGCAGCGGCAAGTGCTGCTTGACGCGCTGGTGCGTCATCGTTGGAAACCGGGTGATGCTGCGCGCGCGCTGGGAATCTCGCGGGCGACGTTGTACCGACGGGTGCATGAACATGGCATTGAAATGCCAAGGATGCAGGCGCCGCGTACGTGAGTCCCCTATAAAACAAAAAGCCCCTGGCCTTTCGGTCAGGGGCTTTTGCACATCACTTTCGGATCACTCCTGGTTAGCCAGTTTGTGTTCCAGATAGTGAATGTTTACGCCGCCTTTGCAGAAACCTTCATCACGCACCAGGTCGCGGTGCAGTGGAATGTTGGTTTTGATGCCATCAACGACGATCTCGTCCAGGGCATTGCGCATACGGGCCATGGCCTCGTCGCGGTCTTTGCCGTAGGTGATCAGCTTGCCGATCAGCGAGTCGTAGTTCGGCGGTACGCTGTAGCCGCTGTACAGGTGCGAATCGACACGGATGCCGTTGCCGCCTGGCGCGTGGAAGTGCTTGACCGTGCCTGGGCTCGGGATGAACTTCTTCGGGTCCTCGGCGTTGATCCGGCATTCCAGCGAGTGGCCGCGAATCACGACGTCTTCCTGGGTGAACGACAGCTTGTTGCCAGCGGCGATGCTCAGCATCTCCTTGACGATGTCGATGCCTGTGACCATCTCCGAAACCGGGTGCTCCACCTGAACACGGGTGTTCATTTCGATGAAGTAGAAGTTGCCGTTTTCGTAGAGGAACTCGAAGGTGCCAGCGCCACGGTAGCCGATCTCGATGCACGCCTGGACGCAGCGGGCAAAGACTTCCTGACGGGCTTTCTCGTCGATGCCTGGTGCTGGCGCTTCTTCCAGCACTTTCTGGTGACGACGCTGCAGCGAGCAGTCACGGTCGCCCAGGTGGATGGCATTGCCCTGGCCGTCGGACAGTACCTGAACTTCCACGTGACGTGGGTTGGTCAGGAACTTCTCCAGGTAGACCATGGAGTTGCCGAACGCAGCACCGGCTTCGGTACGGGTCAGTTTGGCCGAGGCAATCAGGTCCTCTTCCTTGTGCACCACACGCATGCCGCGACCACCACCGCCACCGGCGGCCTTGATGATCACTGGATAGCCGACTTCACGGCCAATGGCCAGTGCAGTCTCTTCGTCTTCCGGCAGTGGGCCGTCGGAGCCTGGTACGGTCGGTACACCGGCGCGCTTCATGGCGTCCTTGGCCGAAACCTTGTCGCCCATCAGGCGAATGGTGTCGGCTTTCGGGCCAATGAAGGCAAACCCGGAGTTTTCTACCTGCTCGGCGAAGTCGGCGTTTTCCGCGAGGAAGCCGTAGCCTGGGTGAATGGCGGTAGCGCCGGTCACTTCAGCCGCGGCGATGATTGCCGGGATGTGCAGGTAGGACTGGCTGGCCGAAGCCGGGCCGATGCAAACCGATTCGTCGGCCAGGCCCAGGTGCATCAGCTCGCGGTCAGCCGTGGAGTGTACGGCGACGGTCTTGATGCCCATCTCTTTGCAGGCACGCAGGATCCGCAGGGCAATTTCACCGCGGTTGGCGATCAGAACTTTTTCCAACTTCGCAGGTTTCAACATCGTTGGCTCTCCGCGGTTCAAACGATGGTGAACAGCGGCTGGTCGAACTCAACCGGCTGGCCGTCTTCTACCAGAATGGATTCAATCACACCGCTGGTTTCAGCTTCGATGTGGTTCATCATTTTCATGGCTTCGACGATGCACAGGGTGTCGCCTTTCTTCACGGTCTGGCCAACTTCAGCGAAGTTTGGCGAGGTTGGCGAAGGCTTGCGGTAGAAGGTACCGACCATTGGCGAGCGAACCACGGTGCCGTTCAGTTTTGGCGCGGCGGCAGCTTCGGCAACCGGGGCGGCAGCAGCGGGTGCAGCGGCAGGTGCGACGGCAGCAGCCATTGGGGCTGGCGCGTAGTACTGCTGAGCTGGCGTCTTGCTGTGGCGGCTGATCCGTACGGATTCTTCGCCTTCCTTGATCTCCAGCTCGTCGATGCCGGACTCTTCCAGCAGTTCGATCAGTTTCTTGACTTTACGGATATCCATGAATCATCAACTCCCAAGGTTCGGTCAGGGGCGTATAAACGTGTAATCAAACGTTTCTATGAGCCCGGCCAATGGGCCAGGTACTCGTTATCAGGGCTTTGCGTTCGCTGCCAATTGCTCCAGTGCAGACTCCAGGGCCAGCCGGTAACCGCTAGCGCCCAGGCCGCAGATCACGCCTACGGCGACATCTGAAAAGTAGGAGTGATGGCGAAAAGGTTCACGCTTGTGCACGTTAGACAAATGCACTTCGATGAATGGGATGCTCACCGCCAGCAGCGCGTCACGTAATGCGACACTTGTGTGCGTAAAAGCCGCCGGGTTGATCAGGATGAAGTCCACGCCTTCGTTGCGTGCGGCGTGGATACGGTCGATCAACTCGTATTCGGCATTGCTCTGCAGGTACTGCAGGTGGTGGCCAGCGGCACGGGCGCGCTGTTCCAGGTCCTGGTTGATCTGATCCAGGGTCACGGCACCGTAAACACCAGGCTCGCGAGTGCCAAGCAGGTTCAGATTGGGGCCATGCAGTACCAGTAGCGTTGCCATCTGCGGATCCTTTTTTATTCGTGCGAACACATCAGCGCGGCGACTATGCCGCAAGCACGGGGCAGTGTCCAGTTACCTGCAATAGCCAGCACGATGAGCGAGATTCACGCAAAATATATGACCATTTTGTTAACTTTGGTCATGCATGCCGCTTTTTTACGACCACAGCAAGTTATAGACGCAGTTCGCTACGAATGCGCAACAGATGTTCAGCAAATTCGCCGGCGTTTGTCTCGCCAACCACTCGGGCGTCGGTTTTTTCGCTGCCGTTCGCCGCAAAAAACATCAGCGCAGGTGGGCCGAACAGGTGGTAGCGGTCGAGCAGGGCGCGTTGTTCGGCGGTGCTCTCGGTGATGTCGAACTTGATCAAGCGAAAGCCTTCCAGATGCGCCTGGACAGCAGGTGCACTCAGTACTTCGCGCTCGATCACCTTGCAACTGATGCACCAGTCGGCGTACCAATCCAGCACCACGGGTTGCCCTGCCGCTTTGGCCTCGGCCAGGGCGGCGTCAAGTGCTGCGGGTGTGCGCACCTTCTGCCACGCATCGGCCTGGGCGCTGGCGATGGCACTGGCGCTGCTTGGCAGGTGCGTTTTGCCCAGTGGCCTGAACGGGTCGGTCTGGCCACTGAAGGCGCCATACCAGCAGGCCACTGCATAGGCGAGCAGTAACAGACCGAGCAATTGCGTCAGGCGTCGGGCCGGGCTTTTCTCGATGAACTCAAGGGCACCGAGGAACAGTGCGACACCCGCCGTCAGCAAGCCGATCAGCACCAGGGTCACTTCGCCCGGCAATATCCGGCTTAGCAGGCCGATGGCCAGACCCAGCAGCAAGACACCAATGGCATTTTTCACGGTGACCAGCCAAGGGCCGCTTCTTGGCAGCCAGGCGGCACCGCCGGTGGCGACCAACAGCAGCGGCGCCCCCATGCCCAGGCCCAGGGCAAAAAGCTTCAGCGCGCCGCCCAGCGCATCGCCACTGGCGCTGATATACAGCAGGGCGCCGGCCAATGGTGCGGATACGCAGGGCGATACCAACAAGCTGGAGAGGATGCCAAGCACCGCCGCACCAAGCAGTGAGCCGCCGCGTGTACGCCCGGCAATATGGTCAAGGCGAGTGCTCACGGCCAACGGCAAGCGCAGTTCAAACAGACCGAACATGGCCAGGGCAAAGACCACGAAGAACAGCGAAAACGGCACCAGTACCCAGGCCGATTGCAGGCGCGCCTGCAGGTTCAGTTCGGCGCCGAACAGCCCCATCAATGCGCCCAGCAGGGCAAAGCAGGCGGCCATCGGCAGGACGTAGGCCAGTGACAGGCTCAAGCCTCGCCACCCACCGATATGGCCGCGCAACACCACGCCGGAGAGAATCGGCAGCATTGGCAGTACGCACGGGGTGAAGGTCAGGCCGACGCCGGCGAGGAAGAACAGCAGCAAGGCTTTCCAGTCGGTATGGGTACTGGTCTTGGCCGTGTCGGCTGGCGCCGCGCCGCTGCCCGAAATGCTCAGGCGCTCAGTTTCCGGTGGGTAGCACAGGCCTTTGTCCGCGCAGCCCTGGTAGGTCACCAGCAGGGTGAAGGCGCGCTTATCGGCGCCCCGTGGCAGGGTGATGTCGAGGATGCCGTGATACACCTCGACATCGCCGAAGAATTCGTCGTGCTTGGCTTCGCCTTTGGGCAGCTGTGCGCTTCCCAGTGCAATGTCGGCGGGTTCGCTACGGAACTGAAAGCGGTGTCGGTAGAGGTAGTAACCCTCGGCAGCGACGAAGCGCAGGGTGATGGACTGCGCATCGTCCTTGACCAGGCTGAGCTTGAACGCTTCGCGTACTGGGAGGAAATCGGCGCTGTTGTTCAGCGTGGTGGCGCCTAGCGTTGCACTCGGACGGCTGTCGAGCAGGCCGGCGGTGGCAACGGGCAGGGCCAGGAGCATAAACAGAAGGCAAAGCAGACGGCGCATGACAATCTCGCGGAACGGGTATGGGCGCATCATAGCGGAGTGTGCCGAGACGTGCAGGCGCCGCGCACCCCCTTACATCCCGCGGATGCCTTTACAGTCATCCGGTGCGCCACTCAAACCCTGAATGCGCGAACGGCAGTGTTCAGTTCGCCCCCCAGCCTGAGCAACTGTTCGCCCTGTTCACGGCCCTCGCCGATACGATGCAGGTTGTCTTCACCCAAGGTGTGGATGCGCTCGCTGTGATCACGAATTTCACTGACCGCGCCACTCTGTTGAGCCGTGACATCTGCGATACGCTCGGCGGTGGCAGCGATGGTCTGGATTGCCCCGACGATTTCATCCAGTGCGCCGTCGGCGGCCTGGGCCTGGCTGGCGGTCGCTTCAGCATGTTCAACCTGCGCACGCATACCTTCCACCGAATGGCGTGCGGCCTGTTGCAAGCGCTCGATCAGCGTTTGAATTTCTCCAGTAGCCCCCGTCGTGCGCTGCGCCAGCGAGCGGACTTCTTCGGCGACCACGGCAAACCCCCGGCCCATCTCGCCAGCCCGTGCGGCCTCGATGGCCGCGTTGAGGGCCAGCAGGTTGGTCTGTTCGGCAATCGAGCGGATCACCGTCAGTACACCCCCGATGGTTGCCGACTCCTGAGCCAGTTGTTCGATCATCTGGGCGTTGCCCTGCACCTCGCCGACCAGCGAGTGCAGCCCGGTCAGGCTTTGGCCAATGACTCGCTGCCCCTGCTCGACGGCACGCCCGGCACTGCGGCTGGCATCGGCAGCCTGGCTGGCATCGCCAGCGACCTGGACAATCGTAGCCTCCAGCTCACCCAGCGCGTCGCGTATCTGCGCTGTATCTCCGGCCTGGCGCTCGGCGCCATCGTGCAGGGCACTGCTCATGTTGGCCAAGGCATGGCTGCTGCCGGCCACTTGTTCGGCATTGCTGCGCAACGTGCCAACCAGTTCCACCAGATAGATGCGCAGGCGATTGAGCGAGTCCTGAATATCGCGCAACTCGCGGTTGGTTGCGCCCAGGGCGATGGTCTGGCTGAAGTCGCCTTCCGCCCAGCGCGACAGTGCCGGGGAGAGGTTGGTCAGCACCCGCGTCAAGCGTCTCTGCAGGGTGTCGATCAACAGGGCAATCAGCAGGATCATGGCAATCATGACACCCTGGATCAGGCGTACTTCACCCTGTATCTGCGCGTGCTGGCTACGCACGCCTGGCTCCAGTTCGGCAATCGCCTGTTGTACTGCTGCAATGCGCTCATGGGTGCTGTTGGCCAGCTCGGCGCGGCGTTGAATCTGTTCGCGGGTGCGTTGAAGCTCGCCCGGATAACGGCTTAGCAGGCTGTTAAGCTCGCGTTTCAGGGCGATGCCGCTGTCTTCGGCGACGGCGGTGGTTTCGCTCTGCAAGCCCATCAACGCGGCGAAGTCGTCTGTGCTCGAGGCCGTGCTGGCGGTGACGCCCAGCAATGGCAACTGGTCGAGGGCGCGGGCTTGGCCGACGATGCTTTGCAGCTCGCGCTCGACCTCGTCGGCCAGTTCGCTGCGACCACTGCTGACCAACTTGTCGCGTGCCAGCGAGAGCCTGCCCAAATGCACGCTGGCATTGAGCAGCGCTTGTGGGTAGTGCCCGGCGTCGGGGCTATTGCTGCTCTGGGCATACTGCGCCAGTTGTTCAAGTGCAGCACCAAGCTCGCGTTCGGCTTGCAGCAACAGGGCTTGAGGGTCGCCGGCAAGCTTGCCGGCGGCCAGCAGCTCGGAGCCGGTAAACGCCTGCAGGCTGTCCAGGCTTGGGCGCAGGCGAGCGGCTAGGTCGTCGGGGAGAACACTCAGTTGTGCCTGCAAGTCGACGATAGCCTGCTGTGCTTCAGCATGGCGCAGCGCATCGCCGCTATTCAGGTAGTCCTGAATGTTGCGCGCGGCCTGGTTCTGAAACTGCTGGGACAGGCCCAGGTAGCGCTCCATCAGCAGATAGGGGCGCTCCAGCGCATGCTGTGACCACCACAGTGTCGCGCCCAAGGCCAGGCAGACGGTGACCAGCAACAAGGTGTTGAGATTGGTAAGCAGCTTCAGGCGCATATCCAGGGTCTACCAACGGCTGAATGGTAAGCCTCTGAAGTTATTGCGTTTTTGTTACGAGGTTATGACGAAGGCGCGGAAGAACTAAAAAAACTGGCACATTGCCTTTATGGTTCGCTGCGCAGCACGGTGTTGCGCCCTGCAGCCTTGGCCCGGTACAGCGCCTCATCGGCGGCGGTTGCCATGCTCAACGCATCGAGCCCGTCGTTCAGTTGTACAACCCCGGCGCTGAACGTGCAGTACAAGTCGCGCGGCTGGGCCGGGTAATGAATTTCGGAGAAGCGTTGGCGGATCTCATCCAGCACTTTGTGTGCGGCATTCAGGTCTGTACTGGGCATGACAATCGCAAACTCTTCACCGCCATAGCGACCAATAAAGTCGGTCTTGCGCAGGCGTTGTTTCAGAAACAGCGCCAGGCTTTTGATCACGCGGTCGCCCATGGGGTGGCCGTGGCTGTCGTTGACCTTCTTGAAGTGATCGATGTCGAGCATTGCAAAGCTCAATGGGCGCTCTTCGCGACGGGCGCGGAAGCTGCAGTCTTCAAGCAATTGCAGGATGTGCGTGTGGTTGTACAGGCCGGTGAGGCTGTCGCGCACCATGCGTGCATTGAGGTTGCGCGCCCGTGCCGCACGGTTGCGTACCGTGGTGATCAGATGGTGCGAACGGATGGGTTTGGTCAGGAAGTCGTCGCCGCCCTCGCTCATGGCTTCGAGCTGCTTGTCCAGGTCGTCCTCGGCCGACAGGTAAATGATCGGCACACTGACATAACGATCGTTCTGTCGGATGACCTTGGCCAGCTCTGGCCCCGTGCAGCCCGGCATGTACAGATCAAGAATGATCAGGTCTGGCTGGAAATCGGCCAGCTCAGCCATGGTTTGAATCGGGTCGGTGAGGGTGCGGGTAACGATGCCTGCGTTGTTCAGCAAGCGCTCGGTGTAGATGGCTTGAGCCCGCGAATCATCAATGACCAGTACCCGGAACGGTTCGTACTGAGTCACGCTGGTCAGCAGTTCGACCTTTTCCAGCAGGCTGGAGGCTTCCAGCGTGCCGGTCAGAAACTCCTGGCCGCCAGCACGCACGGCAGCCAGGCGCGTCGGCGTATCGGTTTCGTGCAGGCTGAAGAACAACAGCGGAAGGGGCTGCTCCAGCCCCTGTTGAGCTTGGGCCGCCAGATGCAGGCCTTGCCCGCTGCCGGTGAAGTCTACGTCCATGACTAGGGCGGCCGGCAGACGCTCGGCCATCGAGGCCCGAAAGGCTTCGGCGCTGTTCAGTGCCTGTACCCCTAGGCCAAAGAACTCCAATTGCGTCGCCAGTCGCTCTGCCCGGTCATGGTCTTGCAGCATGATGTAAACCGGCTTGCGCAGCGGCGGCAGCGGGGTCTGCTCAAGCTGGTCGCCCTGGCGCAAGCCAGTGCGCGACAGGCGTTGCATCAGGCGGTTGAGTTCATTGATCAAGCCGCTGCTCAGGCGCGCACCGTTAGCCTCTATGGCCTTCAGGGTTTGCCCTATTGCCTCGGCCAGTTGACTGTGCTCGGGCTGGTCAAAGCGCTCGGCATAACGCTGCAGTCGCAGGTTGGCTTCGCACAGTTCACCGAGGTCATTGCTCGACCATTCGCTACGCTGCAGGCGTTGCCAGATCTCAAGTATCTGCCGAGCCTGGTGAATGACCCGCTGGGCAAAGTGCTGTTTGAGGCGCTCACGATTTGGGTCTTCTGGCTCGGTCATGTCCTGACTACTTATATAGGGGTGAGGCTGAGTTCCAGTGATGGCTCTATGCTAGCACTACTTTTCAGGCGATCACGTGTCTTGCGTCAAATTACCGCGTTGCCTGCAAATTCAGTTTGTGACCGGATAGTCGCTTATGCGAAGCAGCCGGGTTGATTTATAGTGCAACGCATGATGCCGACCCCCGGCAGGCGAGCGGCTGTGAAAAGCACAGGGTACGCCGGCGCAATGCCTGGGCTTGCGGTCGAACCTTTGAACCGACGTGACTGAAAGGACAATGCCATGCTGGACTGGAAAAACCGTACAGGCAAAGCCGAGGCGCGCGAGCGGGCTGGTACCCGTGAAACAGCAGCGGGCAGCTATTTCAGCGGCCTGTTGTTCAGCCGGGCGCTGGGAACACTCATTGCCCTTTATCTGTTGGTGACGATTGCCCTGGGCTGGTACTGGAGCGAGGAGCCTGACCTGTTCCCGGTT
This sequence comes from Pseudomonas sp. AL 58, assembly GCF_036348395.1. NCBI lineage: Bacteria > Pseudomonadati > Pseudomonadota > Gammaproteobacteria > Pseudomonadales > Pseudomonadaceae > Pseudomonas > Pseudomonas sp. AL 58. The sequence continues at coordinate 494,351 of NZ_JAZBQR010000003.1, forward strand.
CAGCAGAACGCCCAGGCTGCAGCTGAGCGCACGGGCAAGCAGATGGTGATCGGCTATACCACCATCGAAACCCTCAAGACTGTTTCCGGTACGTTGCTGCACAAGCCCGGTGGCTATATCTCCAACGACCGTTTCCCGCCAGGCCTGTGGATGGACAACATGCCGAGCTGGGAGTACGGCGTGCTGGTCCAGGTGCGTGACCTGAGCCGCGCCCTGCGCAAGGACTTTGCCCGCTCCCAGTCGCAGTCCACCGAGGATGCTGACCTGGCCAAGGCCGAGCCGCGCTTCAACTTCGACAACAAGAGCTGGATCTTGCCGTCGAGCGAGTCGGAGTTCCAGGAAGGCATCAACAGCCTGACCCGTTATCAGAACCGCCTGGCCTCGCCTGACCAGCAGGGCGCGCAGTTCTATACCCGTGCCGACAACCTGAACAACTGGTTGGGCGATGTCGCCACGCGCCTGGGTTCGCTGTCCCAGCGCCTGTCGGCCAGTGTCGGCCGGGTCAAGCTCAATACCACCCTGAAAACCGAGTCTGTGGTTGCCGGCCAGGTGCCGCAATTGGATGAGGAAGTGGTCGAGACCCCGTGGCTGCAGATCGACAACGTGTTCTACGAGGCCCGTGGCCAGGCGTGGGCGCTGTCGCACCTGCTGCGCGCCATCGAGGTCGACTTCGCCGACGTGCTGGCGAAGAAGAACGCCACCGTCAGCGTGCGTCAGATCATCCGCGAGCTGGAGGCCTCCCAAGAGCCTCTGTGGAGCCCGATGGTACTCAACGGCAGTGGCTTCGGCATGTGGGCCAACCACTCGCTGGTGATGGCCAACTACATTTCCCGGGCCAACGCCGCAGTGATCGATCTGCGCCAACTGCTGTCCCAGGGCTGAGGCGGTGGCCATCTCTTCCCGCGAGGCGGCGCATCGCGCCGCTTCAGATGCTGAGCGCATCGTCTGGGTCGACCGCGACGATGCCGAGCTGGGGGCCATGCAACGGGCCGAGTTGCGCGAGCGCGGCTTGATCGGTCGTGGCACGTTCATTCTGCTGTTCAACTCGGCCGGGCACCTGTGCGTGCACCGGCGCACACTGAGCAAGGCGCTTTATCCGGGCTATTGGGATGTGGCCGCTGGCGGCATGGTGGCGGTGGGTGAAAGCTACGCCGCCTCGGCAGCGCGAGAGCTGGAAGAAGAATTGGGCGTAACCGGCGTTGAACTGACGGCCCATGAGCGTTTTTTCTTCGATCAGCCCGACAACCGTTTGTGGTGCGCGGTGTTCTCGGCCGTCTGGGACGGCCCCCTGCGGCTACAGCCGGAGGAGGTCAGCGAGGCTCGTTTTCTGCCCCTGGAAGCGGTCATGGCCGACAGCCTGGTGCAGCCGTATTGCCCCGATTCACTGGCCGCGTTGAAACGTTACCTCGACCGTCAATCCTGAGGTCGCTAAATCTGCCTAAAATGGCGCAGATTTGTACTTAGCATTTGCTGCATTTGTCGTTACACTGCGCGGCCTTTTAAAGCCGGGACTGTTCGCAGACCCGGTTGCGCTGCCCCTGCCAGAGTGGGGCTTCGCGGTCGGTACCTCGCTCGGGGCATCGACCAGTTTTTGTCCTCACGATAGAGGATCAAAAGTGGCCAAAAAAGCCGCATCATTCGCTGCCCTTGGCGGCCTGGTGTTCTCCACCGATGCAGGTCGGCATTGCCCGGACTGCAGCCAACCCATCGATGCCTGCATCTGCAAGCAGACGGCCATCCCTGAAGGCGATGGCATTGCTCGCGTGCGCCGCGAAAGCAAAGGCCGTGGCGGCAAGACCGTTACCACCATCAGCGGCGTGCCGCTGCCCCTCGAAGCACTCAAGGATCTGGCCAGCACGCTCAAGCGCCGCTGTGGAACCGGTGGTGCCTTGAAGGACGGTGTCATCGAGATCCAGGGCGATCATGTCGAGCTGTTACTGGCAGAACTGGTCAAACAGGGCTTCAAGGCGAAAAAATCCGGTGGCTGATCGGCCCCGTCGCGATTTTTTGCATTCCCGTTTCTAAACTCGTTCCCGTAGGAAGGGTCTACCCCTGAACACGGAAGACCGTCATTTTCAGGATTTACACTGCGCCCGCTCCGGGCTGGCCGGTGTTCTTCGATTTTTTATATAGGGGACTTCGATGTCCGTACGACGCACACGCAAAGACGATGGCAGCCAATGGACCGTTGCGGACAGCCGCAGTGTGTATGGGATCCGCCATTGGGGGGCCGGGTATTTCGCGATCAACGAGGCCGGGCGCGTCGAAGTACGCCCCAACGGGCCGGGCAGTGCGCCGATCGACCTGTTCGAGGAAGTCGATGAACTGCGCAAGAGCGGCTTGTCGCTGCCATTGCTGGTTCGTTTCCCCGACATCCTGCAAGACCGCGTACGCCAACTGACCGGTGCTTTCGACGCCAACATCGCGCGCCTGGAATACCAGAGCAAGTACACCGCGCTGTACCCGATCAAGGTCAACCAGCAGGAAGCGGTGGTGGAAAACATCATCGCCACCCAGGACGTGTCCATCGGCCTTGAGGCAGGCTCCAAGCCTGAGCTGCTGGCCGTGCTGGCGCTGGCGCCGAAGGGCGGCACCATCGTTTGCAACGGTTACAAGGACCGCGAGTTCATCCGTCTGGCGCTGATGGGCCAGAAGCTGGGCCACAACGTCTTTATCGTCATCGAGAAAGAGTCGGAAGTGGCGCTGGTGATCGAAGAAGCCGCCGAACTCAAGGTCAAGCCGCAGGTTGGCCTGCGTGTGCGCCTGTCGTCCCTGGCTTCGAGCAAATGGGCTGACACCGGTGGCGAAAAATCCAAGTTCGGCCTGTCGGCTGCACAACTGATCTCGGTGGTACAGCGCTTCCGTGATGCTGGCCTGGATCAGGGTATCCGCCTGCTGCACTTCCACATGGGTTCGCAGATCGCCAACCTGGCGGACTACCAGCACGGTTTCAAGGAGGCCATTCGCTATTATGGCGAACTGCGCGCCCTGAACCTGCCGGTCGATCACATCGACGTTGGCGGTGGCCTGGGCGTGGACTACGACGGTACCCACTCGCGCAACGCCAGTTCGATCAACTACGACATGGACGACTACGCCGGTGTCGTGGTCGGCATGCTCAAGGAGTTCTGCGATGCGCAGGGCCTGCCGCACCCGCACATCTTCTCCGAGAGCGGTCGCTCGCTGACTGCCCACCACGCCGTACTCGTGGTGCAGGTGACGGACGTTGAGAAACACAACGATGAAGTGCCGACCATCGAAGACAAGGAAAGCCTGCCGGAAACCGTGCAATGGCTGATCGACCTGCTTGGCCCGACTGACATCGAGATGGTCACCGAGACCTACTGGCGCGCCACGCACTACATGAGTGACGTCGCTACCCAGTATGCCGATGGCAAGATCACCCTGGCCCAGAAAGCCCTGGCCGAACAGTGCTACTTCGCCGTCTGCCGCCGCCTGCACAACTCGCTGAAGGCGCGCCAGCGTTCGCACCGTCAAGTGCTGGACGAACTCAACGACAAGCTGGCCGACAAGTACATCTGCAACTTCTCGGTGTTCCAGAGCCTGCCGGACACCTGGGCCATTGGCCAGGTACTGCCGATCCTGCCGTTGCACCGTCTTGACGAAGAGCCGATGCGCCGCGCTGTGCTGCAGGACCTGACCTGTGACTCCGACGGCAAGATCAACCAGTACGTCGACGAGCAGAGCATCGAGACCAGCTTGCCGGTGCATGGCATCAAAGAAGGTGAAGACTACCTGCTGGGTATCTTCCTGGTAGGTGCTTATCAGGAAATTCTGGGGGACATGCACAACCTGTTCGGTGATACCGATTCGGTGAACATCTACCAGAACCCGAACGGCAGCGTGTACCACGCCGGTATCGAAACCCACGACACCATCGAAGACATGCTGCGTTACGTGCACCTGTCGCCGGAAGAGCTGATGACGCACTACCGCGACAAGGTCGCCAGCGCCAAGATCAGTGCCCGCGAGCGCACCCAGTTCCTGGATGCCCTGCGCCTGGGCCTGACGCGTTCTTCGTACCTGTCCTCGTAACACGGCGTCGGCTGCCATCGCGGCCAAGGCCGGCTCCTACAGAGATCCGTGCAGAACACTCCATTTCTGTAGGGGCAGGCTTGCCTGCGATGGCATTGGCGGGGCGTCAGTAAGTGCGCGGCGCCCGCGTCGTTGGCAAGCCAACTCCTACAGGTATCAGTGTGGAGCACTGCATTGTCTGTGTGGCAGGCTTGCCTGCGATGGCATCAGCGGGATTTCAGTGCGTGGGTGGGCTCTTTGAACCATTCATTGCGTTGCTGCATCCGCCAGCTCATCAGGCCCAGTGTCACGCCGCGCAAGGCCATGAACAGCAGAAAACCCAGCCACAGCCCATGGTTGCCCAGCCCGCTTATGGCATAGGCAAAGGGGACGGCGAGGACGACGCTGAGCAGCATGCCGTTGCGCATTTCCCGTGCGCGGGTGGCGCCGATGAACAGGCCATCGAGCAGGTAGCTCCACACGGCGATCAACGGCAGCACTGCCAGGTACGGCAGGTACTCGAAGGCGGTTTCACGCACGCTTTGGATGTCGGTCTGCATTTCAATGAACAGGTGGCCGCCAAGCATGAACAGCAAGGCAAACCCCAGGCTCGCCAGCAACGACCAGCCCGCCGCCACGGTCAAGGATCGACGCAGGGCGGGACGGTCGCCGGCCCCGATGGCGTGACCGCAAAGCGCTTCCACGGCGTGGGCCAGGCCGTCCAGTGCATAGGCCGTGAGGAGCAAGCCGTTGAGCAGCAGGGCATTCGCTGCGACGGTGGCATCGCCCAAGCGGGCGCCCTGCACGGTGATCAGGAAGAACACCGCCTGCAAGGCCAGGCTGCGAATGAAGATGTCCCGGTTGACGCTCAGCAGCGGTCGCCAGCTCTGCCAGCGGCGTAGCGCTGCCCAGGCCAGGTTGCCCGGGTAGGCGCGCAGGGCCGGGCGGGTCAAGGCCAGGCCGAGCAGGGCAGCGCTCCACTCGGCGACCACCGAAGCCCGCGCCGAGCCGATAACGCCCCAGTCCAGGCCCATCACGAACCAGAGGTTGAGCACGATGTTCAGCAGGTTGGTGGTCAGCAGGATCGCCAGCGGTGCACGCGCATTCTGGGTGCCGAGGAACCAGCCTACCAGGGCGAAGCTGGCCAGGGCGGCCGGCAGGCCGAGCAAGCGGGTCTGGAAAAAGTCATGGGTGGTTTGTGCCAGCGCCTGCGAGGGTTGCATCACGCTCAACGCCAGGTGGCTGAAGGGGATCGCCAGCAGGCCCAGCAACAGTGCAAAGCACAGCGCCAGTGCCAGCCCTTGCAGCAGTACCTGGCGCAAGGCAGCGCCGTCCTCACGGCCGGCGGCTTGTGCGGCAAAGCCGGTAGTGCCCATGCGCAGGAAGCCCATCACCCAGGCCAGGACGGTATAGAGGCTGGCACCGACAGCCACGGCACCGAGTTGGTGGGCATGGGGCAGGTGGCCGATCACGGCACTGTCGACCAAGGCCACCAGCGGTACGGAGATGTTCGAAAGAATCATCGGCGCGGCCAGCGCCCACACGTTACGGTGGGTAGGTCGGTCGCGCCAATCGGCGATCAGTGAGGTCATGCAGGCTCCTTGTCAGCCCGCATTGTAGTGGACAGACGGCACTAATGGGCCGACAGGCGGTCTGAGCGCCTGGCCTGTGGCTAAAGCGTGCATTTGCGCACGCTTGCCCTGGTGCTGATGAGATATAGTTCACCCCTTAAAGACACTGCTGCCCAAGAGAGTTCATCTCCCATGTTCAACAAAGGATTGTTGCTGGCCTGTGCGCTGGCGCTATTGAGTGCCTGTGACTCGTCATCCGTGGATAAACCCGCGCCTGCACCGGCAGAGAAGGCGGCGCCCAGCGCGCCCAAGCCCGCACGTGAAGATGCGGCAACCCTGGCTCAACGCTACGCCGGACGCGAGTTGAGCGTGGTGGATGTGTCCGAGGTGCAGTTGGATGGCTCGAGCACCTTGTCGGTGTCGTTCAGCGCACCACTGGACGCTCAGCAGCCATTCGCCGAGCGCCTGCACCTGGTCGATACGGTAAAGGGCAAGGTTGACGGTGCCTGGGAACTCTCCGATAACCAGATGGAGCTGCGACTGCGGCACCTGGAGCCCAAGCGCAAACTGGTGCTGACCATCGACGCCGGGCTGTTGGCGGTGAATGGCAAGCGCCTGGCTGCCGAGTCGGTCAGCCGCCTGGAAACCCGCGACCTGGAGCCGACTGTCGGTTTCGCCAGCCGCGGCTCGCTGTTGCCGACCCGCGTGGCCGAAGGCCTGCCGGTGATCGCGCTGAACGTCGACAAGGTCGATGTCGAATTTTTCCGGATCAAGCCTGAAGCGCTGCCGACCTTCCTGGGGCAGTGGGGCCGCAACAGCAGCCTGCAGACCTATGAGTCCCGCGAGCTGTTGCCGATGGCCGAGTTGGTCTATGGCGGTCGTTTCGACCTGAACCCGGCGCGCAATACCCGTGAAACCCTGCTGTTGCCGATCGCGGGCCTCAAGCCGCTGCAACAACCGGGGGTTTATCTGGCGGTCATGCGTGCCTCGGGTACCTACAACTACTCGCAGCCGGCCACGCTGTTCACCCTCAGTGACATCGGCCTGTCGGCGCACCGTTATCAGAACCGCCTCGATGTGTTTACCCAGGCGCTGGAGGGCGGTAAGGCCCTCAGCGGCGTGGAGGTCGAACTGCTCGACAACGAGGGCCGTGTGCTGGGCCAGGGCAAGACCGATGGCAGCGGCCATGCGCAGTTGCCGGCAGCGGCCAAGGCTGAAGTGCTGTTGGCCAAGCAGGCTGAACACACCACGATGCTGCGGCTGAACAACGCCGCGCTGGACCTGGCCGAGTTCGACATCACCGGGCCTCTGGCCAACCCTTTGCAGTTTTTCGTGTTTGGTCCGCGTGACCTTTATCGCCCGGGTGAGACGGTGCTGCTCAACGCGCTGCTGCGTGATCAGGACGGTAAGCCGGTCAAGCCGCAACCGGTCACGGTAGAAGTGCGTCGCCCGGATAACCAGATCAGCCGCAAGTTTGTCTGGGAACCGGGTAGCGAGGGCCTTTATCAATACGCCCTGCAACTGGCTGGCGAAGCGCCGACCGGGCGTTGGGAGTTGCTCTTCGACTTCGGCGGCGGTCAGCGACAGGTCTACGGCTTCATGGTCGAGGACTTCCTGCCCGAGCGTCTGGCGCTTGAACTCAAAGGCAGCCCGACACCCCTGAGCCCTGATGAAACTGCCGAGATATCGGTCAATGGCCGTTACCTCTACGGCGCCCCAGCGTCGGGCAATCGCCTGAGCGGCCAGGCCTACATCCGCCCACTGCGTGAGGCGGTGCCGGCCTTGCCCGGCTATCAGTTCGGTTCGGTCACCGAGCAGGAGTTGAGCCAGGATCTGGAGCTGGACGAAACGACCCTGGATGCCTCCGGTGATGCCACGCTGAGCATCGAGAGCAAATGGTCCGAAGCCCGTTCGCCTTTGCAGTTGACGGTGCAGGCAAGCCTGCAGGAGTCCGGAGGCCGGCCAATCACTCGCCGGCTTGAACAGCCGATCTGGCCTGCCGAGCGGCTGCCGGGGCTGCGTGGCCTGTTTGACGGTGAGGAAACCGACGGTGACGGCCCGGTCGAGTTTGAACTGCTTGTCGCCGATCGCAACGGCAACAAGCTGGCGGTGGATAACCTGCGCGTGCGCCTGGTGCAGGAGCGCCGTGACTACTACTGGAACTACTCCGAAAGCGATGGCTGGAGCTACAACTTCAATGAGAAGTACCTGACCCAGAGTGAAGAAACCGTCAGCATCAAGGCCGGCGGTACCGCCAAGATCAGCTTTCCGGTCGCGTGGGGCCCGTACCGTGTCGAGGTGGAAGATCCGCGCACCGGGCTGGTCAGCAGCCTGCGTTTCTGGGCCGGCTACCGCGCCCAGGACAACACCGACGGCGGCGCCGTACGCCCAGACCAGGTCAAGCTGGCGCTGGACAAGAAAGCCTATGCCGATGGCGACACCGCCACGGTCACCGTGACCCCGCCTGCTGCAGGCAAGGGTTACTTGATGGTCGAGTCCGCCGATGGCCCGCTGTGGTGGGAGGAAATCGACGTGCCGGCCGAAGGCAAGGCCTTCGAGGTCAAGCTGGACCGCAAGTGGGCGCGGCACGATCTGTATGTCAGCGCCTTGGTGATTCGTCCGGGTGAGCGCAAGGCCAACGTCACGCCCAAGCGTGCCGTCGGTATTCTGCACCTGCCACTGGAGCGTGCCGAGCGTAAGCTGGCGGTCAGCCTGACGGCGCCAGAGAAGATGCGTCCCAAGCAACCCCTGACGGTCAAGGTACAGGCGCGTAACGCCGATGGCAGTGTGCCGAAACAGGTGCATGTGCTGCTGGCAGCGGTGGACGTTGGCATTCTCAACATCACAGAGTACGCAACGCCTGACCCATTTGCCGCGATGTTCGGGCGCAAGGCCTATGGGGCCGATCAACTGGACATTTACGGCCAGTTGATCGAAGCCGGTCAGGGCCGCCTGGCCAGCCTGGCATTCGGTGGTGACGCCGGCCTGACCAAAGGTGGCAAACGCCCGGACACCAGCGTCACCATCGTTGCCCTGCAAAGCGCGCCGGTGACCCTGAACGAGAAGGGTGAAGGCCAGGCCAGTGTCGATATCCCGGATTTCAACGGTGAGCTGCGGGTGATGGCCCAGGCCTGGACCGAAGACCGCTTCGGCATGGCCGAGGCCAAGACTGTCGTCGCCGCGCCGCTGATTGCCGAGCTGTCGGCGCCGCGCTTCCTTGCCGGTGGTGATCGCACCACCCTGGCGCTGGACCTGTCGAACCTCTCCGGCAAGGCACAGAACCTTACCGTGCAGTTCAGCGCTGACGGTCAGCTCAGCCTGATGCGCGCCGCCGAGCAGCAAGTGCCGTTGGCTGAAGGCCAGCGCAAGACCTTGCTGATTCCGGTGCAGGCCGTTGGTGGCTTGGGGCAAGGGCAGGTCAAGGTGCAGGTGCAAGGCCTGGTGCTGCCAGGCGAGCCGAACACCGTGTTCAGCCGGGAGTGGACCTTGGGCATACGCCCGGCGTACCCGGCGCTGCTCAAGCATTACCGCGCGACGCTCAACGATCAGCCATGGAGCCTGCCGCAGTCGGAGCTGGCGGTGTTCGAGCCGGCCGGCCTTGAGGCGAGCCTGGCCTTGTCCAGCCGCCCACCGCTGAACCTTGGCGAGCAGATTCGCGCGCTGGAAGCCTACCCGTATGGCTGTGCCGAGCAGACCACCAGCGGCCTGTACCCCTCGCTCTATGCCGATGACGCGACACTTAAACGCCTGGGCCTGAAAGGCGAGGCTGCGGATAAACGTCAGCGCAAGATCGAAGTCGGTATTGAGCGTTTGCTGGGCATGCAGCGCTACAACGGCAGCTTCGGCCTGTGGAGTGCCGACGGCGAGGAAGAATACTGGTTGACCGCCTATGTCACCGACTTCCTCCTGCGTGCCCGCGATCAAGGCTATGCGGTACCGGCCGAAGCCTTGAAGAAGGCCAGTGAGCGTCTGCTGCGTTACGTGCAGGAGCGTAACCTGATCGAGGTACGCTACAGCCAGAACGCCGAGCACAGCCGCTTCGCCGTGCAGGCGTACGCCGCGCTGGTATTGGCGCGCAGCCAGCAAGCGCCACTGGGCGCCCTGCGCAGTTTGTTCGAGCGTCGCAGCGATGCGCGCTCCGGCCTGCCGCTGGTGCAGTTGTCCGTTGCCCTGGACAAGATGGGTGACAAACCGCGTGCCGAACAGGCCATGCAGGCCGGGCTGGCGGTTACCCGTGATAGCCGCTACTGGCTGGGCGACTATGGTAGCCCGCTACGGGATCAGGCCTTGATTCTGGCCCTGCTGGAAGAAAATAACCTGGCGGCGGGCAAGCGTGAGGCTCGGTTGTTCGAGCTGTCGGACCTGTTGGCGGCCAATCGCTGGTTGTCGACGCAGGAGCGCAACGCCCTGTTCCTGGCCGGGCGCGGTTTGCTCGGCAAGCCAGAGCAACCCTGGACCGCTCGCCTGGAGGCTGGCGGCGAGGTGCGAGAGCTGAGCCAGGCACAGCCTGCAGTGAAGCTTGAAAGCACCGCGCTGGCCCAGTCGTTGACCGTGCAGAACAACGGTGACCAGACCCTGTACCAGCAACTGACCTTGTCGGGTTATCCACAGGTGGCGCCACCGGCCGGTGGCGAGAACCTGAGTATCCGCCGCGATTACCTGGGCATGAACGGCCAGCCGTTGGACCTTAATGGCCTGAAGAGCGGCCAACTGGTGTTGGTGCACCTGGCGGTGAGTGCCAGTCAGCGTGTGCCGGATGCCTTGGTGGTCGACCTGCTGCCTGCCGGCCTGGAGCTGGAGAACCAGAACCTGGCGCAAAGCGCGGCCAGCCTGGACAACGCCAGCAGTGCGGTGAAGGAGTGGCACAGTGCGATGCAGAACGCGACCTTGCTGCATCAGGAATTCCGTGACGATCGTTATGTCGCGGCGGTGGACCTGGACGGATACGGCACCACGCACCTGCTGTACCTGGCCCGTGCAGTGACCCCGGGTGTTTACCGGGTGCCACCGCCACAGGTCGAGTCGATGTACCGGCCAAACTGGCAGGCGGTCGGCGAGGCGCGTGGGTCGTTGGTGGTCAAGGAGCGCTGAGTCTGCTGGCAGGTGCCTACAGGGTGATATCTGTCCTGTAGGCACCGGCCTTGCCGGCGAGGGTGGTCAATGCACCACCCAGCTCAGAATCCACAACCCCAGCAGCAACCAGATGATCCCGATAATGATCGAGGCGCGCATGAATGCGCGAACCGCCGAGTACAGCACCAGCAGCCCGACGATCAGCGTGAGGATGCTGACCAGCGAGGTGTCCATGCCCAAGGTGCGCGAAAGGCCTTCGATAAAGCTGCCGCCAGCGTTGGACAGCAGGCTGAACAGGCCATTGAGGCCATCCACTACAAAGCGGATCAAGGCGCCCAGCGCTTGGCCGAGCCATTCGAAAAAACCTTCTACATGCATAATCGCTTCCTGATAATCATCATGGCAGTTTCGCCATTTTCCAGCCTTTGGCCACTCACGGGCCGGCTCGGTTCCCTGTGCCCGGAACAAGGTGTCGGCACGTGATGTTCAGCGTAGTTCGCCCTGATAGTCGCACGGGTAGATGGCTTGCGGGCATCGCGGCGGGTGGGTTGCTGCTGTGCGCGCTGTTATGGCTTGCCGACCGTATCTGGCCGCTGCCGTTGCCTGCGGATGATCTGGCCCGGGTGGTGCTGGCGGAGGATGGTACACCGTTGTGGCGCTTCGCCGATGCCGATGGCGTGTGGCGCTATCCGATCACCCCTGAGCAGGTGTCGCCCCTGTACCTGCAGGCCTTGCTGACCTACGAGGACCGCTGGTTCTATCGCCATCCCGGGGTGAACCCCTTGGCCTTGGGGCGCGCTGTCTGGCAGAACCTGCAGGGTGGCCGCGTGGTGTCCGGTGGCAGCACCTTGTCGATGCAGGTGGCGCGACTGCTCGACCCGCATGCCAGAACGCTGCCCGGCAAGTTGCGCCAGCTCTGGCGTACCGCGCAGTTGGAGTGGCACCTGTCCAAGGACGAGATCCTGCAGATCTACCTCAACCGCGCGCCCTTTGGCGGCACATTGCAAGGGGTCGCGGCAGCAAGCTGGGCGTACCTGGGCAAGTCACCTCAACAACTGACCCCGGCCGACGCCGCGCTGTTGGCGGTGTTGCCGCAAGCACCAAGCCGCCTGCGCCCTGATCGTCACCCGCAGCGTGCCCAGGCTGCACGTGACAAGGTGCTGCAGCGGCTGGCCGAATACCGGGTGTGGCCTGAGCAACAGGTTGCCGAAGCGGCACAGGAACCACTGTTGCTGGCGGCACGTCAGGAGCCGACACTGGCCCCGCTGTTGGCCCGGCGCTTGAACCGTCCGGGCAGCCCGCCATTGATCCGCACCACCCTCGATGCCGCCCTGCAACGCCGTCTGGAGGACCTGCTGCTGGGGTGGCGCGCGCGCCTGCCTGAACGTACGTCGGCAGCGATTCTGGTGGTCGAGTCGCAGACCATGGCCGTGCGCGCTTACTTGGGCTCGGTCGATCTCGGCGATACCCGGCGCTTCGGTCATGTCGACATGATCAGTGCCCTGCGCTCACCCGGCTCGACCCTCAAGCCGTTCCTGTTCGGAATGGCGCTTGATGAAGGGTTGATTCACTCCGAGTCGCTGCTGCAGGACGTACCTCGGCGTTACGGCGACTACCGTCCCGGCAATTTTTCTCAGGGTTTCAGCGGGCCGGTTTCGGCCAGTTCGGCGCTGGCCTTGTCTCTGAACCTGCCCGCGGTGCAATTGCTTGAAGCCTATGGGCCGAAACGCTTTGCCGCGCAAATGCGTCAGGGCGGCATGCCGTTGACGTTGCCACCACTGGCCGAGCCCAACCTGTCGTTGATCCTGGGCGGTGCGGGCAGCCGCCTGGAGGATCTGGTCAGCGGTTACAGTGCCTTTGCCCGCAACGGCATGAGTGCCGCGCTGCGTTTGCAGCCCGACGACCCACTGCTGGAGCGGCGCCTGTTGTCGCCGGGTGCGGCGTGGATCACGCGGCGCATTCTCAGTGGCCAGGCCCGCCCAGACCTCGACCCCCATGCCGAGTTGGTGCAGCGGCCACAACTGGCCTGGAAGACGGGCACCAGTTATGGCTTTCGTGACGCCTGGTCGATTGGCGTTGGCCCACGCTACCTGATCGGGATCTGGATCGGGCGCCCCGATGGTACACCGGTGCCGGGCCAGTTTGGCTTGGCCTCGGCGGCGCCGTTGATGCTGCAGGTGCATGACGTGTTGAGTAACCGCGACAGCCAGCGCGGCATCACCGCACCGGTAGCAGCCGTACCAGCCAACGTTGGGGTGGCAGCGATCTGCTGGCCACTGGGCCAGCCGATGGCCCGGCAGGATGACAACTGTCGGCGGCAGCGTTTCGCCTGGACGCTTGATGGCACCACGCCGCCGACGTTGCAGGCGCTTGATCAGCCCTTGAGTGTGGGCTTGCTGGAAAAGGTCTGGGTCAATGACCAGGGCTTGCGTGTCGATGCGGCGTGCCCCGGTGCTCATGCTCGCGACATCGCCTTGTGGCCTGCGCCACTGGAACCGTGGTTGCCCCGGGTGGAGCGACGCGAGGCACGGTTGCCGGCCATTGATCCACGGTGCCCGCCGAAGGTGCCGGACGCCACCGCGCCGTTGTCGATTGTTGGTGTGCGCAACGGCGACCAATTGCGCCGACCGGCGACCAGTCGCGACGCGCTGCAACTGAAAGTGTCGGCCTTGGGTGGCAGTGGCCAGCGCTGGTGGTTCCTCAACGGCGCGCCGGTGGGCGAGACCGCCGCACAGGATAGCCTCACGGTCAGTTTCGAGCAGGCCGGCCGGTATGAGTTGAGTACACTCGACGCCAGCGGGCAGACCGCACGCATCGAGTTTCAGGTCAACGACTGAGCTTCAGTCTATTCAGCCGCGACGAATCATCCAGACGCCGGCCAGTACCAGCAGCAAGCCGGCGACCTTGCCCAGGCTGGCCGGCGCTTCGCGAAAGCCGGCCCAGCCGAAATGGTCGAGGGTCAAGGCCATTGCCAACTGTCCAGCCAGTACCAGCGCCATGAACAGCAATGCGCCGATGCGCGGGCCGGCAAAGGCGGCCGTTGTAATGAAAAAGGCACCCAGCAGACCGCCGCACCAGTGCCACCAGGTCAGGCTCTTGAGTGCGTTGAAACCAGGCACTTCGCGCTGCAGCAACACCAGCGCAAGCAGCGCTACCGTGCCGACACCAAAGGAAATCAGGGCGGCTGCGAGCACGCTGGACACCTGTTTGGCCAACTGGCCGTTGATACCGGCTTGCAGCGGCAGAAAGGCGCCAGCGACGAACGGCAGGCAGAGCAGCCACCAGGCAGGGGCGGGCATGGCAATCTCCAGAAAAAAGGGGCGCGGATTATAACGGCAGGCGGCGAGGGGTGCTCGTCTTGCCTCTGGCAACTGTAGACCGTATGGCCAATTAGACGGTTGTTCGGGCAACACCTACGCTTGGGTTAGACGAAACGCACCGTCGAGCCGCCCCGTACATTCAGGGTCAAGGAGTGTCCTATGCGTTCGATGACCCTCGCATTGCTGGGCCTTTCCTGGGGGTGTGGCGTGTGCGCCGACGCCCTGCAGAATGACCTCAATCGCAGTGCGATCGAACGCTACCTGCCAACGTCCAACCTGCCGATCGATGCCTATCGCCCGGTCGCAGCCGATGTGTTTGTCGCGCCTGCGAAGCCGCCTTTATTGCGTTTGCCGACCGGTACCCGGGTGTGGTTTCGAAAGGTGCATTTTGAGGGCGGTACGGTCTACCCACTGAGTGATTTGAAAGACAACTATCAGGACCTGATAGAACGCGCCGTCACCCTTGACGAGGTGCTTGAGGCCACGGCGCGATTGACCGAGCGTTATCACCGTGATGGCTATTTTCTGTCTTATGCGGTGGTGCCGGATCAGGACTTCAGTGAAGGTTCCTTGCGGGTAGTACTGGTTGAAGGCTACGTGCGCGACGTTGAACTGCGCGGTGATGTCGGCCCTGTGTCGGCCTATGTGACACGCCTGGCAGACAGGATCAGAGCGGAAAAACCACTGACCCAGCAGACCTTTGAGCGTTACACCAGCTTGATGAACCACATCCCAGGCGTGACCCTGAAAGGCTTGTTGAGCCCCGCCAGCCCGTCGGACGGTGCTGCCCGGTTGATCGTCAGGGCATCGCGCCAACCCTTGGCGGCGGCAGTGGTACTGAACGATGGCAGCCGTGCAGACCCTCAAGCGCTATTGAGCCTGGACAGCCAGTCGCAGACGGCGCTGGGTGAGCAATTGAGTGTTCGTGGCTTGTTTGCGCCGGGCGATGATCATCAGCGTTACTACCGTCTCGACTATGCCCAGTACCTGGACAGCGAGGGCAGCCAGTTGAACCTGGCTGCCTCGACCTTCCGCACGGAGTCGGACACGCCGCTACACCTTCGCAATGGCCAGGAGCTGCTGCGGGATTGGCGTAGCGACACCGTATCGGCGGGGCTGAGCCAGCCACTGATTGCCGCACCTGACGAATGGCTGAATGTTGCGGCAAGGCTCTACGCGGTGCGTGACCGCATTGACTATCGGGCTGACGGTACGCCGCTCAATACCTCAACGGATACCGATACCCGTGTGCTCAGCTTTGAGGGGGATTGGCGCAAGGCTCATGAGCGGCAACTGCGGATGATCAGTGGAGGTGTGTACCAGGGGCTTGATTACCTAGGGGCCAAAACCAACAGCGATTACGACCTGGATTTTTTGCGCCTGCGCGTGTCCGGCGTCCAGCGTGACCGTTTCTTCGACAATTGGCAGGGTGTGGCCTCGGGGGCTCTGTACTGGAGCGACGACAGCCTGCCGGACAGTGAACGGGCCGTGTTTGGTGGGCGGTATTTTGGGCGAGGTTACCCGGTCGACCAGGCCTCGGGCGATAAAGGATGGGGCTTGGCTTATGAGGTCAACTACAGCGTCATGGGGGAGGGTGGCCTACTGAACGTGGTGCAACCCTATGCTGTGCTGGATACCGCCCAGGCCTGGTTCAACAAACTGGATGTACGCAGTGCGCACCTGGCATCGCTGGCGCTGGGGGTGCGCATGGGGGATTTGCGTGACTACAACCTGTCACTGGAGATCGCCAAACCTTTGGCCGATGCAGCGTTTGACAGCGTCGATCGGCAGCCGCGTTTTACCGTGAGCGTCAGCCTGAAGTTGTAAACCTGTACGGGATGGCATTTCGTTTTCCTTGCGCTACCGTCAATTAACGAAGCCATTGAATGCCGCTGCAGGGTTGGGGCGCTGCCTGAAAAGACACTGTGAGTGGTCGTTTGAGCAGAGGGGGCCGACATGAGTAGTCGCATTACCATTAGTCTGGTGAGGGCGTTTCTGCTGGGGGCGCTTGTGGCCTGTTTCTGCGGGCAGGTGCTCAGTCGGGATCCTGGCGTATCGGAGGCCGTGCCGGTGTTCATGAGTGAGCGGTTGATCGTACCGCCCTCAGGCAATTTTCAACGTCTTGAACAGGTTCTGGGGCGCAGAATCTGGCGGGCACTGGCCGCCGGTCCCTGGCAGGAAGCGTGTCATTTTGAAGCGCGAGCGCTAAGCAGGGGCGGTTCGGTTACTGGATCCACACCGCAGCCAGAAGAAAGCCTGCCATCAGGAACGGTGCGAAGGGCTGTTTGCTCGACGACGCTTCACGCAGTTGCGTGAGGCGTTTTTTCACTCGCAGGCTCAAGAGCGACCACAGCCAGCGCCGGCTCAATAGCCAGATCACCAAGGCCACGCCCGCACCGATAAAGGTGCCCAGGACATGCATCTTGTCGGTGGCCAGTGCCAACGCGGCGAGCAGCTTGACGTCACCCGCACCCACATGGCCAAGCATGTAGCCGGGCAAGGTCAGCAGCATGACCAAGGCCAGCGCCCAGCCGCCTTCGCTGGCGTCGGCGCCTATCCAGGTATGCCCGGTGGTGAACAGGTAAGCCAGTGCGCACGTGGCGGCACCCAGCGTCAGGGTATCGGCGACCTGGCGTTCACGTACATCCTGTTCGGCACACAAGGCGAGCCACAGCAGCAGGACGATGCTTTGCATGGGTGAGTTGCCATCCTTTTCGATGATTGATTCTAGGAGCCGTCTGCGCTCTCTTTCAGGGTAGACGCCTTCAGCCACGGCGGAAAAAAAAGCTCAGCGCGGTGGGTAGTTGGCCAGGACCTTGGCGACGGTTTGCTGGATCGCACTGCTGCGCTCTGCAGGGCTGGGCGGGTAGTTGCTCATGACGTGTTCAGCGCTGCCGCGCCAGACCAGCTTGCCGTCGCGACCGTCGAACAGGTCGACCTGAATGGTGGCCACCGTGTAGTCGACGCTGCGGGTTTCGTTGTAGGCCGGCCCGCCCCAGTAGCCGCCCCAATAGCCGTTCCATGCGCCACCATAGTTGGTCGTGACCTGCTGCTGGCGGTTTTCGACGATCAGGTAGGCCTGTACGCTCAGATCGGCATGGCTGCTGCCTTGCGCTGGGCGCAGGCCGCGTTGATCGAGCTGACCACTGATGGCCTGGCGAATGCGTTGCTCGGTCAAGTCACTCTGGATGCGCGGATCGTCGGGCCGGTACTGCAAGGCCGGTTCTTTCCAGGCCCAGCTACGGTAGCTGGCGAAGTCTCGGCTGGCGTCGAAGTCCTGGGTGACATTGTTGCTCTGGCAAGCACTCAACAGGGCAAACAAGGCAAGTAACGCAATACGGCGGAACATGACGGTTCTCCGGTGGCCTCTACAACCTAACTGGGAGGATAACCCTCCAGTGCTTTGTTAATTGCGCTACGCACTGCATCGGCACGGCCCCGCTCGGAGCTCGGGTTCGCGGCTTCGGCGCTGGCACTCCAGACCGCTTGGCCATTGTTGGCGTCGAACAGGTGCAGGCGCACCACTAACACTTCGATTTCGTAGGTCCGCACGATGGGGACGCTGGTGTACATGCCATAACCGCCGTGGTGACCATAGCCATAACCGCTGTACCCATAGCCACCATAAGGGTAGTCGTCCTCACGAACCTGGCGCAGGCGTTTTTCCACACTGAGGCTGGCGCTGACCTGCAGGTCGGCGGGCTGCTCGCGGGAGGGCCGTAGGCCGTGTTGGTCAAGTGCGTTACTGACCGCCTCGGCCAGTTGCGCCGGATCGGCGATGCTACTGCCATCGGGCAGTTGGCCATTGCGCCAGCTCCAGCTGCGGTAGTGCGCATAATCACGGTTCGCTGCCGGGTAGGCGCTGGCATCGAAGGTGTTGGCTGCATGCGCGGGTGCTGGCGGCATTGGCAGAGCGCTGGCGACATAGGGGTTGCTGCCCTGACAGCCAACCAAGGCCAGGCAGATCAGGCTCGCAGCAACAGGACGGTACGACATGTCGTGCTCCAGTCGACCCGCTACAGGGGCCGGCAGATCCAGTGCAGGTAGCGGCCCAGCCCGGCGAACACCGGATGGCGGCGATGCGCCAGTTCCATTTCCAGCAGGTCGCTCAACGCGGCCTTGGCCTGGAATTCGCTCGGCATGTAGTCGTGGAAAACCCGCACGCCGCTTTCGTTTTCAACCTGCCACAGGCGTTCAAGGTGCACCTTGAGTTCGCGTGGATCAAGTGGTTTTTGCGGGGTCAGACTCTGCTTTTCGCCAGCCATGCTGTTGCGCCGCATTTTGCGGAAATGGCCCTTGAGCAGGTTGCGGTACACCAAGGCATCACGGTTGTAGAACGCCAACGACAACCAGCCACCGGGGCGTGTCAGTTGATGCAGGACCGGCAGAATGGCCTCGGGCTCGGCCAGCCATTCAAGCACGGCGTGGCATAACACCAGGTCATAGGGCTCGGTGAGTTGGCCGAGCAGGTCTTGCCAGGGGGCCTGGATGAACGTGGCGTGTTGGCCTGCGTCGGCAAAACGTGCCCGGGCACCGTCAAGCATCGGCGCGGCGGGCTCGGCCAGGGTTACCTGGTGGCCGCGCTCAGCCAGCCACAAGGCCATATGGCCCAGGCCTGCACCAATATCAAGAACGCGTAGTGGGCGCTCTGGCAGGCTCTCGACAAGGTCGGCCTGGAGTACCGCCAGACGAATCGCACCTTTGGCTCCGCCGTAGATCTTTTCGGCAAAACGGGTCGCCAGCTCATCGAAGTGACGGTCATTCATCGGGCGAAACGCCTCTCGCTGTCAGCCAACTTGAGTGTGACGACCTGCTCCATGTCCAGGCCTAGTTCACTGCACAGTAATAGCAGGTAGAGGACGACATCGCCGACTTCCTGGCCGGCGTGTTCCAGTTGCTCCCTGGAGAGTTGGCGCGACTGGTCTTCGCTCAGCCACTGGAAAATTTCGACCAGTTCGGCCATTTCAACGCTGGCCGCCATGGCCAGGTTTTTCGGGCTATGAAAGCCGCGCCAGTCGTTGTTGTCACGAATGCGGTGCAGTCGCTCGGTCAATGCTTGCAAATTCATGGGGTAGTCTCCTCAGGCTGCATAGCTTCAGCCTGAGCGCGCTGCAACGCAAGGACCTCAAGGCCAGAGGTTGCTGGTTCAGGGGGCTTCAAGCGCTCGCCATGTCCCCTGTATATGCACCAACCCGCCATGGCCACTCAGACGCAGTTGCCCGGTGGGTGCGACAGGGCTGGCGTCGAGTACCACCTCGCTTGGCAAGCGTACCGGTTTGTGGAAATTGACCTCAATCGCGTAACCGCCGGTTGGCAGGTGGCCACGCAAGGCGGCCAGGGCCATGGCTTTGCTCCACATGCCATGGGCAATGGCTTTGGGGAAACCAAACAGGCGGGCGCTGATGGCGCTCAGGTGGATCGGGTTGTAGTCGCCACAGAGGCGTGCATAGCGTCGTCCGATGTTGCTGTCGGCGTACCAGCGGGTCAGTTCGCTCAGGGGCAGGGCTTCGGCTTCAGGTTCGCAGGCGGGTTCGCCTGGAAGTTTCACGCCTCGGCACAGCATGCGGCTGGTTTCGCTCCAGAGCAGCCCGAGACCATCGCGGGCTTCGGTGATGAGGTCGAAGGTTGCGCCTTTCTCATGGGCCTGCAGGTTATCCACCCGCACCGCGAAGTGCAGTCGGGTGACACCGCCCAGCGGTCGTATGACGTGAATGCTGTTGCTCAGGTGAACCAGGCCTGGCAGCGGAAACGGAAAGTCGTTGGCAGTGAGCAACTGCAGTTGCAGGGGGAATGCCATTACATGCGGCCAGGTCGCGGGCAGCAGCGGGTCGTCACCAAAGTGGCACAGCGTGCGGTAGGCTGCCAGTGGCTCGGCATTGACCTCAAGGCTGCAGCGTAGCCCGGTTGTCGGCAGGGTGGTGCCGCTGATCTTGCGCTTGCGCGCTGCTCGCAGGTACAGCCCAGGCAGCGCGGCGGTCGTGCTCAGTTCATGCCATTGATCCGTCATGCTCAAGCCCCCATGACCGCTTGCCCGCAGACCCTAAGCACCTGTCCGTTGACCGCGCCGCTGCCCGGCTGCACCAGCCAGGCCACGGCTTCGGCGACATCCTGTGGCAGGCCGCCCTGGCCCAGTGAACTCATGCGCCGGCCGGCCTCGCGCAGGGCGAAAGGAATGGCGGCGGTCATCCGCGTTTCAATGAAACCCGGGGCGACGGCGTTGATGCTGCTCCCCGTGCTGGCCAGACGTGGCGCCCAGGCCTGGGCCAGGCCAATCAGGCCGGCCTTGCTGGCGGCATAGTTGGACTGCCCGCGGTTGCCCGCAATACCACTGATCGAGGCCAGCAGCACGATGCGGGCGTTGGCGTGCAGGGCGCCCCTGTCGAGCAAGGCCTGGGTCAGGATCTGCGGTGCTTTCAGGTTAACGGCCATGACCGAGTCCCAGTACTCCGGGGTCATGTTGGCCAAGGTCTTGTCACGGGTTATTCCGGCGTTGTGAACGATGATATCGAGGCCATCAGGCAGGCCTGCGATGAGCTGTTCTGGAGCATCGTCCGCACAGATGTTCAGTGCCAGGCTGCGTGCGCCCAAGCGGGTTGCAAGCGCTTCAAGCTCGGCCTTGGCCTGCGGTACGTCGAGCAGCACAACGTCTGCACCGTCACGGGTGAGGGTTTCGGCGATGGCCGCACCAATACCGCGTGCGGCGCCGGTCACCAGTGCCTTGCGCCCGGCCAGGGGGCGCGTCCAGTCCTGAACGCGGCTGGTGCAAGCATTCAAGCGCAGCACCTGGCCGGAGATGAAGGCACTCTTGGGCGACAGGAAGAAACGCAGTGCGCCTTCAAGCTGGTCCTCGGCACCGTCGCCGACATACAGCAGTTGCAGTCTGCCGCCGTTGCGCAGTTCTTTCGCCAGCGAACGGCTGAAGCCCTCCAGGGCACGCTGGGCAACACTGGCCAGCGGCGCTTCGAGCTGTTCCGGGGCACGCCCGAGAATCACCACTGACGCATTGGCATCAAGGCTACGTAGCAGCGGCTGAAAGAACTCGCGCAGTTGCTTGAGCTGGTCGATGTCCTCCAGTTCGCTGGCATCGAACAGCACCGCCTTGAGCGATGGCCCCAGGCCCGCCACCCACGCCGGCAGTTGCAGGCCCTCATCGGCATAGCTGTAGACCTCGTCGGTCAGGCGTGTGGCAAACCCGGCGACCTGCCGCGACAGTGCGCCACCGCCCAGCAGCAGCGCCCCTTCGATCGGACGCATCCGGCCGGCCTCCCAGCGCTCCAGGCGGGCCGGTGTCGGCAAGCCGATGACACCGACCAGGCGGCGGCCGAAGTCGGAGTTGGCGAAGTCGAGATAGCGGTCGGACATGAATGAGGCCTCCATGAGATCAGCCTCAAAGTGTGGACCATGTTTTGCCGTTGGTCGCTTGAAGGTGGAAAAAACACCTACGCTGTATCGAGTCTGCCCTCAACACAAGGAGGTTGTGCATGCGTTCTTTGCGCCGGGTCGCAATCATCGGTGGTAACCGAATCCCCTTTGCTCGCGCGAATGGCCCTTATGCCAAGGCCAGCAACCAGGACATGCTCACGGCGGCCCTGGAGGGGCTGATCGAGCGCTTCAGCCTGCACGGCGTGCGCCTGGGCGAGGTGGCCGCTGGCGCGGTGCTCAAGCATTCACGGGATTTCAACCTGGCCCGCGAATGTGTCCTAGGCTCGCGGTTGTCAGCGCAAACGCCGGCCGATGATGTGCAGCAAGCGTGTGGCACTGGGCTGGAAGCGGCGTTGCTGGTCGCCAACAAGATCGCTCTGGGGCAGATCGAATGCGGGGTTGCCGGGGGTGTTGATACCACTTCGGATGCGCCGATTGCGGTGAGCGAAGGCTTGCGTCGGATCCTGTTGCAGGCCAATCGGGCGAAAGGTACGGGTGAAAAGCTCAAGGCACTGTTGCAACTGCGCTTTCGGCACCTGAAGCCCGAATTGCCGCGTAATGGCGAGCCTCGCACAGGCCTGTCGATGGGCCAGCACTGCGAGTTGATGGCGCGTACCTGGCAGATTGAGCGTCTGGCTCAGGACGAACTGGCCTTGCGCAGCCATCAGAACCTGGCGGCGTCTTTTGCCGAGGGCTGGCACGATGACCTGCTGACACCTTTCCTGGGTTTGAACCGCGACCAGAACCTGCGCCCCGACCTTACTCTGGACACGCTTGCTGCACTCAAACCGGTGTTCGATCGAAGCAGCCAAGGTAGCCTCACGGCAGGTAACTCGACGCCGTTGACCGATGGTGCCTCGGTGGTCTTGCTGGGGAGTGAAGCCTGGGCGCAGGAGCGAGGTTTGCCGGTGATGGCCTGGCTGGTCGACGGCGAGAGCGCCGCGGTGGATTTTGTCCGGGGCCAGGAGGGGCTGTTGATGGCCCCGGCCTATGCGGTGCCACGGCTGCTGGCGCGCAATGGCCTGAGCCTGCAGGACTTCGACTACTACGAAATCCATGAGGCGTTTGCCGCGCAGGTGTTATGCACGCTCAAGGCCTGGGAAGACCCTGTTTACTGCCGCGACCGTCTTGGCCTTGAGGCGCCGCTGGGCCGCATCGACCGCAGCAAGCTCAACGTCAAGGGCAGTTCGTTGGCGGCCGGGCATCCGTTTGCCGCGACCGGTGGGCGCATCCTGGCCAATATGGCCAAGCTGTTGGCACATGCCGGCAAAGGCCGCGGGCTGATATCTATCTGTGCCGCCGGCGGCCAGGGCGTGACGGCGATTATTGAGCGCTGAGGGCGGCGCTGCTGTCGATGCGAGTTGTACGGTTGGCGTACTGCTCGGCCATGACTGAGCAGACGATCAATTGCAGCGGGTGGTAGATCATGATCGGCAGCAGGATCAGCCCAAGCCCGGGGTGAGCGCCGAAGATCAGTGCAGCCATGGGCGCGCCGGCGGCCAGGGACTTCTTGCTGGCGCAGAACACTGCGGCGATTTCGTCCGCCGGGCTGAAGTTCAAGGCGCGGGCACTTCGAGTGGTCAGCCATAGCACCAGCGCCAGCAACAGTGCACTGCCGAGCAGGGCCATAGCGATCACTGCGGTGCCCTGTTGTTGCCACATTCCCGAAACCATCGAGTTGCAGAACGCGGCATAGACCAGCAGCAGGATCACCAGTTTGTCCAGCACGGCGGTGTAGCGCTTGTAACGGGCGAAGAGGTGTCCGAGCCAGGGCCGCAGCAGTTGCCCAAGCAGCAGCGGCAGCAGGAGCATGGCGCACAGGTCGAGCAAGGTTGAGCCAAGGTCAATGCCGTCACTGCCGCTGCCAACCACCAGGCTGACCAACCAAGGGGTGATGAAGATACCCAGCACGCTGGACAGGCTGGCGTTGAGAATCGCAGCGGGTACGTTGCCCTTGGCGCTACCGGTGAGCGCCACCGAGGACGAGATGGTTGAGGGCAGGGCGCACAGGTAGAGGAAGCCCAGCATCAGCAGGGCCGGTACCTGAGTACCCAGTAATGTCTTGCCGACCAGCCAGAGCAGGGGAAAGGCCACGAAGGTAAAGCCTTGCACCATCAGGTGCAGGCGCCAGTTTTTCAGGCCGTGACGAATCTGTTCGCTGGACAGGTGGACCCCGTGCAGGAAAAACACCAGGAACACGCCGATGTTGGTCACGTACTCGGCATGCAGGGCACCACCGCTGCTTCCAAAACGAGGGAACAGCCAGGCGAGCAGGGTGGCGATGAACATGCCGCAGAGGAACCAGTCGGTTACCACGCGCTTGAGGTGTTTGAACGCTTGCATGGGGAGGCCTGTGGATATTTTGTAATTGGCGATGACAGAGGCTAACCTGCGAGGTCTCTACCGTCTTGCGATACCAGGTCAATCGATGCCGCGTAACGGACAACCTTCAGGCCCTCGCCCGATTCCCACGCTGGAGCGCCTGCCCCGGCCGCTGTATGCGCGAGCCGAAAGTCTCAGCGCCGGATCCTGGACCTCGCGCCATCAACATGATTGGGTGCAGTTCTCCTATGCGATCAGCGGTGTGCTTGGGGTCTATACCGCTGAAGGCAGTTACTTTGCACCGCCACAGTGGGGCATCTGGATTCCTGCGGGGGTCGAGCATGAAGTGGTGACGTCGATGCGTGCCGAGATGCGCAGTGTTTATGTGCGACGCGAGGATGCGCAGTGGGCGCCGGACGGCTGTCGGGTGCTGGCCGTCACGCCGCTGGCCCGTGAGTTGATCAAGCAGTTTTGCCAGTTGCCGGTGGAGTACCCCGAAGGCAACAGCCCCGAGGCGCGCCTGGTGCAGGTATTGCTTGACCAGTTGCAGGGGCTGGCGGAGGTGGGCTTTTCCTTGCCGTTGCCACAGCATCCGCGCTTACGTGAACTATGCGACAGCCTGCTTGAACAGCCAACACAGTCCGACACCCTTGGCCAGTGGGCGGAGCAGTTGAACATGTCGGAGAAAACCCTGACTCGCCTGTTCCAGCGCGAGACAGGTTTGAGCTTTCGAGGCTGGCGCCAGCGGATGCGCCTACTGTCCTCGCTCAGCGTGCTTGAACAGGGCGCAGGGGTAACGGAGGCTGCGCTGGGGTGTGGTTATGACTCAACCTCTGCCTACATCGCAGCGTTTAAGCGCTTGTTTGGTTTTACCCCGGGGAGCCTGGGCCTGTAGCCGGCCCCCCAAGGCAGGACATCAGGTACGGAAACGGCGCACCAGCGAATCCAGTTCGTTGGACAACCCGGCCAGGCTTTCGGAGTCATGCCGCGCTGCGCTAGCCAGTTCGGCTACCAGTTGCGCGTCACCATGGATCTGGCTGATGTGCCGGTTGATGTCCTCGGCGACCTGATGCTGCTCTTCGGCTGCAGTGGCGATCTGGGTGTTCATGTCACGAATGACGTCCACCGACTCGCGGATCTGCCCGAAGCTGGTGCGTGCCATGCCAATACGGCTGACCGATTGTTGCGACACTTCCAGGCTGGCGTGCATTTGTTGCGCAACCTGGCTGGTGCGTTGCGCCAGATTCCCCAGCAAGCCATCGATTTCGGCTGTGGAGTCGGCCGTGCGTTTGGCCAGGGCGCGTACTTCGTCGGCCACCACGGCGAACCCTCGACCCTGCTCACCGGCGCGTGCGGCCTCAATGGCGGCGTTGAGCGCCAGCAGGTTGGTCTGTTCGGCGATGGAGCGGATGGTGCCGAGAATCGACTGGATGTCGTTGCTGTCGCGCTCCAGTTGTTGCATCGATTGCGCTGACTGCTCGATTTCCTGGCTCAGGCGATCAACGCTCTGAACGGCGGCGTCGATCTGCTGCTGGCCTTCCCGGGCCTGCTGTTGGCCGCTGTCGGCCGATTCGGCGGCCTGGCTGCAGGAGCGCGCGACTTCGTTGGCGGTGGCAACCATTTCATGGAACGCCGTGGACACCATATCCACCGCTTCACGCTGGCGCCCGGCGGCTTCGACCATGTCGCCGGAGACGCGGGTCGAGTTGCTGGAGGTGGCGAGGATCTTTCCGGCAGCCTGGCCGATATGCTGGATGAGGCTGCGGATGGCCGCGAGGAACTGGTTGAACCAGTTGGCCAGTTGAGCGGTTTCGTCACGACCCCGGACTTCGAGGTTGCGGGTCAGGTCACCTTCGCCCTGGGCAATGCCCTCCAGGCCCAGGCTGACGCTGTTGATCGGGCGTACGATCAAGTGCGCGAAGGTCGCCCCGACTACGGCGAAGACGGCGGCCAGCACCAAGGCAATGGCCGCGATCAACCAGGTCAGTTGCGTGGCCGCGCCCATGACTTCGTCCTGACGGACCAGGCCGATAAAGCTCCAGCCCAGTTGTTCGGAGGGCCAGACGTTGGCCATGTAGCGCACGCCATCAAGCTCGACTTCTACCAGTCCTTTCTCGACCTTGGCCAGTTGCGCATAGCCTTCGCCCAGAGAGCCCAGCATCTTGAAGTTGTGCTCGGGCTGATGTGGGTCGACCAGCACGTTGCCGTTGCGTTCAAGCAGCATCAAGTAGCCGCTTTCACCCAGCTTGATCTGCTTGACCAACTCGGTCAGCTGTTTGATCGAAACATCGACGCTGACCACTCCACCGGGCGAACCCAATGAGTTCGACACGGTGCGTACGGTGCTGAGCAGTACCGCGTCATCAGGTGCCCAGTAGTAAGCAGCAGTGCGCAGTGTTTTGCCTGGGTTAGCCATCGCGGTCTGGTACCAGGGGCGTTGGCGCGGATCATAGTTGGCCAGTTTCGGATCATCTGGCCAGGAGGCGTAACCGCCGTCTTTGACGCCGTAGGAAACATAGGCGTAAGCGGGATGACTGGCGGCCATGCGAGTGAAGAAGTCGACCAGGCGCTTGTCCTGTTCGCCTTGGGCGATACTGGCTGCATCGGCACTGATGTACTGTTTCAATCCCGCGCCGGTGCCAGTGAACAGAGGCTGTGCGGCCATGTAGTCGATGTTCTGGCTGATGCCTTCAAAAAACAGCTGCATGGCATTGGCGACTTGGCGAATCTCGCGGTTGCTGCCGTCGATGAAGGATTCACGAGCGTCCGTGCGCAGGTTCAACACCACCAGCGTGGCGACCACTACAATGGGCAGGCTGGCAATGACGGCAAAGGCCCAGGTCAATTTCTGTTTGATGTTCATCCGCGCTCCGAATCATTCTTATTAAACACATGAACCCTCTAAAGAGTGGATCGGCAGGGTGCAGAGGAAATAAAGTGTCGTAGAAGAAAACCCCCGTGTTTATTGGCAAAACAGCCGAATCTGACTTTTTGCCGGCGTTTTACTCATAAAAAGAATGGCGGGTCGCGCGGTTTGCCGTTACAAACCCCTATACGCCTCACAAGGAGCCAGAATCAAAGCTGATGAAGACGCCAAAACGGATTGAACCGCTCGTGGAAGACGGGTTGGTCGACGAAGTGTTGCGCCCCCTGATGAGTGGCAAGGAGGCAGCGGTCTACGTGGTACGCTGCGGTCAGCACCTGCGCTGCGCCAAGGTCTACAAAGAGGCTAACAAGCGCAGTTTCCGTCAGGCCGCCGAGTACCAGGAAGGTCGTAAAGTACGCAACAGCCGCCAGGCACGTGCCATGGCCAAGGGCTCGAAGTATGGACGCAAGGAGGCTGAAGAGGCCTGGCAGAACGCCGAAGTAGCCGCGCTGTTCCGCTTGGCGAACGCAGGCGTTCGGGTTCCCAAGCCCTATGACTTTCTCGACGGTGTTCTGCTGATGGAGCTGGTCGTCGACGAACATGGCGACGCCGCGCCGCGCCTCAATGATGTGGAGCTTGAGCCCGAGCAGGCCCTGGAGTACCACGCATTTGTCATTCGCCAGATCGTATTGATGCTCTGCGCCGGGTTGGTGCATGGCGACCTGTCGGAGTTCAACGTGCTGCTGGGGCCAGAGGGGCCGGTGATTATCGACCTGCCACAGGCGGTGGATGCCGCGGGCAACAACCATGCGTTCAGCATGCTTGAGCGCGATGTCGGCAACATGGCCAGCTACTTTGGGCGCTTTGCGCCCGAGCTCAAGGCAACCCGATACGCCAAGGAAATGTGGGCGCTGTATCAGGCGGGTGAACTGCTGCCGGACACAGAGCTGAGCGGGCAGTTTGCCGAAACCGAGCACAGTGCCAATGTGGCCGATGTGATGCGTGAAATCGATGCCGCGCGCGCCGACGAAGCCCGTCGTCGCGCAGCCCTTGCACAGGAGGGCGTGGAGGCCGAGCCTACCCCGCCCTGGATGCAGTAAGCCAGGGTTAGTGGCAGCAACCGCCGGCAGCCAGGTCCTTGAGGATCGGGCAGTCCGGCCGGTCGTCGCCCTGGCAGTGGGCGACCAGTTCACTCAGGGTGTCACGCAGGCTGACCAGTTCGTCAATACGGCGATTGAGGTCGGCAATGTGTTCATTGGCCAGTGCCTTCACATCGGCACTGGCGCGCTGGCGGTCTTGCCAGAGTGTGAGCAGCCGAGCGACTTCCTCAAGCGAGAAACCCAGGTCGCGTGAGCGCTTGATGAAGGCCAGGCTGTGCAGGTCTTCCGGTTGGTAGAGGCGATAGCCGCTGTCGCTGCGCAGGGCCGGCTTGAGCAGGCCAATCGACTCGTAGTAACGGATCATCTTGGCGCTGAGGCCCGTGTGGCGGGCGGCTTGACCAATGTTCATGGGGCGTCGTCCTGTTGTCGGATCTCGGGTTTCCAGGTTTTAAGCCACAGTGCGTTGCTGACCACACTGACACTGGACAGGGCCATGGCAGCACCCGCCAGTACCGGGTTGAGCAGGCCGAAAGCGGCCAACGGAATCCCGATCATGTTGTAGATAAAGGCCCAGAACAGGTTCTGGCGGATCTTGGCGTAGGTCTTGCGGCTGATCTCCAGGGCCGCTGGCACCAGGCGCGGATCTCCGCGCATCAGGGTAATACCGGCGGCCTGCATGGCAACGTCAGTACCTCCGCCCATGGCAATGCCGATGTCCGCCGCCGCCAAGGCAGGAGCGTCGTTGATGCCGTCGCCGACCATGGCCACGGTGCCTGAGCGTTTGAGTGCCAGAACGGTGGCGGCTTTGTCTGCCGGCAACACTTCGGCATGCACGTCTTCGATACCCAGTGCCAGGGCCACCACGCGCGCGCTGCCACGGTTGTCGCCGGTTAGCAGGTGGCTGCTGATGCCTTGCTCACTGAGCTGTTGAACCGCTTGCAGGGCGCCAGGCTTGAGGCTGTCACCAAAGGCCAGCAAGCCCAGCACGCGAGCCTGCGGGGCGCGCTCGATCAGCCAGGAAAGGGTACGACCTTCTGCTTCCCATTCCTGTGCAGCCTTGGCCAGATCGCCCGGTTGCAAGCCACTTTCATCAAGCAGCCGGCGGTTACCCAGCGCCAGTTCGCGTCCATCCAGGCTACCGGCGATGCCGCGTCCGGTGAGGGATTGGCTGGCGCTGATGGGCGGCACTTCCAGGTGCTGTTCATCACAGGCGTCGAGAACAGCCTTGGCCAATGGGTGTTCGCTGCCACGCTGCAGCGCACCGGCCAGTTGCAACAACTGCGCCTGATCGCCGACCACCGCTTGGCTGTGGACAATGCGCGGGCTACCGGAGGTCAAGGTACCGGTCTTGTCGAAGACCACGCGATTGACCGCATGGGCGCGCTCCAGCGCTTCGGCGTCCTTGATCAGGATACCGTGGCGAGCCGCCACGCCGGTACCGGCCATGATGGCTGTCGGTGTCGCCAGGCCCAGCGCACAGGGGCAGGCGATGACCAGAACCGCGACGGCGTTGAGCAGTGCAGTTTCCATGGGGGCGCCGACCATCCACCAACCCGCGAGCGTCGCCAGGGCCAGCAGGAGCACCACGGGCACGAATACCTGGCTGACGCGGTCGACCAGTTTCTGGATCGGCGCCTTGGCCGCCTGAGCGTCTTCGACCAAGCGGATGATGCGTGCCAACACGGTTTCGGTGCCCAGCGCCAGGGTACGCACCAGCAAGCGGCCTTCGCCGTTGATCGCGCCGCCGGTTACACGGTCGCCAGGTTGCTTGGGCACGGGCAGGCTCTCGCCACTGATCAAGGCTTCATCGGCATGGCTTTGCCCTTCGATCACCTCGCCATCCACCGGGAAGCGTTCGCCCGGCTTGACCATTACCAGGTCATTCAAGCGCAAGGCGCTGATCGGCACATCGCGCTCCTGGCCATCGATCACCTGCAGCGCACGTTCAGGGCGCAGTGCCTCCAGGGCGCGGATGGCGCTGGCCGTCTGGCGTTTGGCGCGGCTTTCCAGATACTTGCCGAGCAGTACCAAAGCGATCACCACCGCTGAGGCTTCAAAGTACAGGTGGGGCATGCTGCCGGGGCTGGTGCGTGCCCACTCATAGAGGCTCAGGCCGTAACCGGCGCTGGTACCCAGCGCGACCAGCAGGTCCATGTTGCCTGCCCCGGCCCGCACGGCCTTCCAGGCGGCGACATAGAAGCGTGCACCCAGGATGAACTGAACCGGCGTGGCCAGGGCGAACTGCAGCCAGGCCGGCAGCATCCAGTGAATACCGAAGGGCTGCAGCAGCATTGGCAGTACCAGCGGCAGGGCCAAGGCAATCGCCAGGCCTACCGCCCAACGCTCCTTGTGCAAGCGGCGCTCGGCGACGTCCTGGTCGGCCTTGCCGGTGAGCGGCAGGGTGGCAGTGTAACCGGCGCGTTCGACTGCGCCAGTCAACAGCGCGGTATCAATCGTGCCGAGAACCTCGACATGGGCGCGCTCGTTGGCCAGGTTGACGCTAACGCGGTGAACCCCGGGCACTTTGGCCAGTGCGCGTTCGACCCGACCGACGCAGGACGCGCAGGTCATCCCGCTGATCTGCAGCTCAAGGCTTTGAGTGGGCACGCTGTAGCCGGCATCCGTGACGGCTTCAAGCAATGCCGGCAGGCTCTGCAGCGGTGCGGTGACGCGTGCCTGCTCAGTGGCAAGGTTGACACTGACCTGTTCGGTGCCAGCGACCTTGCGCAATGCTCGCTCGACGCGACCTGCGCAGCTGGCGCAGGTCATGCCGGCGATTGGCAGGTCGAAGGTGGTAGATTCGGGCATGGGGGCGTTCCTCCTTGGGCGTGCCTCCAGCTTCAACCTTCCCACGCGGGGAAGGTCAATAGCCCAGGCTTGCCTTTTTCAGGTAGAGGCCATTTTGATCCACCGCTATTCGGTACTTATTGATCTGCCCGGCCTGCAGGTTCAATTGGGTGCTGCGTTGATTCTCGATACCCGGCAGGCAGCCGGGGGCTTGCCCTGGCAACAAGCGCATGCGCACTGCTACCGGGCCTGCTGGCAGGTTGAACGAAGTCGATTGTTCCTGGAACAGTCGGCCCGCCAGCTGATCGTTGAGGTACAGACCTATCTCGCAGGTCGTCGCCACTTCCAGGCGTTCCCGGGAAATGATCAGCACGCTATAGTCCGAGGGGCCTTCGGCACTGGCCTGGGGGGCGAGGCCGAACATACCCAGCAGGCCGAAAAGGCCCAATGCTGCCCTGCGCATGAGTTGAATCTCCTGAATCATGAATCGTCAGGAGCGCAGCTTGGCCGAGGCGGGCGCCGATTTCCAGCCCGGCAGCAGATCGAGGAACTTGACCTTGCCACGGTGGCAAGCTTGAGACTGCATCAAAACCTGAACGGAGGCACTCCCGATGCATGTATTCAATGTCCAAGGCATGACCTGCGGCCACTGCGTCAAAGCGGTTACCCACGCGGTGCAAAACCAGGATCCGACGGCGGTGGTTGAAGTCGATCTGGGGAAGAAACAGGTGCGTGTGCAAAGCACCCTGACACCTTCGAAAATTATCGAACTGATCCATGAAGAAGGTTACCAGGCCGAGGTGGCCTGATGACCTGAAAGGGCGGACGCAGGTTCGCTCTTTTTTTTACAGCAATGGCCAACAGCTCATCTGTAATGGATCCCATACGGTTAGACTAACGAACTTGCTTAGCCTGCTACGGATTTCCGATGAACCTGCGAACCGTTTTGATTCTTGGCGCCTTGAGTGCCTTCGGCCCCTTGGCAATTGATTTCTATTTGCCGGGCTTTCCAGCCATGGCGCAGGCGTTCGCCACCGACGAGAAGCACATTCAGGCGACGTTGGCCGTCTACTTTCTTGGCCTGTCCCTGGGGCAGTTGGCCTACGGGCCGGTGGCCGATCGTTTCGGGCGTCGTATTCCGCTGTTGATCGGCCTTGTGCTGTTTACCGTTGCCTCGCTGGCCTGTGCGTTCGCACCGACACTGGAGGCGCTGATTGTGGCGCGTTTTGTTCAGGCGTTGGGCGGTTGTGCCGGGATGGTCTTATCGCGAGCGATTGTCAGTGATACGTGCGATGCCGTTGGCTCGGCCAAGGTCTTTTCCCAGTTGATGCTGGTCATGGGCCTTGCGCCGATTCTGGCGCCGATGTTCGGTGGGGTTCTGGTCAGTTTGCACGGCTGGCAGTCGATTTTCCTGGTGCTGACGGTGTTCAGTGCCTTATGCACCTTGGCGGTGTTACTGGGTTTGCCGGAGAGCTTGCCCGCGCATCAGCCGCGTCAGCCCTTGTCTGGTGCGTTGCGCCAGTATGGACGCTTGCTCAACGACCGTGTCTTTCTTGGGCATGCCCTGACCGGCGGTGTCGCCATCGCGGGCATGTTTGCCTACATCGCAGGTTCACCGTTCGTGTTCATCAAACTGTACGGTGTGCCTGCCGAGCACTACGGCTGGTTGTTCGGCACCAATGCCGCCGGGTTCATCTTGATGGCGCAAGTGAATGCGCGGTTGTTGGCCAGGCGCGGCCCAGCTGCGCTGTTGTCGCGGGCGGTATGGGTATACGTGACGGCCGGGCTGGTTCTACTGGCGCTCAGCGCCCTGCATCCGGCCGCCTTGTGGCCGTTGTTGATACCGTTGTTCATAGGCATTGCCAGCCTGGGCGCGATTGTGCCGAATGCCTCGGCCTGTGCCATGAATGGTCAGGGCGCGCGGGCTGGGAGTGCTTCGGCATTACTGGGGTGCCTGCAGTTCAGTGTGGCAGCAGGTGCTGCGGCGTTGGTCAGCGTACTGGATGATGGCAGCGCCATACCGATGGCACTGGTGATCAGCTTGTGCGGCGTGATGGCCGTTGTGTTCTCTCAGGTCACACGCTGGCTGATGCTCAGCCGACCCGCTTGAGTGGATGCGGTGCCTGTAGGCGGGCTTGCAGCGTGGTGACGAAGGCGCGTGCTTCGGCTTCGCTGCGAAAGCTCACCACGTGCTGGTCGAGTTGCACTTGCCATGGGCTTCCGGGTTTTGTAGCGACTGCTTTGACAACGATGTTCATCGCACCGACTCCACTTGGCAAGTAACAGGTGAAGTCAGTTTAGCGTTGGTGCACAGGGGGCGACATGACCTGGGTCATCAGGCTGACTGGCGGTCATGCCTGTAGCTCGGAAACCGTCCAGCACATGCATGCCTTTGACCTGGCCTCTTTCCCGCAAGGCATGAGCGCAACGCCGCTCGGTATGCCATTGCAGTTGTCACAGGGCTCATGCAATGAGTGTTGCCGGCAATTACCGGAGGCACGAGTGTTAGTTTCGTATAGAACGTCACTCCGCCCATCTTACAATTACAGACTATTTATCTGCGGGTTTAATGTACTTGCTGCGTAGGCTTTGTTACGTCAATGAAAGAACATAATTATTAAATAAAACGCTACGAGACATGGTTTTCGTGGCGTGAAGGTTAGAGGGTTGAAAAGGCCGCTTATATCAACCGGCATTAATTTTGTTCAAGGTTGAGGGAAGCACAGAGTATTGTCGGCGTAGCCTCGGGTTTAAGTGATTTTTGTTTCCATGCGCAGGCTTATACTGGCGTTGTCATCGTTTAACAGCGTGAGATGCTTCCATGGCAGGGAACGAACTGCGGGCCTCCCATCATTTGATTTCATCGATCTAGTAGTTGTCTGCGAAACAGTCGGCTCTCTGCGCTCACGGGAGCGGAGCATCGCTGTTGATAGTGTCCTGATCAATTGGCAAAGAGTGACTTTTTCTCGGGGAGTGAAGAGATGAAATCTGTTTCGAGTATAAGCAAAGTTGCAACCTTGCTGGCTGACCCAAAACGTAGCGCCATGCTCTGGGCGTTGATTGATGGGATGGCTCGGCCTTCGGAGGAACTGGCCGTGATGGCCGGGCTGACGCCCTCCTCGGCGTGCGCGCATTTGGCCAGGTTGTCGGCCAGTGGCCTGTTGAAGCTGGAGGCGCGCGGACGTAAACGTTACTTCAAGCTCGCAACGCCCGAGGTTGGGGCGGCCGTTGAGGCGCTGGCCAGTGTTCAGGTCCTCGGGCTTGAGGTGAAAGGCAGCGCGGCCGAGAAAGGCAACCCCAGCATTCCCTTGTCGATGCGTCGGGCACGTTTGTGTGGCGATCACCTGGGAGGCGAGTTGGCGGCCGATCTCTATCAGCGGTTACTTGACTGCGGTTGGTTGGAGTTGGTCGAGCAGCAGCTTGAAGTGACTCAGGAGGGGCGTGTGGAGTTTGCCCGCCTGGGCATTTACATCGAGGCGTTGGCTCAACGACAGCGCAAGATAGGCGTTCCGTGCAATTGTTGCAGTGAGTGGAGTGAGCGGCGTCCGCATCTGGGCGGGGCGTTGGGAAGCAGCGTATTGAAATTGTTTATCCAGTCTGGTTGGGTTCGCGTGAATGATGATTCACGCGCCTTGCATATCACCTCCGCCGGTATGCACAAGATTCGTCAGATGGCTCAACCCGTCGTGGCCAAGGTGGCTGGCTGAAGGCCGTTATCTGTTAGTGTCGCGCGCTAGTTTGGGGTAGTGGCTGGACAGCCACTACCCCATCTGGGCTCAGGCCTTGATCAGACGTGCATCCAGGCTGTTCTGCGCCAGGCGACGGGCCTGGTCTTGGGTCATGCCCAGGTGGGTGTACAGGGCATGGAAGTTTTCCGTGACGTAGCCACCGAAGTAGGCCGGGTCGTCGGAGTTGACCGTGACCTTCACACCGCGCTCGAGCATGTCGAGAATGTTGTGATGGCTCATATGGTCGAACACGCAGAGTTTGGTGTTGGACAGTGGGCAGACGGTCAGTGGAATTTGCTCATCGATGATGCGTTGCATCAATCGCTCGTCCTCGATGGCCCGAACCCCGTGGTCGATACGCTGGATTTTCAGCAAATCCAGTGCCTCCCAAATGTATTCCGGTGGGCCTTCTTCGCCAGCGTGGGCTACGGTCAGGAAGCCCTCGCTGCGGGCACGGTCGAATACCCGCTGGAACTTGCTGGGTGGGTGGCCGAGCTCCGAGCTGTCCAGGCCAACGGCAATGAATGCATCGCGAAAGGGCAGCGCCTGATCCAGCGTTTTCTGGGCTTCTTCCTCGCTCAGGTGACGCAGGAAACTGAGGATCAGGCCGCTGCTGATACCCAATTGCTTGCGGCCATCTTCCAGTGCGCGGTCAATGCCGCTGAGCACTACTTCAAAAGGAATGCCGCGGTCGGTGTGGGTCTGAGGGTCGAAGAACGGCTCGGTGTGAATCACGTTCTGCGCCTTGCAGCGTTGCAGGTAGGCCCAGGTCAGGTCGTAGAAGTCCTGCTCGGTGCGCAGTACATCGGCGCCTTGGTAATAGAGGTCGAGAAACTCCTGCAGGTTGTTGAACGCGTAGGCCGCGCGCAGGGCTTCGACATCGTTCCAGGGCAGGGCAATCTTGTTGCGTTCGGCCAGGGCGAACAGCAACTCGGGCTCCAGCGATCCCTCCAGGTGCAGGTGCAATTCTGCTTTGGGCAGCGCGTTAAGCCAGTCGTACATAATCGTTTCTCTTCAGGTACAGATGCCGTCATTCTAGCGTGCCTGCACACTGCTAGGATGAGTGATCACGACAGTAATCCCATCGATGGCACTGTATATGCCATCGATGAGAGCGTGCATTGGCTTCAGTTGCTTAGCCTGCCATCAACGCCGCTGCAGCCTGGCGATGGTTGGCGATGAGTGCTTTGAGGTCCAGGCCGTCGATGTGCCCATCGATGACACGCCAGCGGCCACCGACCATCACTCGATCAGCGCGGTCTGCGCCGCACAGCAGCAGGGCTGAGAGCGGATCGTGGCTGCCGGAGAAGCGCAGTTCGTCGAGTTTGAACAGGGCCAGGTCGGCCTGTTTACCCGGCGCCAGTTCGCCGATGTCGTTGCGCCCGAGCAATTGTGCAGAGCCTTGGGTTGCCCAGCCCAGTACCCGTTCCGGCGTAATGGCTTGCGCACCATAGCGCAGGCGTTGCAGGTACAGGGCCTGGCGAGTTTCCAGCATCATGTTGGAGGCATCGTTGGACGCAGAGCCATCCACACCCAGCCCGACCGGCGCACCGGCATTGCTAAGGTCCATGGTCGGGCAGATACCCGATGCCAGGCGCATGTTGGAACTCGGGCAATGGCAGATGCCCGTGCCGGCTTTGCCGAGGCGGGCGATTTCATCGGGGTTGAAATGAATGCCGTGGGCCAGCCAGGTGCGTGGCCCAAGCCAGCCGACACTGTCCAGGTAGTCAACGGTGCGCAGGCCGAAGCGTTTCAGGCAGAAGTCTTCTTCGTCCAGGGTTTCTGCCAGGTGTGTATGCAGGCGTACATCCATTTCTTCCGCCAGGCTGGCGCTGGCCTGCATGATTTCGCGGGTGACCGAGAAGGGCGAGCAAGGGGCCAGGGCAATCTGGATCTGCGCGCTGTCGCCGCGCTCATGGTAGTTGTGGATAAGCCGCTGGCTGTCCGCCAGGATCACTTCGCCCTGTTGCACAGTTTGCTGCGGCGGAAGCCCCCCATCGGCCTCGCCCAGGCTCATCGAGCCGCGTGTGAGCATGGCACGCATACCCAGTTCCCGCACACTTTCGACTTGCACATCGATGGCCTCTTCCAGGCCTTCGGGAAACAGGTAGTGGTGATCGGCTGCCGTTGTGCAGCCCGACAATAACAGTTCAGCCAGTGCAACCTGGGTGGCCACTTTAAGCCGCTCGGGGGTCAGACGAGCCCAGACCGGGTAGAGCGTTTTGAGCCAGGGGAACAGTGGCTGGTTGACCACCGGTGCCCATGCGCGGGTGAGGGTCTGGTAGAAGTGATGATGGGTGTTGATCAGCCCGGGCAGCACTACGTGCTCGCGGGCATCGAAGATCTGATCGCAGGGGGCGGCGGGAGATTGTCCCAAGCCAAGAACTTCGTGGATACGGCCATTTTCGATCACCAGGCCGCCACGGGCGTCAAGGGTGTTGGCGGTGAAGATGGCGAGGGGGTTTTTCAACCAGATACGGGTCGCAGGCATGGTGCCGGCTCCTCTGAAAGTGGGTTCAGGTTAGCCAGCTCAGTGTTGCCCTGTCTGCTGATCCAGGTCCGCCATGGAGGCGAGACCTGGAGTCTACTGTTTCAGCGGTGGTGATTCAATTCACCAGATCAGGGGCTCGCCTTTGTAGTTGATGAAATACAGGCCACCCCGGCCGCTGTTTGCCTTGACCTGTTCAACCATGCCACGGGTGCTGGTGGCGACATCAATTTCGGCACCTTCACCGCCCATGTCGGTCTTGACCCAACCCGGGTGCATGGCCAATACGGTCAGGCCGGGGATTTCCAGGGGGCCGTAGAAACTGTTGATCATTGAGTTCAGCGCGGCCTTGCTGGCTTTGTACAAGGCCAGTTCTGGCGCATCGGGAATGCTGATACTGCCTAGGATTGAGCTCATGAAGGCGATCACGCCCCCGTCTGTCTTTACCTGATGGGCAAAGCGCTGGGCGACACGAATGGGCGCTACAGCGTTTGTCATGAACAGTTGACCGACCTCATCGAGGTTCGCGTGCTCAGCGTTCTGGTTGTCCGGGCCCTTGACGCCGGCGTTGATGAACAACAGGTCGAAGGTCTGCCCCTTGAGGCGCTGTTGAAGCGCGTCAAGTTGGGCGCTGCTGTTCATCTCCAGTGTCTCGACCTGAACATTCGACACTGCGTTCAGCGCAGCGGCTTTTTGCGGGTCGCGGACGGTGGCCACGACGTTCCAGCCTTCTTCGTTCAGACGCTGCACCAGGCCAAGGCCCAGGCCGCGTGACGCGCCAATGATCAATGCGTTTTTCTGGGTGCTCATGCGTAGGGTTCCTTTCAAGGAGGCGCACGGCATTGCCGCTCACACTGCAGGGTTGAGGGCATTTACCAATGCATGTGCCGAGGCTCATTTGGGAGTGACCTTGAAGCATACTCCAGCCTTCAGCCAAGGTGCAGTTCGGTCGCGATGACGCGGCGGGGTGCCTTCGTCATGACGTTGCACTGAGTGTCAGGATTGTTCAAAAAACAACCAGCTTGCCACAGGCGTGACCGTTCAAGCGCTTGGCTAAGGCGTACACGGTTTATCCACAGGTTGCTCCACAGTATCTGTGTGCAAGGCGAAAACAGAGGTATAAGCGTCAGTGGGCAGTCTTCGATTGGCTATAAATCAACCTAAGCGTCTGATTTTCGGGCAATTGAAGCGCTGTCATCAAATATTGATCAAAATATGATCGTTTGCTTGCAGGCCACGTTTTAAAAGGGCTGTAGAGGAATGCTCAGAGCTTATCCACAGCCAGGCCCACAGTGGATGTGGGCAACTGTCAGGTACGTTCCAACAGGATCCGGCCGCGGCTGAGGTCCGCCAATTGGCGCTGGAGAGGCTCGATGTGCGCTTCGCCAAGGGCAATCTGCACGTCGACGCCATTGGCGGTGAATTGCTCATCCAGCACCAGGCCGTCGACTTCTGCGACGCGTAGTTTGAGCAGTGCCAGTTCGCTGAACGTGCAACTGCAGCGCAGGCGGACTCGGCTGACCAGGCGTCTTTTATCGGCCTGCTGCAGGCACTTGTTGGCGCCACCACCGTAAGCCCGTGCCAAGCCTCCAGTACCTAATTGAATACCGCCGTACCAGCGGATCACCAGCACAACGACCTGGTCGCAGTCCTGGGCTTCAATGGCGGCGAGAATTGGCCGGCCTGCGGTACCACCAGGCTCGCCATCGTCGCTGCTACGGTACTGCTGACCGATTTTCCAGGCCCAGCAGTTATGGGTTGCAGCCAGATCACTGTGTCGCTCAATGAATTGTTGAGCTTCAGTTGGGCTACTGATCGGGCCTGCGAGGGTAATGAAGCGGCTTTTACGGATTTCTTCGCGAAACTCGCAGGTGTCCAACAGAGTTGAAGGCATAAACGATGTTCAATTGGGAGGTGTCAGGCCACAGCCTTTGAGGATGATGTGGATAAGGTTGTTGCTGGCTTCTTCCATGTCCTGCTTGGTCAGGCGGCTACGGCCGGTGACCTGGCAGATCTGGGTCGCGAAGTCTGCGTAGTGCTGGGTACTGCCCCATAACAGGAAGATCAAATGTACTGGATCGACGGGGTCCATCTTGCCAGCGTCGATCCAGCTCTGGAAGACCGCTGCCCGCCCCTGGAACCAGGTGCGATAGTCCTGGTTGAAGTACTCGCTCAGGCACTGGCCGCCACTGATGATCTCCATGGCGAAGATGCGTGAGGCTTGTGGGTTGCGCCGCGAAAACTCGATCTTGGTGCGAATATAGTTGCTCAGCGCAACAGCGGGATCGTCATCGCTGTTCAGGGTGTTGAAGGTGCTGTCCCATAGTTCGAGGATGTTGCTCAGCACCGCAACGTAAAGCCCCAGCTTGTTGGTGAAGTAGTAGTGCAGGTTGGCCTTGGGCAGCCCGGCGTTCTGCGCAATGGTGTTCATGCTGGTGCCTTTGAAGCCATGGCGGGCGAACTCGTCTTCGGCGGCCTTGAGAATAGCTTGCTCGTTCTTTTGGCGTATGCGACCAGCAGGTTTGCCGGAGGCTGTCAGGCGATGCGCAGGGACTTCCAGGGTCATGGGGCGTTTCCGGAAAATACGAAGTAAATGCAGAGCAACAGATAACCCAGTCACGGCTATCAGGCAAGCATCTACCCGCTAAAAAACGCAATCTTCGTGTTTTTTTGGGTGTTTGGTACTGCTGTGCCAGCCTCTTAGCGGGTCGCGGCAAGGCTTTCCAGAAAGCTCTCCAGTACCAGGTGTGGTCGGCGGCCTTTACGGGTTACCCAGGACAACCCCAAATCATAAAAGCGTTCGCTGGCTTTGAGGGCTCGCAATCGTCCCTGTTGTACCCAGGAACTGGCGTAATGGTCTGGCAGATAACCGATGTAGCGCCCAGTCAGGATCAGAAAGGCCATGCCCTCGCGGTCCGAGGCACTGGCGGTGCAGTTGAGCACTTGATAGTGAGCCTGAATGTCGGCGGGCAAGCGAAAGGTCGGTGCAATGGCATCCTGGGTGTTCAGGCGTTCGTCGTCGAGTTGGCGATCGTCGACGTAGAACAACGGATGACCCACGGCGCAGTAGAGCAGTGAGCGCTCGCTGTACAGTGGCTCGTACTCCAGCCCGGACAGCGGGCTGGTCTGTGGTACCACGCCAACATGCAGGCTGCCGTCCAGCACACCTTGCTCGACCTGGCTGGGTGCAATCATGCGGATCTGGATACGCACGTCGGGGCCACGATCCTTGAGTTGTGCCAAGGCATGGGTGATCCGCATGTGTGGAAGGGTGACCAGGTTGTCGGTCAGGCCAATGTTCAGCTCGCCTCGCAGGTGCTGGTGCAGGCCGTTGACTTCGGTACGAAAACTCTCAAGGGCGCTGAGCAACTGCAGGGCGGATTGATAGACCTCGCGGCCTTCCTCGGTCAGCGAGAAACCGGCACGGCCCCGCTGGCACAAGCGCAAGCCAAGGCGTTGCTCCAGGTCGCTCATCTGCTGGCTGATTGCCGATCGACCAATGCCCAGTACGTTCTCGGCAGCCGAAAAGCCGCCGCACTCCACCACGCTGCGGTAGATCTTCAGCAAGCGAATATCGAAATCACTGACCTGGGCAAGGGGCTCCGGGCGACGGCTCATAGTTTAGTGCTCGGTTATCTAAAGATTAGAAAAGTAGGCTTTTTCAGACTTTATAGCCATGACAACTTAGCTGCAACAACACACATCACCCAATCGCCTTGCGAGGTTTGTCCGATGAACATGCCTGAACACGCACCGAACGGTCTGGCCAGCCAGCTCAAGCTGGATGCGCACTGGATGCCGTATACCGCCAACCGTAACTTCCAGCGTGATCCGCGCCTGATCGTCGCCGCTGAAGGCAGTTATCTGACCGATGACAAGGGCCGCAAGATCTACGACGCACTGTCGGGCTTGTGGACCTGTGGTGCGGGCCATACCCGCAAGGAAATCCAGGAAGCCGTGTCGCGTCAGTTGGGTGTCCTCGACTATTCGCCAGCCTTCCAGTTTGGTCATCCGCTGTCGTTCCAACTGGCCGAGAAGATCACCGACCTGACCCCGGGCAATCTGAACCACGTTTTTTATACCAACTCGGGCTCTGAGTGCGCCGACACCGCCGTGAAGATGGTGCGTGCCTACTGGCGCCTGAAAGGTCAGGCGACCAAAACCAAGCTGATCGGTCGTGCCCGTGGCTATCATGGCGTGAACATTGCCGGTACCAGCCTCGGCGGGGTGAATGGCAACCGCAAGATGTTCGGCCAGTTGCTGGACGTCGATCACCTGCCTCACACCGTGCTGGCCAGCAACGCCTTTACCAAGGGTATGCCTGAAGAAGGCGGTATCGCCCTGGCTGATGAGATGCTGAAGCTGATCGAGCTGCATGACGCCTCGAACATTGCTGCGCTGATCGTTGAGCCGCTGGCAGGGTCTGCAGGCGTATTGCCGCCACCGAAGGGTTATCTGAAGCGTTTGCGCGAGATCTGTGACCAGCACAACATTCTGCTGATCTTCGATGAAGTGATTACCGGTTTTGGTCGCATGGGGGCGAACTTTGGCGCTGAGGCCTTTGGTGTTACGCCAGACCTGATGTGTATCGCCAAGCAGGTCACAAACGGCGCCATTCCGATGGGGGCCGTGATTGCCAGTACTGAGATCTACCAGACCTTCATGAACCAGCCGACTCCCGAGTATGCAGTGGAGTTCCCCCATGGCTATACCTACTCGGCGCACCCAGTTGCCTGCGCGGCAGGTATTGCGGCCTTGGACCTGTTGCAGAAAGAAGGCCTGGTTCAGGCTGCCGCTGAGCTGGCGCCGCACTTCGAGAGCGTGCTGCACGGCGTGAAGGGTGCGAAGAACATCGTTGATATTCGTAACTACGGCTTGGCGGGTGCGATCCAGATTGCTGCGCGTGACGGCGATGCCATCGTTCGCCCTTATGAAGCAGCGATGAAACTGTGGAAAGCCGGTTTCTACGTCCGCTTCGGCGGTGACACCCTGCAGTTCGGACCAACCTTCAACGCTAAGCCGCAGGAGCTGGACCGTCTGTTCGATGCAGTCGGCGAAGCGCTGAACCAGGTCGACTGAGCCCTTCTATATATAAGTAGCAGGCGCGGGCAGCCCCGCGCCTGGACTAGCACCCTCTCTGGAGTTCTGCATGAGCATTGTT
Organism: Pseudomonas sp. AL 58; assembly: GCF_036348395.1. Taxonomy (NCBI): domain Bacteria; kingdom Pseudomonadati; phylum Pseudomonadota; class Gammaproteobacteria; order Pseudomonadales; family Pseudomonadaceae; genus Pseudomonas; species Pseudomonas sp. AL 58. Next base: position 536,224 of record NZ_JAZBQR010000003.1, read on the forward strand.
CAACATTTGATCAACGGCGACCTGGTGTCTGGCGGCGAACGTACCGCCGAGGTCTTTAACCCGTCCACTGGCCAGGTTATCCACAAGGTAGCGTTGGCCAGCAAGGAAACGGTCCAACAGGCTATCGATGCCGCCAAGGCAGCGTTTCCGGCCTGGCGCAATACACCCGCGGCTAAACGCGCTCAGATAATGTTCCGCTTCAAGCAACTGCTGGAAAAGAACGAAGCGCGTATCTCCCAGTTGATCAGCGAAGAGCACGGCAAGACCCTGGAAGACGCCGCTGGTGAACTGAAGCGGGGTATCGAGAACGTTGAGTTTGCCTGTGCCGCACCCGAAGTACTGAAGGGTGAGTACAGCCGCAATGTCGGCCCGAACATTGACGCCTGGTCCGACTTTCAGCCGCTGGGTGTGGTTGCCGGCATCACTCCGTTCAACTTCCCGGCGATGGTTCCACTGTGGATGTACCCACTGGCCATCGTTTGTGGCAACTGCTTCATCCTCAAACCGTCTGAGCGTGACCCAAGCTCGACGTTACTGATTGCTCAACTGTTGCAAGAGGCTGGCCTGCCTGACGGTGTGCTCAACGTGGTGCACGGCGACAAGGTTGCCGTGGATGCCCTGATTGAAGCACCTGAAGTCAAAGCACTGAGCTTTGTAGGTTCTACGCCAATCGCGGAGTACATCTATAAAGAAGGCGCTGCCCGTGGCAAGCGCGTACAAGCGCTGGGTGGTGCGAAGAACCACGCAGTACTGATGCCGGATGCCGACCTGGATAACGCGGTCAGTGCACTGATGGGTGCCGCTTACGGTTCCTGTGGCGAGCGTTGCATGGCGATCTCGGTTGCCGTATGTGTCGGTGACCAGGTCGCTGATGCATTGGTGGCCAAGCTGGTGCCACAGATCAAGGCGCTGAAAATCGGTGCAGGCACTTCCTGTGGTCTGGACATGGGGCCGTTGGTTACCGGGCAGCATCGCGACAAGGTGGCAGGCTATGTGGAAGACGGTCTCAAGGCCGGTGCCGAACTGGTTGTTGATGGTCGCGGCCTGAGTGTCTCCGGTCATGAGGAAGGCTTCTTCCTGGGGGGCTGCCTGTTTGACCGCGTGACGCCAGAGATGCGCATCTATAAAGAAGAGATCTTCGGGCCAGTGCTGTGCGTCGTACGGGTTAACAGCCTGGAGGAAGCAATGCAGCTCATCAACGAGCACGAGTACGGCAATGGCACATGTATCTTCACCCGCGACGGTGAGGCCGCTCGCTTGTTCTGCGACGAAATCGAAGTGGGTATGGTCGGTGTCAACGTGCCGCTGCCGGTACCGGTGGCTTACCACAGCTTTGGTGGCTGGAAGCGTTCGCTGTTCGGTGACCTGCATGCATATGGCCCGGATGGGGTGCGTTTCTACACCCGCCGCAAGGCAATCACTCAGCGCTGGCCACAACGCGCCAGCCATGAGGCTTCGCAGTTCGCATTCCCAAGCCTGTAAGTGCGGCTAGAAAGAGAGGGGAGGCCGTAAGGCCTCCCCTCTCTTGTTTTGGCCTATTTGGGCGTGATGCATAGAAACGTTACAGATAGTCCTTGACGTGCTGCTTTATATCTCTATAATTCGCCCCACTTACGGCGCAGTCGAAACGGAAAACTCCTTGATAATCAATGAGTTAGACGTTTAGCGATAGTGTCGAAAGTGCTTCGGTCGAATAGATCGGCAGCGGTGAAAAAGGTGGTTGACAGCGAATTGAAACGCTGTAGAATTCGCCTCCCGCTAACGAGAGATCGAAGCGAGTCAAGTGGTTGAAGTTGAACGGAAAATTCTGAAAAACTTCAAAATAAACGCTTGACAGAGACAGAGGAAAGCGTAGAATGCGCGCCTCGGTTGAGACGAAAAGCTCTTAACCAACCGCTCTTTAACAATCGAATCAAGCAATTCGTGTGGGTGCTTGTGAAATCAGACTGATAGTCAAAAAGATTATCAGCATCACAAGTGACTACACGAGAAATCGAAATAGTCATTTGAGATTGCTG